>DWXC01000008.1 GCA_019119395.1 Candidatus Borkfalkia stercoripullorum | reverse complement strand
TCTGCTCAAATCATTTTTCGTGAATACAAGTAATTTAAGGCGCGTTTGAAAACCGCGTTTTTCAAAAAGCGCACTCGATTTGCCGCATACTTGCGGTCTCAACGGGTGAATGCGGCGCGCATGATATGGCGTGCCCTCAAAAAGCGCGCCGCAGAGGGCAGCGCCCTCAAACTCACGGAAAAAGGATTTGTCAGCACAAATCATTTTTCGTGAATACACTATTTTATTGGAGGTATCATCATGATCAATCAGCCTTCCGTAGACAGCCTTGTAGAAAAATTGGGGAGCAAAGAGCATCCCGCGTCGCGCTATGCGCTGTGCGTGGTGGTCGCAAAGCGCGCCCGTCAGATCATCGACCAGGAACAGAACCAGGGCATCAAAGAACTTCCCGGCAACGTGAAAGAGATCGCTCTCGCCTGCCAGGAGATCGAAAACGGCACGCTCCACATGACCAAGGACTGATTTTCGAACGCCGCGCGGCTTTCGCGGGGCGGAAAAAGCAAGCCGAAAAGACGCTCCGACGACCTCGGGGCTTTCTGTTTTTATTAGGGTAGACAAATGACGGCGGAAGTGATCGTCGACATCGCGCACAGCGAAGTAGACAAAATATTCGAATACCGCGCCATCGACGGCGTTTTCGCGGGCAGCAGGGTGAAAGTGCCCTTCGGCGGCAGGGTCGTCGACGGGTTCGTCATGCGGCTCAAGGAGGGGAGCGATTTCGATTCTTCCAAACTCAAAAGCATCCTCTCCGCCGTGGACGACGTGCCCGCGCTGAACGCGGAATGCCTCAAACTCGTCGACGACGTCTCCGCGCGCTATCACTGCCCGAAAGCGCTCGTTCTGCGGCTGTTTCTGCCGGGCGAGATGCGCAAGGGCACGGTGCGCGAACTGTATAAAAACGTCGCCCTGTTCGCAAAGGATGTGCAGGTGTCTCCCCGCGCGAAGGCGCAGGCCGCTGCGCTCGGTTATATGAAAGAGGCCTTGCGCGCCGACTATACCGATTTATGCGCGAAATTCGGCAGGGGGGCGGTTTTTGAACTCGTCAAAAAGGGCGCGCTGTCCCTCGAAAAGGAGCGGGTCGCGCGCACGCCCTATGCCGCGATCGCGGCGGAATCGCCCGAGCATGCGCTGACCGAGGCGCAAAAGCGCGCCGTGGAAAGCATTTGCGCATCGGATAAAACGGTGCAGCTTCTGCACGGCGTTACGGGCAGCGGCAAGACGGAGATTTACCTTACGCTCATCGCAAAGACGCTCAAAGAGGGCAAAAGCGCCATATTTTTAGTCCCCGAGATCGCCCTGACGCCGCAGATGTTCAAGCAACTGCGCGCCCGCTTCGGCGAGAGCGCGGCCATTTTGCACAGCGGGCTTTCCGCGGGCGAAAAATTCGACGAATGGTGGCGGCTGCGCACGGGCGAGGCGAAGATTGCCATCGGCGCGCGCAGCGCCGTGTTCGCGCCCGTGGAAAACGTGGGCGTCATCGTCATGGACGAGGAACACGACCAAAGCTATGTCAGCGAATCCAGCCCGCGCTACCGTACGGACGAGATCGCGCGGCTGCGCGCAGAATACAACGGCTGCAAGCTTGTGCTCGGCAGCGCCACGCCTTCGGTAGAAACTTATCTGAAAGCCAGAGAAGGGGAATACGGACTTTTGGAACTCCCCGAACGCATCAACGCGCGGCCCCTTCCCGAAATGATCGTGGCGGATATGCGCAGGGAAGTGCGCCGCGGCAACAACACGCCCTTTTCGGCGGCCCTGCGCGATGAACTTGCCGAATGCCTCGAAAAGGGAAAACAGGCGATCCTGTTCATCAACCGCAGGGGGTTCGCGCAGAGCGTCATCTGCCGCGAATGCGGCTACGTCGCAAAGTGCGCGTCCTGCGACGTTTCCCTCACGTACCACAGCGAAGAAAACTGCCTCAAATGCCATTACTGCGGCGCGCAGTACCATATGCTTTCCGCCTGCCCCGAGTGCGGCAGCGTGCATTTAAGCTATACGGGCACGGGCACGCAGAAGATCGTGGGGGAACTCAAAAAACTGTTTCCCTCCGCGCGCATCCTGCGCATGGACAACGACACGACTTCGGGCAAGGAAGGGCATTATAAAATACTCAAAGCGTTTTCGGAGCGCGAGGCGGACATCCTCGTCGGCACGCAGATGGTGGCAAAGGGGCACGACTTCCCCGCGGTCACCCTCGTGGGCATACTCGACGCGGACATGAGCCTGCACTTTTCCGATTACAGGAGCGGCGAACGCACCTTTCAGCTCGTCACGCAGGTCGCGGGCAGGAGCGGGCGTGCGGAAGAGCCGGGCAAAGTCGTTTTGCAGACGTACGACCCCGAAAATTACATCCTGCGCTTTGCCGTGAACAACGATTACAAGGGTTTTTTCGGGCATGAAATATCCCTGCGCAAGGCTACGGCTTTCCCGCCCTTTGCCAAGATCGTCCGCGTGATGGTCACGGCGGAGGACGACAAAAAGGCGCTCGAAACGCTCAAAGAGGTATGGTTTTCCCTCAAAGAATTGTATGACGGCAGGCCGGGCGAGTTCCTGTTTTTCAACAAGATGCGCGCGCCCGTCAAGCGGATACAGAACAAATTCCGCTATCAGGTATTGATGCGGCTGAAAAGCGATAAACTTCTTCCGGAAGTTTACGCCCGTTCGGTGCCGCATACCTCGCGCGACGTCCTGGTGTATGTCGAGGAAAACCCGAACAACCTTTCGTGACCCGTCGGCGGGGAACTTTCGGACAACTTTTACGGATTTATGCGGGGCGGCAGCCCTTTTCGGATAAAAAGGAGAAAAACAATGGCGATACGCAACGTCGTGCAGGTCGGAGACGACATCCTGCGCAAAAAATGTTTCGAGGTGGAAAACTTCGACGAAAAACTCTGGCAGCTTCTGGATGATATGAAGGACACCGTCCGCAAAGAGGACGGCGCGGGGCTTGCCGCTCCGCAGGTCGGCGTTTTGCGCCGCGCGGTCGTCGTGGACGTGAAAGAGGGATTTTACGAATTTATCAATCCCGTCATTCTGGAAGAAAAGGGGGAACAGCGCGGTTACGAAGGCTGCCTTTCGGTGCGCGGAAAGCGCGGCGTCGTCACCCGCCCGCTCGTCGTTAAAGTGGAATATTCCGACAGGAAAGGGAAACGCAAGAAGCTCGTCGCGCGCGGATTTTTCGCCCGCGCGGTCTGCCACGAACTCGACCATCTGGACGGCGTTTTGTATACCGACCGCGCAGAAAAGGTGGAAACGGTAAAGGATTAAAGATATGAAAATCGTCTACGCGGGCGCGCCGGAGTTTTCCGTCGCGCCCCTCAAAAGTTTAACGGACGCGGGCTTTTGCGTCGTTGCCGTCGTCACGCAGCCGGATAAACCCGTCGGCAGAAAGGCCGTGCTCACGCCCACGCCGCTCAAAAGTTACGCGCTTTCGCAGGGCATTCCCGTGTACGATTTCGCAAAAATACGCGAACACGTCCCCGAACTCGGATCGCTCGGCGCGGACGTCATGGTCACCTGCGCATACGGGCAACTGCTCACGCAGGAAGTGCTGAGCGCCTTCCCGAAAGGGGTCTACAACATACACGCCTCCCTTCTGCCCCGCTGGCGGGGCGCGTCGCCCATTCAGCACGCGATCCTTGCGGGCGACGAAAAGACGGGCGTCACCGTCATGAAAACGGACATCGGGCTGGATACGGGCGACATGCTCCTTTGCGAAGAAGCACCGGTCTTGCCGTGCGATACCGCGGCAACGCTCTCCGAAAAACTGTCTTTGCTCGGCGGCGGGTGCATCGTAAGGGCGCTCAAAGAACTCGAATCGGGCACCGCCGCGTTTACAAAGCAGGACGGCACGCGGGCGACTCTCTGCAAAAAGATCAAAAAAGAGGAGTGCGTTGTCGACTTTTCCCGCCCCGCGAAAGAGGTGTGCGGTCTCATCCGCGCGATGAACCCTTCGCCCCTCGCTTACGCTTTTGTGAATGGTAAGCTCGTCAATTTCTATTTTGCCGAGCCGAGCGAAGGCGAGGAAACCGCCGAAGCGGGCAGGGTAGTGCGCGCGGATAAGACGGGCGTATACGTTGCCGCGGGCGGCGGGTGCGTGAAGATCACCGAATTGCAGCTCGAAGGGGGCAAGCGCATGCGCGCGGCGGACGCGGTGAACGGCAGGAAGATCGCCGTCGGCGATGTGTTCGCAAAGGAGCGCGCATGACCAATCCGCTCGCCGATCCCTATTTCATATTGAACAAAGTTTACGGCGGCGGCGCGTTCCTCAAACAGGCGATCGCCGAAACGCCGATCGAAGAGCAAAACCGCGCCCGCACGGTCAAGATCGTGTACGGCGTGATGGAGAACGACATTTATCTCGAACATTGCATCCGCGCGTTCGCGCCGAAGAACCCCAAACTTCCCGTGCGCATCGTGCTGAAAATTTCCGTGTATATGCTCCTCTTTTTGGGCAAAAAGAAGTACATGGTCACGGACAACGCCGTTTCCCTCGTCAAAAAGCTCGGCAAAGGGGGCGCGGCGGGCTTCGTGAACGCGTTTTTGCGCGCGTTCGACGCCGATAAGATCGAACTGCCCGCGGGGGAACTTGCGGCGCTTTCGGTCAGAGTGTCCTATCCGCAGTTCGCCCTTTCCCGCCTTATAAAGGCATACGGGAAAGAGACGGCGGAAAAGGTCGCCGCTTTCCGCGCGGAGGGCGTTTCTGTGCGCTTTTGCTGCGACGAAGAAAAACTCGAAGCCTATCTGTCGGGCGCGGAGTATCAAAAGACCCCGTTTGCGGACACTTATATTTTCCGCAATTTCGCGCGGGATGAGGGGTACGACGAGGGGGAATACACCTTTCAGTCGGTCGGCTCGGTCGCGATCGCCGCGGGGGTGGAGCCGTGCGAAAACGTTTTGGACGCCTGCGCCGCGCCCGGCGGCAAGAGCGTTTTATTGTCGGAAAAGTGCGCAAAGGTCACGTCCTTCGAACTGCATCCGCACCGCGCCGCGCTCATCGAAAGCTATGCAAAGCGCATGCACCGCGAAAACATAACCGTCGTATGCCGCGATTCTTCCGTTTACGACGGCGCATATGCGGAAAAATTCGACGCCGTCCTGGTGGACGCGCCCTGCACGGGGTACGGCGTGGTATCGGAAAACCCCGACATCAAGTTTTTCCGTAAGGAGGAGGACATCGCCGCGCTCGCAAAGGCGCAGCGCGCCATCCTCGCCGCGTGCGCAGGGTATGTAAAGAAGGGCGGGCATTTGTATTATTCCACCTGTTCGGTGTTCGAAGAGGAAAACGACGCCGTCGCGGGCGCGTTCCTCGCGGAAAATCCCGGATTTTCGCCCGAAGCGGCGGACAGCCCGCTCGGGCATGTCGAAACGAAGTACGGGCTGCAATTTCTGCCGCACATATCCCTCGGCGCGGGCTTTTACTTTTGCAAAATGAAGAGGAAAGCATGAAAGAAATATTACAGGACTTATCCTTTGAAGAGTTGGAATCGCTCGTCCTGTCGCTGGGCGAAAAAAAGTACCGCGCGGCTCAGCTTTGGCGGGGACTGATGCAGGGCAAAAAAATTTCGGACATCACCGACCTTTCCAAGGCGTTCAAGTCAAAACTTTTGGAGCGGTTCGAGGACGAGCCCGTGCGGATCGCGGAAACGCTCACCTCTTCCGACGGCACCGAAAAATACCTGTTCGCCCTTGCGGACGGCAACGTCATAGAGGGCGTTTTCATGCGCTACAAATACGGGAACACGCAGTGCGTGTCCACGCAGGTGGGCTGCCGCATGAACTGCGCTTTCTGCGCCTCGGGGCTCGGAGGGTTGGTGCGGGATCTCACGGCGGGGGAAATCTTGTCGCAGATCCTCGTCGTCAACGCCCTGCACGGCGGCACGCCCGAAAAGCGTGCGGTCACGAACGTCGTGCTCATGGGCAGCGGCGAGCCGCTCGACAATTACGACAACACGGTCAGGTTCCTGCGCAACGTATCGAGGGAAGGGGGCATCGGCATCAGTCCTCGCAACATTTCCCTTTCCACCTGCGGCATCGTGCCGAAAATGTACGCGCTCGCGGACGAGGGCATCCCCGTCAACCTGACCGTATCCCTGCACAATGCCGACGACGAAGAGCGCGCGCGCATCATGCCCGCCGCCAAGGCGTACAAGATCGCGGACATCTTAAAAGCGTGCGACTATTATTTCGAAAAGACGGGGCGGCGGTATATCTTCGAATATTCCCTCATCCACGGGGAAAATGCCGACAGGCAGCACGCGGAAAAACTCGTTTCCGTACTCAAAGGGCGCCCCTGCCACGTCAACCTTATACGGCTCAACGAAGTGAAGGAACGCGCGCTTTCGGGCGCGGACGAAAAGGAAGCGTACCGCTTTTTGGGCATGCTCGAAAAGGCGGGGCTTTCGGCAACGCTCAGGAGAAGAACGGGCGCGGATATAGGCGGCGCGTGCGGGCAGCTGCGCGCGAGCAGGCTGAAAGGGGAATAAGGCGCCCGCGGATATTTTAAGCAAATTCCGGCAAAGCATTGACAACGCGGCATGCTTTTGCTATCATGATATCGAAATATTGAAGTATAAAAGAGGGCTTACAATGGCGGACATAACGGAAGAGGAAAAGATGGACAACGAAATCAAGATCGCGCCGTCTATCCTGTCGGCGGACTTCGCGGCGATGGGCGCGGCGGTGGAAAAACTGGAAAAATGCGGGGCGGACATGATCCATTGCGACGTGATGGACGGTACGTTCGTGCCCAAAATCACCTTCGGCGGCGACATGATCGCCGCGGTGCGGGGGCACACCCTTTTGCCGCTCGACGTACACCTGATGGTCGTAAATCCCCAAAACCAGGTGCGCTCGTTCGCCGAGGCGGGCGCGAACATCATCACCGTGCATCGCGAGGCGTGCGGCGAGAACATCAAAAACGTTTTGCGCCTCATCAAAAACTGCGGCGCGCGCGCGGGCGTCGTCATCAACCCCGACACCCCCTTGAAAGAGGTGTACGACTGCCTCGAATTGTGCGACCTTCTGCTCGTCATGAGCGTGTATCCCGGTTTGGGCGGGCAAAAATTCATCGAGCGCGTGCTCCCCAAAGTGGAAGAGGCGCGGCGCATTTTCGACGCGCAGGGCGTTCCCAAAGACATCGAGATAGACGGCGGCATCACGGAAGCGAACGTGCGCCGCATCAAGGACGCGGGCGCGAACGTCATCGTGGCGGGCAGCACCGTGTTCAACGCGCCCGACATGGCAAAGACCATCGCCAATTTGCGCACGCTGTAACGGGGGACATGTTTTGAAAGGCATCATATTGCTCAACGGAGAGCCCTATGCGGGAGATATCGGAAAGAAGGAAGGGGATATCGTGCTCGCGGCGGACGGCGCGCTCGCATGGGCGAAAGACAAAATAGGAATCGATATCACGGCGGGCGATTTCGATTCGCTCGGCTATGTGCCCGCAAATTCCGTCGTTTACCCTTCCGAAAAGAATTTTACCGACGGCGAAATAGCGCTCGATCTGCTCATAGAAAAGGGCTGCCGCGAGATAGAAATTTACGGCGGCGGCGGAAAGCGGGAAGACCACTTTTTCGGCAATCTGCAGCTTTTGTACGCGGCGTACCTTCGCGGCGTGCATTGCGTCATGAAGACGGCGTATTCGGATATTTACTGCGCTTCGGGCATGGTCGTGTTTGAAAACAAGCGGGGGCGCACCGTGTCGCTCGCACCCGTCGGGCTTTCGGCGCATATAATAAATAGCGAAGGGCTGAAATATCCGCTCCACGATCTGACGCTCACCGCGGGGAGCTGCCGCGGCGTCAGCAACGTCGTGGAAACCGACGGCGCGTTTGCCGATTGCGCGGAGGGCGTGCTCTTCGTATTCGAAATAAAGCCCGAAGGAGTGTAGCGTTTGAAGATCATCTGCGTAAAGCCGCCCAAGGCGGTGCGCCTGATATTGCGCCTGATCGTACGCACGAGAGAGAAAAATACATAATTTTTTGCCTTTGCCGCCGCCCCGCAGCCCTCTGCGGGGCGGCGTTTTGCACGGTTGACAAACATTGTCCGTTGTGCTATACTTTGAACAGGTTTTGCTTTTCGGAGACTGTATGAAAAAAGTATATGTCATCGGCAGTTTGAATATGGATCTTTGCATTTCCGCACCCTATTGTCCGAAAGGCGGGGAAACGCTCGCCGGGAGCGGGTTTATCGCCAATGAGGGCGGCAAGGGAGCGAACCAGGCGGCCGCGGCGGCAAAATCGGGCGCGGAGGTTTATATGTGCGGCTGCGTCGGTGCGGATCCGTTCGGCGGGCGGCTCGTATCCGCGCTCGACGACGCGGGGGCGGATACGCGGTATGTCAGACGCGCGGAGGGCGTTTCTACGGGTATTGCCGTCATTATCGTAACGGGCGGCGAGAATCGCATTATTTTGGATAAAGGGGCAAACGCCGCGCTTTGCGAAGAGGATATAGACCGTGCCTTGGAAAACGCCGGGGCGGGGGATATTTTCCTCACGCAATCGGAAAATCCCGTTAAAATCGTCGGCTACGCGCTGAAGAGGGCGAAGGAGAAAGGGCTTCTGACTATTTTCAATCCCGCGCCGGCAGACCCCGCGGCGGCGGAATATTTCCGCTTTGCGGATATAGTTGTGCCCAACGAGAGCGAATCGGAGATTTTCGGCGGAAAAGAAAAGATGTTTTCGGCCGGAGCTAAAATCGTGCTGACCACTCTGGGGAGCCGCGGCTACGAAATAGCGTCGCCCGCAAAAAGCCGCGTTTATCCCTGCATCCGCGTACCTGTTGCGGACACGACTGCCGCGGGCGATACGTTCTGCGGCGGGCTTGCGGCAGGGCTTGCCCGCGGCGAGACCACGGAAGAGGCGGCTGCATTTGCGAGCCGTGCGGCGAGCGTTGCCTGTACGCGCAGGGGTGCGATGCGATCTATCCCCACCCGGCAGGAGACGGAAACTTATCGGGGGGAGTGACGCGTCCGTGAAAATTCGTGAGATGACGCGCGGAGACGGGGAAGAAACTCTGCGCCTTTTTTATGAAACGGTGCGCTCCGTCTGTGCGGAAGATTATACAGCGGCGCAGATAAGCGCGTGGGCCTCCCCGCGCGGCGTTCGGGAATGGACGGATTCCTTTTTTGCCGAGGGGCGGCGCGCGCTCGTCGCCGAAGAGGGCGGCGAGATCGTCGGCTTTGCCGACATGACGCAAGACGGGTATTTCGACCGCTTATATGTGCACAAAAACTTTCAGCGGCAGGGTATCGCCGCGGCGCTTGCGGACGCGTTGGAAGAAGGGTGCGCGGCATCCTCTTTTACGGTGTATGCGTCCGTTACCGCGCGCGGCTTTTTCGAAAAGAGAGGGTACGTCCTCGTGCGCGAAAACATTGTCGAACGGGGCGGGGAAAAACTCCTCAATTATTACATGAGAAAAGAGAGTTTGCGCGCATTGAGATAAATTTTCTTTACCGAACAAATTTTTTCTTTGTTTTGAAGGTACAAAAAATTATTACTATATGGACGCGAAGCCCGCATTGCGGGAAGAACTCGCCTCTCTGTTTTCGGAGATCTCGGAGACCGTAAAGCGTGCGGACGAGGCGGGCTATCCTTTCGGCGGGGACGCGTGCAAAAAGGAGAAATGAAAAAATGACGTTGGAAGAAGCGGTGTACGCCCGCCATTCCGTGCGCAGTTATACGGGAGAGGCGTTGGCGAAAGAGGCGGCTTTCGCGCTCGAAGAGGAGATCGGAAAGTGCAACAAAGAGGGCGGGCTTTCGATACGCCTCGTGCAGAACGAGCCGAAGGCGTTTAAGAGTTTTCTCGCAAAATACGGCAAATTTTCGGGCGTTACGAGTTACATCGTCCTTGCGGGCGAACAGGCGGACGATCTGCGGGAGCGCGCGGGGTACTACGGCGAGCGGCTGGTTTTATCGGCGCAGACGCTCGGGCTGAATACCTGCTGGGCGGCGCTTTCTTTCGGCAAGGGCGCGGCAAAAAAGTCCGCGGGGCTGAAAAAGGGCGAAAAACTGGTCTGCGTCATCGCCGTCGGGTACGGGAAAACGCAGGGGATTCCGCACAAAAGCAAAACTTTCGACGACGTTGCCGTCGCCAAGGACGCGCCCGAATGGTTCCGGAAGGGCGTGGAATTTGCCCTGCTCGCGCCCACGGCGACCAATCAGCAGAAATTCCGCTTTACCCTTGTCGGGAACAAGGTGCTTGCGGAATGTACGGGCGGCTTTTACGGAGATATAGACCTCGGCATCGTGAAGTATCACTTCGAGTCGGGCGCGGGCAAGGAGAATTTTGTCTGGAGCAAATAAATTGTGTATAATACCGGCGCGGCGCACC
>DWXC01000007.1 GCA_019119395.1 Candidatus Borkfalkia stercoripullorum | reverse complement strand
GCGCACGGGCTGGTCTGTGCGATCGCGCAGGACTTCGAAAGCGGCGAAGTGCTCATGCAGGCATACATGAACGAAGAGGCGTACCGTAAGACGCTGGAAACGGGCTACGCGCACTATTGGAGCCGTTCGCGCAAAAAACTGTGGAAAAAGGGCGAGGAGAGCGGGCATCTGCAAAAGGTGCGCGGCATATACCTCGACTGCGATAAAGACTGCGTGCTTTTGAAGGTGGAACAGATCGGCGCCGCCTGCCACACGGGCAATTACACCTGCTTTTTTACGCCCGTAAAGGAATGCGGAAAGGGCGCGGAGATGCTCGGGGAACTCCAACGCATCGTCGAGGACAGAAAGCAGAACCCCGAAGAGGGCAGTTATACCGCGTACCTGTTCGAAAAGGGCGTAGACAAGATCGCCAAAAAGACGGGCGAAGAGGCGGTGGAACTTGTCATCGCGGCAAAGAACGCAGACAAAGAAGAGATCGTGGGCGAGTGTGCAGACCTCTTTTATCACACCCTCGTATTGCTCGCAAATGCGGGCGTAAAACTCTCGGACGTATGCACGGAGTTGAAAAACAGACACTGAGAGTTCACACTTTTCTCGCGCAAAGGCGCTGCGAAAAGTCGTGATTTGAGAGACAACCGCCGTTCGCCGACGCGCGGGTCGGCTCTGCGGCGTTTTTCTCTCTGCAGCGTCGCGGCAAAATATTTTACGCAAGCATTTACAATGTTTGCAAATGCTTTGCTCCTATATATTTGCCGCTCCTTATTTCCAAAAATCTCACACCGCTGCGCGCGTTGCGATTTTTGGAAGCCTTAATTTAAGGGCTTACCTATTAAAGCAATTTTCGCATTCACTCTTTTTCGACAAGCCGCTCATCGCGGCAAATAGGGGGCTTATTCCGAAAAGTGCGATTTTCGGAAACGCAAGTAGGTATTTTAGTTCACGAAAAATGATTTGTGCTGACAAATCATTTTTCGTGAGTTTAGGGCGCTGCCCTCTGCGGCGCGCTTTTTGAGGGCACACAGTATCATGCGCGCCGCATTCACCCGCCGAGGCCGCAAGTGTGCGGCAAATTGAGTGCGCTTTTTGAAAAACGCGGTTTTCAAACGCGCCTTAAATTATTTAATACTAATTCGCGCAAGGGAAATCGCAATTTTCCGCAGCGCACCCCAATTTGGCAATGCTTTGCCTTACGGAAAGGGTGAATTTGCGGCACTGTATAATTTGTGTGCCCTTAAAAGTGCCGCAAAGAGGGGAAAGCCGTTCGGGTTTCCCCTCAACTCACGAAAATTCGCAGGCGTCAGCTCGCCGAGAATTTTGTGAATACGGAACAAGGAGTATTTATGGAAGTCAAACGTAAAGGTTCGTTATTATCCTTCCGCCCCGACATCAAGGTGCTCGACGCTACCTTGCGCGACGGCGGGCTTTGCAATAATTTTGAGTTTTCCGACGAATTTGCCAAGGCGCTCTACAAAATGAACGTTGCGGCGGGCGTCGATTACATGGAAATGGGTTACAAGGCGTCGAAAGCCATGTTCGACGTTTCTAAATTCGGCAAGTACAAATTCTGCGACGAGGCGGACGTGCAGAAGATCGTCGGCGAAAATAAGTCGGACATGAAACTCTCCGTCATGGCGGACGTGGGCAGGACGGACTTCAAAAAGGACATCGGCAACAAAAAGGACAGCGTGATCGACATGGTGCGCGTCGCTTGCTACATCACCGAGATCCCCGCGGCGATCGAAATGCTCGAATACTGCGCGAAAAAAGGATACGAAACGGCCGTCAACGTCATGGCGGTTTCAAAAGCGCGCGACGAGGAGATAGACGCGGCGCTCGAAATGCTCGGGCAAAGCCCCGCGGACTGCATTTACCTTGTGGACAGCTACGGTTCGCTCTATCCGGAGCAGGTGGCAAAGCTCACCTTAAAATACCTCGAAGCGGGCGAAAAATACAAAAAGAGCATCGGCGTGCACGCGCACAACAACCAGCAGCTCGCCTTCGGCAACACCATCGAGGCGGCAAGCTGGGGCGCAAGCATGCTCGACGCCACCGTGAACGGCATGGGGCGCGGCGCGGGCAACTGTTCCATGGAACTGCTGTTGGGCTTTTTGAAGAACCCGAAATATCATCTCCCGCCCGTCCTGCGCTTTATCACCGATTATATGCTTCCGCTTCGGGAACAGGGCGTCGTCTGGGGGTACGATATCCCGTACCTGCTCACGGGCAGGCTGAATATGCACCCCTCTTCCGCCATTGCCTGCATACGGGAAGGCAATACCGATTACGAGGCGTTCCACCGCTCGCTCCTCGAAAAGGACTGACGCGCGCCTCGCAAATGTACATATGCGCATTTGCTAAGGCGAAGGCTTTATAAAAAATTTTAATACCGCGAATTTATAAATTGCGGCGCAAAACGCTTGTATTCAAGGGCCGCGTCCGTTATAATATTGTGCGTTACAGCGAAAGTTTTGAGGAAAAAGGTATGTACAAGATCGTAAAAAAGAGAGAGCTGAACCCGACCGTCACGCTTATGGAAGTGGCCGCGCCCTTTGTCGCGCGCAAGGCGGAGCCGGGGCAATTCATCATCCTCCGCGTGGACGAAGAGGGCGAGCGCATCCCGCTCACCGTCGCGGATTTCGACAGGGAAAAGGGCACCGTCACCATCATTTTCCAGATCGTCGGCGGCACGACCGAGCGGCTGAACCACCTGAAAGAGGGAGAATATATACAGGACTTCGTCGGCCCTTTGGGCGAGCCTTCACACACGGAAGGGCTGAAAAAGGTCGCCGTCGTGGGCGGCGGCGTCGGCTGCGCCATCGCGTATCCCGTCGCGAAAAAACTGCACGAACAGGGCGCGGAAGTGCATTCCGTGGTCGGCTTCCGCAATAAAGACCTCGTGATACTCGAAGAGGAGTTTTCCGCCGTTTCCGACGTGTTCAAAATGATGACGGACGACGGCAGTTACGGAGAAAAGGGACTGGTTACCGACGCGCTCAAAGCGCTCATCGAGGCGGGCAACAGTTACGACGAGGTGATCGCCATCGGCCCCGTGGTCATGATGAAGTTCGTGTCCCTTCTCACCAAACAGTACGGCATCAAAACGGTGGTCAGCATGAACCCGATCATGATAGACGGCACGGGCATGTGCGGCTGCTGCCGCCTTACGGTGGCGGGCAAAACCAGATTCGCCTGCGTGGACGGCCCCGATTTCGACGGGCACGAAGTGGATTACGACGAAATTTTGAAGCGCGCTTCCACTTATAAGGAATTTGAAGCGAAAGAGCGCGAAAAGGCGTGCAACCTGTTCAAAAAGGAGGTGCGTTGACCATGCCCAACATGAGCCTGAAAAAAAATCCGATGCCCGCGCAGGAAGCGGACGTGCGCAATAAAAACTTTTACGAGGTGACCTTCGGCTATACCGCGGAGACCGCGATCGACGAGGCGAAGCGCTGCCTGAACTGTAAGAACAAACCCTGCATGGGCGGCTGCCCCGTCAGGATACATATCCCCGAATTTATCCAAAAGGTCGCGGAAGGGGCGTTCGAAGAGGCGTATCACATCATTCAGCAGACGAGCTCTCTCCCCGCCGTATGCGGCAGGGTGTGCCCGCAGGAAACGCAGTGCGAACAGAAGTGCGTGCGCGGCATCAAGGGCGAACCGGTCGCCATAGGCAGGCTGGAGCGCTTCGTCGCCGACTGGCACAACGCGAACAGCTGCGACCTTCCCACGAAGGCGGAGCCGAACGGGCATAAAGCGGCCGTTATCGGCAGCGGGCCCGCGGGGCTGACCTGCGCGGGCGACCTTGCAAAACGCGGCTACGACGTTACCATTTTCGAGGCGCTGCACCTTGCGGGCGGCGTGCTCGTGTACGGCATACCCGAATTCCGTCTGTCCAAGGCCATCGTGCAGAAGGAGATCGACAACCTGAAAGCGCTCGGCGTAAAGGTGGAAACGAATATGGTCATCGGCCGCGTGCTTTCCATCGACGAGCTGATGGACGAATACGGCTTCGAAGCGGTGTTCATCGGCAGCGGCGCAGGTTTGCCGCGCTTTATGAACATTTCGGGCGAGAACCTGAAAAGCGTATATTCCGCGAACGAATTCCTCACCCGCGTGAACCTGATGAAGGCTTATAAAGACGATTCCCGCACCCCCGTGCTGCACGCGAAAAAAGTGTGCGTGGTGGGCGGCGGAAACGTGGCGATGGACGCGGCGCGCAGCGCCAAGCGCCTCGGCGCGGAGGAAGTGACCATCGTCTACCGCCGTTCGCGCGCGGAGCTTCCCGCGCGTGCGGAAGAAGTCGAGCATGCGGAAGAAGAGGGCATCGTCTTTAAGTTCCTCACCAATCCCACGGCGATCGTCGAGGGTGAAAACGGCATGGTCGCGGGCATGACCTGCGTGGAAATGGAACTCGGCGAGCCCGACGCGTCGGGCAGGCGCCGCCCCGTCGTAAAAGAGGGGAGCGAGTTCAACATCGAGTGCGACGCCGTCATCATGGCGCTCGGCACATCCCCCAACCCGCTCATCAAGAACACCACGAAAGGGCTTGAAACGCAGAAGTGGGGCGGCATCATTGCCGACGAGCGCGGGCAGACCTCGCGCGAGGGCGTGTTCGCGGGCGGCGACGCCGTTACCGGCGCTGCGACCGTCATCCTCGCCATGGGCGCGGGCAAAGCGGCCGCCGAGGCGATGGACGAATATATCCGTTCCAAAAAATAACAGATCATCGCATATCAGAAGGGCTCTCTTTCGGTTACGGAAGAGAGTCCTTTGTCTGTTCGTTGTTTATGATTTATGACAGATGAAGATGCCGGAACGATTCCGCTGACAGATGTTCCGCGGGCAAGCATAACAGGCTGCAAGGAATTTGAAAAGCCGCCCCGCGCCGATTTCGGCGCGGGGCGGCTTGTTGAATGCTTTGTTTCCGTCGGGCGGCCGCAACGGCTGCGTCGGTCACGGCTGCAGGGTCGGCTGTTTGCGCAGGATCAGATAGCAGACGGACACGATGAGCGCCGCCGCGACGACGAGTACGAGCGCAAGCGTCACCATGACGATCGGCGTCGCTTCGTACAGGCAGTCGGGGTCGATATAACCCGCATAAGTGCCGGTTTCGGTCTCGTATACGGCATATACGTTGCCGTGTTCGTCTTTGTTGTTATAGTAGATTTTCAGTTCCTCTTCGTCGGAGAGGATGAGTTCGGTGTTTGCGGAAGTATGATACAGCGTCACGCTTTTGCCGCGGTCGAGGCGTGCGTAGCGGTATTCCGCCCCGCCTGCGCCGCCGCCCGCTTCTCCGTATTGCACGGCGAAACTCGCGGGGATATAGCCGTACACCGTTTCCCCGCCCACGGACGCGGAAACAAAGTAATAATCGCTGTCGAGATGAGCGCCGTCCACGCGCGCGAGCAGGGAGATCTGCGCGCCCTTCTCCAGACGTCCGATACAGAGAAAGTCGGTATAATCTTCGGAGGAGGAAACGGCGTTGCTGCCCAGCCGCATCTGCGGGTATTTGTAAATGCCCACGTTTTCCACGACGGAAGCGCTTTGCGCCGCGTTTTCCTGCGCAGCGTCGCTGTACGCGAGCGTATCGTCGGTATCGAGGATGAGCGCGACTTCATACGCATAAACCACGTTGACGTCGCTGTCTGGATCTTCCGTACGGGTAAAGAAACCGACGATCGGCCCGTTTACCGTCCGGGCGAGCACGACGCCCGTCCGTTCTTCGGCCGTTTTGGAATAACTTTCGTAGGGGAGAGAGTCCGAACTCTGATCCAGGCCCTGAAAGTCCAGGGAGATCGCCACGCTCTGCGCGGGCACGGCCACGAGCTGCAGCGCCGTATACGAATCCGCCGTCAAAGCGTCCGTATAGAGCGTATCGTACGCCTTTTTACCGTTTTCGTCTTGGGAGGAAAGGTGGTCGAGGGAAGAGACCCCGATCTTTTCGGTCACGGCGATAAAGCCGTCCGAAAGGATATAAACCTCGCCGCTTTCAAAGGAGAAAGCGAAGGATTCGACCGTCGGCGTTCCGTCGTAATAGACGAGGGGGGCGAGGCTTGCCGGGGCGAATACGGAGGTGTTGCCGCCGCTGTTGAGAAGATAAATCCCGCCGTCCGTCTGTGCGTAAAGGTTGCCCGCAAAATCGGATAAAATTTTATTGGTCTGTGCGGGAGCCGTGTAAATGATATTGCCGTCAAAAATATTTTCGGAAAGAACATTCAGTTCATATACCGCGGTACCGCTCAAAATATACAAGTTGCCGTAAATGTCGGCGGTGATGGCATTGCCTGCCGCAGGAACGGACTTGCTTTCGGGGAGATCGGTTGCCGCATCGTAAACATATATGAACGATTGGCTTTCCGCCGTAACGTAATAATTTCCGTAAGAATATGCGATGCCGTTGATGCTTGTGGTGAGAGCGTCA
The DNA here is from genome assembly GCA_019119395.1 of Candidatus Borkfalkia stercoripullorum. Classification (GTDB taxonomy): domain Bacteria; phylum Bacillota; class Clostridia; order Christensenellales; family Borkfalkiaceae; genus Borkfalkia; species Borkfalkia stercoripullorum. The sequence goes on along the minus strand of DWXC01000007.1, from coordinate 30,298 downwards.
TACGAGCGGACGAGCGAACCGTTATAGGAGTAGATGCGCAATATTCCACCGTCTGCTACGGCAAAATCGCTTTCGCCCGCACAAACGAGCATCGGCGAAAATGCGTCCGTTTCAATGCTTGTATACGATCCGCCGTTAGAATCGTTGTGCGCGAGAAGTATGCGAGAGTTGCTTGTATCGGCGATCACAACGGTATCGCCGTTCAAAGATATATCGGAAGCGTTTTGCCCGATGCGGTTTTCGATGTCTGCATATTTGCCGATGGTGTAGTCGAGGAAAGAGTAACCCTCCTTCGCGAATGGATCGAGCAAGCGGATATTTTGGTTTTCTATAAACCAAAGGTCGTTGCCGACAAGTTTGACGGAAGGGACTCCCGTAATCGAATCCCCGTTATATTGTACCGCTTGCGACATTTGATTTTGATAGACCAAAAAATCTCTGTCACTTCCCGTAGTGGAGTAAAATATTTTGTCGTCCGTTACCGAAAAAGCAGTTATGGAAGAGGAAACGCTGCGGTATTCTTGTGCTGCGCCGTTTTCCGTAATTAGATAAATGCGGCTGTTCAGGGAAAAATATACTTCGTTGCCCGACATGGAAAAATAAGGGGTTATGCTCGTTGTTGCGTCCTGCTCTATAGTTTCTCCTTCCGCAAGGGAACTCAGCGACATGGCTGTTCGGTATACCACGGTTCCGCTTGTTGTGCGAGAGTAATACAGGGTTTCTCCCTGTATGATAAACGAAGCGCACGTAAAGTCCAGCGAAGTAGAAGAAAACGTGTCATCGTCGGCGCGCGAACCGCAGTCAATATAGTAAATATTCGTATTGCTGTCAACGAAAAGTAAGTAGCAAGAGCCGCCGTTTTCGTAAAAGTTCAAGGAACTTAAAGTACTTGTGGACGCAGTATGAGTATATGTTGCGAAAATGCTATCGCTTTTGTCGTACACATATATGATATCTTTGTCCGCCACGGCGATGTAGCGCTCGCTTACCGCAAAGTCGGAGGGGCTTTCAAGTTCGAGATACTGCTCGTAAGAAGAGGGCAGAAGCAGACGCGTTTCGGCATTGCCCCCATTGGCTTTCCCGTTTTCCGCGTGCGCCGTCAGCGCGCCCGTGCCGAGCGCGCAGACCGCCGCGAGTATGATCAAAATCGTGATGAGTTTCTTTTTCATTTTCCGTACTTTTTTCGGACGCGCATAAAGCCGCGCCGCAATTTTTTCCTTATTATAAAAAGATTATATCACATTATTCGCCGTTTGTCGACAAGTTTTTTGTTTTTTCTCGCAATGCCCGATTTTTCCTTTTTTTGGAAGAAAATTTAAAAACAGGCAATCGTCTGCCTGTTTTGTGTGTTACAATAAAGAAAAATACGAACATATGTTTGTATTTTGGCAGTTATGCTGTCAATCGGGCGGTTTCTGTGCAATAATAAGTTTGCGCGAGAAAAAAAGGCGGGTGACGCGGATGAAAGATTATCAAAAAATTATTCTGTTCCTGTATCCGAAACTGAAGAGGCTGATCGTAAGCGTCGGGGAGATCGCGCAGGCGCGCGCGGTCGCTTCGGGGGCGGATTTCGCGACGGAGCGGTGCGCGGAGAAGATCATGGAGTATATACGGTTCAGGGATTGCCTCATCGTATTGGAGGACGATATGCAAAGTATCCTCGGCGAATTGGGGAGAGAAGAGCTGTATTTGCTCGAATACAAGTATTTCAGGCGCAAGAAGATGCTGGAAAAGGAGTTCGCGGACGTGCGGCTTGCCTGTTCGGAGCGCACCTATTTCCGCCGCCAGGCGCGGCTGGAAAGCCGTTTGAACGGGCTGTTCATGCGGCGCGGGATGAGCGAGGAGTGGTTCATGCGCACGTTCGGGGAGTTCCCTTACATAGCGGACGCGCTCGGAAAACTGCGTGAATGCGGGCAGACCGCCTTTGCGGACAAGCGGACGAAAAATTCTCTCGCCCGCGAAGGAAAACGGGGCGCTTAAGCGGGAAAAACGAGGGCGAATAAAGCGCGGGCGCACGGAAGATAAAGCGCAAAGCCGCCTTGCGCGGCAACATTGCAAAGAGTGCGCGGGCGAATACCGGACGGGATGGTATGGCAGAGCGCGGCGGGGCGTTTTCAGAACACGTCTTCCGCCTCTTCCTCGTCGTTTTTGCGCTGTTTCGCGGGGCGGAACAAAAACCAGATCGCGCCGAGGGCGGCGACGGCGAGCACGCATATGAGCACCACGTTCAGCGCGCCGAACCCGCCCGAAGGCTGTGCGTTTTCCTCGGGCGGCGTTTCGGTTTCGGAGTGCTCGGGATTTTCCGGGTAGGAAACGGCGGAACAGGCGGAGGCGGGCACATAGCCGAATTTTCCGCCGATGTTCACGTAATAGCAGGTCGCAGAACCGTACGCAAATTCGCCGTAATAGGCGGCGGAAACCTCGTATTCGGCGAGGGGAGAGTCGGGCATCTGCCCGTCCCCGCCCGCGCTGTACGTCACCGTCACCGAGTATTCGAGGTAAGGCGTTTCGGGTACGTAGTCGACGGGCGTCACCTCGTCCGCGAGGCAGTACCCTTCCAAAGCCCCGCCGTCTGCGGAACCGTCGAGGTAGCCGACGCGGTAAAAAGCGCCCGCTTCGCCTACGATCCTGACGAAATAGGTTCGCGGCAGGATGAACAGCCCCGCGCCCTCGTCGGCGGCGGAGTAAAAGTACACCCCTTCTTCCGTGACGCGCGCGTAGCGCGCGCCTTCGTCGGCGGAGACGGGCAAAGCGAAAAGGGACATGCAAGCCGCCAGTGCGGCGAGCAAAACAAGGATGAATTTTTTCATGGCTCAACTCCTTACGGGCGTCTATTGTAACGCCGCGCGGGGCGCGCTTTAAGAGAAATAGCGGAGTATTATCACGGATATTGTCATATGCGCGAAGAGGAAATTATTGCAAAATTATTGGAAATAGAGGGAGAAGAGCGCAGGCGCGCGCGGAAAGGCCCGCTCGAACTGTACAATGCGGGGCGGAAAAAGCACAAAAAGCAGATCGCTTTCCACAAGTGCAAAAAGCGCAACCGCTGGGTGTTCGGCGGGAACAGGAGCGGCAAAACGGAGTGCGGCGCGGCGGAGTGCGTATATCTCGCGCGCGGCGTGCACCCGTACAGGAAGAACAGGGACGGCGTGTTCGGCTGGGTCGTCTCCCTTTCCCAACAGGTACAGCGCGACGTGGCGCAGAAAAAGGTGCTGTTTTACCTCGACCCCGCATGGATCGAAGACATCGTCATGCTTTCGGGCAGGAAGGGCGCGCCCGATTCGGGAATCATCGACCAGATCCGCGTGCGCAACGTCTTCGGCGGCATTTCGGTCATCGGATTCAAAAGCTGCGACCAGGGGCGGGAAAAATTTCAGGGCGCCTCGCTCGATTTCGTGTGGTTCGACGAAGAGCCGCCCCGCGATATTTATGAAGAATGCCGCATGCGCGTGCTCGACAAAAAGGGGGATATCTTCGGCACGATGACCCCGCTGAAAGGGCTGACCTTCCTCTTCGACGAGATCTACATGAACGAGCGGAACGACCCCGAAGTCTGGTACGAGTTTATGGAGTGGGCGGACAACCCTTTCCTCGACAAGGAAGAGATAAGCCGCTGCGCCGCCCTGCTCGGGGAAAAAGAACTCGCCTCGCGGCGGTTCGGCAGGTTCTGCGCGGCGGAGGGGCTCGTATACCCCGAATTTTCGGAGGAGGCGCACGTGATCAGCCCGTTTCCCGTCCCGCACGAATGGTACGATACCGTATCCATCGATCCGGGGCTGAACAATCCGCTCTCCGCGCACTGGTATGCGGTCGATTATGACGGCAACGTATACGTCATAGCCGAACATTACGAGGCAAAGCGCGACATCGGCTACCATGCGGAGAAGATCAAAGAGATCTCCCGCAGGCTCGGCTGGCATACGGACGGGAAGGGCAGGGTGTCGGCGCTCATCGACCCTGCGGCGAATCAGAGGACGCTGGCGAGCGCAAAGAGCGTGAGCGAACTGTTTTACGAGCAGGGCATCCTCGTCAACACGAAGGTGAACAAGGACTTGTTCTCGGGCATCGCGCGGGTCAAAAGCTATCTGATCGGGGAGGGCGGTAAGCCGAAGCTGTATGTTTTTTCGAACTGCGTCAACATGATACGCGAATTCAAGGGGTATTTCTGGGGCAGCGGCGACATGCCGCGAAAGCGCGGAGACCACGCAATGGACGAGCTTCGGTATCTTTTGATGACGAAGCCGAAAAACGCCTTGCCCGACCCCCTGCCGACGCCCGTCATGCGGGATAAGCAGCGGCTCATGCGCAGGCTCGCGCGGAGAGGAGGTTACGGTGGATGAAGGAGTAAAGGACGCAATGCTTCGCCGCGCGCTCGGGTTCGAGGCGGACGAAGTGGTGGAGGAGTACGCTTTTCAGGAAGGGGAAGCAGTCCTTCTCAAACGCAAGGTCACGAAAAAGACGGTGCCGCCCGACGTAGCGGCGGCAAAGATGCTTTCGGAGGAGGAAAAGCCCCTTTCGGCGCTCTCCCCCGAGGCGTTGCAAGCGGAAAAAAAGAGACTTCTCGCCATGCTGCGGGAAGGGGAGGAAACATGAAAAACATGACACAGGCTTTGCGGAACGCGCAGGACAAAGCCGCCGAGCGCATCGTGCGCGAGGTGAAAGAAGAGCTCGCGCGCCGACAGGCGGAACGCAGGCTGATCGAGCGGGGCTGGGAACTGGACATGAATTTTTTGGCGGGAAACCAGTACTGCGGCATCGACCCCGCGGGCGAACTCGAGGAGGAAGAGCCGCGCTATGCGTGGCAGTACAGGCGGGTGTTCAACCACATCGCGCCCGCCATCGACACGCGCTGTGCGAAACTGGCTTCCATGCGCCCCGCGCTCACGGTGCGCGCGGCGAGCGATCAGGAGAGCGACATGCGCACGGCGAAAATATCGGCGAACGTGCTCAAAGCGGTGTGCGAGGACGCGGGGTTGGACGCGGCCGCGGACAAGGCGACGGTCTGGAGCGAAACGTGCGGCACGGCGTTCTATAAAGTGCTGTGGGACGCGAACGCGGGCAAAAAGATCGGGGAAAGGGACGGCGCGCCCGTCTATGAAGGCGGGGTGCGCATCGCGGCGGTCTCGCCCTTCGAGATCTATCCCGAAAACCTCGGCTGCGAGAGCGTGGAGGAGCAGGAGAGCATCATAGAGGCGCGCGCCGTGCACGTTTCCGAGATCGAGCGCCTTTACGGCGTCAGGCTCGCGGGCAGGGAGATACGCGGCTTTTCCTATGCGCCCGTATCCGTTTCCGCGCATTTTACGGGCGGGGCGGGCGGCTTTGCGCAGGGCGCGGCGAAAAATTCGGAGATCGTCATCGAGCGTTATATCCGCCCGAACGCGGAACTGCCCGAGGGCCGGCTCACGGTCGTGGCGGGGGACGTGCTCGTGCACGACGGCCCGCTCCCGTACCGCAACGGCGCGGGCGGGGCGAGGGCGTTCCCCTTCGTCAAACAGTGCGCGATCGAACTTTCGGGCAGCTTTTTCGGCGGGAGCATCGTGGACAGGCTCATCCCCGTCCAGCGCGCGTACAACGCGGTGAAGAACAGGAAGCACGAATTCCTCAACCGCCTGACGATGGGCGTGCTCGCCGTGGAGGACGGGTCTGTGGATACCGACGAACTCGCCGAAGAGGGGCTTTCTCCCGGCAAGATCGTCGTCTACCGCCAGGGCGCGGCGAAGCCCGAATTTCTGGGGCCCGACGCGCTTCCCGCCGATTTTCACGACGAGGAGGAGCGGCTTCTCGACGAATTCACGCTGGTGAGCGGCGTCAGCGAGATCAGTTCCAATTCCGCGAACGGCACGCGCATCACGAGCGCCACGGGGCTGCAGCTTCTCATCGACCTCGACGATACCCGCCTCGCGGTCACGCGGGGAAGCATCGCGAGGGCGCTCAAAGAGACGGGCAGGCAGGCGCTTCGGCTCATGCGCGAATTTGCGGGCGCGGGCAGGCTGATGCGCATGACGGGCGAAGGCGGCAGGGTGGAAATGTTTTACTTTGCCGCCAGCGACATCTCTTCGGACGACGTCGTGTTCGAAGCGGAGAGCGCGGGCGCGAACAACCCTTCGGAAAACCGTTCGCTGCTCTATGAAATTTACAACATGGGGCTGCTTTCCGACGAGGACGGAAAAGTCTCTTCGGATACCAAGCGGCGCGTTCTGAACGCGCTCGGCTTCGGCGGGCTGCAAAACGCGCGCGGGCTGGAGCAGCTGCACGCAAACAAGGCCGCGGAGGAAAATCTGCGGCTGGCGAAGGGATACGTCGGGGCGGACGGTTACGACGACCATGCCCTGCATATCGCCGAGCATACCCGCTTTCTCCTTTCCGACGAGTTCGGGAAGTGCGGCGGGGAAGCGAAGGAGCGCTTCGAGCGGCACCTCGCGGAACACGAGTCGGCGCTCGGCGCGAAGCAAAACAAAATCGAATAAGGAGAATCAGGATGGAAGAAAGGAAGGAGAACATGGACGCGGCGCAGGAGGCGGCGCACGGAGCGGAGGCTCATACGGAGGAAGGCGCGGCGGCCGCGCGGCTTGGCAAATTCAAGAGCGTAGATGCCCTTCTGAACGCTTACAATTCCCTCGAAGCTGAATTTACCCGCCGCAGTCAGCGCCTGAGGGAACTGGAAGCGCGGGTGCAGAACAACGGGAACGCGGGTTCGGGCGATAACGCGGCGCCGCCCGCCCCGCGCGAAAGCTCCGCGCCCGGAACCGTGCCCGAAAGGGCGGGCGGGGCGGACGTGCCCGACGACGTGAAGAGGAGCGTCATCGAGGAATATCTCGCGTCCGTTTCCGCAGGCGCGCCGCTCGTCATGGCGGGCGGGGGAACGCACGTTTCCGCGCCCGAACGCAGGGCGCGCACCATGGAAGAGGCGGGCGCGCTCGCGGCGCATCTCCTGCAGGGCAGGGGCTGAACGCGCGGGCGTTTCCGCAAATAAAAAAAGGAGAATTTTAACGGCATATGGTAACAATGACCAGCGCGGACAACGCGCTCAAAAGCGTATATCTCGGCGTAATTTCCGATCAGTTGAACACGGCGGCAAACCCGCTTCTGGCGGCGATCAGGCAGTCTGCCGCGGACGTGTGGGGCAAGGAAGTGAGGCGGCTCGCCCGCTACGGCGTGAACGGCGGCGTGGGTGCGGGCACGGAAGAGGGCGAACTCCCCGCGGCGGCGGGCAACAACTACGAGCAGTTCGTGACCACGCTCAAAAACCTGTACGGCACGATCGAGATCAGCGACAAGGCGGTGCGCGCGTCCGAAAACAACGTCGGCGCGTTCGTGAACCTGCTCAACGCGGAGATGGAGGGGCTCGTTCGTTCCTCGTCCTTCAATTTCGGCAGGATGCTCTTCGGCGACGGCAGCGGCGTCCTGGCGACGGTCGCGTCCGTTTCGGGCACGTCCGTCACCCTCGACGGCGTGAAAAACGTCGTCGAAGGCATGGTCGTCGACTTCATGGACGAAGGGGAAGCGGTCGCCGCCGCGGCGGGCAGGCGCATCCTTTCGGTCGACCGCGACACCAAGACGGTCACCCTTTCGGGCGGGGCGCTCACGGGCGTTGCGGAAGGCTGCGAAATGTGCGTGCAGGGCTCTTACAATCTCGAACTCACGGGCCTCGGCGCGATCTTCAAAACGCAAGGCAGCCTTTACGGGCTCGACCGCTCCACGCACAAGTGGCTGATCCCGTATATCAAAACGAGCGTCGGCAAGATCAGCGAGACCGCCATTCAGACGGCGATCGACCGCCTCGAAGAGACGGCGGGCAGCCGCGTCAACTTCATCGTGTGCAGCTGGGGCGTGAAGCGCGCGCTGCAGGAACTTTTCAGCACGAACAAGCGCAACACCGACGTCATGGAGCTTGCGGGCGGTTACCGCACCATTTCGTACAACGGCATTCCCGTCGTGGCGGACAGGTTCTGCCCCGACGGCACGATGTACCTTCTGAACACGGATGATTTTTGCCTGCACCAGCTCTGCGACTGGAAGTGGCTGGAGGGGGACGACGGAAGAGTGCTCAAACAGGTGGCGGGCAAGCCCGTCTACACGGCGACACTCGTCAAGTACGCCGACCTCATCTGCACCCGCCCGTGCGGGCAGGCGATGCTTTCGGGCATCACCGAGGCGTAAGGGCGGCGCGTTCCGCGCGGAACGCGGCTGCGCTTTGAAGGGGCGGGCGGGAGCACGGACTCGTTCCGCCCTCTTCGCGGGTGAAAAAACAAGGCGCGCGGAGCGGGTTTTGCCCGCTTCGCGCTCGTGCGGGGCGTTCCCGCAAAGGAGGATGAGGATGAAGGTAAGGAACATCATGGCGTGCGCGGCGTCCCTTGCGGGCAGGCGCGACCTGTGCGACTGGCTGGAAGGAAAGGGCGGCGTGGACGGCGACGGCCTGCGCCGCGACGCGGAACAGATGCTCAAATGTTTCAATCTGACCGAAAACGAGGCTGCGCTCGATTATATCCCGCTCAAACGGGAGGAAAAACTGCGTTCGGAAGGGAATATTCCCTTTTCCGCGTTTTCGGGGATGCCCGTCGAGATCGTCGCCGTCCTTTCGGAAAAGGGCGAAAAACTGTGCTTTAAAGTCAACGAAGAGGGCGTATCGGTGCGCAGGGGCGACGTGACCGTACGATACCGCGCCCGCCCCGCGGTCAAGGGGTTGGACGACGAAACGGAATTCCGTTGCGGGGAAAGGTTTCTCGCGCTGGGCACGGCGTGCGAGTTCGCCCTCATGGAAGGCATGCTCGACCGCGCCGCCGAACTGGACGCGCGCTATAAAGACGCGCTCGCCGCGGCGGCGAAGAGCGGGGGCGCGGCGATGAAGCCGAGGCGGTGGGTATGAGGCGGGCGGTCAAGAGCGCGTTCCGCAAAGCGGGTTCGCTCACGCGCGCCGCGTGCGACCTTGCCGCGGGGGAACGCAGGGGCTTTTCGCTCAAAGACGGCGCTTTGTCGCACGGAAAGGGAGCCGCCGTCTACGAAGGGAGCGCGGGGAAATACATCCTGCCGTCGGGCGTGGAGCCCGAGGCGCTGTACTTTCTTTCGGGTACGGACTGCTTTTCTGCGGCGGCGTACGCGGGCGGACAGATGTACGTCTGCCTGACCGACGGCGGCGCGTTCGCTTCGGCGGGCGTTCGGTTTGAAAAGGCGCCCGCCTGCGTGCGGGTCTACGACGGGGAGGAGGCGCTCGTCCTGTCAGACGGGGAGAGCGTGTGCGTTTTCAATTCGGACGGGCTCACCCAAACGGAAGAGATCCCTCCCTTTTCCTGCGGCGGCTACGCTTACGACAGGCTTTGGCTGTATACGGGCGGGGGAGACGCGCACCGCGTGCGCTTTTCCGCGCTCCGCGATATTTACGGATTCGGGGAGGAAGGGGAAAACTATATCGACTTCCCCGACGGGCGCGGGGAGATCGCCGCCTTTGCCGAACTGAACGGCGCGTTTTACCTTTTCAGGCGGTACGGCGTGCAGAAACTTGACGCGAAGGGCACGGAGGACGAGTTTTCCCTCTCCGACGAACCGGCGCCGTTTACGGAAGTTTACGCGGTTTGCACCGAAAACGGGCGCGCGTATGTCCTGACCGAACGCGGCATGTACCGCTTCGGCGACGCGCAGAGTTTTTACCCCGCGTTTGCGGAGAAAATTTCGTCCGCCGCGAACAGGAACGCGCGCATGGCGGCGTGCGGGGGCAAGGTGTACCTCGCCGCCGAATTTGACGGGGAGGCGGGCCTCGGCGTCTTTTCGGAAGACGGGAAGGACGGCTTCGTCTGCCCGTGCGAATGCGCGGCGATGACGGCGGCCGCGACGCCTGCGGGCGCGCGCGTGCTGTTTTACCGCGGCGGGAATATTTATGCCGTCTCGGAGGGCGGAAGCGCGCCCGCCGAGTGGAAAAGCGGCGGCGTGTCGCCCTTCGGCGGCGAGGAATGCGTGCTGGAAGAGCTGGCGCTGACCGCCGAAGGGAGTTTCGCACTGTGCGTTTGCAGCGAACGCGGGGAACGCAGTTTCGAGATCGTGTGCAGGGGAACGAAGCGGGTGCGCGCCGCGCTTGCGGGCGCGCGGTTTTGCTTCAAAGTGATCTCCAAAGGGGAAAACGGCAAGGTGTTTTCCCTGACGGCGGGCTATTCGCGGAACGCGTAAAGGAGGGGCTATGACGGAAGAAGAAGTGGAGCGCGCGGCACAGCGGCTCATCAAAGAGGCGAACCGCAAGAGCGACGTGGAGCGCCGAAAATACGAGGACGATCGCTATACCGAGGAGTGCGAAGCGTCCGCGCGCAGGGCGGCGCGGTCGAGCATCCTGCAAAACATTCTCGCGCGGTTGAAAGAGGATCTCGACGACGCGGTCGCCGAGATCCAGAGCGAACTGGACGAAAAACTGGAAGAACTGTACGCGCAGAGCGGCGCGAGCGGCTCCGGGCCGGGCGGCTCGGGCGGGGAGGACGCGCCTTACGAGGTGGACTATTCCCTGCCGATGCGCGAGCGCTACATCACCGTGCGCGATTATTACCTTTCCTATGAAGACAAGGAAGAGGCTCTTTCCGATTTTTTGGCGGATACCGTCGCGCAGGATTATCTCGGTTCGTATTACAGTTATATCCATCAACTCTTGCTGACGATGGTCTGAAAACCGCGTCGGAAAAACGAGCGGCTTCGCGTTCTGCGAAGCCGCTCTGTGCGTTTATTCGGAAAGGGTCATGACGATCGCCTGCGGAAAGTCTCCGAAGCGCGCGCCGAACAGGTTGAGCCCGCCCGCGTGCGGCGCGTCCTCTTTCACGCCGATCGTAAAGCGGATATAGGGGCGTTCCTCGATTTTCAGGTCGGCAAAGCGTATGCCGCCGCGCACGGGCGCGCCGTCCGCAAACGCGCCTTCCTCGGTCACGGTAAAGTGTTTCAAAAGCCCGTATTGGGTGCTGGTCAGCGACCAGTACGCGGGCGTGTATTTGCCCCGCCGCCCGCCGAAATCCCCGGGGAGGGTGCGTGTCGCCGTTTCCTTGCCGTTGATCCACACGGTCACGTCGCTCGGCCACTCGTTGCGGTGGTACATCGCTTCGCTGCAGATTTCCATCGAGAACGAGATCGAGCGGAAGCGCCCCTTTTCCCGCGCGGGGTTGGGGAAGTTGTAGGACACCTTTCCGCTGTGAAACCAGAGGAGCTGCGCCTGCGTGCGCTCGGGGGAAAACAGCACGCCCGCGTCGTCCACCCGCCCGATCACGCCCGTATCTCCCGCGATGCCGCAGGGGGCGGTCACGTCGCATTCCACGTAATTGCCGATCGGCATTTCCACGCGCACGGCGCGCTCGCGCGCGTCCCGGCCCGAATCGTTCAGATCGAGCGATACCGCCGGCGCCCGTATGCTGCACAATTTTGTGTGCCCCTTCGGCCCGGGGCGGTACTGCACGTAAACGAGCTGCGCCCTCACCAGCGCGTCTATGTGGTAGGAAACGCTCGAAACGGCGAGCCCGAGTTCTGCGCTCAGTTCTGAAAGCGTCCTCGGCCGCTGCGAGATCAGCCGCAGGATGCGCAGTCGGTCTTCGCTCGCGAGCGCCGCGCCTACGTCTCTGATCTGTGTGTACCGCGCTTCGTCCGCAATGGAAAAATCGAAGTCGTGGTGTATCCTTTTTTCTCCGTCCATGCGTCCAGTATAAGCGCTCCGCGCGCGTTTGTCAATCTGTTTTTCGGCCAAAGGCTTATATTTTCAGAATTACTGAAAAACAAGCGCGCGAAAAAGCAGAAAATCTGAAAGCGCGCCGCCGTTGACAAACGCGGAAACGGGTATATAATAGAAATAAAAAACGGAGAAAACAGCCATGCAAAGGAAACTTCCCGCTTACCCGATCTTTGTCAAAGATCCCTATTTTTCGCTCTGGTCGCCCTCGGACGACCCGACCGCTTCAAACGTCGTGTTCTGGCAGGGAGACGAAAAACCCGTGTACGGCGTCGTTGTCGCCCGCGGGGAGAAGGGCGTCCGCGCCTATTCCTTCCTCGGCAAAGCCGAGGGCGCGGAGCCTATGGAGTGCAGGGAGGTGAAGGTCACCGCCTTTTCCACCGTGTACGAGTCGGAGTGTGCGGATTTTTCGCTCCGCGCGGAATTTTTGTCTCCGCTCCCGCCCGACGACGTGCGCGTCTTTTCCGGCCCCGTCTGCTATTTTACATACGAACTCCGCCCGAAAAAGCCGCTCGCCTTTACGGTCGGGCTGTTTTTGCACGAGCGCAACGTCTATCACGACCGCCCCGCGCAGGGCGTGCGCGGCGACGTCATGCGGTGCGGAAAATATGAAACGGCGTATTTCGGGTCGGACGAACAGCGCGTTTTCGCGCATACGGCGGATATGCGCGCGGCTGACTGGGGATATATGTATATCGCCGCGCCCGAATGCTTCGTGACGGACGGGAAGGGGCTTGCCCGCTTCCTCTCGGGAGAGGCGCCCGCCTTCGGGGAAGAGGACGGCATGCTGATCGGCGGTGCGGACGCCCGCCCCGCGGACGGAAAGGCGTTTTCGGGCACGATGGCGGTCGCCTTCGACGACGTGTGCTCGGTATTCTATTACGGGCAGATGCTGCGCGGCGCGTGGACTTCGGGCGGCGGAACGATTTTGGACGAGATCTCGCGCGCGCTGGACGGATTCGAGGGCGTCAGGGAACAGTGCCGCGCCTTCGACGAAAAACTCAAAGCGCTTTCCGCCCCTTACGGGGAAGATTATTACAGCGTGCTGTGCGCGTCCCTGCGCCAGGCGATGGCGGCGCACAAGGCCGTGTACGACGGCAAGGGGAGGCTGTTGTTCCTCTCCGAGGAGTGCGGTTCGGACGGCTGCATCGCCACGCTCGACGTGACTTACCCGAGCATGCCGCTCTTCCTTCTGTTCGCGCCCGAACTCGTCAAGGGGATGTTGTATCCGATCCTCGATTTTGCCGAAATGCCCGTCTGGGACTACGGCTTCGCGCCGCACGACGCGGGCGTTTACCCGTACTGCAACGGGCAGTATTACGGGGTGAAGAACGCCGCGGAGGGCAAATACCGCCGCTGCGTCGATTATAAAAAAAGTAACCACGGCGTTCTGCCGCACTATTATCTGTACCCCGCGGGGAGCGGGCTGTACGACTTTTCGCGTCAGATGCCCGTCGAAGAGTGCGGCAACATCCTCATACTCGCTTCGCTCCTGTCCGACGACAAAGAATTTGTCGGGCGGTATCTGCCTTTATTGAAAAAGTGGGCGGATTACCTCGTGCAAGCCGGCGCGGTGCCCGAAAACCAGCTCTGCACCGACGATTTTGCGGGGCATCAGGACAAGAACGTCAATCTCGCGGTCAAAGCGGCGGTCGCGCTCGCGGGGTTCGCGGCGCTGCTCGAAAAGAACCGCGAGGACGGGAGCGCTTACCGCAAAGAGGCGGAGCGGCGCGCGGCGCTCATCAAGGCGGAGGGCAGCCCTCTGCCCCTGTCCTTCGGGGATAAAGGCACGTACGGCGTAAAATACAACCTGTTTGCGGACAAACTGCTCGGCACGGGGCTGTTTTCGGATATATACGAAGCGGAGGCCGATTGCTGCCTTGCGCATATGAACCGTTACGGCACGCCGCTGGACGTGCGCAAGGATTACGGGAAATCGGACTGGCTGATGTGGGCGGCGGCGCTGACCGACGATACGGATAAGCGGAAAACTTTCATAGCGGCGCTCGGCCGCTATCTGCGCGAAACGCCCGACCGCATCCCGTTCGGGGATTGGTACGACACCGCCGCCGGCGAAGCGCAGAAATACGGCGGCGGGCTGATGTTCCGCAACCGCTCGGTGCAGGGCGGGTGTTTTGCGCCCCTGCTCATGGACAAAAAGAGCGGCAGAGGGGCGTTTTCTGTGAAAAAACTGTAAATTTTTGCGCCGCGGGGGTGCGCTTTGCTTTCGGGCGTGGTATAATAGCGGCATGAAAAGCATCACAAAGCGCGGCCGCCGCCGTCTGATCGTGCTGGCGGCGCTCGCGGCGTTTGCCGTGCTCGTGTTCGTGTCGGCAAACATCCCCGCCGTCGCGGAAACGTTTTTCGCGCGCGGCGTCACGCGCGGGCTCGGCTATGCGCTCCACTTCGTCACGAATTATATCCCGATCTCCTTTTACGAATGGACGGCGCTCCTGCTCATTGCAGGGGGGATCGCCCTGCTCGTCGGCATCATAATCCTGCTTTGCAAAAAGCGTTGGCCGAGATTGCTCGGCTGGCTGTACCGCCTCGGAGTCGCCGTGCTGTGCGTGCTCATCGCGTTCGGGCTTCTCTATTCTCCGCTCTATAACCGCGCCTCCGTCATTTCCGCGCTCGGGCTGACCCCGACCGAAGTGACGGAAGAAAAGTTGTACGCCGCTGCGGAATACTATGTCGAAGAACTCAACGCGGTTTCCGCAAAACTCTCCCGCGACGAAGAGGAGAACGTCGTTCCCGGCCATTCTTTCGAGGAACTCGCCGACATCCTGAACGGTGAATTCGAAAAGCAGGAGGGGGATTATTTCGCGGGGTGGGAAGTGCGGCCGAAAAAGGTCGTCATGTCCGTGCCGATGAGTTATCTCGGCATCACGGGCATTTACTTTCCGTTCTATGCGGAAGCGAACGTCAACGTGAACATCCCGCCCTCGCAGCTCGGGGTCACCATGGCGCACGAAATGGCGCACGCGAAGGGCGTCGCCGTCGAGGGGGAAGCGAACATCGTCGCATACGTGCTTTGCATCCGCTCAAACGACGATTATCTCCGTTACTGCGGGCTGATGCGCGCGGCGGCGCGGCTTCTCAACGAACTGCCCGAAGAGGATTTTCAAACGCTCTACGCCCGCCTCGGCGACGAGGTGAAGCGGGAATACCGCAACGAATCGGCGCATTTCGCGAAATACGAGGGCGCGATCGACCGCATTTCGTCCTTTTTCAACGACCTTTTCCTCAAAGCCAACGGGGTGGAGGGCGGCACGCAGAGCTATTCCGCGACGGCCGCAAGCCTCGTGTATCTCTACGAACAGATCTCGGCGTGAACGGAAGCCGCCTTGCTGCGCGAAGTGCGCGGCGTCCGCGCATCGCCGGAAAGGGCGGCTTTGTGTTCGGAAGAGCGAGAGAAGTTTTTGTTTGCCGCAAAGGGCGGTTTTGTGTTCGGGGGAGAGAAGTTTTTGTTTGCCGCAAAGGGCGGTTTTTTCGGCAAAGGAAACATAAGGGCTCTCGTTTGCCGAAAAATCAAAGCGGATTTTTCAAAGCGGCGCGTTTTTGTTTGACAAAGCGCGCCTTTTGTTCTATTATATAGTTGCGCTCGCAACGGTTGCGTGCGCAACAAAAGTGCGGCGTACCGACGGGAGGAGAATAACATGGCGACGATCATGAGAAACATCGGGGAGATCTGGAGATGCGCGAACCTGTTCCGCATGGAAGAATACGAGGAGTTGGGGATAGGCAGTTATCAGGATTCGTATCTTGTCGACATCTGCAAACATCCCGGCGTCACGCAGGAACAGTTGTCGAAGATCATGTACGTGCATAAGAGCAATGTGGCGCGGCAGGTCGGATCGCTGGAAGAGAAGGGGTTCGTAGAGCGCCGCCCCGACCCTTCGGACAGGCGCAACCTGCTCCTGTACCCGACGGAAAAGGCTGCCGCGGCGATGGGGCGGATACGGGAGGCGCATGCCGCTTGGAGAGAACTGCTTTTGCAGGGGTTTTCCGAAGAAGAGCGGGAACTTGCGGGGAAATATCTGGAGCGCCTCGCCGAAAACGCGAAGCGCGCCGAGGGCAGAAGGGGCGGTGCGCAAAAATGAAACTCATCTTTTCCTACCTGTCGCGCAGTAAGGGGCGCATGGCGGCGGGCATGACTTTCAAAGTGGTCGGCACGGTCGCGGAACTTTTCCTGCCCCTCATCATGGCGCACATGATCGACGACGTCGTTCCGACGAGGAGCGTGCTCGCGCTCTCGCTGTGGAGCGTCGGGATGCTGCTCGTCGCAGTCGTCGCGTGGGCGGGCAACGTGATCGCGAACCGATTCGCTTCCAAAGTCGCGCGGGATACGACCGAGCGCATCCGCGCCGACCTGTTTTCCAAAACGCTGTCGCTTTCCGCAAAGCAGACGGACGCGGAGACCGTTCCGTCCCTCGTTTCCCGCCTTTCGACGGACACGTACAACGTACATAATATGCTCGGCATGATGCAGAGGATGGGTATACGCGCGCCCATTCTGCTCGTGGGCGGCGTGGCGCTCACCTTTACGGTCGATCCCGTGCTCGCGCTCGTTTTGCTCGTTTCCGTGCCCTTTCTCGCTCTCGTTTCCGTGCTCGTCGCAAAAAAGGGGATCGGGCTGTATACCCGTCTTCAAAATTCCATGGACGCCATGGTGCGCAAGGTGCGCGACGATCATACGGGTATACGCGTCATCAAGGCGCTGTCAAAGTCTGAATACGAGAGCGCGGCGTTTTCGAAGATCAACGGGGAGATCGTCGCCAACGAAACGCGCGCGTCCGTCACGACGGGCGTTTCCAACCCCGTCATGTCGGCGGTTCTGAACATCGGCATGACCGCCGTCATCTTTATCGGCGCGTACCGCGTGGCGGCGGGGAAAGTGCAGGGCGGCGACATTCTCGCGTTCACGTCCTTTTTCACCGTCATGCTCAACGCGGTCATCGCGATCGGCAGGATCTTTGTCGAATTTTCGCGGGGCGGCGCGTCCGCGAAACGCATCGAAGAGGTCATGCGCCTGCCGCGCGAACTTTTGCCCGAACTGTGCGAAGGGGACGGGAGCGGCGCGTTCATCCGTTTCGAAAACGTCGCCTTTTCCTACGGCGGCGCGCCCGCGCTCAAAAATATCGATTTTTCCGTCAAAAAAGGGGAAACGCTCGGCGTGATCGGCGGCACGGGCAGCGGCAAGAGCACGCTCGTCGGCCTGCTCATGCGGCTGTACGACCCCGACGCCGGCGCGGTGTACGTCGGCGGCAGGAACGTGAAGAGTTATCCCAAAGAGGAACTGAACCGAAAGTTCGGCGCGGTTTTCCAGAACGATTTTCTCATGGCGGCGAGCGTGCGCGGGAACATCGACTTCGAGCGCGGGCTTTCGGACGAACAGATCGCGCGGGCGGCGGAGTACGCGCAGGCGTCCGGATTCATCGGGGAACACGGAGGAATGGATGCGGAACTCACCGCGCGCGGCTCCAATTTCAGCGGCGGGCAGAAACAGCGCCTGCTCATCGCGCGCGCCCTGGCGGCCTCGCCCGAGATACTCGTGCTGGACGATTCTTCCAGCGCGCTCGATTATAAGACGGACGCGCGGCTGCGCAAAACCCTCTTTGAGAACATGCCCGAAACCACGGTCGTGCTCATCGCGCAGCGCATCAGTTCGGTGCGGTTCGCCGACCATATTCTCGTGCTGGACGGCGGCAGGATGGTCGGGTTCGGCACGGACGCGGAGCTGATGCAACGTTGCGAAGAGTACCGCCGCATTTATGATTCCCAGCACGGCGAAGGGGGTGAAGAGGATGCCTAAAATCGATTATGCGGGCGTTCCCCGTACGGGAGAAGCGCTGCCGAAAAAGAACAGGCGCGCGGTCGCGGCGCGGCTGGCGCGCTATTACATGATGTACAAATGGAGGGTCGCGGCGGCGTTCGCGCTCATGCTGGGCAGCAACCTTTTCGCGCTGCTCGGGCCGTGGCTTTCGGGAAAAGCGATCGACGCGATCGATTCCCCCGCGGGAGTCGATTTTGCGGCGGTCGGCTATTACTGCCTTCTCATGGCGGTCTTTTACGTCGTCTCGGCGGGGCTTTCCTATCTGCTTTCCGTTCTCATGGTCAAACTGAGCCAGCGCATCGTCAAAACGATGCGGCAGGACGTGTTCGATAAGATCCTCGCCCTGCCCGTCGGGGATATCGACCGCGTTGCGGCGGGCGATCTCATCAACCGCATATCTTACGATATATCCACCGTGAACGCTTCCCTTTCCAACGACGTTTTGCAAGCTGCGACGGGCATCGTGACCGTAATAGGCGCGCTGGTCGGCATGATCGCCGTTTCTCCGCCGCTGTTGGGGGTGTTCGCGGTCACGATCCCGATCTCCCTGCTCATCACCGTTTTGCGCGGGAAAACGATGCGCCCCCTTTTCCGCAAACGCTCGGCGAAACTCGCGGAACTGAACGGGTTTTCCGAGGAAATGCTTTCGGGGCTGAATACCATCCGCGCGTACGGCAGGGAAGAGGAGATCACCGCAAAATTCCGCGTAAAAAATACCGAAGCCGCGGACGCGTATTATAAGGCGGACTATATCGCAAGCCTGATCGGCCCGTCCGTCAACTTCGTCAACAACTTCGGCACGGTGCTCATCAGCGCCGCAGGCGCGTTTTTCTATCTGTACGGCAAGATCGGGCTGGGGGCGATCTCGTCCTTTTTGCTGTACGCCCGCCGATTTTCGGGGCCTGTCAACGAGTTTGCCAACATCATAAGGGAAATACAGTCCGCACTTGCGGCGGCGGAAAGGGTGTTCAGGCTTTTAGACCGCCCTTCCGAAGCGGCGGACGCGCCCGGCGCAAAGGTGCTTTCGGACGTAAAGGGCAAAGTCGAATTTAAAAACGTGCGCTTCGGCTACGAGGAGGGCGAGGACGTGATCGGCGATCTTTCCTTCACCGCCGAGCCCGGGCAGACGGTCGCGATCGTGGGGCCTACGGGCGCGGGGAAAACGACGCTCGTGAACCTCATGATGCGCTTTTACGACCCGCGCGGCGGCAGCATACTTCTGGACGGCGAGGATATACGGGGTTATACCCGCAAGAGCCTGCGCGCCGCCTTTACCATGGTCTTGCAGGATACGTGGCTCTTCGAGGGCACGGTGTTTGAGAACATCGCCTACGGCAAAGAGGGTGCCACGCGCGGGGAGGTGAAACGCGCCGCGGAAGAGGCGCACATCGCCGACTTTATCGAGGGGCTTCCCGACGGGTACGACACCGTGCTTACGGACGGCGGCAGCCTGTCCAAGGGGCAGAAACAGCTCCTCACGATCGCCCGCGCCATGCTTTCGCCCGCCAAGCTGCTCATTCTGGACGAGGCGACTTCCAACGTGGACACCCGCACCGAGCTTCTCATCCGCGACGCGATGGCGCGGCTGATGAAGGGCAGGACGTGTTTCGTCATCGCCCACCGCCTGACCACCGTGCGCAGCGCCGACCTCATCCTCGTCGTAAAGGGCGGCGACATCGTCGAGCGCGGCAGGCACGAGGAACTGCTGCAAAGGGAAGGGTTCTATTCCGAGATTTACGAGGCGCAGTTCGAATGATTTCCGTTTGCGGGAACAGAAAAAGCCCCCCTGCCTGTTTGCGGGGAGGCTTTGCCTTTTTGCAGTTATGCTTTTTCGGGAAACGCGGCGATCTTTTCGCGCAGGCGCGCGAGGAACAGCTGTGCGGCGCTCGAAAATATCTGATATTTTTTCCAGATCACGTTCAACCGCGATTCGAGGGGCGGCGAAAGGGGACGGAAACAGAGTTCGCTTTCCTCCGATGTGTTGCACAGTTTGTCTATGCTCAGAACGACGCCCACGCCCGCCTTTGCCATGAGCGCGGCGTTGTACAGCAGGTTGAACGTCGCCGCTATGTTCAGCCCGTCCGTGCCGCCGAACCAGTCGACGACGTGCCCGCGGCTGAACGCGTGGCGAGAATGGATGAGCGGAATGCCTTGCAGGTCTTCCGGGGAGATGCCTTCCTTTTCCGCGAGGGGATTGTCCTTTCGCATCACGATGCCCCACTTGTCCGTCACGGGCAGCCGCAGATGTTCGTATTTTGTCAGGTCTGCGGGGTCGATCACCACGCCGAAGTCGATCAGGCCTTTGTCCAGCCGTTCGCAGATGTCCTCGATGTCGCCGCTGTGCAGATGAAAGCGGATGTTCGGGTATTCGTCCCGCAGGCTCATCGCCGTGTCCGCGATGAGTTTCATCGCATACGTTTCGCCTCCGCCGATCGTCACGTCCCCGCCGATCTCCGTGGGCGGGCGCATCAGTTCGGTTTCCGTCTTTTCGTAGAGGGAGACGATCTCTTCCGCGCGTTTTTTGAGCATCATGCCCGTTTCGGTCAGCGTCATTTTGCGGCCTCCGCGCTCGAAGAGGGGGCGTCCGATCTCCTTTTCCATGTTCTGTATCTGCCGCGTAAGGCTGGGCTGGGTGATGTAAAGGTACTCCGCCGCCCTCGATATGTTCTCTTCCCGCGCGACCGCGAGAAAATATTTCATTTGCAAGATGTCCATGGCCGTTCTCCTTTTTTAAAGTATATCATGCGGATGTATAGCCGTCAAGCATAATTTTTGGTTTTCCCGTCAAAAACGCTATATGTCGCCGCGGCGTACTTGCGGAAAAAACTATGCGCCCGCCGTATCGGCATGTATAAAATATAAGTATTTGACTTTTCGGAACGTCGGCTTTATAATGCTGATCAGGAGGATGGAAATATGTCTTGCGGTTGCGATATCAGGCAATGCCTTTCGGATGCGGGGCTGACTCCCGAAGAGGCGGAAGAATTTCTCCGCCTGGCGCAGCAGAAAAACGGCTGCGGTCAGCTGAAAATTCTGGCAGGCCGCCGCGCGCGGCTTTTGGAAGAGGTACACGGCGCGGAAAAGAAAATACGCTGTCTCGACTATATCGCTTATAAATTGCGCAGCGGCGAAGGGCTGGATTGACCCGCCGCCCTTTTGCGTAAAAAATGACGGGCGGAGCGCCGCATATTTGCGGCGCTCCGCCCGTTTCGCTTCGGCCGGCTTTTCCGCCGCGCGGCGCGCGGACAACGTTATGCCGTGCCGGAAAACGCCTCGCGGCAAAAAACGTGCAACAAAAAAACAAGCAAAAAATCCGAGGCGCAAAAAAGTCCGCCCCGCAGCCGAACGGCTGCGGGGCGGGGTTCGTTTTATCGGAATAAAGACTTATTCTTTGTTCGCGAGCTGTTTGTAGCCTTCCAGGCGCGCTTTGCTCTCTTCTTCGCTCTCTTCGAAGAGTTTTTCCGCGATCGCGGGCTGCGTCTTCTTCAGGGAGCTGTAACGGGTCTCTCCGAGGATGAATTCCTGATAGCTTGCGGTAGGATCCTTGCTGTCGAGGGTGAAGGGGTTCTTGCCTTCCTCTTTCAGCGTGGGATTGTACCTGTAAAGCTGCCAGTAACCGCAGTCGACCGCGCGCTTTTCTTCTTCCTGGCTCTTGCTCATGTTGATGCCGTGGTTGATGCAGGGCGCATAAGCGATGATCAGCGAAGGGCCGTGGTATTTTTCCGCCTCGATGAGGGCGTTCAGGAACTGCTGTTTGTTGCTGCCCATCGCGACCTGCGCGACGTACACATAGCCGTAGCTCATCGCCATCATGCCGAGGTCTTTTTTCTTGACCCTCTTACCGGAGGAAGCAAACTTCGCGACCGAACCCGTAGGGGTGGATTTGGAAGCCTGGCCGCCCGTGTTGGAGTACACCTCGGTATC
Organism: Candidatus Borkfalkia stercoripullorum; assembly: GCA_019119395.1. Taxonomy (GTDB): domain Bacteria; phylum Bacillota; class Clostridia; order Christensenellales; family Borkfalkiaceae; genus Borkfalkia; species Borkfalkia stercoripullorum. The sequence continues at coordinate 8,858 of DWXC01000007.1, read as the reverse complement.
GAGCACGAGCACGTTGACGTCTTCGCCCGAAGCGAGAACGTGGTCGAGCCCGCCGTAGCCGATGTCGTATGCCCAGCCGTCGCCGCCGAAGATCCAGACGGACTTTTTCACGAGGCAGTCTTTCGCTTTATAGATCTCTTTGCAGAGCGCGTCGGATTCGCAGCCGCAGTCTTTGCAGTCTTCCAAAGCCTTGACGAGTTTCGCCGCCGCCGCTTTGCTGCCTTCCGCGTCTTCCATGTTGGCGAGCCATTCTTCGCACGCCGCCTTGCCTTCCGCGTAATCCTTCCAGCCGTTTTCGGCAAGTTCCTTGACTTCCGCCGCGAGCTTGGTGCGCCTTGCGGAGTATGCGAGGTTCATGCCGTAGCCGAATTCCGCGTTGTCCTCGAACAAGCTGTTCGCCCAGGCGGGGCCGTGGCCGTCTTTATTCACCGTGTAAGGGCACGTAGGGGAAGAACCGCCGTAAATGGAGGAGCAGCCCGTAGCGTTGGCGATGACCATGCGGTCGCCGAACATCTGGGTAACGACTTTGACGTAAGGCGTTTCGCCGCAGCCCGCGCAGGCGCCCGAGAACTCGAAGAGCGGCTGGTTGAACTGGCTGCCCTTGACGGTCGTCCTCTTGATGGAAGAGGTATCCGCCTGCTTGACTTCCTGCGAATAATCCCAGTTCTTGGAATCCGCGTCGACCACTTCTTCCAAAGGTACCATGACGAGCGCCTTGTTGCCCTTCATGCCGGGGCAGACGTTCGCGCAGACGCCGCAGCCCATGCAGTCCAGAGGGGATACCTGCATGCGGAACTGCGTGCCTTTCAAACCGGTCGTGGGTTTGGTTTCGAAAGTCGCGGGTTTTTCCGCAGCGTCGTCGATGACCACGGGGCGGATGCACGCGTGCGGGCAGACGAAGGAGCACTGGTTGCACTGGATGCAGTTTTCGGCAACCCACTTCGGCACTTTCACCGCAACGCCGCGCTTTTCGAACTTGGTCGTGCCGACGGGTACGGAGCCGTCCGCATTGAACGCGGAAGAAGGCAGTTTGTCGCCTTCGAGAACGAGGATGGGATGTACGACGTTCTTGAAGTACTCGTTGTCTGCGACGGCCGCCATCGGCGCGCCTTCGGTCGCGTTCGCCCAGCTTGCGGGGTATTTGACTTCGACGAGCCCGCTCTTCGCGGAGTCGATCGCCGCGTAGTTCATGTTGACGACCGCGTCGCCCTTGCGGGAGAATTTCTTGTAAACGGCCTTCTTCATGTAATCGGCCGCCTGGTCGTAGGGCATGATCGAGTCGTTGATGTAGAAGAACGCGGACTGCATGATCGTGCTCGTTTTGCCGTTCAGGCCGATATCGGAAGCGATCTTGATCGCGTCGATGTTATAGAATTTGAGGTGCTTTTTGGCGATCTGCTGTTTGACCTTCGCGGGCAGGTTCTTTTCGAGCTCTTCGAGGGTGTTCCAAGGGGAGTTCAAAAGGAATTTGCCGCCTTCCTTCGCGTCGGTGAGCATGTCGTAGCGGGTGATGTAGGAAGGGTTGTGGCAGGCGACGAAGTCCGCGCTGTCGATGAGGTAAGACGACTGGATGGGCGTCTTGCCGAAACGAAGGTGGGAAACGGTGATGCCGCCCGACTTTTTGGAGTCGTAGAAGAAGTAAGCCTGCGCGTACATGTCGGTGTGGTCGCCGATGATCTTGATGGAATCCTTGTTCGCGCCGACCGTGCCGTCCGAGCCGAGCCCGTAGAATTTGCAGGAGATCGCGCCTTCGGGAGCGGCGTCGTACTTCTCGGAGAAGTCGAGGGAAGTATTGGTCAGATCGTCGTAGATACCCACGGTGAAGTGGTTCTTCGGCTCTTTCTGCTCGAGGTTCTTATAAACCGCGTAGCACATGGACGGGTTGAACTCTTTCGAGCCGAGGCCGTACCTGCCACCGACCACTTTGATCTTGGAAACGCCCTTTTCGAAGAGTGCGGAGCAAACGTCGAGGTAGAGGGGTTCGCCGAGGGAGCCGGGCTCTTTCGTCCTGTCGAGCACCGCGATCTTTTTGCAGGTCTTGGGGATCGCCGCGACGAACTTGTCCGCGACGAACGGGCGGTACAGGCGGACTTTGATGAGGCCGACTTTATGGCCCTCTTTGTTCATCTTGTTGATGGTCTCTTCCATCGCGTCCGCGCCGCTGCCCATGATGACGACGACGTTTTCCGCGTCGGGCGCGCCGCAGTAGTCGAACAGGTGATAGTTCCTGCCCGTGAGTTTGTTCACCTTTTCCATCATCTCTTCGACGATGGCGGGAGTGGCGTTATAATACTTGTTCGCCGTCTCGCGGTTCTGGAAGTAGGTGTCGCCGTTCTGCGCCGTACCTTTCTGGATAGGATGTTCGGGGTTGAGCGCGCGGCTCTTGAAGTCGTCGATGTCCTTCATGTCGACGAGCGCTTTCATCTCGTCGTAGTCGATGACGTCGATCTTGGAAACTTCGTGAGAGGTGCGGAAGCCGTCGAAGAAGTGCAGGAAAGGCACTTTGGCTTTGAGGGTGGACAGGTGCGCCACGAGCGCGAGGTCCATGACCTCCTGCACCGAGCCGGAAGCGAGCATCGCAAAGCCGGTCTGGCGGCAGGCCATAACGTCCTGATGGTCGCCGAAGATGTTCAGCGAATGCGCGGCGATCGCGCGCGCCGAAACGTGGAAAACCGTGGGCAGCAGTTCGCCCGCGATCTTATACATGTTGGGGATCATGAGCAGAAGCCCCTGGCTGGCGGTGTAAGTGGTGGTCAGCGCGCCGGCGGAGAGAGAGCCGTGCACCGCGCCCGCGGCGCCGCCTTCCGACTGCATTTCGGCAAGGCGCAGCTTCTGGCCGAACATGTTCACTCTGCCTGCGGTCGCCCATTCGTCCGCAACTTCCGCCATGGGCGAAGAAGGGGTGATCGGGTAGATCGCCGCGACTTCCGAGAAGGCATAGGCGACGTGGCTGGCGGCTGTATTGCCGTCGATCGTCATCTTCTTCATAGAAAAAATAACCTCCGAATACTATAAATTTTCCTGATTGTGATAAAACGCGCGGTTTTTCGGCACGTTCACGATTATTATAATTGTTTTTTCGGAAATAGTCAATGAAACATCGATATAAAAAGGACAAATTTGTTAAATATTTATAATAGAAAGATGAAATCGCGGGAATGCGGGGTCAAAATCGTTGTGAAATTTTTCCGCATTTGCTATAATATAGAACCATGAAAGCGGTCAGTTTCGAAAACGTAAAATTTTCATACAGGGAAGAGGAAGGGGAGTTCGCCGTCAACGGGGTCACCCTCTCGGTGGAAGAAGGCGAATTCGTCGCCGTGCTGGGAAGGAACGGCAGCGGCAAATCCACCCTCGCCAAAATGATCAACGCCCTGCTCGTGCCTACAGAGGGGACGGTGACCGTTTTCGGACTGGATACTTCCGAGCAGAAAAACACCTTCGAGATCCGCAAGAGCGCGGGCATGGTCTTTCAGAACCCCGACAACCAGACGGTCGCCTCCATCGTGGAGGACGACGTGGCTTTCGGCCCCGAAAACATCGGCGTGCCGCGGGAGGAGATCGGCAAACGCATCGACTTCGCGCTGGACGCGGTGGGGATGCAGGCGTTCCGCCAGGCAACGCCTTCCCGCCTTTCGGGCGGGCAGAAACAGCGCATCGCCATTGCGGGCGTGCTCGCCGTCATGCCGAAGATCATGATCCTCGACGAATCCACCGCCATGCTCGACCCCAAGGGCCGGCGCGAGGTCATGGACGTCGTAAAAAGGCTCAACAAAGAGCGCGGGATGACGGTCATCCTCATTACCCATTTTATGGACGAGGCGCTCGAAGCGGGCAGGGCGGTCGTCATGCACCGCGGCGAGATCGTCATGGACGGCACGCCCGAAGAAATTTTTTCCCGCGCGGACGAACTGGAATCTTACAACCTGACCCTGCCGCGCGCGGCTTACATTTCCAAAAAACTTGCGGAGGGCGGCATGCCCGTGAAGGGCGCGTTCAACGCGGAAGAACTTGCGGAGGAAATATGCGGATCATTGCGAAAGGGCTGACCTATACGTACAACCCGAAGTCCCCGTTCGCTTCGCAGGCGCTCAAAGGGGTAGACATCGTCATCGAGGAAGGGGAGTTTTTCGGGATCATCGGGCACACGGGCAGCGGCAAGTCCACTTTCGTGCAGCACCTCAACGCCCTCATCAAACTCACGGGCGGCTTCCTTAAAGTGGGCGAGTACGACCTCTCCGAAAAAAAGTGTAATTTTTTGGAACTGCGCAGCAAAGTGGGGATGGTCTTTCAGTACCCCGAATACCAGCTCTTTGCCGAAACGGTGGAAAAAGACGTCATGTTCGGGCTGAAAAATTTCCGCAAGGACATGAGCGAAGAGGATAAGCGCAAAGCGGTCAGGGAGGCGCTCGAAACGGTCGGCCTCGGCTACGAGGACGTAAAGGACAGGTCTCCTTTCGAACTTTCGGGGGGGCAGAAGAGGCGCGCCGCCATCGCGGGCGTCATCGTCACCAAACCCGAAGTGCTCATCCTCGACGAACCCGCGGCGGGGCTCGACCCCCTCGGCAAACGGGAGATCATGGAACTTCTGCACGCCATCCACGGCGGGTGGTGCAAGACGATCGTCGTCGTCTCGCACGATATGGACGAGATCGCCGAAAACTGCACCCGCGCCGCCGTCTTTTCGGACGGAAAGGTGGTCATGGAGGGCACGCCCGCCGAAATTTTCCGCCGTTCGGACGAGCTCATCGGCCTGGGGCTGGACATCCCCGTCACGGCGAAATGCGCGCGCATCCTCAAAGAGCGCGGCATCGAAATAGACACCGATTTCACCTGCGACGATTTTATCTCCAAAGTGCTGGAACTGTACGCCCGTTCGGGCGGCGGCGTTTCCAAAACGGGGGAGACGTTCGCCGCAAAAGCGGATGGTCCCGCATCGGACGGAGAAGGAGGCGCGGAAGATGCTCAATGACGTCACTTTCGGGCAGTACTATCCCGCAAAATCCTTCGTGCACAACATGGACGCCCGCGCGAAGATCGTCCTGATGATCGCCTTTATCGTCGCGATCTTTATAGCGAAAAACTTTTTCGGGCTCGCGGCGGTCATCCTGTTCCTCGTTCTGGCGATCGTCTTTTCGCGCGTGCCCTTCGGCAGGGTGCTGCGCTCGGTGAAGATGATCCTCTTCCTCATCGTTTTCACCGCGATACTCAATTTGTTCTTTTACTCGGGGGAAAGTTCTTACGAACCCCTCGTCGACTGGTGGATCATCACGATCACGTACGAGTCGATCGTCAATATGATCTTCCTCGCGCTCAGATTGTTCCTGCTCGTCATGGGCACGTCGATCCTGACCCTCACGACGACGCCCGTCGCGCTGACGGACGGCATCGAAAGCCTTCTGACCCCCCTTAAATGGATCAGATTCCCCGTGCACGAACTCGCGCTCATCATGAGCATCGCGCTCCGCTTCATCCCTACGCTGATGGACGAGACCAACCGCATCGTCGCGGCGCAGAAGGCGAGGGGCGCGAACTTCGAAACGGGCGGGCTGATCTCCCGCGCGAAAGCGGTCGTACCCATCCTGATCCCTCTGCTCGTATCCGCTTTCCGCAGGGCGGAAGACCTCGGCGACGCGATGGACGCGCGCTGTTACAGCGGGGCGAAGGGCAGAACGAAGTACAAAAAACTCAGGTTTACATGGCGCGATCTCGTGGGGCTTTTGGTCGTGGCGGCGCTCATCACGGGCATCGTGTTCCTGAATATTTATCTGGGCGGCAAATTCGAAATTTTGGCATATTTTTTGGGTTAAGTCATAAAATGCGGCATACGTTGCGCGCATTTCCGGTACAAAATTATGAACGTTGCGCTTCTCGTCTGCTATGACGGGACGGATTTTTCCGGCTGGCAGATACAAAAAAACGGCAGGACGGTACAGTACGAACTGGAAAGCGCCCTCTCGCGGGCCTTTTCGCTCTCCGTGCGCGTTACGGGCAGCGGAAGGACGGACGCGGGCGTGCATGCGGCGGGGCAGGTATGTAATTTTCCCTTTGACGAAAATATAAAGATCGCGCCCGAAAAGATCGCCGACGCGCTCAACGCATGCCTTCCGCAGGACGTGCGCGTGCTCAAAAGCGCCGCCGTGCCCGAAGAATTCGACGCCTGCCGCTCGGCAAAGAAAAAAACTTACCGCTATTGCGTGTACCTCTCGAGACGGGAACATCCGCTGATGGAACGGTACGCGGTGCGTTCCGGTGAGAGGCCCGACCCCGCCCGCATGAAAGCTTGCGCGGCATTGTTGGAAGGGGAGCACGATTTCGCGGCGTTTTCCGCGTCGGGTTCTTCGGTCAAAACGACGGTGCGCACCGTTTATTCGGCGGCGGTCGGGGAGCAGATGCGCTTCGGCGTGCCGTGCGTATCTTTCGACGTGTGCGGAAACGGTTTTCTTTACAATATGGTACGAATCATGGCGGGCGCGGTTCTCGCGTTCGGAGCGGGGAGGCTTTCCGAAAAAGAGATCCTCGCTGCTTTGCGGACGGGAGACAGGGAGGTTTTGAGCAAAACGATGCCCGCCAAGGGGCTGACCCTTCTTTCCGTCGATTACGGTTTCCCCCTGTTCGGGGAATAAGGCGGGCGCGGTTCTTTCACGAATGCCCTTCGAGGAGGGCGGTCATGCGGCCTGTAACGGCCGGCGGACGGCCAAGGCAAGTCCGCATAAAGAGGTTTTTTATGGAATTTTTTCTGATCATCAGTACCGTGTTTTTCTTTCTCGACCCGGGCGCGATGTCGTATATGGGGCGCATGCAGGCGCCCACGGCCGCATACGTTTCCATCGGCATTGCGGCGGGCGTATACATCGCCATGTACGTGCTCCGCGCGATCGGGCTGCTGAAAATGGCGAAAAACGCGGGGAAGCCGAATCTCGCATGGTGCGCGTTCGTGCCCGTGGCGACGTCCTATCTCGTCGGGGAACTGGCGGGGGATATGCGCTTCGGGAAAAGCGTTATCAAAAAGTGCGGCATTTATCTTGCGGCGGCGGAATTTTTGCTGACCGTTTCGCTTGCGTTGCAATATATTCCCACGCTGTACGGTTACATCGTGGATAAAATTTATCTTGTTCCGTCCGAAAGCGGCATCATCTATACGGTCGGGCACGAGATCACCTGGGTGGCGGACGTCGCGAATATCGGTTATACGCTGGCAAATATTTTCCAATGGATTTACGTGATCGTCGCGGTGTTCGTTTATATCGCGTTTTTCAAAAGGTATGTGCCCGGCGGGTATTTCATGCTCGGGCTCTGCAATGTGCTCATGGTCTGGCTGCCCGCGCTCGTGCTTGTGCCGCAGATCGCGATCTTTGCCGTCCGCAACAGGGAGGCGATCGATTTCGACGCGTACATGCGCGCCCGCATGGAAGAGATGCAGCGCCGCAGGCAGCCGTACGGCGGAATGCAGGGCGGCACGCCCGGTGCGCAGCCGCAGCCCCCGCGTTCGCCCGACGACCCGTTCGGTGATTTCCCCGACCCTCGCGGCGGCGGCGATCCCTTTGCGGGGAGCGGCACGCAGCAAAACGGCGACGGAAAAAACGACGGCGGGGATCAGGGCTGAACCGCGCTCATGTCGCCGCGGCCGGCGTCGGAGGTATGCCGCAACCGGCGGTCAGGATGTGTATAAAAGGGAGGAATCATGGAAAAGGTCAAAAACGTCGCGGTTCTCATCGATGCGGAAAACGTGCCCGCGCACAGCGCGAGACAGATCTTCGACGAGGCTTCCAACTACGGCAACGTCATGGTCAAGCGCATTTTTGCCGATTGGTCGAAAGCTTCGGTCAAGGGCTGGAAGGAAGAGGTCAACCGCTATTCGATGACGGCGGTACAGCAGTTCGAGGTGCAGCCGCGCAAAAACACGATAGACATCGCGCTCATCATTCAGGCGCTCATCGTATTGTTTGAAAAGGACGTGGACGTGTTCTGCATCGCCGCGGGCGACAGCGACTATACCCGCCTCGTCCGTGAACTGCGCGAACGCAATAAGGTCGTCATCGGCATGGGCGGCAGGAACGTGAACCCCGGCTTTGTCAACGCGTTCAACGAATATATCTATCTCCTTTCGGACGAACGGGAGAAGGAGAAGCCGAAAAAGGACAAGGGCGGCAAAGCGAAAGCGCCCGCGCCCGCCGCCAAAGAGGAAAAGAACGAGATCATCGACCCTTCGCAGAAAAAAGACCTCGCCGACATCATCGACCGCCTGATCGACGACAACAACGGCAAGGCGTATTACGCGCAGATCTCCATGGAAATGAAACAGAAATACGCCGATTTCATTCCCAAAAACTTCGGCTGCAATTCTTTCAAAAAACTCATGGAAAAGATCATGCCCGCGCTCAGCAAATACGCCGTATGCACCGAGGCGGACGGCACGACCATGTATCTCGCCCGGGCCCCGCGCGACGGGAAAAACCGCAGGAGGTAAAAAGGTGTCGGAAGCGGATCTTTACAAATTTTTTTCGGATTACGACGGGGAAGCCGACCTTTCCGACTTTACTCCCGACGAACTGGAAGCCATGCTCCGCGGCAAAAAAGCGGAGAGCGAAAAGGAGAAATATTTTTCCTATTACGACGACGTGAAATCGAAATCCCTGAAAAAACAGGACTGGTAAGGAACATTTGAAGTTGCCCCCGCGGACGCAAGCGGGGGCTTTTTGTATTTCGAAAACCCCCAGATAGTCTGGGGGTTCAGGAATAGGCTTATGCCGATGTGGTATTGAAAAAATAACTCCATTCGTATATAATGGAGGTGCGACCTGCCAGTTGCACACAAAACGAATGGAGGACATTGAGAAATGAATCACAATGACAAT
>DWXC01000006.1 GCA_019119395.1 Candidatus Borkfalkia stercoripullorum | reverse complement strand
TTGTGCCGGGACTTGAACTTACATAAAACATAAATCGGATAAAAATCAAAGCACATAGGTAAAAAACCTGTGTGCTTTTTTTATGCAAAAAGGAGGAGCGAAAACAGATGGCAAGAGCAGAAAGGAATGAGGAGAAAAATGTAAAGAATTACAATTACGAATGGCAGACAGACGAGGAAATCGTTGCAAACGCCCATACAAAGATGAGTTTTCACGGCAGGGAAGAAACAACATTGGCGGACATCATAGGAACGGATGACGCAGAGGTTTTCAGACAGGCGCACAAATTGTGGCTCAAGTTGAAAGACGCCTTTAACAAGGAGGGCGCGGACTACGATCCTGCGTTGTGCAATAGTTTCTTAGGTTCAGTGGGGAGCAAAGAATGCCGCGAGGTCATGCGCTCGCTTTGGTGGGCGGCGTTGAACGGTGACGAATACGGAGATTACGATCAACTGACTGCGATCATAGAGATGCTGCACGATGGCGAAGACCTGCAAACAGGAACGATCCGGTTCGGAAGTTAAAAGAAGATTTGATTTGAGGTCGTGCAGAAAACTTATACCGCTGCTTGCCCCGCCCGTGTTGGAACGGGAGTTCGGGATTTTGACGAATAAGGAGCATGCGTCTGTATAAGAAATATATATATATAGCGGTGTGGGATTTATGCAAAGGCATTCGGGTAAAAATAGGGGAATACGGGCAGAAATTCGCCCGTATTCCCTTTCGATTGTATGTACTACCGCCTGTAAAAGCTGTCAGGTGCGGCGGTGCTGTTTGACGATCGAATCGATCGCTGCAGCCGCAGCGGAGGCATCACGAATGCAGACAAGGTGGAATTGCCGTGCCGCACCGTTTTCGGTATAAGTTATCGTCAGTGTTCGGATGTCGTGTTTCAAAATGTGAAGAGAGCTAAAAATGTCGTCGCCTCTGTTGGCGAAAGAACCTGTTTCAGGATAGTGTACAAATTGAATTGAATCGACGGGAATGCTTTTCTGCCGCAGAAAAAAGCAAAATATAAAGTCGCCGCCCTTTTGCAGGATCGCCGTTTTGGGCATCAGGCCGTAACGTAGTCCGACCGAAAGGAAAATGGCTCCGAAAACAATGATCAAGCTATACCACCAAACGAGGAAAACTATTAACAGCGATATGCCGACCGCCAAGCATATGGAACCCGCCGCGATTAAAATATAAAACAGGATTTTGTCCCGTTCCGCAATAACTTTCATATCCCGCACTCTCCTGCTATGGTTGAAACCGTTTATAGTATATCATAGGTGGTGGCGCTTTTCAAGTCCTGCATAAAAATTGTTTGTGCCGTTTCACATAGAAGAAGAGAATAGTATTGACATAGAATTCCGTATCGCACAAATCGATGCGGAATTTAACTCCATGATCGATACAGCATCCGCCGATACTATGGACGGTTTTGATGAAAACAGAATACAACAGCTCATTAATGAAAAAAATGAGTTGCAAGAAAAACTCAGGCTGATCCATAAAGAGAAAGATAGTCAAAAAATAACACAGGCCCGCCTCGATTCTATCTGTACGGTTATAGACGGATTGAAAAACTGTCCGATGGCCTATAATGACGAGGTGGTCAGAAAACTCATTGAATGTGTGGTGATAGAGTCAAAGGATCAGATCAAAGTTGTTTTTCGAGACGGCATGGAAATGAAGCAGACGTTGCGGCGAGAAAGTATTGATTTTTTACCGGATACGGGTCAGATGAGAATGCTCGTATAAGTAAAAGGCAATGATTCTCCATAATTTTACGGCAAACATATTGAAAATAATGCTGAAAAATGGTATAATGATAATGAAAAATTTTCCTTTGACAAAATAAAGGTTTTAGACTGAAACATGATTAAAACATCTATTCGCTTTTTTGAAGATATTCCCGTGCGAGCCGTTTGGGATGAGGAGACGTCCAAATGGTGGTTTTGCGCTACCGATGTGGCTGAAGCACTTACCAAGAGCAAAAATCCCCGTTCCTATTGGAATGCTATAAAGCGTCGAAACCCGCAGTTGTCGACAATTTGTCGACAACTGAAATTGACGGCAAAAGACGGTAAAAAATATTTGACGGATGTAGTGGATGAAGAAGGGATCAATTCCGTCATCGCCATCATTCCAAGCAAAAAAACACTTGTATTCGATAAATGGCTCAAGGGGATGGGGACTTCTATTGATGAAAAGAGCAAGCAAAAAGCTTACGATCTGTTTGAAAATGGGCTTATAAATGAGATAGAAGTCGGCACGGTAAAGGGACTGCAGCAGATCCATTCGTACATTTTTGGAGGGCTTTATGACTTTGCCGGTAAAATCAGAGGCATGAATATAGCAAAAGGAGGCTTTGCGTTTGCGCCCGCAATGTATTTAAATGAAAATCTTGCTCATATAGAAAAAATGCCGGAGAATACGATTGAAAACATTGTAAAAAAATATGTGGAGATGAATATTGCTCATCCGTTTATGGAAGGAAACGGCAGAAGTACAAGAATCTGGCTCGACCTTATTCTGAAAAAAAATCTGCATACATGCACCGATTGGAGCAAGATCGATAAACGAGAATATCTTGACGCAATGAAACAAAGTCCGGTTGACGCCTCTTACATTTTTGAATTGATAAAAAATGCCCAAACTTCGAAAATCGATGACCGAGAAATTGTTATGAAAGGCATAGATTATTCGTACTACTATGAGGAGATCGACGAGTAATGCGTAGATTTTTGGGCCAACCGACTGTAAATTCGGGTAATTGTCATGAACTATGCAAACTTATTATTCAATACGGTGGGGAACAAGAAAAGATGTTAAGCAGACAGGAAATTATATAAAATTTAATATTTTCATTCACATAAAATCTTCATTGGAAATAATTGATATGGATAATAATGGAATAAATGCTTACCTCAACCAAATGTTTTTAATTAATAAACGCATGGATGCAATTCTAAACATTGGTTTGGGAGAAAAATCAACGCTCTTTAAATATACAAACATTGAATTCATGACGCTCCAAATAAGAAAAATTATTGAACATATAGCTATGGCAAACTTAATTGTAAATAAGGACTTGTATAGTAGATATAATGAAAAGTTTGCATCGAATTGGAATGCTAGATGTATTTTCAGAGGTATAGAAAAAATTAATCCAAGATTTTATCCAGAACCGGTTAAGACAAATAATAATACCATCCCTAAACAATGGATAAAAGTGGATAATTATTTAACAAAAGATGAGGCAATAGATGTTTATGATAAATGCGGAGCACTAATGCATGTATCTAATCCGTATAGGGCTCAGATAGATATAAATTACTATGATAGTCATATACATATATGGTATAATAAAATATTAAATTTATTAAACCAGCATATTATACAATTAGTCGATGAAGAAAAATTATTATGTATAGTTATGCGTGGGGATGAAAAGGGAATGCCGCATGGATATGAATTTATTAAAGTAGATGGGTAAAAATATTATGGAATGAATTATAAGTAATTCGATAATTAAAAATGCTTTTGAGATGCTATACTATAGTAGAAATTGAGATTTTGGGTGAAGAGGATGACTCTATCTGAACATGTTTATTGGACATGGACGATAGAGTCATCTTTTTTATATAATAGCAATTACGGTTAAAAGTATTTTGTATTAGACTGACAAAAAAATCATTAAAGTTTGAAGAAAAGTATAAAAATGAATATATCCGAACTCTAACTTTTAGACTCAAAGAAGATGCGTTCTTTTTCGTTCGGAATTGTGTAGGCATTTGTTTTGTGGACTCTTTTAGAATTATATTTTTATTCAAATATTTAAAGAGATAAATCAATGAAAATAATTCGATAAGTTCATTATACAAGGTAAAAAATGTTGCTAAATAGCTCTTTTATAGTGGGCTTGCATCATGAGTGAATAAAAAAGATATTCACTCAAAAAACCCCGGTAAAACCGGGGTTTTTGCCATTTATACAGGCAAAAAGGGCGCTTTTTTGGTGGCGCATCGCCTTTTGACGTTCTCGGGTTACCGATCTTTGGCGGCGATGCGGTCTTCTTTGTCGGAAGTCTGCCGATCGGTCGTGAGATAAAAGAGCAAGACAAGAGCGGGGGAGCAAATGCTCCCCCGCTCTTGTCTTAGTGAATCTGAAATGCGGTTTGCCCGAACGCTGAAAGGCGGCGTCTGCCGCGGCGGCGGAGAATGTTTATCGGGGCAAGTTGTCGCGGAAGAAAACAGATAAGGCCTTCTTTCGAAACACAGGGTCAAAAGTAAAAAGCATTGACAAATGCTCAAAATTCATAGTAAAATAAAAGATAATGCTTGTGAACCGAAAGTTTATATATAAAAATACTATACCGCGTCAGCCGTTGAATCTGAAAAGTGTACCGTATAATATATCGGCGAAAGCCAAGGATCCTTTTTCTGAATATATTTTTGTCGTATCGCCTTTCCAGATCGGATAGGCGACCACATTTTTGAAAGGCAAATCGGTTTTAAGTTTTTCGATCGGTTTTGGCTCGTTCATGTCTCTCAAAACGTTTTTCCAGGAGTCGGACTTATTTCTGATGAATCCGAGGCTTACGGTTTTTCCCCGCAGGATAAACAAATACGCATTATCGTTTGAAAGGTCGATCGATTTGAAATTTTCATTTGTAAAATCTATATCGGAAATCATATCGGCGAGCGGTTTATAGTATTTATACAGATTTTTGCTTTCGACGTAGCGCTCGTCCCAATGCCATATGTTGCCGCAGCCCGCGCAACATAAAAATACGGGCGTATATACGCAGCCGATGAAAATGATCCCTCGGTCGTCACAGGAATAATACTTGAATTCGCCGCTGTGGTTGTTGTTAACGGCTCCCGTTTCGGCAACGAGCAGGGGCATATCTTGCCGATTTATAAGTTGCAGTCCCTTTTGAATGACTTCGACGGGATCGTTTTTAGTATCGTCAAAAATCGCGCCCTGATCGAGATAGCGGTGCATCTGCTTAAAATCGGCGCATTCCCACGGGAAAGACAGGTAATTTGCGAGAGAGTACTTGTTGTCAAGGCTTCCCAAAGAATTTACGACTAAATGATCGGGAAACATCGCTTTTACAGCGGGCAGCATTTCGCGGTTCCATTCGTTTATATCGCCGAGGCAATTCATCTCGTTCCAAAGTTCGACGGCAAAAATGGTCGTATCGCCGGCATAACGCTTTGCAAACTCGCGGACTTTATTCAGCCAGGCCTCTTTCCATTCCCGCCCGGAAAGCCATTGTCCGATCGATTCGCACCGCTTCCCGTTCAGGTATAATTTTTTATCGAAGTGCCGCGAAATATTGTCTTTGCCGTCGGAATCGTAGCGGAAAGAGCGAAACTGTTCCAAAGTCAGTTTTAATTTGATGTTATATTTTTTTGCAAGTTCGAGAAGTTTGTCTGTCTTTGAAAATTGGGCGTATTCAAAGACGTTTGCCTCGGCCGTATCGGGAGAAAAATACTCGTGCCCGATCCATACGCGCGCCATATTGACGCCGTTTTGCGAACAACGTCTGAACCAGCGCTCGTATTGCCGCATTCCCATAAAAGCAATATCGCCGTTTGTGCCGAATTCCGTTTGATTCGAAACGGGTATCCTGCGGGGGAAAGCCAGATTGATGCCGACAGGAAAGAAGGGCGTACCGTTTGAGTATTCGAAATACCGCGCGTCTTTTTTGCTGACTTGTATATAGCCGTTATCGGAATAGCCGACGGCGTCAAAGCGTTCCCGGAACGTCTTGCCGTCTTTAAGCGCAACGTCGAGAAAATAAACGCCTTCTTTTTTTACCGTAAAACGAACCGCGGAAAATCGTTTATCGGTTTGAACGCAGTGTTCTATGCCTTCTTCGTCGTATATAAGTTCAACGGGTTGCAACACGAAAGGCTGTAAGGGCAGGCTTTCGCGGAGCGTATCGCCGGTGAGCGTTGCCGAGGCGATCTCCGTTTCAAATTTTCTTTCAATTCTTTCAAAAACTTTTATCTGCATGATGATAACTCCGTATTGTATCGTGACTTTATCGGACAGCGCCGTTTGCTTCGAGAATGCCTTTCAGATAACCTATGGCGTACAGTCTGCCCGATGTGCCGTATCCCGCGAGGGAGGTTTGCTCTCCGTACATGGTGGGAACGTGGTCGACGCGGATAGGCGCGTCGATGCCTTTTTTTATGTAATAATGCAAGACGTCCGCCATGCGGATATCCCCGTTGTCATGGAATGTTTCGTGAAAGCGCTTCGCCGTACCCGTAACGTTGCGGAAATGGATAAAGAAAATTTTATCCGCAAACAGGTCGGCAATATCCCGCAGATCTTCGCCCATCAGGTAAAAATTTGCTTGGCAAAGCGTAATGCCCAAAGATTCGCTCGGGCAAATATCGAAAACAGCTTTTTTTATATTTTCTTTGGATATCATGATGCGCCCGACGTTTCCGATTTTTGCAAGGGGCGGATCGTCGGGGTGCAGCGCGAGGCGGATGCCGCATTTTTCCGCCTCGGGCAGCGCCGCCTTGATAAAGTAAGTATAATTGTTCCAAAGTTCCTGTGCCGTGATGGCGGCCTTCGGGGGAGCGGCTTCGGAAAGGTCGAACGCCGTTACGGTCGCGCCGCCCCGTTCGGGAAAGTCCGAGCGCGTGCGCAGCCAGCCGACGTGCGCCATCCAGTTGAAACATATCGTGCCGATGCCGAGATCGCGCATGATCGGGAACATTTTCAGAACCTTTTCGATACAGGCATCGCGCAGGTCGTCGCCCGTTTTGATGTGGTCGTGCAGTTCGTTCGGCATGGGTTCTATCACGACGGGCGTGATGCCGAAATCTGTAAATTTTTTATAAACGGCTGCCCAATGAGAGCGGTCGCAAATGTCGAAATCATCCGTTTCGGGCAGCCTTATCACGCCGTGGCGTATGCCGCATTGGCGGGCAATGTCCCATACGGGATCATGGTTGTATCTGAAGTAGTCCGTAAGAAGCATAAATCGAAATCCTTAATAATAGATGTCTGACTTAAAAGATGTCAATATTATGGCAGAATTTGGGCTATGCGTCAAGAAGTTTCACGATATGAAATATATTGACGGATCGGCGAAAGCGAATTAGAATGATTGTGATGTGATAAGCGGAACGACACAAAAGAGGAGTTTTATGATTCTATCCGTGCAAAAGGCGATGAAGATACTTTCCGTCATTGCCGACGCAAAAAACAATTCAGTTTCTCTTATGGATATCGCGGGTAAAACGGGATATCCGAAAGCCACTTGTTCGCATTTATTGGAAACGCTGTGCATCGGCGGTTATGTGACGCGCGTTTCTCATAAAGAAGGTTATATATTAGGCCCGTCGCTGTATAACCTGACGAGATACGGGCGCTATGAAAAGGACTTCGTATCGCTGTGCCGCCCGGTCATGCGCTGGATGGAGCAGAAGAGCCGCGCAACCGTCATTTTATCGGTCATACGCAGCAATCAAAAATTTATCATCGATTATGCGGACACGGAGCAGAAGCTGTTCGAAGAGCACCCGAATATCAGGACGGACGACATCTACCGTACCGCGACGGGGAGGGCGATCCTTTCCCATATGAACAGGGACGAAATCAAGGCGTTTTGGGATAAGTACGGTACGCCGCCGCCCGGGCATTGGGACGAGATCACTTCGTATGAAACGCTGATACAGGCCTTAAATTCTATCCGGCAAAAGAACGTTGTGGTGTCTAAAGGCGAAAAGAATATCGGGGAGCAAAAAGCGAACGGATACGCCAGCCCCTTGTTCCGAAGGTCGAACTGCATCGGCGCGATAGGGCTTGCTTTGAAATTGACGGAAGAGGACGAAGATTTCAGGCAGCGGGAGCAGGAACTGTGCCGTATTTTGGTAAAGGGCGCAAAAGAAATACAGCGCCGTTTGAATTATGAAGATCAAAATTGATTTTTTGATATAGAAAGTTAAAGAATGTTTGGGAGAAAATTGAATGAAGCGCAGAGTTTTGGTTACGGGTTCAACGCAGGGCATAGGCAAAGCGATCGCCGCGGCGTTTGTAAAAGAAGGATACGAAGTGATCGTGCATTGCAGTAAGGACATGGAAAAAGCCGAAAGGATACGGAAGGAGATCGGTGCGGCCCACGCGGTGGTCGCCGACTTTTTGCAATGGCAGAAAATAAACGAACTGTATCAGAAGACGGGGCCTGTAGACTGCCTGATCATAAACGCAAGCGTGCAGTATAAGCAGACATGGGAAAACATCACGGACGATGCGATCGATAAACAGATCGATATCAATATCAAAAGCACATTAAAACTCATGCAGACCTATTATCCCGCCATGAAGCAAAACAGATTCGGCAGGATCGTGATGATCGGCAGCGTCAACCAGCACAGGAGGCATGCCGAACTGGCGCTTTATTCCGCGACGAAATGTGCGGACATGAGCCTGGTAAAGAACATCGCAAAACAAGTCGCGCCCTTCGGCGTCACGGTAAACAACATTTCACCCGGTGCGATCGTAACGCCGAGGAATGAATGCGTTTACAATAACGAAGCGCAGCGGAAAGAGGTGGAAAGCCTGATCCCGATGGGGCGGTTCGGTATTCCCGAAGACTGCGTCGGGGCTGTCCTTCTCCTTTGCGGAAGAGGGGGCGACTACATAACGGGCGCAGACATCGCCGTGGACGGCGGCATGAGCCTGTAAGGAGCGGAAAGATGATACGGTTCAATAACAGAGAAGATATTATCGCGCTTACGCCGCTGTGGAAAGGGGAGCGTTTCCCCGACGGGCGGCCGCGCGTGCCCGACAGGTATCTCGAAGAGATGCGCAAGATGACGCTGGAAGAACTGTGGAAGCCAATCTTCCTCAAAGGGTACGAAAGCCAGTTTGAGGGCGATTTGAAAACGCTGCACGACGACGGCCGCAAACTCATCGGCAGAGCGGTGACGGCGACGTTCGTTCCCACCCGCCCCGACTTGCACGAAGTGATGTTCGGCGTGGGCGCGGCGGAAGGCAGAAAGGGCAATTACAACCAGTGGGTGATAGACAGCCTCACCGAGGGCGACGTGGTCGTCGTGGATATGTATGACAAAATTTACAAGGGCACATTCCTCGGCGGCAACCTGACGACGGCGATCAAGACGCGCACAAAGACGGGCGGCGGCGTCATATGGGGCGGCATCCGCGACACCGAGCAGATGAAGGCGGTGGAAGGCGTGCAGGTGTATTACCGCGGCATCGATCCGACGCCGATACGAGAATTTGTGATGAAAGACTTCAACGGCATCACGCGCATCGGCAAGGCGACGGTACTGCCCGGCGACATCGTATACGGCGCTGGCGGCGGCGTGCTGTTTATCCCCGCGCACCTCGTGGCGGAAGTGGTGGACGGCGCGGCGAAGACGCACGTCAAGGACGATTTCGGTTTTGAAATGATCGCGCAGAACAAATTCACGACCGCGCAGATAGACCGCGCCACATGGACGGTAGATATGCTCGACATGCTGGTGCATTGGATCCGGACAGATCCGAGGGGCGAAAAGTACCGAAATCTTGACTGGTCGCCCGAATACGAGGCGGCAAGAAACGGCGACCCGAACGATACGCAGACGATGCTGTAAAGGGAACCATGTATATCTTATCGTGCGAAAAGGCGGAAAAAGGCGGCGGGATATACTGCTGCGAAATACATGACGGCAGTCTGAAAATAAACGCGTATCTTCCGTGCGACAGGCCGATGTACGCGGTCAAAGCGAACGGCAGGCTGCATATACTCCTCCGCGCACCCTTTGCAAACGGCGAAAACAGCGGTTACTTTTCCTGTTCGGAAGACTTTTCGGATAAAACGGGTGTGCGCGACACGCTCGGAAAAGTTGCCTGTCATCTGTGCGTTATAGAAAATGACGTGTATATCGCCAACTATATAAGCGGCAACATCGTAAAAAACTGCGAAAGGGCGGTCGCGCATGCGGGGCGAGGCGCAAACGCGCAGAGGCAGGAATCGCCGCACACGCATTGCGTTATTCCCTCTCCCTGCGGCAAATACATTCTCTGTACCGATCTCGGCACGGATACGCTGTACATATACGACAGGGAACTGAACCTCAAAAATACGGCAAAAGTGCCGGAAGGGTACGGGATAAGGCACATCGTCTTTTCAAAGGACGGAAAGTATATTTACGCGGTCAACGAACTGGTACCGTCCGTCAGCGTATTCGAGTGGCAAAACACAATGGCAATCTATCTGAATACGGTAAAACTGACGGAAACGGAGGGCGCGACGGGCGCGGCGATACGGCTTTCAAAGGACGGCAAATTTTTGTATTGTTCCGTGCGGGGAGAAAACGCATTGTACGTTCTGCGGGCAGACGGCGCAAATCTGACCGTAGAGCAAAAAACAGACTGCGGCGGAGACAGTCCGCGCGACTTCGATATTATAGAAAACAAATTTTTGATCTGCTGTAACGAAAACAGCGGCAACGTGATTGTTTTTTCCTTACAAAACGATAAAATCGGCGTTAAAACGTGCGGGTTAAAACTGAAAAAACCGCTCTGTGCTGTAACGTAAAATTCGAATTGCGGGGCGCGCTCGGAAAGTGCGTACAGCGTAATGAAAACGGATATATCCGTTTTGGCATTCAAAATGCGAAAATATCGATTGATGGCAAAATTGTTTGCTGTATCAATAAAAGATTTAAGGAATGGAGGAAAATGTTATGCATCTCACCAAGCTGGCAAAGCGAACGACCGTTTGGGCGCTGACGATCGCCATGTGCCTGTCGTTCGGGTTCGCTGCGCTGTTTTCCGCGCTGCGCGCGTCCGCGGCGGACGGAAAGATCGAAAACGTTACCGATCTTGCAGAGTGGAGTGAAGAATTCACCTCGGCTTATAATGTCTCCGCCACAGAATTGCAGTTTGCAGACGGCACGCCGCTGAATTCAGCCGAGTCGGCGGCTAAAACGCCAAAGGATAAACACGAAACGGTGGGTGTAAAACTTTCCAGCGGCGATACCGTAGGCGAAACTCTGCTCGGCAAAGGCATCAGTTTCAAGCAGAGCATGAGCGGTACTTTCGAGATCAATTACCGCGTACTGCCGACGCAGAATTCATATAATGGCAATCCGGCTGTAGACTGGCAGACAGTCGATACAGGTCTCGACGTTCGTGAAGTCGGCATCACAATTACTGATACGGACACGAATGAAAGTTTTACGATTTATGTTGCGGGCGGCGTTGAATGGCAGCCGGGCTGTGTAACGGCGCGCGTAGGCTACGGCGATGTAAAAACAAAATCCGGGAAGTATGCGAATGCCGACTACAAAGGAACGGCGGGGCTTCGGTATTTGGGCGATAACACGGAAACGATTGGTTTTGACGTGAACGATGCGTACAGAAATACAAGATTGGGGAATACTTCCTATTCCAATTATGTTTCCCGTTTGACGAACGGACAAGACGGACAGGTTCAGCCGATCACAGACAGTACGGGGATTTCTACGCGCATCGGCTTTGATCCCGCCACGCGTAAGATCTATGGATATTCGTACGGCTTTTCCACGATAGGCACGCAGACGTCTGTTACAAAGCGTGTGATCATCGACTTGAATGATATGACGCATTATGCACAGATTGGCGATTCCGAACATAAACTTGCGGACAGTACGTTCGAAAATTATACCGTCAAAATGACGATCACGAATATTGCGGAAGACAGACCCGCAAACTTCATGCTCTATTCCCTGAACGGGCAGTCGCTGGCGGGCGAAAACGGCGTACTTACCGATAACCGCGGCCCGTCCGTCATCCCCGACGCGGCATCGCTTCCCAACGGGATGAAAGGGCAGGCGTACAAAATCCCCGCAATGAACGCCTATGACGTTATGGAAGGCGTTATACCTTTCAACGGCAAGGTGACCGTTTACGGGCCGGACGGCTCTCCGCTTTCCGGGCTGGACGGCGTTGCATGGAGCGATTCTCTCTCCTTTACGCCCGAAGACGCGGGCGAATACCGCATCGTCTATTCCGCACCGACCGACAGCAAAGGAAAAGATTGGAAAACGCCCGGGAAGGGATACAATACCGATGGGGTATATGCCCGTGACGTGGTCGAGTACAACGGCGCACCTATGGGCGATGCCGAGCGCACGGTGCGCGTCAATGTGAAGGAACTTTCCGTCTCTGCCGACGATCTGATAGGGCTTGAAGGGTTTACGGTAGAAGATTATAACTATTTAGGTTCGCAGTACCGCGATGCCGAGGGAAATGCCGTTTTGCCCAACGATAACAGGAGCGGCATTTATTTGAAAGCTACCGCCGCCGGCGAAGCCGCCGCGGGAAGTTCGATTCAATTTAAAAATACTCTTTCGGGGTTGTTTGAACTCGATTTCCGCGTTATGTCTGCAGATACATATTCAAACACCGAGAATTACTGGGGTAGCGGATGGGCGACCGTAAATAAAGAGTTGGAAGTAAGGAACCTTGCAATTACGCTTACCGACAGCGAAACGGGCGAATCTTTTACCGTATACCTTGTAGGCGGAACGGATTGAGCGATTGGCATTCCGAACGCGAGAGTCGGTTACGGCAAGGCGGGCTAAAATACCGGCGCAGGGCTTCAATACGATTACAGGGATGCGACGGGCACGCAACCGGTCGGGAAATTTGACGGGTTTGCCGCTGACGTTGGAGAGTCCGGTGAAAACACCCGCCTGTACGGTACGGCGTTCTCAAACACCACTTCCACAAACGACATCATTTGGAAGCACGGCGGCTATCCCACGGTCATCAACTTTGATCCCGTCACCCGAGAGGTATACAGCTATTCTTATAACAATCAAAACCAATTCAGCAAGCGCGTGATCGTCGATCTTTCGCGCGACGCAGACCTCGCACACATCGGCGACAGCGCAGGGGCGTTGAAAGCAAGTTCGTTTGAAAATTATACGGTATCCGTACAACTTATGAGCGTTGCGGACGGAAAAACCCCGTCACTCATCCTTTATACGCTGAACGGGCAGTCGCTCGGCGGCGATTCCGGCAGGATAGAAAGCGGCACGGGGCCCGCGGTCACGACCGAGGTGGTATCCCGCGCGGTGGCAAATAAGGCGTACAAAATTCCCGCGCCGCAGGTTTTCAGCCTCTTTGAAAGCGACCTCGCGTTCAACGGCAAGATCCGCGTGGAAAATGCGGATGGCACAGTCGTAATGCAGGATGCCGACTGGTCGCAGGGGCTCTCGTTCACGCCCGCCGAGGCGGGGCAGTATTATATCGTGTATCACGGGGCGACTGACTCGAACGGAAACGGGCGCAAACAATATACGATGAACGGTTATACGGGCGAGGAAGTCACGTTCCGCTATCCGCTCGAAGTGTTGGCGAGCGCAGACGTTCCCACCGTTTCACGCGCGAGCAACTCCGATCTCATCCTGAAAAACAGGCAGGTGAACATCGGTGCGACGGGCGTTTCCGCGCTCGATCTGAACGGCGCGAGCGTACAGATCCTGCTTTCCGTCACCAAAGACGGAAAACCTTACGGCAAATACACCGATTACCCCGTTACGGCGGAAACGTATATCAGTTTTGACGAAAACGGTGAATATGTTCTGTCTTATACCGCGACCGACTACATAGGGCAGAGCGGAACGCAGACGTTCAACGTTACCGTGACGGACGGCAAAGTGGAATTCTCCGATGATGCCGCGGCGCCCGCGGTCATCGGTGCGGATTACATCGTCGGCAAAGACGACCTGATCGTCTACAATTATCAGGACGGCGTCGTAAACGATTATACGCTCTCCGTACAGGTGTACGACGGTTCTGAATGGAAGGATGTGACGGCTGAAAGCGACGGTACGTTCAATCTGAAGAGCTTATTCGAAACATTTGCCCCGGGGCAGTACAATGTCAGATATGTCGTCGTTTACACGTTGGAAGAAACACAGGTCAGCCAATCGGTTGAGCGCGAAGTCGCTTTACAGGATAAGACGGGGCCGGTCATCACTGCGGACGAATTGACGGGGGCGGTGCCTGACCCTGCGGAAGATACCGCGGTGCTCAAGCATTTCCGCGCGGTCATCGGCGGAAGCGTGACTATTCCGAGGGCGACGGCGGAAGATAACGTGGACGAAACATCGACGGTGAGCGTTGCCGTAAAAGGCCCCGATGACGAAAAAGCAGTCGCGGCAAATTTCGGTGATACCGTGAATTTTGCAAAAGAAGGCATTTGGCTGGTCGTTTATACTTCGCAGGACAATGCGGGCAACGCATCGACTCTGGCGCTGCAGATAGAAGTCAAGGCAAGCTGGTTTACGGTCAGCGCCGACGATGCGGCGGTAAGTTTCGGAAGCGCATATACGCCCGCAGCGCCGAACGTGGTCGACCAGTTCACGGGAGAGACGATCACCGATTTCACGGCGAAAATATCCGTAACATACGGCGGGAACGCGGTGGAAACAAACAACGGCGCCTTTACGCCCGAGCATACAGGGGTATATACGGTCACTTATACCGTCACTTACAACGGACAGGAAGAAACCTGTGAACTTACGCTTACGGTCAGCGACGATACCGATCCCGTCATCGCGGTGCAGGGCGAATATGCAAAGAATGTGGAAACGGGAACGGAGATCACGATTTTGCCTTCTTCCGTGAGCGACAACTATGACAGCGGTCTTACCGCGAAAGTTTCGGTTTCTTTCGGAGGCTCTGTCGTGACCGTCACCGACGGAAAGTTCGTCGCCGACAGAGAGGGCGTGTATGTGATCACTTACACCGTATCGGATACCGCGGGGAACACGGCTTCGCAGACGTTTGAAATTACCGTGAAAGCGCCCGCAACGAACGGAAACGTCGGCCTTATCGTAGGCCTTTCCGTGGGCGGAGCGGTCATAATTGCGGGAGTTGTGGTCGCTGTTATCCTGATCAGAAAGAAAAAAGCACAAAAATAAGGATCGATGAATCGGACGCGCCCGTCGGGCGGGCGCGTCCGGAAAAATAAAAGCGGAGTGTTGTAACATGAAATCTTTCAAAAAAATCATAGCTGTAGCCGTTGCCGCGGCGTCTTTGATGAGTATGACCGCCTGTATGACAGTCAATCAAGGGGAATACGATCCCAATAAGCAATATTTGAACATCGTCTATTTTAACGGCGGCGTCGTCCCCGATTGGCTGTTCGTGCTTGAAAAAGAATATGAGGCGCAGCACGAAAACGTTGATATTCTCATCAATACCAACGAAAAGGATCAGCTGCGCGATTCCACGCTGTACAGCATGATCGCTTACAGGACGGAAGAGATATTCTTTACGCATACGCTCAATTACAAAAACTATGCCGCTTCGGGAAAGATCGTCGATATTTCCGATATCGTAACGAATCCCGCCGCAGAGGGAGAAAAGAGCATCGAGGAGCGCATGAATCCGATTCTGCGCAAGCATTATGAATACGAAGAGGATACCTATTACGCCGTGCCTTTTTACGATAACTTTTACGGCGCGGTCTATGACGTAGACCTTTTTGAAAATAAACGTCTTTACATAGCCAAAGACGGCGGCTATACGAGCGGGCTTGACGGTGCGCCCGAAAAATCTTACGGCAGGGACGGCGTGCCGAAAACCGATGACGACGGGCTTCCCGCAACGTTTACGGAATATAAAGAATGGCTGAATTATATGACGTACACCGCAAACGTTACGCCCTATGTCTGGTGCGCATCTGATGACGGATATCGGTCTGAATACCTGAATTCCCTGTGGGCAGGATACGAAGGCGTCAACGATTACATGCTGCAGTATAGTTTTTCGGGTACCGATTCCGAGGGCAATACGATCACGCCCGAAAATGCCGACGAGTATTTGCTGGACGATACGGGCAAAAAATTCGCTCTTGAAATGTGTTACGAGATCATCAGCCATTCCGCTTATTATGACCCCGACAGCATGAGGGGCGTCATGTCGCATCTGGACGCACAGGAAAGGTTCCTTCGCAGCAGCGCGGATAACGAACCGATCGCCATGATCCTCGAAGGCGGCTGGTGGGAAAAGGAAGCTCTCGACGTTTTCGAAAGCATGTCCAAAGGAAATCCCGACAGCCCTTACGCATACGGCAACCGCAGGTTTGCCTATATGCCCATCCCGCTGTACGATGACGACGCGACGAAAACGCCCACTTATTACTCGTCCTCCGCCACGACGACCGCCATCATCAATTCCAACGGGCAAAACATCGATCTTGCCAAAGACTTTTTGAAATTCACCCTTTCCGAGCACGCCATGTCGGTATTTACGCAATATACCGGTATCGTCCGGCCCTATGAATATGAGCTGGAAGACGGGGTGTACGAATCATTGAGTCCGTTTGCGCAGTCGTTTTGGGATCTGTATAACAAAGATGATGTTGCGGTCGCTTATTCCACGGGAAGTTGTGACTTCAAGCGATCCGCCGCAACGTATTTCGCTTATTGGATGTATGGAACAAGGGTCGACGGTTCAAATTACAGCGATCCGTTTGTTGCGTTTATGAATCACCCGAGCATGACGGTACAGCAGTATCTGGAAGGATGCAAAACAAGATTCTCCGATTACGATTCGCAGTATAATCAGTGGCAGAGCACTTTGGGTTGAGCGAGGAAAAAATGTTTATCAAAGATAAGATGTACGATTTGAGCGTTGCGGTGCATCAAAAAATACACCGCAACGCGGATCCGAAAAAGCCGAAACGTCTGAACAGGCGAAAGATAGGGGAAAGAGTGTTCCTTTGTGTGATGCTGGCATATCCCGTCCTGCAATTTTTGGTTTTTTATGTGGTTGTCAATATCAACTCGGTACTGCTCGCTTTCAAAACCTTTTCGGGTGATACCGGCGGATATTATTTTAACGGGTTGATCAATTTTAAAAATGTAATTTATACCTTATCGCACGACACGGCCATAGCGGGGTCGTTCGGGCGGGGGTTGATCATGTACGCATGCAGCGTCATTATCGGCATCCCTCTGCATCTTGCGGTGGCGTATTTGTTATATAAAAAGATACCTTTGGCGGGATTTTTCAGGGTCGTTTTGTTCATTCCGTCCCTTGTTCCGGGTATCGCCATAGCGATCATGTTCAAATATTTCGTAGAATACGGAATATCCGAAATTTATGAGATATTCGGAGCGGAAACGATACCGAATTTCTTTATGGATCCAAACGTTGCGTTTCCGTTGGTAATATTTTATGGCTTGTGGACGGGCGTGGCCGGCGGTATGGTCATTTATATGAGTGCGATGTCGCGCATCCCGCAATCGGTCATCGAATACGGACAGTTGGAAGGTATAACGCTTTTCCGCGAACTTCGCTCCGTCATTCTTCCGATGATCTATCCGACGCTGTGCGTGTTTTTGGTCACGAGCCTTGCGGGGCTTTTCACGAGTTCAGGCGCGCTATATACCTTCTACAAAGACAGCGCGCAGGAAGAAATGCAGACGTTCGGCTACTATATTTTTACGCGCGTAATAGGTGAAAACGCTTCTTACGAGCAGTATCCCTTTGCCGCCGCGTCAGGGCTTTTGCTCACTCTTGTAACGGCGCCGATCGTTTTGCTTGCAAGGTGGGCGCTGGATAAATTCGGGCCTACGGTCGAATATTAAGGGGGCTGTGATATGGAAAAAACAAAAAGAGGGTTCAAGATCTCGCGCGATATATTTGCGATCGTGGGTATCACATTCCTCGTGATATATGTCGTCTCGCTGTTTATTCCGATTATTTGGGCGATTATTACATCTTTGAAAACGCGGGAAGACTTTTATTACAACAAATTCGGTTTGCCCGAGCAATGGATGTTCGTCAACTATGTTACCGCGTTTACCAAGATGAGCATCACGGTCAATGTGCCCGGAGGCACGGCGACCGCATATACTTATCAGATGTTCATGAACGGATTGATCTATGCGCTCGGTTGTACCTTTATGGGGATCATGACGCCCGCGGTCACGGCGTATTGCGTTGCGAAGTACAAATTCTTTTTCGGAAGAATTTTATACGGCATTGTCATTTTTACCATGATCTTGCCCGTAATAGGGAATCTCGCCTCCGAATTGCAGGTCGCCCGCGCGATCGGTACATACAATACTATGATCGGCGCCTGGATCATGAAGGGGAATTTTTTGGGATTGAATTTTCTGGTGTTCCACGCGGCGTTCAAAGGGCTTTCGCGGGATTACAGCGAAGCCGCCTTTATCGACGGAGCGACGCACTTCGGCGTATTTTTCAAGATCATGTTCCCGCTCATACTTCCCACCATCAGCACACTGGCGCTGCTCGCGTTTATAGGGTTTTGGAACGATTATCAGACTCCAATGATCTATATGCCCGATATACCTACGATCGCATACGGACTGTTTGTTTACCAGTTTTCCACGGACAATCTTATCAGTTCCGTGCCGTTGCAGCTTACGGGATGTATGATCGTCTCGATACCGGTCATGATCATTTTTGTCATTTTCAGAAATAAGCTGATCATGAATGTCAGCCTCGGAGGGTTAAAAGAATGAAGCAATGCAAAACATATCGTTGCGATCGGGTAAGGCGGATGATGCTGATACTTTTAAGCGTTCTGTTTATCGGCTGCCTGGCGGCATTTGCTTTCGGAGGCGTGTTTGCGGAGCAGAAGCAGACAAATGCGTCTGCATTTACATCCATAAGAAATGCGGAGATCATAGAAAATTATACCGCGCCTGAACACATAGGCAATTATAAGGGCACTTTCATTAAAGCTCCCGAAAACGGAGAATCCGTTATAGAGCTTTCTCATGAACTCGATCTTCGCGCCTTTACGAAAGACGATATATTGTTAAAGTTTATCCCGATCACGACGCATCCGATAGAGGCTTTGGAAGATCTGCAGATAGATCAATTAAAACTTCGCCTGACCGATGTTGAGGACGAAAAAATTTATGTCGAAATCGGCGTGATCGCCAACGAAGTGGACGAATGGCCCTTTGCATCTTACTTAAAGGCAGCGGGGAACGGTCAAGTGCCTATGGGCTACACGAAGGGCGGAGCAAATTATCATGAGAGGTACGGCATGTCCGTCCGTACAAATTTTTACGGCAGGGCGCGAGAAGGGATTTCGATCGAAAAGGATATCAATGCACTGTCTATCATGTACGATTATAAGACCTCGCAGGTGCATGCCAGCGAGCCTGACAATCCCGGAGACGGAATGGCGGCAGATCTTACGGACAGTGAAGTAATGCGCGGCGAATGGCCCGGATTTAAAAGCGGGAGAGTACGCATGACGCTGACTGCCGATTCAACGACTTTCAACAATAAAAATTCGGGCTATCTGATCTTACAGGTCGGCGCGCAGGTTTTTTCCGGCGAAGAGCAAACCGATACGGCGGCGCCGAGAATGGAAGTCGATACGCTCGGTTATTCGGAAAACGCTTTGCCGCAGGGAAGAGCCTTTTTCAGATATCCTGTTTTTCAAGCCACCGCTTATGATTTTGAAGATACGTCTTTCGGCATTGCGCCCGGTGAAAAAAGTGTTGACGTAACGGTCAAAAGGATGGCGTCGGACGAAAATATCCCGATTCGGGACGGCGGGTTTATCCCTCAGGAGGTCGGGCGTTACAGAATACGGTATACGGCCGTCGACTATTCCGGAAACGAAACGGTGAAAGATCTGTATGTAACCGTCAACGACGTGTTTTACAGGCTCGAACACGAATTTACGCGTGAGATCGCGGACACGGTTGATGTAGGCAGCTACATATCCATTCCCGAAAGCAACGTAACAAATGCCTGCGGAGAATATACGCTCGCATATTCGGTATTTGAAACCGTAAGCAAAGATGAAGTATCGGTAATAAACGGCAGGTTTGTCGTTTTGCAGCCGGGCATCTATTGTCTGCGCGTTACCGTGAAAGATTTTTTGTCTGAGGAAAAATTCGATTACTATTTCGAAACGGAAGCGTCGGAAACGCCCGTTATTCCCGACGAAGTTTTTGTTCCAAACGCGCTGATCGCGGGCAAAGAAACTTCGTTCCCCGATTTTGAGGCGTACGATTATTATTCTTTTTCGGGAACAAGGGCCGAGGCTGAAAAGCGCATAGATATTTGCACGGCGGACGGAGAAGTTATCGAAAGCGTGCTGCCCGGGCAGACGTTTGTTCCCGATGCGGCTAAGTACGGCGATTTTGTCACGGTCAAGTATATCGCGTCATCGATACTGTACGGCGGAGAAAAGGTGATTCAAAAAGACAATGTTAAAGTGATCGACCGGTCGGAAGAACTTCGTCTCGGAGATTATTTTACCCGGGCAGAGATCGACCGCACCGAGTACAATTACGGGCAAAACAGTCAGAACGTTACTTTTTTCTTCGATTCAGAAAATGCAAGGCTGGATTTTGCCAATCCGCTTTCGGCGCGCGATTTTGAATTGCAGTTCCGAGTCCCTGCAACCGAAAATAATTTCGGTTGGGCGGAGATCGTTCTGACCGACTCCTATTATGCGGACAGGGAAATTATTTTCAGGATCATAAAGGGCGAGCAAAACGGAACGACCAGTTTGATGACGGTCAACGGAGGAGAGCAGATCGAAATATCTGGTTCGTTCTTTGACAATCTCCGTACGAACATGATGCTTCTGATAAACAGAGAAGGAATCGTTACCGATGCGAGCGGTTTAGAGGTCGCGCGCGTCGAAACGTACCTTTCGGGCGTCGAATTCGACGGCTTTACGGACGGGCTATGTTATCTTTCGGTCCGCTTTGGAGATGTGACGGGAGCTTCCGCGTTTTCCGTCGTAAAGATCAACAATCAATGGTTCACTTCGGGAACTGCTGACCTGACGAATCCGGTGATCGCTTTCAAAGAGGATCTGACGATCGAGCAGAACGTGGGGGAGGTTTATATCCCGGGCGCAGTCGCCGCCGATGTGCTGTACGGCGTCGTGCGGGTAAACGTAAGCGTCGTTTCTCCGACGGGAACGCAGATCTATTCCGGGATGCTGCCCGAAGAAGGTTTGACGTTTGCGGCGGGGATACCGGGAATGTACGAAGTAACATATTCGGCGACCGACGATAATTTGGCGAACGAAACGAGGAGCAGAAATTCCATATATGTTTATCAAGACGTTGCGATAGGCCTGGGCATCGATGGCGAAATGCCTGCAGAGTGGAATCACGGAACCGAATTGGTTTTGCCGAAAGCAGTGTTTACGGGCAATGCGGATGATGTTTATTTAAGCATATACGTCGTTTGTTCGGGCGGAGAGATCGTTGATGTAACGCAGACCATGTCGTTCGTTCCTCAGGATGCAGGTAAATATTATGTTTATTATTTTGCGGTGAACGATGTAACCGGCAGTTATAACTACGACTTGTTGAGCTTTGCGATTACTGTTGTCTAGGAAGGAGTAACAATGAAAAAATTCAAACACGTCACGGCAGTTTTTCTCGCACTTTGTTGCACATTTGCGGTTTGCGCCTGTGCGCAGACGCAAACGCCGCCTCCGGACGATAATACGGTTACGGACACGCAGATCGACCTTGTAAAAGACGGCGCGACGGAATATTCGATTTTGCTACCCGAATCGCCGACCGCATCCGAAAAATTTGCTTCGCAGGAGCTGGGGAATTTCTTCGCGGAAGCGACGGGGAGCGTTCTGAATGTTCTTGAAGATAATGGTTCGGTCGCTTCCGACGGAAAGTATCTCGCTATCGGCGATACGTCGCTGTACCGTGAAAGCGGAATCGAAATGGATGCGTCGGAACTGTCCGATAACGGGTTTAAGTTGGTAACTTACAAAAACAGCGTATTGATGCTCGGTACGGGTGAAAGCGGTAAAGTGTATGCCGTATATGAATTTTTGCGCCGACAGTTCAATTACCGCGTATATGCAACCGACGAAATTTATATCGATACCGTTACCGACTGCAAACTCAAAGATTTTAATCTGACGGTCATACCCGATTTCGAAGGCAGGGACGTCAATGCTTACGCATTTTTCTATGACAGCACTTTTGCAATGAGAATGCGCTTGAATGGAGTAAGGACTACTTTCTTGCCTTCACAGGGAAGCGGAAGCGCCTGGGCACTCGATTTGTGGTCTCATACGACATTCCATATTTTGCCGCCGGCGCAATACGGCTCTCACACTTCCTGGTACAGCCCCGATAAAACGCAGCTTTGCTTTTCCAATGCGTTGGAAGATACGGAAGACGGGAAACAGATGTTTCAGACATTTGTCGACAATTTGAAGGTATATATTGAAAACGAACCGAATGCAAAGTATTTTATGATCGGGCAGGAGGATAAGGCAACGACCTGTACCTGTCTTAAGTGCAAGGAGAATAATATTCGTTACGGCGGTGAAAACGCAAATTGCAGCGGTACTTTGATGGTCTTTATGAATAAAGTGGCCAAAGAGATCAAGGCGTGGCTGCAAGAGGAACACCCCGAAAGGGCTGACATCGTTAAGCTTGTTACCTTTGCATATCAAAGGACGCAGCAGCCGCCCGTAACGTGGAATGCGGAAACGGGTAAATACGAATTCGTTTCGGAGGTGATCCCGGAAGACAATGTGGTCGTGAGAATCGCTCCTTTGGCAAGCGTTTATTCGAAGAATCTGTTAGACGAGGAAACGAACGGGCCGATCCGTGAGGCGATCCTCGGTTGGGCGGCGTTAGGCGTGCAATTGTCGATCTGGACATATCACATCGGTTTCGGAGCGTATTTGTACCCGATGTACAACATTCATACGATAGCCGAAAATTACAGGATTTTGCGCGAATACGGAGTCGTTGACATATTGGATCAAGGCCCGCGCGAAATGGATTCGGCACCGTTCGAAGCTCTCCGTAACTTTTTGCATGCCGAATTGCTGTGGGATGCCGACTTGGATGTGAATGAACTCATAGATGAGTTTATGGAACATTATTTTAAGGCTGCAGCCCCGTATATGCGTGAATATCTTGACCTCGTAAATGCAAATTACAAGCTGATGGAGCAAACGCGCGGGTATCTTGCATATGCCGGGAGCGATGAATCCGCACGCATGGCACGCGCCGAGTTTTATCCGAAAAGATATTTAGATCGGATCCTGGATATATTTGACAGGGCGTATGCGGCGATCGAACAGATCGAGGACGAGGACGAAAGGGCGCTTGTGCTCGAACGCGTAGAGACGGAAAGCCTTTCGCCGCGGTTTATATTACTTGATCTGTACTCCTATTACTATAACGATTCGCAGCTCCGTACGATGATCGAAGAATTTCGCGACGATGCCGAGAGGTTCGGCCTGACGCATTATCGGGAGGATGTACAGAATCCTTCGGAATACAAACACACGATCAAGCAGAAAACGGACGAATGGCTGAGAAGTCTCGGTAATTAAACAACTTCCTCCTTGCGTTTCAAAACCGCAAGGAGGAGCTGCGCAATGCATGTCGGTAAACAAGTTTGAAATCAAGGAGGCAAAATGAAGGGCCGCAAAACAATTTCTCAAAAAGCGTCGGAAAGAACTCTTTTAAAAGAGTGTACGAGCCTGCCTGTGTATGAGGACCATGGTGAACGGATGATGATCTCATTTATGAATGAACCTCGTCCCGCCGCTTCGGATCTGGATAAATCCTTTGACGTTATGGCGGACGCCGGAATTACAACATACATGCCGTGGATATACAAAAAAGAATATGAAAGCGTTTGCAGAAAGTACGGTTTGACGTATATCCCTCATACCGAAGAGAAAACGCCTCAGGAAGTCAGCCCGTATCTGAAGCCTGACGTTGTTTCGGATATCGTCACGGGGTTTTATTTCAGGGATGAACCGACGTACGACAAAATCACGGGCTACGCTTCTGCGGCACAGAATCATCAGGCTTATTATTCGGATAAATATTTCCTTGTGAATCTTTTGCCGGATTGGATAAAAGACCGGGGGGATGGCGGTCGCTTCGGCGGAAATTACGCCGACTACGTCGGGCATTACTGCGATGTGGTTTTTAGCAAAATCACGGAAAACAGGGTGTTATCGGTCGACTGCTATCCGCTGAATGCCGACGGCACGATGAAAGCGGAGTGGCTGACGTGTTATGAAACGGTCGCCGAGTACGCAAAACGATACAATGCGGATTTTCACTTTTATGTCGCCAATACGCGGCATTGGGGATATCGCGCGATGGATCTGACGAATTTGCGTTATATGGTCAATGTCGCAATGACGTATGGAGGGAATGCTCTCAGTTATTTTACATATGTCACATATGGCGACTATCTCCGTCAAGGCTGGGACGAAGGCATTGTAAAAAATGCAGACGGGATCACGCCGACTCCCGTGTTCGGCATCGTCCGGCAAATGAATTCTGAATTACTGAGCTGGGATCATGTGTTCCTCAACTTCGACTGGGAAACGACGATGTGTATCGAAGGAACAAACGGCGGAACGAACGCGCTTTATCGGGAATTATGTTTCAATGCGGAAAGCATCGACATAATCGACGCCATAAAGGCCTCGGAGGATACGCTGGCGGGGAGATTTACAGGTAAAAACGGCGAGATCGGACTGATGGTCACAAATTTCAGCGACCCCAAAGACGGCCTGACGGATAACGTGGAACTGCGCCTTAAAGAAGCGAATACGGCAATCGTATATGTGAACGGGCGGCGTTCGGTAAAAACATTGTCCGACGGCAAATTGAATCTTTCCCTCGCGGCGGGTGAAGCGGCGTTTATCATTCCGATATTTTTGCATCCGCAAAGCATGACCCGATAACGGAATGCGGGCGGCGAAAGATCCGCCGCCCGCACGGAATTTTCATGATGAAGCATTCAGCAACGATTCCCGCATGCGAAATCCGGGGCGTTTGCCAAGAAAAGGATTAAAAAAGGATATATACCGATGGAGCAGAATCAATATGGTTTTTTTACCGGTAAGCCGGGGGAATATGTCCTGACGGAGATACCCGCTGTCGGCTCTTACTGGTATTATTACGGGAATGAAAAAATCACCGTCCGCGTAGATCAGAGCGGTATCGATCTTTGCCAGGCGGACGCGCCCGCAGGGATCGCTTTGCTGAAACGGGAAAGATACGGGCGTTCGCCCTGGCTGGTATATATACAGGCCGGGGACAGAACGGTAAATAATTTCGACCTGTTCGCCGCAAAATCGATCCGTATAGAATTTCGGCCCGAAAAGGCGGTATACCGTTTGGAATTCGGCGAATTTTCCGTTGAAACTTTGCTGTTCGTGCCTCCCGGCGAATGCAGGGCGGTGATGAGCACGCGGATCGTAAACCGCACGGATCGCTCGCTTAAGGTTGCGGTCATGCCGTGCGTCATACCTTATGTCAACGATCTGTGTATGGCGCCGTGGGACAAGCCCGAGTGGTATACGAAAACGTCCGCGGCAACGAAAGGCAGGCCTGCCTTCCGCACCGACCGTTACAGCGTGAACGGGAAAAGGGAAGAGAGGAGGTACGCCCACTGTCTTTTTGACAAAGGCGCAAAAGAGACGTGCGTCAGTTTTGAAAAGGTAAATACCGCCACGCGCGGCTTCACTCGTGCGGACTGCTGTTTCCCGAAAGGAGAAAAGGAGAACGAACTGTTCGCCTTTGAGCAGATCTATGCCGCCGTGTATCGCAGGAATATTGCGGCGGGTGCAAGTGCGTGTTATACCCAGGTTTTGGCGATGTCGTATGAGGAAGAAACGGTTTCCGCCGACTGCGCGGTTTCCGAAAAATATTTCCGTAAGGCGGCGCGCGGCGCGGCATGCTCTCTTTGCAAAAAGAAAACGGCCGAACTGTTCAAAGTAAATCGTGTCCGCACAAAAGACAAGGACTTTGATCTTTTCGCAAACACCTTTCTTCCGCTGGAGCTTTCCTGGGTATCGCGCATGGACAGAGGCTGGCCGACGGGTATGCGCGGCACGCGAGACGCGTCCAACGATTTCAGCGGTTTTTTGTCTTACGACGCCGAAAAATGTAGACAGATACTGCTGCACTTGCTTTCATGCCAGCGCGAAGACGGGTGGTTTCCGCGTCAGGTACCTTTCGGGCAGAGCGGGAAGTTCGATATGCGCCCGTTCGTCGACGCGGGCTGTTTCGTATTGGAATTTGCGTATCGGTATCTGACCTACTCGAAAGACCGGGCGTTGACGGATATTCGGCTTCCGTATTTGGGAGGGAAGAAGAGCGGCAGCGTTTTGGAACATCTGATCCTCGCTGCAGACTATTTTCTGATGCCCGAAAATATCGGCGAACACGGTATTTGTAAGATCCGCGGCGGAGACTGGCTGGACTGTATCTGCTCCGCGGGCGCGGAGGGGCGCGGGGAGACCGTTATGGTGACTTGCCAACTCGTTCTCGCCATCGATTACTTATGTAAAATTCTGCGCTGGTGCGACAAGCATACGGAGCGTATTGCCGGCTATCTTGCGTGGTGCGCGCGCCTTAAAGAGCGTGTGAATGCCTGTGCTTACAACGAAAAGGGTTTTTACAACGGCGTATTTACGGACAGAGGCGAGTGGATTTTTTCGTCGCGCGATCCGGACGGGGCATGCCGTCCGTATGTCCCCACGAACAGCTACGCGATTCTCTGCGGGGCGGCGGACGGAAAAGAAGAAAGGGTGCTGGAGAACCTTCGGGAACTGCGTTGCGAATACGGTTATAAGTTGTTTTCTCCCGCGATGGGCGAAAGGCGTATCGAAGGGATCGGAAAGATGGGAACAGGAGATCTTCTCCCCGGTTTTTCGGAAAACGGCAACCCGTACAACCAAGGCGGACAATGCTTTCTGATACGGGCATTGGCGAAGTCGGGGGACTATGCGATGCTCGACGATGTGTTGCGTTTCGCCCTTCCTTACGATCAGGGCAGACACCCGGCTTTGCGTGTCTGTGCCGCTCCTTATGCTGTCGTCAACGTGTATCACGGAGTCCCCATGTTCCCGGGCAGGGCGGGATTCTCATTCCTGACGGGCAGCGTAGCCATGCTCGAAAGGGCGGTCTACAACTGGATTTTCGGCATCGATCTGCAATTCGACGGGATATGTATAGCCCCGTGCGTCCCCGCGTCTTTGGCGGACGCATCGGTGGTTTACCGCATGCAAAAGAAGAAACTTTCTCTCCGTTTCCACGGGTACGGAAACGCCGTTGTAAAAGCGAACGTCGGAAGAGTATCCGACGGAAAATTATTTGTGAACGAAGGGGAGATCGCAGGGAAAAACATTCACGTTTATTTGAATGCCGGATTCAAAAACAAAACCGACCGGAAATAACTGAAAATGACGATTGCCCCGCATTTTTCAAGAGATGCGGGGCGGTTTTATGCGTCCCGGCGGCATTTTTTGCGGCGTTTCGCGGTCCGTCTGCACGGAGAAAGTTTTTCGGCGGATCGAAAAACGCCGCAAGCGTCCTCGAAAGCCCCAAAATGGCTGAATCGGAAAATTTGTAGAGCGCGCGGGCATTGAAATGCCTTCCGCATTGCGCCGTTTTGTTGTATAATATCGGTATAAAAACAATTGTGAGGTGCTTATGGACAACAAGAAAATCGGCGCATTCATTGCGAAAGAACGCAAGTTACAGGGGCTTACGCAGGCAGAATTCGCGCACAGGCTTTATGTGAGCGAAAAAACAGTTTCCAAGTGGGAAAACGGCAGAGGGCTTCCGGATACGGGCCTGCTCATCGGCCTTTGTTCGATCCTCAAAATCACGGTAAACGAACTTTTAAGCGGGGAAAGGCTCACCGAAGCCGACTATAAGGAAAGGGCGGAAAACAACATGACCGATCTCCTGCTGCAGAGGAAGAGTAACAAAAAGAAAATACTTTTTTCTTCCGTCTGCGCCCTTTTGGGGGTCAGCGTGCTGTTTGTATGCGTAATGCTGGCAGGCTTTCTGGATATGCCCGTGTGGCTGCGGATCTGCCTCATCATATACGGCTTTCTGATTTGTGTGTTCGGTATCGGCGTCGCCGTCGTCTACGACGTCAACGTGGGGTCTTTCGAATGCAGCTATTGCGGAAAAAAGTTTGCGCCGACCCTGAAAGCGTATATATTTTCGCTTCACACGCTGACGGCAAGACGGCTGAAATGCCCGTACTGCGGCAAGAAGGGCATGTTCAAAAAGCGGATGCAGGATAAGGACAAATCGTTGTCCGAGTAGTTCTTAACGGTTTTGACCGAAAAAAGGAAGTGCACGGTTTTGATACGCGTTTTCGCTTTCGGCGGCTTCGGGCAGGAACTCGATCTGCGGAAAACGAAAGTCAAAACCACCAGTTTACTGGTGGTTTTGACTTGTCTTTGCAGATTATTTGTATTATAATGATATCAAAAGATTTTGCATATGCAGGAGTGGTGTCGATGCTTTTTACCGATCCGAGCGGAACGAAAAAGAACTTCGCGAAAGATCCCGCCGTCGTTAAATGGCTGGGCAAATATTATTTATACTATTCCGTGTTTTTGCCGGACGAAAACGGCAGGGAAATGCTCGGGATCGGGATCGCCGTTTCCGACGACATGGAAAATTGGGTCAAAACGGGAAATTTCCCCTTGACGCAGCCGTGCGAGAGCAACGGGATCGGCGCGCCTGCGGCGATCGTTCTGGACGGCGCTGTGCATCTTTTTTACCAGACATACGGGAATTGGACGAAGGACGCGATCTGCCACGCGGTTTCTTCCGACGGCATTCATTTTGAAAAAGACGGAACGAACCCGATTTTCAAACCTTCCGAAACGTGGTGCTGCGGCCGAGCGATCGACGCAGACGTCTGTGTTTTCGGCGATAAATTATATCTGTATTTCGCAACCCGCGACCATGAGGCCGAGATTCAGAAGGTGGGCGTCGCGAGCGCTCCGCTCGGCAGCGGATTCGGCAGGGGCGCATGGACGGAGTGCGTCGCGCAATCGGTCGTCGCACCCGAATTCAGGTGGGAAGGCAAGTGCGTCGAGGCTCCCGCCGCATTGGAGAACGGCGGCAAGGTTTGGCTCTTTTACGGCGGCAGTTACAATTGCACGCCCCAGCAGATCGGGGTCGCGGTCAGCGATGACGGTGTATTTTTTAAGAAATTGTCAAAAGAACCCTTTCTTCGCTGCGGAAATGCCGGAAGCTGGAACGCGAGCGAGTCCGGACACCCTTACATATTCCGCGACGACGACGGCTCGGTGTGGCTGTTTTACCAGGGAAGCCCCGACGGAGGCGAGTCGTGGTATATCTCCAAAACAAAAGTGGATTTTTCGAAAGGTTATCCCGCCCTCAACGAATCTTCGGACGGCCGGAACTGACGGCATGCCTGCGTTCAATAAGCGGACGGGCAACGCGCAGACCCATCTTCGGGCCGAAAAGCGGCGGGATTCGGTCGCTCTCCGACATTTATGAAAACGCCTTAAAAAATCGACCGCGGCGCACGAACGTGCGCCGCGGTTTTCGCAATTATTTACAAAATGATGTTGACCAGCCTTCCGGGAACGAAGATGAATTTTTTTACCGCTTTGCCTTCCGCAAACGGCTTGACGAGATCACTTGAAAGGACGAACGCTTCGATGTCTTCCTTGCTCATGTCTTTCGCGATCATGATCTTTCCCTTGATCTTGCTGTTGATCTGTACGGCATATTCCGTCTCTTCTTTCACAAGCGCGCTTTCGTCGCATACGGGATATTTCTGATCGAACACGGAATATTTATACCCGCACGCTTCCCAAAGTTCTTCGGCAAAATGCGGCGTGAACGGCGCGATCAGCAGGAGCAGGTCTTTGACGCTCGCTTTGAGGAAGGGCACGTTCTTTTCCGCAAGCCCGTCGTATTTGTACAGCGCGTTGACGTATTCCATCAGTCTTGCGACCGCCGTATTGAACGAAAAACTTTCAAGGTCGCGCGTGATTTGTTTGATCGAGTTGTTCTTGACGAAGTCAAGCTCTTTTTCGTCCGCGCCGCGGCGCTCGTCCTTTCCTTTTTCGTCCTTGACTTTGAGAACGAGCCTCTCCGTCCTGTCGAGGAATTTCGCGACGGACTTGATTCCGTCGTCGTTCCACGGCCCGCCCTCGGTATAGGAAAAGCCGAACATCAGGTACATCCTGAAGACGTCGGAACCGTAAACGGAGATGTATTCGTCGGGAGAAATGACGTTGCCCTTCGACTTTGACATGCGGTTTCCGTCAGGGCCCAAAATGACGCCCTGATGCACGAGCGATTTGAAAGGTTCGTCGAAGTTCAGGTATCCCATATCCCGCAGAGCCTTCGTGAAGAAACGCGCGTAGAGAAGGTGCATGCAGGCGTGTTCCGCGCCTCCGATATATTTGTCGACGGGGAGCATTTTATTGATGAATTCGGGGTCGAACGGTTCTTTGGAATTGTGCGCGTCGGGATAGCGAAGGTAATACCAGCTCGAGCAGACGAAGGTGTCGAGCGTGTCCGGGTCGCGGAGCGCGTCGCCGCCGCAATGCGGGCATTTCGTATGCATGAACTCGTCG
The DNA here is from genome assembly GCA_019119395.1 of Candidatus Borkfalkia stercoripullorum. Taxonomy (GTDB): domain Bacteria; phylum Bacillota; class Clostridia; order Christensenellales; family Borkfalkiaceae; genus Borkfalkia; species Borkfalkia stercoripullorum. The sequence continues at coordinate 29,247 of DWXC01000006.1, read as the reverse complement.
CACTTCGCGAGGGGGGACTTGCCGTCAGGCTTAAACTCGACGTTGTAGGGGAGCTTTACGGGTAAATCTTTTACGGGTACGGGCACGATGCCGCATTTCGGGCAATGCACCACGGGGATCGGCGCGCCCCAATAGCGCTGGCGGGAAACCAGCCAGTCGCGCAGGCGGTAATTGACCTTCCGTTCGCCCTTGCCGATTTTCGTAAGATAGTTGGCGATCTCCGTCCTCGCTTCTTCGCCGAACCTGCCGTCGAATTGCAGGCTGTTCACGCAGATGCCGTCCTCTGTAAAGGGCAGAACGGTCTCTCCGTTTTTGTTTTCGATGACCTTTGTGATCGGCAGGTTGTACTTCTGCGCGAAAGCGAAGTCTCTCTCGTCGTGCGCGGGCACGCCCATGACTGCGCCCGTGCCGTATGAATAGAGGACGTAATCCGCCGCATAGATCGGAACTTTTTTGCCGTTGATCGGGTTGATCGCATAATGCCCGATGAATACGCCGGTCTTTTCCCTTGCGGAAGAAAGGCGCTCGATCTCGTCGGTGTGCGCCGTCTTTTCGATGTATTCCTCGACGGCGGCACGCTGTTCGTCGGAGGTAAGTTTTTTCACGAGCGGATGCTCGGGCGCGAGCACGACGTACGATACGCCGTAAATTGTGTCGCAGCGGGTGGTGAATACCTTGAATTTATCGCCGCTTTCGCATTCGAATTCTATTTCGCACCCGACCGACTTGCCGATCCAGTTTTTCTGCATCAGCTTGGTCTTTTCGGGCCAGTCTATTTTGTCGAGCCCCTCGAGAAGCTCTTCGGCGTAATCGGTGATCTTAAAGAACCACTGCGTGAGGTCTTTTTTGACGACGGGCGTGCCGCAGCGCTCGCAGCAACCTTCCTGTACCTGCTCGTTGGCGAGAACGGTGTTGCAGCTCGGGCACCAGTTTACGGGCGCTTCTTTGCGGTAGGCGAGGCCTTTTTCGTAGAGTTTTAAAAACATCCACTGCGTCCATTTGTAGTAGTCCTCTTCGCAGGTTTTGACCTCGGCAGACCAGTCGAACATCGCGCCCATCGCTTTGAGCTGTTTTTCCATGGTCGCTATGTTCTGCTCGGTCGAATCTTTGGGGTGGATGCCCGTTTTGATCGCGTAGTTCTCGGCGGGGAGGCCGAACGCGTCGAAGCCCATCGGCTGAAACACGTCGTAGCCCTGCATTTTTTTGAACCTTGCGAACGTGTCGGACGGGCCGTAGTTGTACCAGTGCCCGACGTGCAGTTTCGCGCCGGAAGGGTAGGAAAACATCTCGAGGACATAATATTTATTGTCCGCGTTCTTTTTGTTGAAGCAGTTTTCCTTCGTCTTTTCCCAGCGTTGCTGCCATTTGCTTTCGACAGTCTTCATATCCATAAAAAATTCCTCCGCGCCGAGGCGCATAATTTAGTCTTTTTTGTCTGTATTGTCTGTGTTTTCCGTCCCGAAGTCTGTTTCAGACTTTTCGGCGGGCTTTTCCGTTGCGTCGGCATTGCCGGAGACCGTTTGCCCGCCGCGGCTCTTTGCGACGGTACGGCAGATCCAGTAAGCGGCGGGGCCCGCGATCGGTATGAGAAGGATCACCAGATTCCATGCGATGATCGCTTTCGTGACCCCTTTGTCGCGAAGCAGGACGAACAGGGTGCCGACGGCGAGAAAGTAGTGCGCCGCCAAAACGGCGATCAAAACGATTGCTATGGTTGGCATAGTACTTTTCAAACCTTATATGAATTCAATATAGTATATAATTTTTTGCGCTTCAAGTCAAGTTGTGCGCGCTTTTTTGGCAAAATTTTTTATAATACCTCTTCGGCCGCGCGCGGAATGTAAATAAATGCCGCGCCTGCGCATAAACTAACGGTATGGAGATCGTCGTTTCCGAAAAAGAGCGCAACGCGCGCTATATCGCGTATGTTTACACTTCTCTCATGCCGTATATAGAAGCCTGCGGCGCAAAAAGTTCGCTTGCCTTCGGGGGAGAAAGGATCGGGCTGACATTGAGAGCCGATAAAAAATACGAGTCATATCTCAGGCGCTTTGCCGAAGAAAAGATCGCGGAGACCGTTGCCGTCGGTTACAAATACGAAATATTCCGCCGCGAACTCCATCCCGCGGGGCTGAACGCCGAGGAACGGGAAATTTTGTTTGCCGCCCTCGTCGCGGCGGATTTTGCCGACGACAAGCGGTATGTTTTTGCGCGTCTGCGCGGGGCGTCGGTCTATTCCGTGGACGGTTTTTTCGCTTTCCGTCTCGGAGCACTTTTGCGGAAATGGAAGGGGATCGTCGGCTGCGTCCCGCCGTATTTCACGCGCGAAAAACTTTCCGCATTCATGCGGTATCTGCTCCGAGAGGACGCGGGCGAAAAGGTCATCGTGCGGGGCGCGGACATCTTTGACGGGAAATATCATAAACTCCGCCGCGCAACGCTCATCGAAGAGGGCGCGACAGATATGAACGCGATCCGCGAGATCATTCTGAGCGGCGCGGGTGAAGTGGAATGCGTCGGCGTGCCGCCGCCCGGGCAGGAAAAATTTTTACGCGACTATTTCGCCGGCAAAGTCAGTTTTATGTGAAAATAAGCCGTAAAAATCGTTGACAAAATCAAAGGAAAAAGCTAAAATGTAGAAGAATAAAATAACGCGGAAAGAAAAGACAAGTAGCCCTTTTGCAGTGCGGCAAAGAGAGCGGGATCTTTGGCTGAAAGTCCCGTGCGCCGCAGATCGTGCGAAACCGCTTTTCGTGCGTGAGCCTCGCCCGCTCCGAGGGCGAAAAAGAGAGGCCGCTTTATGCGGCAATTAAGGTGGAACCGCGCAAGCAATGCGTCCTTAAACGAAATCGTTTAAGGACGTTTTTTTTCAAAAAGAAAGCTGTACGGAAAAGGGCGTTCATTGCCCGAAGGAGGATTTTTATGGTCATCACATTGAAAGGGGGAGACAAGAAAGAATACGTGTCTCCCGTGAGTTGCAAGCAGATCGCGTCGGACATAAGCGAAGGGCTTGCGCGCGCCGCGGTCGCAGCCAAGGTGGACGGGCATCTGGTAGATCTCGCGCACGTCGTCGACGGCGACGCCGAGGTTGAGATCGTCACCCTGAAAGACAAAGAAGGCCTTGACGTATACCGCCATACGACGGCGCACGTCCTCGCACAGGCGGTCAAGGCGATCTATCCGACATGCAAACTCGCCATCGGCCCGACGATCGATAACGGGTTCTATTACGATATCGATTTTCAGACGCCGATCACGCAGGAAGATCTTTCCAAGATCGAGGCGGAAATGAAAAAGATCATCAAGAGCAACCTGCCCGTCGAGCGGTTCACGCTGCCGCGGAGCGAGGCGATCAAGCTGATGACCAAATTTTCCGAAAAATACAAGGTCGCGCTCATCAAAGACCTGCCCGAAGGGGAGGAGATCTCGTTTTACAAACAGGGCGGCTTTACCGATCTTTGCCGCGGGCCGCACCTTCCGTCTACGGGCAAGATCAAAGCGTTCAAACTGACGAGCATCGCGGGCGCTTACTGGCGCGGCAACGAAAAGAACAAGATGCTGACCCGCATTTACGGCACGGCTTTCGCAAAGAAAGAGGAGATGGACGCATATTTCGCCATGCTCGAAGAGGCGAAAAAGCGCGACCATACCAAGCTCGGCAAAGAGCTCGGGCTGTTCGCCATGATGAACGAAGGGAAAGGCTTTCCGTTTTTCCTGCCCAAAGGCATGGTGCTCAAAAACACGCTCATCGATTATTGGCGGCAGATCCACACCCGCGAGGGCTACGTCGAGGTGCAGACGCCGATCATCCTGAACAGAAGCCTGTGGGAAACTTCCGGGCATTGGGATCATTATAAGGAAAATATGTACACGACCAAGATCGACGGAGAGGACTGCGCGATCAAACCGATGAACTGCCCCGGCGGCATGCTCGTGTACAAACTTACCCCGCACAGCTATAAAGACCTGCCTATCCGCATGGGTGAACTGGGCATTGTTCACCGTCACGAAAAGAGCGGTCAGCTCCACGGGCTGTTCCGCGTGCGCTGCTTCACGCAGGACGACGCGCACATCTTTATGCTGCCCGAGCAGATCACGGACGAGATCAAAGGCGTCGTCCGCATCATCAACGAAGTTTATACGCTGTTCGGATTCAAATACCATGTAGAACTTTCCACCCGCCCCGAGAACAGTATCGGCAGCGACGAGGATTGGGAAGCCGCGACGAACGCGTTGCGCGCGGCTTTGGAGGATTTGGATCTGCCTTACGTCGTGAACGAAGGTGACGGCGCTTTCTACGGGCCGAAGATCGACTTCCATTTGCAGGATTCGATCGGCAGAACGTGGCAGTGCGGTACGATCCAGCTCGACTTCCAGCTCCCGCAGCGTTTCGAGGCGGAATATACCGGAGAGGACGGGCAGAAGCACCGCCCGATCATGATCCACCGCGTCGTGTTCGGGTCGATCGAACGCTTTATCGGGATCCTTATCGAGCATTATGCGGGCAAATTCCCCGTATGGCTTGCTCCCGTTCAGGTCAAAATACTGCCCGTTTCCGACAAATCTGCAGACTATGCGAAAGAAGTCGAGTCGGCCCTCAAGGCGAAGGGGCTTCGCGCGGAGACGGATATGCGCAACGAAAAGATCGGGTATAAGATCAGGGAAGCGCAGCTCGAAAAAGTGCCGTATATGCTGATCATCGGCGACAAGGAAAAGGAAGAGGGTACGGTTTCCGTGCGCATGCGCGAAAAAGGAGACGTCGGCGCCGTGCCGCTTTCCGAATTCGCGGACAGAGTCAAAAAAGAAAACGATGAAAAGACGATTTTTTAATAATTTTATGAAAACCGCAAAAAATCGTTTGACACCGTAAATAAAAAACGGTATAATAATCGGGTAAAGCAGAGGGAGACTTCTCGCCATGCGGCAAACGCGCTTGCATGTGCTCCGATAATCCGTTTCAGACGCGCCGTATTTGCGCGTTCGGCAGGTTTTTTCGGCGAGTCCCTTTGCGGGGCTCGCTTTTTTAGTGTAAACGGGCGGGCGCGTTTCCGATGAAAAATTTATTATAAGGAAGGTATAAAAGTATCAAGACCCAGCATCAGGTCAACGGAGAGATCCGCGACCGTGAAGTGAGAGTGATCGGCGCAGACGGTCAGCAGCTCGGCATCATGAGTTCGCTTTCCGCGCTCCGCCTTGCGGAAGAGAGCGACCTTGACCTTGTCAAGATCTCGCCGACGGCAAATCCGCCCGTCTGCAAGATCATGGATTACGGCAAGTATAAGTTCGAACTCGGGAAAAAAGAAAAGGAATCGCGCAAGAATCAGAAACTGGTCGAGGTCAAGGAAGTTCGTCTTTCCATGACGATCGACACGAACGACCTGAACGTCAAATCCCGTCAGGCGCAAAAGTTTTTGGAGGCCGGAAATAAAGTCATGGTATCCATACGGCTTCGCGGCAGGCAAAACGCGCATCCCGGTCTCGGCGTTGAAGTCATGCACAAATTTTTCGACACGCTCGAGGGCAAAGGCGTTATGGACAAAAAACCTGCAACGGAAGGCAGGAATATTTCCATGCTTCTTTCTCCGGCGAAACAAAATTAAAAATCGGTTTGCGACCCGCCGCGCGAGGATGAGCCTTCCCGCGCGACGGAGAGAAAATATTTTCGGAGGACAAAATCATGCCTAAACAGAAATCCCACAGCGGTTCTAAAAAACGTTTCGACATAACCGGCAGCGGCAGGGTCAAAAGGGCGCAGTCGGGTAAGAACCACAAGACGGGCGAAAAACCCAGGAAGAGGAAGAGAAATCTGCGCCAGACGGCATTCGTCAGCGAAACGCAGGAATTGACGGTCAAAAACCAGCTCATTCCTTACAAGAAATAAGTTATAAGGAGTAAAAGAAATGCGTATCAAAAGAGGTGTAAACGCTGTTAAAAAGCGCAGAAAAATATTCAGGCTTTCCAAAGGTTATTTCGGTTCGAAGAGCCGTTCTTACAGGATCGCGCGCGAAGCGGTCATGAAGTCCCTCATGTATGCCTATATCGGCAGAAAGAGGAGAAAGAGAGATTTCCGTCAGCTCTGGATCGCGCGTATCAATGCGGCGGCGCGCATGAACGGGCTTTCTTACAGCAAATTTATGCACGGTCTGAAGGTCGCGGGGATCAACCTGAACAGAAAGGTGCTCGCCGATATCGCCGTCAACGACGCGGCCGCATTCGCCGCTCTCGCGGAAAAGGCGAAAGCCGCCATAGCATAACGAGCGAAAACCTTCTTAATTTTTGTTAAGAAGGTTTTTTGTATTATCATGATCACGTCAAGGCAGAACGAATTCGTCAAGCGCGTCGCTTCCCTCAAAGAAAAAAAATACAGGGCTGCGTACGGCGAATATATCATCGAAGGAGTCAAACAAGTGCGCGAGGCGATCGCCTGCGGTCAGGACGTCGGGCACATCGTGGTTTCCGAAAGTTATGCGGGGGATGTGTTCGACGCGGGCAAGACTGTTTGTGTTTCGGACGGCGTCTTTGCGAAACTTTCGGAAGAATCGTCGCCGCAGGGGATTTTGGCGGTATTGAAACTGCCGAAAAATCCGCTCCGCCCGCCCGAGGGAAATTGCCTTTTGTTGGACGGCGTTTCCGACCCCGGAAATCTCGGTACGATCATCCGCACGGCGAACGCGGCGGGATACGGGGAGATCTATCTTCTCGGCTGCGCCGATCCGTACGCGCCGAAATGCGTGCGCTCGGCGATGAGCGGGATATTTTTCGTCGACCTTTTCCGCATTTCGGAAACGGGTACGCTGTTTGAAGGCGTGCCGCTGATCTGCGCGGACATGGGCGGGGAAAACGTTTTTTCTTTTCATGCGCCCGAAAAATTCTGTCTCGTGATCGGCAACGAAGCCAACGGAGTGAGCGAAAGCGTCCGCAGGCAATGCGCGTTTACCGTGCGCATCCCGATGCGAGGAAGCTGCGAAAGCCTGAACGCGGGCGTTTCGGCGGGCATTTTAATGTACGAACTCACGAAAGGCGCATCTGCAAAATAATCTGTTTAAATTTTATTCGGCAATATAAGGAGAACGACCAATGTCAGGACACAGCAAGTGGCATAACATTCAGGCGAAAAAGGGCAAGGCGGACGCGGCGCGCGGACGCATTTTCACGAAACTGGGCAGGGAGATCGCCGTTGCGGCGAAGGGCAATCCCAACCCCGATACGAACAGCAAACTCGCCGACGCGATCGCCAAAGCGAAAGCAAATAACATGCCCAACGACAATATCCAGCGCTGCATCAAAAAGGCGGCGGGGGAACTCGGCAGCGTCAATTACGAAACGCTCGTTTACGAGGGCTACGGCCCGGGCGGCTCGGCGCTCATCATCAACACGCTTACCGACAATAAAAACCGCACGGCGGGCGACGTGCGCAGCACCCTTTCCAAGTGCGGCGGCGAACTCGGCAGTACGGGCTGCGTTTCGTATATGTTCAGCAATAAAGGGCTCCTCGTCATCGAACGCACGCTCGACTTGGACGAAGACACGGTGACCGAGTATGCGATCGAAGCGGGCGCGGACGATATCCTCGTGCAGGACGACGTGTTCGAAGTTTATACCGATCCCTCCGCGTTTTCCGATGTGCGTAAATTCCTCGAAGAAAAGGGTATCGAATTTTTGGAAGCGGAGGTCAGGCAGATCCCGCAGAACAAGATCACGCTGAGCGCCGAAAACGTGGAGAAATTCGAAAAACTGCTCGACAAACTGGATGAATTGGACGATGTGCAGGACGTTTACCATAACGTAGACCTGCCGGAAGAAGAGGAAGAAGAGTAAATCATTCGGCTTATATCGGGTACTATGCCTGGCATAAATCAAATAAAAAGTACAATTGTGGAGGGCGTTATGACGATCAGAGAGACTTGCCTGAAAGCGAAAGAACACGCGAGCGAGATCGCGTTCGCGGGCGAAGACAAAATGAACATGATGCTGATCGCGGCGGCTTCGGCGCTCCGCGATGAGGCGGATCATATCATTGCGGAAAATAAAAAAGATATTGAAAAATGCACGCGCGGGCCGCAGTTCGTCGACAGGCTGATGCTTGACAAAAAACGCATCGACGGCATTGCCGCAGGGCTTGAAAAACTCGTGCAGCTTAAATGTCCTGTCGGGGAAGTTCTTGAAGAGCGCGCGCTTTACAACGGTTTGCAGCTGCGCCGCGTGCGCGTGCCGCTCGGGGTTCTCGGCATCATTTACGAAGCGCGCCCCAACGTCACGGCGGACGCGATCGGGCTGGCGATCAAAAGCGGCAACGCGGTGGTGCTTCGCGGCAGCAAAGACGCCTTGCTTTCCAATAAAGCGGTCACGTCCGTCATCAAAAACGCGCTGAAAGGCTCCGGGTTCGACCCCGAATTTATCCAACTCATCGAGGACGCCACGCACGAGGGCGCGACCGAATTCATGCGGATGAACGGCATTGTCGACGTCATTATTCCGAGAGGGAGCGCGGCGCTCATCCAAAACGCGGTGAAAAACGCGACCGTTCCCATCATCGAAACGGGTACGGGCAACTGCCACGTGTATTTCGAAAATTCCGCGGATATCAAAAAGGCGATCCCGATTCTGATCAACGCCAAGACGCAGAGGACGTCCGTCTGCAACGCGTGCGAAAGTTTGCTCATCGACGAGGAATTTGCGGGCAGACACCTCAAAGAGATCGTTTCTGCGCTGAAAGAAAAAAATGTGGAGATCGTTGCCTGCGAAAAGTGCAGAAAAATTTTGCCCGAACTGGAAGCGGCGACGGAAGAGGATTTTTATACCGAATTTCTCGATCTGAAAATTTCGGTCAAAATCGTAAACGGCGTCGACGAGGCGATCGCCCACATCAACAAGTACGGCACGCATCACAGCGACAGCATCGTAACCGAAAACGCGCAGGCGGCCGATAAATTCCTTGAAATGGTCGACAGCGCCGCCGTTTACGTGAATGCCAGCACCCGCTTTACGGACGGGTTTGAATTCGGCATGGGTGCGGAGATGGGTATTTCCACACAAAAACTGCACGCGCGCGGGCCTATGGGATTGAGGGAGTTGACCTCCTATAAATACCAGGTGCGCGGAGACGGGCAGATCCGCGGCTGAACGCCTCGGGGCAAAACAAAAAACAGCGGAGCGGGGCGCAAAATTTTTTGCGCCCCGCGTATATTTGCCGCAAAAGCGCAGATAATACTATTGTCAGCAGCAATCGGACAGGTTTGTTGAATAAGTGATTTATGAGAAGAGTTTGTCGGAATATGATTGCTGCTTTCATATAAAGTCACGCTTTGAATGCGGCGAAAATGATTGATATCGAATTTGATCTGTATTGCGTTACGAAGGCGCATTCGGCGAAGATTTTGGTATGAAAACATGCACCCGCAGGAGAGAGCGGGGCAATTTGTGAGAGGAAAGACGTAAGCGATTATGTGTTTCCTCTTATTTTGTTCTAAAAAAGAGGGCGGACGGATCATTTCTGCAAGTTTACAAACTTTTCCGATTATGCTATAATGTAACCATCTAAAACGGAGGTGCTTATGGCGCGAAAAAGAAGCAGCGTTTCCAAGACTGCCGAACAAGCGGTCAAAAAATCGCACCCCGCTACCGTGATATTGACGATAGTATTTCTTATCGTCGGTATCGCCGCGGGCGTGCTCGTTTCAAGGCAAATTACGAAGAACGACAAGTTCATACTCAACGGAGAAAAGACTGTGCAAATGGAAGTTGGCGGCGCGTTCGTAGATGAAGGCGCTACGGTCATCTCCTTCGGCAGGGATATTTCTTCTGATGTTCAGGTGAGCGGCGACGAACTGAACGCGGACGTTGAGGGAGTCTATCAACTCGTGTATACGGTGGACGACTTGCGCTGGGGAGATTATCGGCTCGTGCGGGTTGTCGTCGTCGGAAACCCCGAAGGGGCGGAGGATTTTCTGAATGGCTAAAAAGAAATTTTCCGCGGGGCTGACCGTCGTATCCTGTTTTCTGGCGCTCGTCATCGGGTTCGCGGCGGCGTTTTTCCTCTATACATACCTCACCAGGCCGAAGGGCGGAGACGTTTACGTCAGCGGCGATCTGTCCATACACTTTATGGAACTCGGGAACAAATACGCGGGCGATTCTATCTATATCAAGGCGGGCGATACGGATATACTCATCGACGCGGGGTCGCGCGCGGGCAGTACGGAGACGACGTCTGCATACATCGACCGATATTGCACCGACGGCGTGCTCGAATACGTCATCGCGACGCACGCGGATCAGGATCACATCGCGGGCTTTGCGGGGAGTTCTTCTTCCCCGAGCATCTTCGAGCGCTATGAGTGCGAAGTGATCATCGATTTTCCCCGTACGGACAAAACTTCGCAGACTTATCAGAAATATGTGGAAAACCGCGACGCCGAAGTGGAAGCGGGAGCGAAGCACTACACGGCGCTGCAATGCTGCAACAACGAGGACGGCGCACAGCGCGTTTTTGAGGTTTCCGACGGCATCGAGATGGAGATCCTCTACAATTATTTTTACGAATATGACAGCGACAAAGAAAACAACTATTCGGTCTGCCTTATGTTCAACCAGGGCGACAAGCATTTCCTGTTCACGGGCGACCTTGAAAAGGAAGGGGAAGAATACCTCGTGCAGTACAACGAACTGCCGAAAGTCGAACTCTTTAAGGCGGGGCATCACGGTTCGGGCACATCGTCAAATGATGCGCTCCTTTCGGTCATCAAACCGAAGATCGTCTGCGTCTGCTGCTGCGCAGGCACGGACGAATACACCGATACTCCCGCAAACCAGTTCCCGACGCAGGACATGATCGACCGCGTCGCCGCGTATACCGACAGGGTTTATGTCACCTCTTTGGGCGACGAATCCGCGGAGGGCGGCTATACTTCGATGAACGGGAACATCGTCGTCACATCGGACGGGAGCGGCGTTTCGGTAAATTGTTCCGCAAGCAATACGCTTCTCAAAGACACGGAATGGTTCAAAAACAACAGAAAAATGCCGCAGGAGTGGGCGGCTTAGCGAAAAGCGGGCGGGCATAAGCGAAAATAATACCGCGCCCGCTCTTTTCATGCCGAAAATACTTGCCGATTCGCGCAAAAAGTATTAAAATAATACCGTTATACAAGAGTACAGGAGAATCACACACTTTGATCAGGAACGATTTACGCAACGTGGCGATCATCGCGCACGTCGACCACGGCAAAACGACGCTCGTGGATCAGATGCTCAAACAGAGCGGCACTTTCAGAGAAAATCAGGTCGTCGAAGAGCGGGTCATGGACTCGAACGCGCTCGAGCGCGAGCGCGGCATCACCATTCTGGCGAAAAACACATCCGTGCATTACCACGGCGTCAAGATCAACATCATCGATACCCCCGGGCACGCCGATTTCGGCGGCGAGGTGGAGCGCGTTTTGAAAATGGTGAACGGCGTGCTTCTGCTCGTCGACGCGGCGGAAGGCCCGATGCCGCAGACGCGCTTCGTTATGCAGAAAGCGCTCGAACTCAACCATAAACTTATCATCGTAGTCAACAAGGTAGACCGCCCCGACGCGCGCATCGCCGAAGTGGAGGACGAAATACTGGAACTTCTCATCGACCTCAACGCGAACGACGATCAGCTGGAAAGCCCGATCCTGTTCTGTTCGGGCAGGGCCGGCACGGCGTCTCGCTACGCGGACAAAGAGGGCACAGACCTCACGCCGCTGTTCGACACGATACTCAACCACATCCCGCCCATGGAAGTTGACGAAAAAGGGCCGATGCAGCTGCTTGTTTCTTCCATTGATTATAACGATTACGTCGGCAGGATCGGCATCGGGCGAATCGAACGCGGTACGGCAGTCGCCAACCAGGACGTCGTCATCTGCAACCATAACATCATTGATCTGAAAAAGAAAAGCAAACTCGTCAACCTGTATCAGATCGAGGGGCTTTCGCGCGTCGCGGTGGAGAAAGCCGTCGCGGGCGACATCGTATGCTTTTCGGGCATGGAAGGCATCAACATCGGCGACACGGTCTGCGCGCCCGAAAAGGTCGAGGCGGTTCCCTTCGTAAAGATCAGCGAGCCGACGGTGGAGATGACCTTTTCGGTCAACAACAGCCCGTTCGCGGGCAAAGAGGGCAAATTCGTCACCTCCCGCCACCTGCGCGACAGGCTGTACCGCGAACTTTTGAAGGACGTCTCCCTAAAAGTGGAAGATACCGACAGCGCAGAGGCGTTCAAGGTCAGCGGCAGGGGCGAAATGCACCTTTCCATTCTCATTGAAACCATGCGCCGGGAAGGCTATGAATTCCAGGTCAGCACGCCGCGCGTGCTGTATAAGACGATCGACGGCAAGCTGTACGAACCCGTCGAGCGGCTGATCGTGGACGTGCCCGAGGACGGCACGGGCACGGTATTCCAGAGCATGGGCGAGCGCAAGGGCGAACTCGTGCACATGAGCGCCGTCGGTTCGCGCATGCGGCTCGAATTCCTCATTCCCGCGCGCGGGCTGTTCGGGTACAAGAGCGAATTTCTGACGGCGACCAAAGGGGAAGGGGTCATGAACTCCATCTTTTTCGAATACCAGCCGTATAAGGGCGACATCAAGCGCAGAGACACGGGTTCTCTCGTGGCGTTCGAAACGGGCGAAGCGGTCACGTACGGGCTCTTCAACGCGCAGGACAGGGGCGTGCTGTTCATCGAGCCGGGCACGCAGGTGTACGAAGGCATGGTGGTCGGCGTGTCGCCGAAAACGGAGGACATCAACGTGAACGTGTGCAAGAAAAAGCACATGACCAATACCCGCGCGGCGGGCAGCGACGACGCGATGCGCCTCAATACCCCGAAAAAGATGAGCCTGGAAGAATGCCTCGAATTTCTCAACGACGACGAGCTTCTGGAGGTCACGCCGCTCTCTCTCCGTATCCGCAAGAGCATTCTCGACAGCGAACTGCGCGCAAAGGCGCGCGCCAAAGAAAAGAAGGCGCAGTAAAAGGGCATATCCGGTAAAAATTTTTCATAGAATATTCCCGACGACACGGTGCGGAGGGAATATTTTTTTATGGAAGAAAACGTACAGGAACGGCAGGAGAGCGCGCTCATCGAACAGCAGAAAAAAATCACGATGACGGGCGTTTCGGGGGTGGACGGCTTTACCCCGAGAGAGATCAGGCTCACGCTCGAAAGCGGCAGGGCGGTCATCGCGGGCGAAGGGCTGAAAATCGTCAGCTTTTCCAAGGCGAACGGTAATTTTTCGGCGATCGGGAAAATTTACGGCATCCGCTTTTTTGCCAAGCACGAAAAACTTACGAAGAGGCTTTTCGGTTGAGCGACGTATCCGTACAGCTCTATGCTTTCGCGGTTTGCATGCTTGCGGGCGCGCTCGGCGGCGTTTTGTACGAGGGCGCGTCACTCGTGCGTTTTTTTACCGGAAACAGGGCTGCCCGCGCCGCTGCGGACGCGGTGTTTTTTCTTTTGTGCGTCCCGCTGTTTGCGGCGGCGGGCGCAATATTCTGCCTGCCTTCCTTCCGCGTTTACATGCTCGCGGCGTTCGGCGCTGGTTTTGGGCTGTATCGTAAAAGTTTGCACAGAATAGTTGCTTTTTTTGCGCTGAAACTGTATAATAAATACAGGAGCGGCTCAAAAAAGAAAAATTCGCGGGCCGTCTGTGCGAAATGAAGGATGAAAAGTTCAAAAAACTTGTCATAGGCGGTACGGTCGCGGCGGTTCTGCTGCTCGTTTTCCTCGTCGTTTTTCTGATCTATCAGATAACGGCGCTTTCCCAAAGGCGGGAGCGGATCGAATATCTGCAGGGTGAGATCGCGCGGTACGAACAGATCATCGCGAGTACCGAGGACGAGATCGAAAAATATCAGGCAAGGTATTGGTTGGAACAGCGCGCCGCCGAGCTGGACATGATATTGAAAAATCAGTAAATCGGAGTCAAAATGAAAATATCGGCAATCGATACAGGGTCGAATTCCGTCCGCCTGCTTGTCTGGGCGGACGGTCGTTCTTTATATAAAAAAATAGACACGACCCGTCTGGGCGAAGGGCTCGCCGCGACGGGACGCCTCTCTTCCGCCGCCATGGAAAGAACGGCCGAAGCGATCGCGCGGTTCGCGGAAGAGGCGCGCGAGGCGGGGTCGGACAAGCTGTACGTCTTTGCGACGGCAGCCGCGCGGCGCGCGGCAAACGGCGGGGAATTCGTCCGCCTCGTCAAAGAAAAGTGCGGGCTGGATGTCGACGTCGTTTCAGGTGAAGAAGAGGCCCGCCTGGGCTTGTCGGGCGCGCTCGGCGGCAGGGCGGGCGGCATTATCGACGTCGGCGGCGCGTCGAGCGAGGTGACCGTTTCGGACGGAAACGCCGTCGTTTATGCGAAGAGCCTCGATCTCGGCGCGGTGCGCGTCACCGAAACGTGCGGAGGAGATCTTGAAAAGACGCGGGCTCTCATTGCGGAAAAACTGCCGTTTTACGGCAGCATTCCGAAAACGGAAATGACGGCGATCGGCGGCACGGCGACTTCCGTCGTCGCGCTCGAAAAGGAGCTGACCGTATACGACCCCGCAAAGGTACACGGTACGGTGCTTTCCGCCGCGAAGATAAACGCGTGGGCGGTAAAACTTCTGTCCATGACGCAGGAAGAACGGCTTGCTCTCCCCGGCATGGATCCGCGCCGCGCGGACGTTTTGGGCGGCGGCGCGATGCTGCTTGCCATGATCGCGGAGTACGCCGGCGCGGATACGGTTACCGTGAGCGAGGCCGACAACCTCGAAGGGTATATCATGGCGCGCGAGGGAGGGAGATCATGAAGCGTTTCCTCGAAACTGCGGCAAAAGTTTTCGATATCGCCGCGGTCGTCGCGCTGTCGGGCGTCGTTTTGTATCTCGGGTATGAACATTTTTATGCGGAGATCGACAGCTTTCTGCTCGTTCTCGCGCTTGTTCTCGGCGGGATATTTTCGAGTGCGATCTGTTGCGTGTTTCATGAATTGGGTCATATCGTGTTCGGCAAGGCGTGCGGATTTTTGTTCAACAGCCTGCGCGTCGGCCCGATAAAAATCTACCGCGACGACGGCGGGCTGCGCATCACGGCGAAAGAAATGCCCGAAACGGTTGCGGGAGCTGCCGAAATGCTTCCGAAAAGCGCGGACAAGCTCTATGCGAAATACCGCGCGGTCACGGCGGGCGGGCCGGCGTTTTCCTTTTTGTTTCTCGTCGCGGCGGCGCTTACCCTTTACTTTTACGACCGGATCCCGTTTGCGGTCTATGCGTTGGTATGTACCTCTCTGCCGTGCGCGTTCCATCTGTTTTTTTATAACACGCTCCCGTTTTCCAGCGACGACCTCGATACAGACGGCGCGCTTCTGCGCGGGCTGATGAAGAGGGAAACGCCGTATCTGACCGCGGTCAACATCCTGGCGATCGAGGGGTATCTCTATCAGGGATTTACGCCTTCGGAGATCGATAAAGAGCTCTATTTCGGACTGCCGCAGCTCCCCGAGGACGATTTCAATTTCATCCTGCTTACAAGTTATAGGCTGATGTATTATCTGGACGGCGGCGACGCCGAAAACACGGTCCGCGCGGCCGACCGGTTGGAAGGGCTGATGGAATATGTGCCTTCCTATTACCTGAACGACATCGCGGCGGATATTTTGTTTGTGGAAAGCACGGTCAAAGGCGATACGGAAATCGCGCGCCGGATGTACCCCGCGCTTGAAAAATACCTGAAAGGCGAAGATACGCTGCAAAGCCGCCGCATCCTGGCCGCATACGAACTGTACGTGAACGGCGACAAACTGGCGGCGCTCCGCCAGCTCAACGCGGCCGAAGAGAAGGCGGAAAAATATTGGATCAAAGGGATCGCCAAGTTTGAAAAAAAACTTATTGCGTGCATCAGGGACGATATCACGGGGCAAACAGCGGACGCCCCGACGTTCGGTCGGTAAAAAAACGATCGGCACAACAAAGAAACGGGCGGCAAACATCCGCCCGTTTCTTTGTTCAATCCAGACGAGACAGCGGCCCGAAGCAGATCGGGCAGCAACCGTCGCCGCCCGCGCAGGGAGCGCAGAAGAACGAACCGCAATGGCTGCAAACGAGCATTGCCGTCATGCGTTCCCTTCGGCCGCATACGCGGCATTTTTCCTCTTCCATATCTTCACCTCCGACTGCGGTAAAAGTATGCGGAGTTTTTTTGTTTTTATGCGACGGCGTTTTTTCGGGGTCGGAAAAAGCGCTGTGTTCAGTCAAAGAATTTAATTTCAGCCTTTTAAGGCGCATTTGCGGGCGTTATACGCGATTTTCAAAAATGAAATTTTTGAAAAAGGGCGAAATCGTTTTGAATTTCGGGCCGAATATGCTATAATAAGAGGGTCAGAAAGAGGCTAAACGGAGATGATAATTTTATGACGGACAAAGTTCAAGGCGAATACGGCGAAGAGCAGATACAAGTGCTCGAAGGGCTGGAACCGGTCAGAAAACGCCCCGGCATGTATATCGGATCGACGGACGAAAGAGGACTGCATCACCTCGTACAGGAGATCGTGGACAATTCCATCGACGAAGCGCTTGCCGGGTATTGCGACACGATCCGTGTCGTCATCAATAAAGACGGTTCGTGCTCGGTCACGGACAACGGCAGAGGCATCCCCACGGGCATACACCACAAAGAGGGCGTATCGTCCGTGGAACTCGTTCTTACGAAACTGCACGCGGGCGGCAAATTCGGCGGCGGCGGTTATAAAATATCGGGCGGGCTTCACGGGGTCGGGCTTTCCGTCGTCAACGCGCTGTCCGAATGGCTGGAAGTGGAAGTGTGCCAGAACGGCCACGTTTACAAACAGGTTTATAACCGCGGCATTCCGCAGAGGGCGCTCGCGGTAGTAGGCGATACCGACAAAACCGGCACGAAAGTCACGTTTTACCCCGACAGCGAAATTTTCGAAACGGTCGTTTTCAATTACGACAATTTAAAAGTGCGCCTGCGCGAACTTGCGTACCTCAACAAAGGGCTGACGATATCGCTTGAAGATCAGCGCGGCGAAAAACCCCGTTTCGACGAATTCCGCTACGACGGCGGCATTTTGCATTTCGTGGAGGACATCAACAAAAACAAGGAAGTCCTGTTCGACACGCCGCTTTATTTCGAGGACAGGCAGGACGATTACGCGATCGAAGTCGCCATTCAGTACAACGACGGCTACAACGAGCTCATCATGAGCTATGCGAACAATATCCACACGGAAGAGGGAGGCACGCATCTCGACGGTTTCAAGGCGGCGCTTACGAAGGTCATCAACGACGCGGGCCACAAACTCAACATCCTGAAAGAGAACGACAAACTTTCGGGCGAGGACGTGCGCGAAGGGATTTCGGCGATCGTGTCGGTAAAACTTACCGAACCGCAGTTCGAAGGTCAGACGAAGACGAAGCTCGGCAACAGTTTTATGCGCGCGCTCGTACAGAAGGCGACGAGCGAACATCTCGGCACCTATCTCGAAGAGAATCCCGCAAAGGCGCGCGAACTCGTGCTCCGCTGCATCACGGCGCAAAAAGCCAGGGATGCGGCAAGGAACGCCCGCGAACTCACGAGACGCAAAGGGGTTTTGGAAAGCACGACGCTCCCCGGCAAACTCGCCGATTGCAGTGAAAAAAGATCGGAATTGTGCGAAATTTACCTTGTGGAAGGCGATTCCGCGGGCGGTACGGCAAAACAGGGGCGCGACAGGCGCTTCCAGGCCATCCTGCCCCTGCGCGGCAAAATCCTCAACGTGGAAAAGGCGCGGCTCAACCGCGTGCTCGAAAACGAAGAGATCAAGAGCATGATCACGGCGTTCGGCTGCGGCATTCACGACGATTTCGACGAAAGCAAACTGCGTTACGACCGCATCATCTGCATGACGGATGCCGATGTCGACGGCAGCCATATCCGCATTCTCCTGCTCACGTTCTTTTTCCGGTTCATGCGTCCGCTCATCGAAAACGGGCACGTTTACGTCGCTCAGCCGCCGCTGTATAAGGCGACGCGCGGCAAGGACGAAAAATATATGTATTCGGATGAGGAACTGGAAGAATACCGCAATTCCAATCCGGGGAAATTCGAACTGCAGCGCTATAAAGGCCTCGGCGAGATGAACAGCACCCAGCTTTGGGAAACGACGATGAACCCCGCAACGAGAACGCTGCTTCGCGTAAACATGAAGGACGCGGTCGAGGCGGACGAGATGTTCTCTCTCCTGATGGGTGAGAAACCCGAACTGCGCAGGCAATTTATCGAGCAGAACGCGAAGCTCGTTGCCGAATTGGACGTTTAAGAGGTGACTTATGGCAAAAAAGGAAACAAGCCCCGAGCTTACCGAAGAGTTTAAGAAAACTCTCGAAATGACGAATATGATCGACGTCGAGGTGGACGACGAGCTGAAAAAATCCTTCATAGCGTATGCTATGGCGGTCAATGTCAGCCGCGCCATACCCGACGTGCGCGACGGCCTGAAGCCCGTGCACAGGCGCATCCTGTATTCCATGCACGAGATGGGGCTTTACAACGACAAGGCATACCGCAAATGCGCGCGCATCGTCGGCGATGTTTTGGGTAAATACCACCCGCACGGCGATTTCGCCGTCTATGACGCGCTCGTAAGGCTCGCACAGGATTTCACGATCAATTTCCCGCTCGTCGACGGGCACGGGAACTTCGGCTCGGTGGACGGCGATCCCCCCGCGGCGATGCGTTACACAGAGGCGAGGATGTCCAAGCTCGCGGCGGAAATGCTGCGCGATCTCGACAAGGAGACGGTGGACTATTACCCGACGTTCGACGACACGGGCATGCAGCCCTGCGTTCTGCCTTCGCGCTTTCCCAACCTTCTGGTGAACGGAAGCGACGGCATCGCCGTCGGCATGGCCACGAACATCCCGCCGCACAATCTTGCGGAAGTCATCGGCGCGGTCATCGCACAGATCGACAACCCCGATATCACGATCGAAGAACTGATGGAGTATGTGCCCGCGCCCGATTTCCCCACGGGGGCGATCCTCATGGGCAGGGCGGGCGTAAAGCGCGCTTACCGCACGGGCAGGGGCAATTACATTCTCCGTTCCAAATGCGAGATCGAGGACTATACTTCGGGCAACACCCAGCGCACCCGCATCGTGGTGAGCGAGATCCCTTATCAGGTCAACAAGGCGCGGCTCATCGAGAATATCGCAGACCTCGTGAAGGACAAAAAAATAGAGGGGATTTCTGATATCCGCGAAGAATCGGACAGGGACGGTATGCGCATCGTCATCGAGCTCAAAAAAGACGCGAACGCGCAGGTCGTTCTCAACCTTCTGTACAAACACACACAGTTGCAGACTTCCAACGGCATAACCCTTCTCGCTTTGGTGGACGGCGAACCGAAAGTCCTTAACTTAAAAGAAATTATCCATTATTACATTCTACATCAGGAAGACGTCATCGTGCGCCGCACGAAATTCGACCTCAATAAGGCGGAGGAGCGTGCGCATATCGTTGCGGGGTTGGTGCTGGCGCTCGCCAACATCGACGAAGTCATCGCCATTATCAAGCAGTCGGCGGATAAGTTCGTGGCGGCGGATAAACTCATGCAGACTTTCGAACTTTCGGACAAACAGGCGAACGCGATTCTCGAAATGCGTTTGCAGCGGCTCACCTCTCTGGAAGTGGAAAAATTGCAGGAAGAGCTCGCCGAACTGGAGCGCACGATCGCGGATCTCAAAGACATCCTTGCGAACGAAAGCCGCGTTCTGGATATCATCAAGACAGACCTTCGCACGATCGGCGAAAAATATCCCAGCCCGAGAAAAACCGAACTTTCCTACGATTACGGCGAGATCGATATAGAAGATCTTATCGAAAAAGAGGACGTCGTCATTACGATGACGCATTCGGGTTACATCAAGCGCCAGCCCGTTTCCGAATACAAGGCGCAGCACCGCGGCGGCATGGGCATCACCGCACACAAGCCGAAGGACGAGGACTTCGTGGAAAAGCTGTTCATCTCTTCCACGCACGACGAGATCCTGTTCTTCTCCAGCTTCGGCAAAGTGTACTGCATCAAGGCGTACGAGATCCCCGAAGCGCAGCGTCAGGCGCGCGGCAGGGCGATCGTAAACCTCCTGCAGATCGGGCAGGACGAGAAGATCACCGCCGTCATTCCTCTTACGGAAGGCACGGAAGGCGGCTACATCGCCATGGCGACCCGAAAGGGACTCATCAAAAAGACGGCACTCGAAGAGTTTGCCAACATCCGCAAGGTGGGCAAGATCGCCATAAAAATCACCGAAGGCGACGAACTCATTTCCGTACAATTTACGACGGGCGAAGACGAACTCATCATCGCGTCCCGCGAGGGCAAGTGCATCCGTTTCAGCGAAAAGGACGTCCGCCCGATGGGCAGGGATACGCAGGGCGTCAAGGCGATGAACCTTTCCGAGGATGATTGTCTCGTCGATATGCTCGTCATCAAGCCCGATTGCGAAGTCCTCACGATCACTTCGGGCGGATACGGCAAGCGTTCCGACGTGGAAGATTACAGGCTGCAGGGCCGCGCCGGCAAGGGCATAAAGGCGGGCGTGTTCAACGAAAAGACGGGACTTCTCGTCAACCTGAAAATCGTATCCGAAGAGGAAGACATCATGATCATCTCCAACAACGGCACGATCATCAGGATGCACGTAACGGATATCTCCAAGATCGGCAGGAACACCCAGGGCGTGCGGCTGATGCGGCTCAAAGACGCGGAAGTCGCGACCGTTACCGTAGCGCCCAGAGAGGACGACGAAGAGGACGGTGTCGCCGCGGAGGAGAGCGAAGCAGCCGCTGAAAACGGAGACGCCGCCGTTGCGGATGAATCTGAAAGCGGCAGCGAGAATTAAACGACCGAAATGCAACAAAAACAATCGCCGCCCCGCGCGAAATTGCGCGGGGCGGCTTTTTGTATAACGAAAACCACGCGATAGTCGCGTGGTTGAAAAGAGGTTTACCGATTTGCGGCTGCGTTTAAAACCGCGATTTTTTGTCTGCGGGGCATAATGAGGCGCGCAATGCGAAAGATGAATTTTATGCAATGGAAGCAGTTTTTTCGAAAATGTCTTTACAATGCCGTTCTCATATGATATAATTAAAAAAACCGTAAAGGTAAACGGCAAGGGAGGTGCTTTTTATGGCAGAACTCAAATACGAAATAACGGAAAAACTGGGCGTGCTCAGCGAATCGTCAAACGGCTGGACGAAGGAACTCAACCTTGTCAGCTGGAATGACCGCGAGCCTGTTTACGATATCCGTACGTGGAGTCCCGATCATGAGAGGATGGGTAAGGGGGTAACGCTCGCGCCCGATGAGATGAAAACGCTCAAAGACCTGCTCGAAAAATCGGACATCTGACCCGATGCGAAAATGAAGGGGGAAGGCGCAAGCGCTTTCCCTCTGTTTTTTTGCGTATTTTCTTTGTGCTTTTTGCGTGATACGCCGCCCAATCGGTGGAAAAAAAACTTTTTTTGGTGTATAATGATAGGCGAACATCAAACATTCATACGGGAGATTGAATCATGGCAGACACATCCGTTTACGAAAATCCTTTATTGAGCCGCTATGCGAGCCGCGAAATGGCGGAGAATTTTTCGGACGATAAGAAATTCCGTCTTTGGAGAAAATTATGGATCGCGCTTGCCGAGTCGGAAAAGGAACTCGGGCTGAACATCACGGACGAACAGATCGCCGAGATGAAAAAGTATGCCGACGATATCAATTACGACGACGCGCGCAAATTTGAAAGCGAGGTGCGTCACGACGTCATGGCGCACGTCAAGGCGTTCGGCAAACAGGCGAAAAAAGCGGCGGGCATCATCCATCTCGGCGCGACTTCCTGCTACGTGACAGACAATGCGGAGGTCATCATCATCGACGACGCGCTCGATATGGTATTGAAAAAGCTGGTCAACGTCATGGACAAACTGCGCGTTTTTGCGCGCAAATACAAATCGCTCCCGACGCTCGGGTTTACGCACCTGCAGCCCGCGCAGCTCACGACGGTAGGCAAGCGCGCGACCCTTTGGCTGTCCGACCTGGAAATGGATTACGTTTCTCTCATGAACCTGAAAGCGACGGTCAAACTGCGCGGCGTAAAGGGCACGACGGGCACGCAGGCGAGTTTTCTCGATCTTTTCGAAGGAGACGGGGCGAAGGTTCGCGAACTCGAGAAAAGAGTCGTCGCAAAACTCGGCTACGACAAAGTGTACGGCGTTACGGGGCAGACCTATCCTAGAAAGTTCGATTACAACGTGCTGTGCGTGCTTTCACAGATCGCGCAGAGCGCTTACCGCTTCTCCAACGACATCCGCTTGTTACAGCATATGAAAGAGGTGGAAGAGCCCTTCGAAAAACATCAGATCGGTTCGTCGGCCATGGCGTACAAGCGAAACCCGATGCGCAGCGAACGCGTGGGCTCGCTCGCGCGCTATGTGCTGAGCCTTCCCGTCAATGCCGCCGTCACCGCGTCCACGCAGTGGTTCGAGCGCACCCTCGACGACAGTGCGAACAAGCGCATCGTGATCGCGCAGGCGTTTTTGTCCGTGGATGCGATACTCAATTTGTATCTGAATATTTCGGAAAATCTCGTCGTGTACGATAAAGTCATCGCCAAGCATATCGCGGCGGAACTGCCGTTCATGGCGACGGAAAACATCATGATGGAATGCGTCAAGGCGGGCGGAAACAGGCAGGAACTGCACGAGCGCATCCGCGTCCTTTCCATGGAAGCGTCCAAAAACGTCAAGGCGGAGGGGAAGGACAACAACCTCATCGATCTGATCAGGGCGGACGACATGTTTGCCGCCGTCAGAGACAGGCTGGACGGCATTCTCGATGCGAAAAACTTTATCGGCAGAAGCCCCGAGCAGGTGGAGGAATTTTTGACCGCCGAGATCGACCCGATCCTCGAAAAGCATAAAGATTTGCTCGGAGAGAGCGGCGAAGTGCGCGTCTGATCGTTCGGGGACAAAAACAGAGGGGATTTTTGCCCGAAAAAGCCGTCCGAAATCATTGACACGGGCGGCTTTTGTGCCTATAATTTGCGTGTCAAAGAGAAATACTTACAGAAAAAGCCCTCCGTGCATTTCGGCGGGCGCGGGAGAACAGATCGGAAATGCTGGAACTGAAAAACATTTCGTATTCCGTCAAGGACGAAAACACGGGCAGGATGCAGGACATCCTTAAAGACGTCGGTCTGACGTTCGAGGATAAGGGCATCAACGTCATTACGGGGCCGAACGGCAGCGGAAAGTCGACGCTCATCAAACTGATCATGGGTTTTGAACGCCCTACGGCGGGGAAGGTACTCTTCAACGGCGAGGACATCACGCAGCTGGGCGTGACCGAACGCGCGCGCCGCGGTTTTACGATTGCCTTTCAGCAGCCCGTGCGTTTCAAAGGTATCACGGTCAAAAAACTTTTGGAACTTGCGAGCGGCAAAAAGATGAATACTGAAAACATGTGCGATTGCCTATCGTCGGTCGGCCTGTGCGCGCGCAATTATATCGACCGCGCGGTGGACGGCACGCTTTCGGGCGGTGAGCTCAAACGTATCGAACTTGCCATGGCGGTCGCAAAGGGCGGTGAAGTGTTTTTGCTGGACGAGCCGGAGGCGGGGATCGATCTTTGGAGTTTTGAAGACCTCGTGAAGATATTCGACCGCCTGCGGGATAAAACGGTCATCATTGTCAGCCACCAACAGAGGATTTTAGAAACCGCGGACAAGATCTTTCTTTTCGATCAGGACAAGATCACGTCTGCGGGGAAGGGCGACGAACTTTTCGCGCTCATGACCAAAAGGCCCGCGCTCTGCTGGCGCAATCTGAAGGAGAATTGATATGGACAGTACGGATTCGGAACTTTTGGAGACGATTGCCGGGCTCCACGACATACCGGAGGGCAGCTTCAATATCCGCAAAAACGGAAAACTGCTGGCGAGAAATTCCACCGCGGATATCGAGATCGTTCCCAAAAAAGATAAAGACGGCATCGACATCATCGTCAAGGCTGGCGTCGTCAACAAATCGGTGCATATTCCCGTTTTGCTGACGGTAGGCGATTTCAAAGAAACGGTATATAATGACTTTTTTATAGGAAAGGGCGCGGACGTTACCATCATCGCGGGGTGCGGCATACACAACGATGCCTGCGGCGACGCGGAGCATGACGGCGTGCATACTTTTCATCTCGAAAAGGGCGCGAAGGTCAAATATATCGAGCGGCATTACGCCTCGGGCGACGGCACGGGCAAAAAATCGTTCGACCCCGTGACGAAGATCTATTGTAAAGAAAATTCCTGTTTTGTCATGGAATCGACCCAGCTCGGGGGCGTTACGAGCACTGTCCGCAAAACGTATGCGGCGCTCGGCAAAAATGCGCAGCTCATCGTAAAAGAAAAGATACTGACGGATAACGAGGAGAGCGCCGTGACCGATTTCAAGGTGTACCTGAACGGCGAACACAGCCGTGCGGACATCGTGAGCAGGAGCGTGGCGAAAGGGAGGTCTGTGCAGAAATTCGCCTCCGACCTTATCGGCAAGAGCGAATGCTTCGGCCACGTGGAATGCGACGGCATCCTGCTCGGCGAGGCGCGCATCGTTTCCACGCCGAAGATCGACGCCGTTTCCCCCGAAGCAAGCCTCGTACACGAAGCTGCCGTCGGCAAGATCGCGGGGGAACAGCTCATGAAGCTGATGAGCCTCGGGCTTACCGAACAGGAGGCGGAGGACGCCGTCATAAAAGGCTTCCTGAATTGACGCTCGGGCGGATTCGGGCGCAAAAATAAGAAAAATCAGAGCAAAAAGAGGGTGCGCCTCGGTGCGCGGTTTCGATGCGGAATGCGCTCGGAATCGTCCGGCCGGGCTGTATCCTCTTTATTTTTTATGTTTGCCGAGTATTATGTGCGGCATAAATTCGAATAAAAATCAAAGAAGCGCGTCTTGTAACCTTTTCGTTTTTCCGTGAATACAGTATAGAGAGGATCTTACGGAGGAAAAAGGTTGTGGAGCACTTTCTCGCGTTGCCCGTATGGGCGCAGGCCCTTACGGCAACGCTCTTTACCTATCTGATGACCGCGGCGGGCGCGTCGCTCGTGTTCTTTACAAAGCGGGGCGGTAAAAAATTTCTGACGGCGGCTTCGGGGCTTGCGGCGGGTATCATGATCGCGGCGAGCTTCTTTTCTCTGCTTCTGCCCGCGCTCGAACAAGCGGGGGCAAGCGGCAGGGCGAGCGCGGCGCTCGTACTGACGGTCGGGTTTCTTGCGGGCGGAGCGTTCATCATGTTGTCCGACGTGCTGCTCTCGCGGATGGCCGTTTTCAAGGGTCGGAATAAGGGCGGCGCGCTGATGTGCGCGGCGATGACGCTACACAATATACCCGAAGGGTTTGCGGTCGGCGTCGCGTTCGGCTCGCTCGCGGGGGCGCAGGGTGCGCTGATCTCTGCGGTCATGCTCGCCGTCGGCATCGGGATACAGAACTTTCCCGAAGGGCTGTGCGTCGCGATGCCCCTGCGCCGAGGCGGAATGCGTGCGGGCAGAGCGTTCTTTGTCGGGCAGGCTTCGGGGTTCGCCGAAGTGCCCGCGGGAGTGCTCGGCGCATTGGCGGTCGGATTCGTTTCCGTATTGCTGCCGTGGGCGCTCGCTTTTTCCGCGGGCGCCATGATCGCCGTGGTCTGTTCCGAATTGATCCCCGAAAGTTTTTCCGAAAATAAATTTCTCGCATCGCTCGGCGTGGTCGCGGGCTTTACGCTCATGATGTTTTTGGATATTTTTCTCGGTTAAGGTATATTTTTCCGTATTCGGGCAAAACTAATCCGTATGGAAACACCGGTCAATCAGGAAAAGCGGCAGACGGCCGCGCAAACGGAAGAGGACGGGAATAACGCCGCGCGCGTGCAGGAGGTCGTGCGGGCGGAGAAGGTCAAAAAAACCGTGCTCATCGTCGGGGCTTCGTCGGGCATAGGCTACGAAACGGCGCTCAGGCTTATAGGCAGGAATTACAACGTCGTCAATATCTCGCGCACGCCGTGTCCGCTGGAACGAGTGAAAAATTACGCGGCGGACGTCACGGTAGGTTCTACTTTGGAAAAGGCGATCCGCACGATCGGAGAAAAAGCGGAAGCGATCCATGCTCTTGTTTATTGTGCGGGATTCTCCATGGCGGCGCCGATCGAATATGCGGACCCGAAGGACTACCGCTATCTGTTCGAAGTCAACTTTTTCGGCGCGATGCGCGCGATCCGATCCGTGCTGCCGTTCATGAAAAAACGGGGCGGCAGGATCGTGCTGATCAGTTCGATGGCGGGACTTTTTCCCGTGGCGTTCGACGGCTTTTATTCCGCTTCGAAAGCGGCGCTCGACATGCTGGCTAAGAGCGCGGACATCGAACTTGCGCCTTTCAACATCCGTGTGACGAGCGTTCAGCCCGGCGGCACTTCGACGAGCTTTACTTTCAAGAGAAAAGTTTATCCCGATGAGGACAATAAAGAGTATTCCTCCCGCGTCAATAAGGCGACCGCAGCGCTTGCGAACATGGAGCAGGGCGGACTGAATGCGGGGGAAGTCGCGCGGATCGTGGCGGATATTCTCGCCATGAAAAAGCCGCCGCACGAAATACAATGCGGAAAGAGAAACAAGTTTTATGCTTTTGCGGGGAGGGTTTTACCTGAAAATTTTTCGCTGTACCTGAACAGAAAAATGTATAAACAATAGTTTTGCGATGTACTATGTCAAACATAAACGATTGAAACCACGTAAAAGTCCGCTGTTTGCGGACTTTTTATTTTTTAAGGGCAGGTACGCTTCCTTTGCGTGTTTTTTCGGTTTATAATATCGGTGTAAAGCGCGTCATGCCTTTCTCCGTGCCGGGCGGGCGCTTTCGATTCCTGCGGCATGCCGCAGAGAAAAAGGAGGAAAAGCGTTTTGATTTTTTTTGCGGATAAAAACGGCGACGTCGTGAAAGTCATGCCCGGGAGCGTGCATCAAGGGTCTGCGAATGCGGACGAGATCTGCCTGTTCGCGCCCTTCCCGAAAAACATCCGCGTGACCGCGGCGTTCCGCCTGCCCGACGGCTCGGTAACGGAACCCGCTCTCATGCAGTCCGTCGGGGCGGTCTGGGCGGCCGGTGAGGAGGCGGGCGACCCGCTTGCGGGATGGACGTATGTCTTGCCCGCCTGCGTCGCCGAAAAGTACGGCTCTGTCGCCGTTCAGTTTTATTTTTATGCCGGGGAGCAGGGGACGCTCTCCGCGAGCGGCGAGGCCGTTTTCAGCGTATCGCGCGGGGTTCGGGCGGAACTTCCCGAAACGCCCGACGCGGATATTTATCAGGAGATATTGCAGGATATCGCCGCTCTTTCGGGCGATGTCGGTGCCGGGTACTATGCGGCGCGCTCGGTCTATGCGTGGAATGCCGCATACATATACGGCGCAAACGAACTTGTGTTTGTCCCGGATGCGGGTGAGTACGGCGCGATTTTGAGATCCAAGGCGAACGAAAACACGCATGCGCCCTATGAGGACGGAGTATTGCAGTCGGAGTATTGGGAAGAAGCCGTCTCTTTTGACGCAGTGCATGCGGCGAATGCGGAAGCGGCCGCGTCGGCTCTGTCCGCGCAAACGTCGGCAGGGAATGCGGAGTCGTACGCCGCAGCGGCTGAAACCGCAAAATCCGAGGCCGAAACCGCGAAAACCGCGGCGCAGGCCGCGCAAGCGGGAGCGGAGAGCGCGAAAACCGCGGCGGAGTCGGCCAAAGACGACGCTTTCGGCCACGCGGAAAATGCCGCCGATTCCGCTTCGGACGCTGCCGGCTGTGCGACCCGGGCGCAGGCGTACATGGAGCAGGCGAAGCGGTACGCGCAAAAAGAATATCAGCTATACGACGGTTTTGAAGAGCTGCCGAACCCCGGCGACAGCGCATATATTTATCTCGTTCCCGCCTCGGGCGGGTCGGGCAACGACAGTTATTCGGAATACCTGTGGATAACGGAGACGGGCAAATACGAGTTCATCGGGAACGTGAACGACGTCGACCTTTCGGGTTACGCGCAAGTCAACGGCACATATCCGAATATGACGGTCGGCAACGCTTCGAATGCAACCAACGCGGGGCATGCGGAAACGGCGGACGGCGCGACGAACGCCGATTCCGCGACGAAAGCGACGCAGGACGGGAGCGGCAATAATATCGTAGACACATATGCAACGAAAACAGAGCTGAACAACAGCCTTGCAACCAAAGCAAATACGTCGGGCTCTTACAATGATTTGTATGTAGGCCATGCAAATAGCGCCGATTCCGCGACGAAAGCGACGCAGGACGGGAACGGGAATCCGATCGCCGATACATACGCGACGAAAACGGAGCTGAACAACAGCCTCGCGGTCAAAGCGAACACGTCGGGATACTATGCGGATTTGTCCGTGGGCAGCGCGACGAACGCGCAGAACGCTTCAAACGCGGCTTATGCCGCGCAGGCGGCACAGGCGACGGCGGCGAACGCGGCGACACAGGCGCAGCTCGGTCAAAGCGGCGTGCCGAGCGCGTCGGACGACGATAAGATCGTCACGACCGAATATCTGTATCCCGGTTCGGCGGAAGGGAACGGCGTGTCTTCTTTTAGTTTTGTCTACAGGGGAGTAACGCATAGCGTCAACATCCAGGCTTCTTATGTAAATGCAACGTCAAACTGGATGCGCGTTGTCCGTTCGGGGAATACCGTAACAATCGGCTGGACGCTGGCAATAAAAACGACATTGAGCAAAGGCACGAATTATACGATCGCGTCGGGGCTTCCGAATGCTGCGCATACGGAAAACAACTATTGTGTCGGGATAGCGCCCGACGGGACGGTGTTTACCGTTTATGTAAATACTTCGGGGCAGATAATACTTCGTCCCCAAACGGGGAATCTCACGTCGCAAACCGTATATTTGGGATGTACCTATCTGACGAACGAAGCGTAAAGGAGGCAAGGAAATGTATTACATTATCGACAATGAAGTATATGCGCCGTACGAGGGGCACGATTTTGACGGGCGTGCGACGGACACGATCGACGACGGCGTTTGGGAACTTTACAGTCAGGACGAGTCCTCTTACAAAATAGAGGACGGAAAATTTATCGCCCTGAAACAGCAGGCAGAGCTTGAAGCCGCCGCGCTGCGCGCGCGGCGCGAGACGGAATGTTT
>DWXC01000005.1 GCA_019119395.1 Candidatus Borkfalkia stercoripullorum | reverse complement strand
TACGCGCACCCCATCTGCGACTATCTGCAGGGGGTCACGCATTCCCTTTGCACGCTCGAATTTGAAGATCACCGCCCGCTCTACGACTGGGTGGGCATCTCCCTCGGGTTCGACCCCAAGCCGCGGCAGATCGAGTTCGCGCGGCTGAACATCACCAACACGGTGATGAGCAAGCGCTATCTTAAAAAGCTGGTCGAAGAGGGGAAGGTGCACGGCTGGGACGACCCGCGCATGCCCACGCTGTCCGGCCTTCGCAACCGCGGCATCCCCGCCGCGGCGGTGCGCGACTTCTGCGCGCGCATCGGCATCGCAAAGGCGCAGTCCGAATGCGAATATTCCTATTTCGAGGCGTGCATCCGCGAATATTTGAACGCCCACGCCGAGCGCGCGATGGCAGTCCTCAACCCCGTGAAACTCACGCTTACGAATTACGAAGGGGAGGAAGAGCTGGACTTCGACGTCAACCCGACGGACGAGAACGCGGGTAAGCGCAAGGTAAAATTCGGCAAACATCTCTATATCGACGGCGCGGACTTCTCTCTGAATCCGCCCCCCAAATATTTCAGGCTCAAAAAAGACGGGTACGTCCGCCTCAAAAACGCGTATATCGTACATTGCGACGACGTTTTGCCCGGCAGTGACGGCGCGGTGAAGGAACTGCTCTGTTCGTATGTTCCCGCAAGCCACAGCGGCAGCGACACGAGCGGCATCAAGGTCAAGGGCGTCATCCAGTGGGTGAACGCGGACGGTTGCGCCGATGCGGAAGTGCGGCAGTACGAGAGCCTTCTGCGCGACGCGGATTACGCGGGGCAGGATTTTTCCGAGCGCATGAACGCGGAGAGCGAAAAGATCGTCCCCGCAAAGGCCGAACCGTACGTCGCGCGGGCGGGAGAGGGAAAGGATTTTCAGCTTCTTCGCACGGGCTATTATAAAAAATGCACGGAAGGGGAAAAACTTATCCTCTCCGAAATCGTATCCCTCAAAGACAATTTTAACAAGAAGTGACAGAGGGAAAAATCGTTCGGCGGTTGACATTTCTGCGTTCAGCGATTATAATAGTATCGATGAAGTTTTCATCGACGAGCAGAATAAAGCAAAAAAGGGTGGTACATCGTGAAGATCTGTAAGAATTGCGGACAGCAGACGGACGACGGAAAAGTCCGTTGCCCCCATTGCGGATTCCTCTTCGAAGAGGACATGGACGACGTTCTCCGCGAGATGAAAAACAATTTAAGAAATTACAGGAGCGAGGTCGTTGCGAAAGCGGCTTCCGCCGCGCAGCCGGAATCGGCCGCGCCCTCTCCTTCCGCGCAACAGCCCGCGCCCGAAAGCGACGCCGGTCAGAAAGAACGGTTCGAACTTTTGGCGGAAGTTGCCCAGATGAAGGGTGAAATGCGCGTCTTGCAGAACGAGATCGAGCGCCTGCACAACACGCAGCCGGCGCAGACGGTCGTCTATGCGCCCCAGCCCGCGCCCGCCGCACCCGCTGCGGGGCAGGACGGCGCAGGGGGCGAGGGCGGCGCGCCCGCGGCCGAGGCGAACGCGCAGAAAAAGTCCAAAAAGAAAAAGAACAAAAATTTCGTCATTTCCGTCAAAATGACCAAAAAACGCAGCGCGAACCGCATCGTCATTTCGATATTGGCCACGCTCTTTTTGGGGTTGAGCATAGGCATGCTGTTCATGCCCTGGGTCAAGGACATGGCGGTCAAAGGGTACGAGGGGCTCTTGTACATCTTTGATAAAGAAAGCCGGGACACGGCGGGTTTCCAGGCGCTCATGGCGGCGATCTCCGCACATCAATACGCAAACGGCGAATTTTTCCAGAACCTGGTCGTAACGGCGATCACTTACGTCGTGCAATGGGGCGTGGTCGTCTATATGGCGTGCCTGCTGTTGAGCATCTTCGTGCTGTTCAGCCTCGGCGGAAAGATCAAGTTCCGCGCATGGCACAGGTGCTGGGCGTGGCTCTCCTTTGTGGTCGCGGCGGTACTGTTCGGCGTGTTCTTCTGGACGTTTAAGTTCAGCGGGCTTACGATCTGGTTCCTGCTCGGCATGGGCGCGAATTTTGTCCGTGCGATCCTCTTCTGTTTCTATAAAAAAGAGGATTACGTCGAAGGCGGGCTTCAATAATCAAGAATATCGAAAGGGCGCGCGGCTCTGCAAAAATGCAGGGCCGCGCCTTTTTTGCGCCAAAAATTTCCTCGCGTTTTTTGGTATGAAGCGCAATCGCGGCGGGCATAATAAGGGGCGTAAGGAGGATTGCGCAATGCAGTTTAAGGATTCGAAAACGTATACAAACCTTGCCCGTTCGTTTGCGGGCGAAAGTCAGGCGGGCATGCGGTATCAGCTGATCGCAAAACTCGCCACGGCGGAAGGGTACGCGGTTCTCGCCGACACGATCCGCACGATCGCCAAAAACGAAACGTATCACGCAAAATCGTTTTTCAATACGCTTTTGCAGAAGGCGGGAAGCTGCGAAAACATCGACTTAAACGCAGGCTATCCGTTTCACTTCGGAACTTTGGAGGAAAACCTCGCGTTCGCGGCCAAAGATGAGCGCGCCGAATTCGAGGAGGTCTATCCCGCGTTTGCAGAGGAGGCCGAAAAGGAAGGATTTGCCGACGTTGCGGCGCTGTTCAAACGCGTCGCGGGCGTGGAAAAGGAACACAACATCGTTTTCAATTATCTTTACGAAGCCTTTTCGGGCGGAACGCTCTACAAGCGGGACAAGCCGACGCTTTGGGTATGCAGCGAGTGCGGCTACCGCGCCACGTCGAACGAGGCGTGGCACATCTGCCCGCTGTGCAAGGCGAGCCAGGGTTTCGTGGAGATACACTTACCGTTTGACAATAAATAAGGAGAAATCATCATGAAAAACAGCAAGCAGAATTCTTCGGCGTCCGGCAATAAGCAGGCGACGGGTTCCAAAAGCACTTCGGGCGGCAGGTGCTGCTCCAAGAGCACGGCGAAGGGCGCGAAAGCGAGTTCCAAGTCCAAGGAATAAGGAATGAAGCGAGAGAAAAAGCGTAAGGGGACGATGTGGTCTCCTTACGACGAAAACGGCAGTTACACGGGCGCGGCCGAAGACGGCGAAAAACCCGTGCAGGATGCCGACGATCTTTAAAAATGCGGGCGCGCCGAGCTGACGGCGCGCTTGTCGCTTTTTATTCACGAAAATCCCGCCGTTCGGCTGTGCCGACGGCGGGTCGTCTTTCAAATCACGACGTTCCGCAGGCGTCGGCACGCCGAGAAACGCGTGAGGATATTTTGTTTTTCACGCTCGCCTCGTAACACAGTACGGTCGCCGCGACGCCCACGTTGAGCGAATCGCACTTGCCGAGCATGGGTATCGCGATCATCTCGTATTCGCCCTCGTACCACTCGCGGGTGATGCCGTAGCGTTCGCTGCCCATAACGAGGGCGCAGTTTTTGCCGAAAGGCTCGTCGAAATAATATTTGTCCGCGCGGGTATCGGCAAGGTATACGGTAAAGCCGTGCTTTTTCAGCCATTCGCGGCATGTTTCCACGCTTTCGAACTCGAATATCGGAACGGACAGCACCGCCCCCTGGCTTCCTTTAATGAGTTTGGGGTGCGTCATCCGCACTTTCCGGTTGCACAAAAACACGCCGTCCAGCCCCGCGCCGTCCGCCATGCGCAGCATCGTGCCGACGTTGCCGGGGATCTCTATGCCGTCCAGCACGAGTATGACCGCTTTGTCGGGCGGGGAAAAGGCATCGATGTCGTGAGAGGGGAGCGCGGCGAGCGCCATCAAGCCGTCGGGGCGGTCGCGTTCGGAAAGTTTTTCGTACGTTTTCGCCGAAACGGTGTACAGGTTTTCCGCGCGCGCGGCGATCTTTTCGGCGAGCGCCGCCGCTTCGCTCGTGCGGATGTGCTCGGGGCATAAGATCAGCGAATCGATCGGCGTTCCGAACTGTTCGCACATCTTTAAAAGCCAGATCCCTTCCGCGACAAAAAGTTTGTGCGGGTTGGGTTTTGAGTTGGAAAGTATCCCTTTGATCTGCTTTATTTTCGGGTTCTGTTCGCCTATCGCGAGAAAATTGCGGGAGGCGAGTACCTGTTCTATCGTATCCATAGGCAAATATTAACAGATTTTTTTGCGGAAGTCAAGGAACGGGGCGGGCTTTCGCCGATTCTGCGCGAAGCCGTCCTTTCTTTGCCGTCGGTGGCGAAGTGTGTTTTTCCTGCATACTATGTTTAATGACAAAGTATTACGGCAGGGAAAAGATGTTTGAGAGAGGATACAAAAGAACGCTGGCCGCATGCCTTGCGGGCGTCGCCAATCAGGCGGTCATCACCAACGTGACCGCGCTTTTGTTCGTCTCTTTTTCGGGGCTGTACGGTTTTTCTCTCGTACGGCTGGGGCTTCTGACGGCGATCAATTTTACCGCGCAGATGTTTGCGGACGTGCTGCTGACGTTTCTCATCGGCCGCGTTTCTTCCCGAATGCTTGCGCTTGCCGCTTCTGCGGCAAGCTGCGCGGGGTTAGTTTTTTACGGGGCGGTGCCCCTTCTCTTTTCGGGCGGCGCTCTGTACGGCGGCATCGCCGCGGCTACGGCGGTGTTCGCCTTTGCGGGCGGCATGCTCGAAGTCGTGCTCAACGGCGTAGCCGACCGCCTTCCCCCCGCGTCGTCCGTTTCGATCTGTCTTTTGCATACCGCCTATGCATGGGCGCAGGCCGCGCTCGCGCTCGTATTGTGCGGTTACATAATTCTCTTCGGAGGCGAAAATTGGAATTTCGCCATGTTCGCGCTCGCGCTCGTTCCGCTTACGGCGTTTGCGTTGCTCCTCGGAGCGGATACGGGAGACGGGCGGGCAAAAGGGGAAGCGGCGCCCGCGCCCGTTCTTTTCGGAGAGAAAAAAAGGTCGGGCCGCCCGCGCCGCGCTTTTTATCTGTCCGCGCTCGCGGCGATATTTTTCGGGTACGGGGCGGAAGTATCGATGAATCAGTGGATGAGCACCCTGTTTTCCGAAACGTTCTCCGTCAGCGGCGAATTTTTCGGCGTTGCGGCGTTTGCCGTCTTTTTGGGGCTGGGAGGGCTGTTTTACGTCCGTCTCTCCCGCCGCCGCGAACGTTTTCCTTTTTACGCGCTGCTTTTGTCCGCGCTCGCCGCGTTCGGCTGCTTTGCCGCGGCGGCGGTGTGCGAGGGGATACTTTCCTTTGCCGCGGCGGCGGTGTGCGGCCTGTTTGTCGGCATGCTTTCCCCGGGGGTGATGACCGTGTCCTCCGAAAATCTCCCTGCCGACGGCGGGAGGATGCTCGCCTCGCTCGCCGTCGCGTCCGATCTCGGCGCGGCGGCGCTTCCGGCGCTTGTCGGCGCGCTTTCGGGGGCGGTCGGGCTGAAACCTTCCTTTCTCATTCTTTCGGCCGCGCCGCTGCTGTGCGCGTGTTTCCTTTCTTCCATGCGGAAAAACGCTGGCAAACCCCGCTGAAAAGGGCGAACCTGTTAAGGTTTTGTAAATATTTCGGCAGCGCACGGATTTCTAGCTGTATTCTTTCCCGCGTTGTGTTATAATAATTACCGACGCCTGCGCGGGCATCTTTTAAGAGGTATTTATGGAAGAACGGAAGGAAGATAAGGCAAACGGGGCTGAGACGGATAAGTTGCTCCCCGCAAAAAACGGGAAGGAAGAGCCGCCCCGCAAAAAGAAGATTTTTACGTTCAAAATTTTCCGATACAGGTTTTTACCGCTTTTTCTGATGTGCCTCATCATGTCGCTCGTCGGCTTTATCGTGGAAAACATCTTCCGGCTTTGCCGCGACGGGGTCATCAACAGCCGCCGCCAGGCGCTGCCGTTTCTGTTTGCTTACGGCATCGCCGTGTTCGTGCTGTACGTGGTCGTCGGCACGCCGCGCGAGATGCGGTTTTTCGGCTGGAAACTTTTCAAAAAAGACAGCAAGCTTTCAACCGCCGCGAAGTATGCCCTGTACTGGCTCGTCCTGTTCGCGGGCGTGTTTTTCGGCGAAGTGCTGTTCGGCACGTTCGTCGAGTGGGTCTCGGGGGTCGTGCTTTGGGATTATACGGGCATACCGCTCCGTTTTACGAAGTACACGAGCGTCCCCACCGCGCTGGGGCTGTCCGTCGGGATCATGCTCTTCATGCGCTTCATCTTCG
Organism: Candidatus Borkfalkia stercoripullorum; assembly: GCA_019119395.1. Classification (GTDB taxonomy): domain Bacteria; phylum Bacillota; class Clostridia; order Christensenellales; family Borkfalkiaceae; genus Borkfalkia; species Borkfalkia stercoripullorum. Next base: position 9,543 of record DWXC01000005.1, on the reverse strand, counting down.
AACCGCTCATGAAAAAATTGGAAAAGATCCCCGACAAAGTGCTTCTCGGCATCGACCTCGGGCTGGGCATCCCCGTCGTCATTGACTGGCTCGTCATGCTCGTGCTGATGCTCGGCTTCGGGATCTCAAAAAATTTGTGGCAGATCCGTTTTTGGTAAACCTGCCGCAGGGTATAAAAAAGGACGCCTCTTCGGAAAGCGGAGGCGTCCGTATTTTTTTAAGATTTAGAAGAAGTCTGCGGCGTTTCTTCTTTGGCAGGCCGGCTTTTTTTGACCGCGGCGTTGTCCGTAAAAGCGGTCACGCCCTTGTCGCGCAGCGCTTTTATGCCCAAATAGAGGGGGGCGCCCAGCGCGTATACCCAAAGCGCTTCGGTCACGGCGAGCGAGCCGACGTACGTCCAGTAAGTTGCCGCCTGCGTGCCGTAAGAAAGGTCTCCGCACAGGAATACGATAATGACCGGAATGACGAACGCGTTGAGCAGAACGGGGAACAGCCCGCCGAGCGCGATGCGCAGAACGTGGTTCTTCAGATACCTTCCGATCAGCCACGTGCCCGTAGCCGCGGCGAGCGTCGCCAAAGACCCGACGAACACGTCGTACACCCAAAACGGGGAGGCGATGTTCGCGAGCATGCACCCGATATACAGCGCGGGCACGGCTTCCGGGAAGAAAAGGGGAAGAATGCACAGCGCTTCCGCGGGGCGGATCTGCAAAAACCCGTTGTAGGAGAGCGCGCCGAACGCATAGGTCAGCGCAACGTACAGCGCGGCGATGATGCCCGCCCTGCACAGCATCTTGGTGGAGAATCTCTTCATTATTCAGTTTACCTCGGTTGTTTTTAGGTAGTGTTTTCCGAAAACCTACCGGACGATATGATAGCAGAAAAAAGGCTGCTTGTCAAACGGTTTTGCGCCGCTCCGCCCGAAAGACCGCGGCTTTGCGCCGTTTGCACCTGTTTTTCCGTGCCTTCCCCACAGTTTTATACGACGATGTTTTCGAGCAGGAGATAGTCGAAGTCTATGCCTTCCACGAAGTCGCGCGGCAAAAAGCGCACGTGGTTGAATTTCGCGAAGTTGAAGATGTGCGTTTTCAAAAGGACGGGCGTGGAGATGTCCAGTTCGTGGCAGATGTCGAAAAGGTAGTCCATAAAATGCGAATAGGTCAGCTTTTCGGGGTTTTCGTATACGAGCTGCCGCTGTATTTTTCCGTCTTTCATGATTTTTGCCCAGATCTTCGTCATGTTGCCTCCGTCCCGCGAGAATCCCGGGATTTTTTATAGATTATACTCAAAATTTTCAAAAAAGTAAAATATAATTGGCGTATCGGGCGCGCAAAAAGGCAAAGAATCATTGACATATTTTTCGCGAAAAGTTATACTTAATAAAAAGCGGAAACAAGGAGGCCCATATGAAAAAGCTGGAAACGGACATTCTGAAGATCCTGGAAGAGGACTGCCGTTATACGCCCGCGAAGATCGCGCTCATGCTCGAAAAGACGGAAAAGGAAGTTTCCGAAGCGATCGCGCATATGGAAGAGTCGGGCATCATCGTCAAATACACGGCGATCGTGAACGGGGAACGCCTTTCGGACGAGACCGTGCAGGCGCTCATCGAGGTCAAAGTGACCCCGCAAAAGACCAACGGGTTCGACGCGATCGCGGAAGAAATATACCGTTTCGAAGAGGTGAAGAGCTGCTATCTGATGAGTGGCGGGTTCGATCTGGCGGTGTTCATAGAAGGCAAGTCTTTGCGCGAAGTGGCGCGCTTTGTCACCGAGCGGCTCTCCACCCTCGACGAAGTGCTGTCCACGGCGACGCATTTCATCCTCAAAAAATATAAGATCGAAGGGACTGTGGCCGACGCGGAAGACGAAAACGGCAAGAGGTTATCGGTGCAGCCATGAGAAAGTTCGTCAATTCTCGGGCGGAAGAACTCAAACCGAGCGGGATACGCAAATTTTTCGACATCGTTTCGGAAATGAAAGACGCGATCTCCCTCGGCGTGGGCGAGCCCGATTTCATCACGCCGTGGAACATCCGCAACGCGGCGGTCAAAAGCATTCAGCGCGGATACACGCAATACACGGGCAACAGGGGGCTGCCGCAGCTGCGCGAATACATCTCCCGTTATATGGACGAACGGTTCGGCGCGGAGTACCCGCCCGAGCATATCCTCGTCACGGTGGGGGCGAGCGAGGGCATCGACCTCGTGATGCGCGCCGTCTGCGAAGAGGGAGACGAAATCCTCGTGCCCGATCCCGGGTACGTTTCCTATTTCCCCTGCGTACAGCTTGCGGGCGGCACGCCCGTTGCCGTGCCCTGTTCGCAGGAGAACGGATTTATCCTGACCCCCGATGCGCTGGAAAAGGTCATTACGCCCAAAACGAAGGCGCTCGTCATGCCTTATCCCAACAATCCGACGGGCGGCATCATGACCAAAGAACAGCTCGAGGCGATCGTGCCGGTGATCGAAAAGCACGATCTTTTGGTCATATCCGACGAGATCTATGCCGAACTGACTTACGGCGGCAGGCACGTTTCCGTCGCTTCGCTCCCCGGGATGAAGGAGCGCACGGTGGTCATCAACGGATTTTCCAAGGCGTTCGCCATGACGGGCTGGCGCATCGGTTACGTCTGTTCGCCCGCCGAGATCGACGCGGCGATCCTCAAAATACATCAGTACACCTTGCTTTGCGCCCCGACGGCTTCGCAGTACGCGGCGCTCGAGGCGCTCAGGGACGGGTTTACGGACGGTTTCGCTTCGACGGAGGAGATGCGCGACGAGTACGACAAGCGGAGGCGGTTCATGGTCGGGTTTTTCAACGGGGCGGGCATGCCCTGCTTCGAGCCGCGCGGCGCGTTTTACCTCTATCCTTCCACGGAAAAACTCGCGGTCACGGGAGAAGAGTTCGCGAACGGGCTTTTGCGCGCGGAAAAGGTGGCGGTCGTCCCCGGGGACGCGTTCGGGTGCGCCGGGAAATACCATGTGCGCTGTTCTTATGCGACGAGCATGGCGAACCTAGACAAAGCGGCATCCCGCATAGAAAAATACATCCGGGAATATTTTTGATACCCTCGCGCGGAAATAGGGCTTGACAATGCGGCCGAAAAAGGGTATAATAATACGGTAGACGGCAGTGATTCCGCAATTTACATGGCGGGGTCACTCCTTTTGCAATAAAAGGGGCGCGTCTCCCCGCGTTTTATGCGCGAAAGGGCGTAATTTTTATCGGTTTCGGGAGCGGTCATTATGGCGGAAGAATTTATCATGACGCAAAAAGGGTACGATGAGGCGGCGGAACGCCTGAAATACCTTCAGACGCAGAAAAAGAAAGAGATCACCGAGCGCATCAAGGTCGCGCGCGGTTTCGGGGATTTGTCCGAAAACGCGGAATATGACGCCGCAAAGAATGAAGAAGCGCTCAACGAGAGCGAGATCCGCGAGCTGGAAAACATGCTCAAAAATGCGAAGATCATGGAAGAGAGCATCGACAACAGCAAAGTGCATTTCGGCAACGAGGTCAGGGTATACGACTTCGATCTCGAAGAAGAGGGCACTTATACGCTGATGGGGTCGATGGAGGCGGATATCGAAAAAAATATCGTAAGCATCGAATCCCCGTTCGGAGCGGCGCTGATCGGCGCAAAATGCGGCGACACGGTCACCGTGCACGCGCCCGGCGGAGATTATCGGGTCAAAATTTTGGAGATCAGATAACGGCGGCGGCTTTGCCGCCCGCAAAGGAAACAACGAAGAATGGATGCTAAAATCACGAAAAGCCGCATAGGGCACATGCTTTCGTACGATTGGATCAAAATACTCGCTCTCTGCGCCGCGGTCGTCGTCGTGTGGGTGCTTTTGTTCACCACGCTCGCGCCGAGGGCGACGAGGGGGCAGACTTTCGAGATCTACGTCTATCCGAACGTCAGGATGGGTACGTTCGGCGACCTCGGTTCGCTGCACGGAGACAACGCCCTTACGTATGAAGCGCTCTCTTACGACGTGCTCGACATGTCCGCCAACACTACGCTTACGGACGACACGGTCAACACCGTTCTGAGCGCGCATTTTGCCGCGGGGCAGGGCGACGTCGTGTTCATCAGTTCCGAACGTTACGACAGCGGACAAAAAGACGAGAACGACAATGCGGTGATGACGAGCGACCTCGAACAATTCCTCGCGTCGTATGTGTACAACTGCACGTGGCTGGGCGGCGACGCGGAATATCCGTTGACCGCTTCGGAAGAAAACGCGAACACGCAGGATTACCTTACGGCGTGCGCCGCATACCTTTCGCAATATTATACGGGCGACATAACGGCAGATTCGGCCGAGCAGGACAGGCAGGCGATCGAAACGGACTTCCGCGCGCGCGCCGACGGGGACAACCGCTATAAAAAGGAATCGCAGATTTTGGCGGGGCTGGAAAAAGAATACGGGCGGATAGAAAATCTCCGCGTTGCGTATAACAATGTCGTCGGCTACCTCGGGGACGGCACGCTTTCGGTCACGGAAGTCGACCTGACGGTGCGGAGCGAGACGGACGTGAATGGCGACGGAACGGTGAACGACAGCGACACGGTGCAGAAGAAAGGATATTTTTCTTTCGACCTGAGCGACGTGCCCGGGATCGATTATATGTTTACGACTTCGCGCGTGACGGACGAAAACGGCGCATGGAAGGGCGATTCGGTCAATATGATCGTGCTCAACACCCGTTTGCAGGAAGAAGCGCTCCGCTACGAGCAGGTCACTTTCCTCGATTACATCGTCAAAGAATGCGCGCGACGTCAGGAATTGGAAAGCTGATCCTGCGGCGCCGCAGGCATAGGAGAGAGCCATGGAATATCTGATATACGGTGCGCTGAAAAAGTATAAAAAACTGCGGCCGGTGCGCTTTCATATGCCGGGGCACAAGGCGGATTCGAAAAGGTTTCGCCTTTTTCGGGATGCCGCGCTCGACATCACCGAACTTCCCTTTGCCGACTGTCTCGAAAATCCGGACGGGATCATCGCCGCGGCGGAAAGCGACGTCGCGGAGATCTTCGGGGCGAAAAAAAGTTTTTTCCTTACGGACGGTTCGTCGTGCGGCGTCTTTGCGATGCTGTATGCGGCAAGGCGGCGGGGCGGCAAAGTCGTCATCGCGCGGGGCGCGCACAAGAGCGTGTACAACGCCTGCGCCGTGCTCGGCATCGAACCGTATGCGATCAAGGGCAACGAGCTGGACGGCGTGCCTCTCCCGCCGACGGCTGCGGAGATCGAGGACGCGCTCAAAAAAGAAAGGGACGTATGCGCCGTTCTGGTCACGTCTCCCGATTATTACGGTAATATTTCCGATCTTGCCGCGATCAGGCGCATCTGCGACCGTTACGGCAAGCTGTTCCTTGTGGACGGCGCGCACGGCGCGTATCTCAGATTCGACCCCGACGAACACCGTTATGCGGGCGAGTATGCCGACGCATGGGTGGACGGCGCGCACAAAACGCTGCCCACGCTCACGCAGGGAGCGATCGTGCACGCGAACAGGGACGACGTCGTGGCCGACCTGCGCGAGGGGGCGGGCATTTTCCGTACGACCAGCCCGTCATATCCGATCATGGCGAGCATCGAATACGGCGCAAAATATCTCGCCGAACACGGCGGCGCGCTCATCGACGCGCTCAAACGGGAATTTTCTCTGATGAAAATGCGGCTCAAAAAGAGGGGCGTGCTGTTTTACGAGGGGGGAGAAACGCTGCAATTCGCCGTGGATTTCGGCGGCATGGGCATTTCTCCTTATCTTGCGGAAGAACAGCTGGAAAAGAGGAAAATATACGCCGAAATGAACGACGGCAGGTATATACTTTTCTATTTTTCGCCGCTTACGCGGCCGCGGCATCTTTTGCGTCTGGAGCGGGCGATCCGCCGTTTGGCAAAAATGCGTTCTCTGAAGGATACTTATGCGCCGAAGCCCGCAACGGCTTACGGCGTGAAAAAATTCAGTTATCTCACCGCGCTCACGTTCCGCAAAGAGAGCGTGCCCGTCGAGGAATGCGCGGGCAGGATCGCCGCGCGCAATGCGGGCGTCACCCCGCCGTGCATTCCCGTCGTGCTTGCGGGCGAGCAGATCACGCCGCAGGCGGCGGAAGCGCTCAAAAAATCGAAGCATGTTTTCGGCGTCGCGGACGGGAAGATCGAAGTCATTAAAATAGGCGGAGAAAAATGAAAGGCAGGTTTATCGCTTTCGAAGGCTGCGAAGGCGCGGGCAAATCCACGCAGATGCGCCTTCTTTCCGAATATCTCACGTCGCGCGGCATACCGCACATCTTAACGCGCGAGCCGGGCGGCGGGCAGATCTCCGAAGCCATAAGAAAGATCATATTGGACGGGAAAAACAGCGAAATGACGGACGAATGCGAGGCGCTTTTATACGCCGCCGCGCGCGTCCAGCATCTTGCCGATACCGTCGCGCCCGCACTCGCGCGGGGAGAAACGGTACTCTGCGACCGCTATATATTTTCTTCTTTCGCCTATCAGGGCTACGGCAGGGGACTTTCCCTTGCTTTTCTGAAAGAGATCAATGCGTTCGCGATCGAAAAATATATGCCCGATCTGACGGTTTTTTTGGATATACCGTCATCCCGCGCGTTTGAAAGAAAGCACGGCGCGGATCCGGACGACAGGATGGAACAGGCGGGCGAAGCCTTCCACAAGCGCGTTTACCAAGGGTATAAGTCGCTGTTGAAGGAATATCCCGAAGAGATGACCGCGGTCGACTGTTCGGGCACGAAGTACGAAACGAGCGCGCGCATCGCCGAACTTTTGCGTTCGCGCGGGCTGATCGGCTGACGGCCGCGCCTCCCGCAAAAAGCATCCGTTTTCCGCGCGGCGCGCCACAGGTGGAATATGTCCGTTTTCAGCAATGCAAGGCCTTATAAGATCGTTTCGGGAGATATCGCGCAGGGCAGGCTTTCCCATGCTTACCTGCTCATATGTCCCGACGCGCGCAATCTGCGCGGGTTTCTCAAAGAACTCGCCTGCCTCGTGTTCGGGGCGGACAGGCGCGCGCAGGATCTTATAACCCGGGAAATGTTTGCGGACTGCCTCGTTCTTCCCGCCGTCGGCGGCAAGTTCACCGTTGCCGAAGCGAAGGCGGTCGTGGACGAGAGCTATATCAAGCCCGTGGAAGGAGACAGAAAGGTCTTTATCCTCGACGGCGTGCAGGATATGAACGCGAGCGCGCAGAACAAACTTTTGAAGGTATTGGAAGAGCCGCCCGCGAACGTCTGCTTCCTGTTGGGCGCGGTCAACGATTTCGCGGTGCTTCCCACCGTAAAATCGCGCGCGAAGAGGCTCGATCTGAACCGTTTTCCCGAAAGGGAAATAGAAAATTATCTGAAACAAAAATACCCCGGCAGGGAGGACGCCGCCGAGATCGCCGCCGTCTGCGGCGGTTCGCTCGGCAGGGCGGAAGAACTTGCAGAGGAAGGAAACCTTAAAAAAGCTACGGAAGACGCGGTGTTTTTCGCGATGAATATTTCGGTCTCTTCCGCGATCTCCGCTTCGCGCAAGTATGCGGATAAGGACAAAATTTCCTCCTTTTTGACCGTGCTTCGGCTCGTATACCGGGATATTCTCATGCTGCGGCTGGGGCGGGAGGATCTGCTCCTTTCCGGCGGCGACAGGGCGATGCTCGGGCGCGCCGCTGCCCGCTATACGCCCGCCGCGCTCGTAAACGCGCAGGACAGGATCGCCGCCGCGGAACGGGAGATCCGTTTCAACGCAAACCTGTCCGTCTGCCTGGAAACGCTGTTTTTCGGCATTTTGGAGGGACGATGAAAGTCATAGGGATCAAATTCAAAGACGGGGGAAAGATCTATTACTTCGCCCCGCAGAAAAACGTAACGTATGAAGAAAATATGGACGTGGTCGTGGAGACCGCAAAGAGCATAGAGATCGCAAAGGTGGCGTTTCTTCCGCACGACGTGCCGGACGAAACGGTGACCCAGCCCTTAAAACCCGTCATCCGCGTCGCAACGGAGAAAGATCTGGCGCAGCGCAAAAAGAACCTCGAAAGGAAGCCCGAGGCGATGCGCATCGCTGCGGAAAAGATCGAAAAGCACGGGTTGAAAATGAAGCTGATCGACTGCGAATTCGCATTTGACGGGAGCAAGGTCGTATTCTATTTCGCGGCGGACGGCAGGGTGGATTTCCGCGAGCTGGTCAAAGACCTTGCCGGCGCGTTCCACATCCGCATAGAACTGCGGCAGGTGGGCATCCGCGACGAGACGAAGCTGCTCGGCGGCATCGCGCCGTGCGGGCGGGTGTGCTGCTGCGCGGGCGCGATGCCCGATTTCAGAAAGGTTTCCATCAAAATGGCGAAGGTGCAGGGGCTTTCGCTGAACCCCGGCAAGATCAGCGGCCTTTGCGGCAGGCTGATGTGCTGTTTGAGTTACGAGAACGATTATTACAGCGAGATTTACAAAAAAATGCCGAAAATGGGGGCCGAGGTCGGCACTCCCGACGGCAAAGGCACGGTCGTGGGAGAAAACATGCTCAAACAGACGGTGCGTGTAAAAATCGAAAAGGACGGCAGCCTCGTATACAAAGACTTCCCCCTCAAAGACGTGCGCTTCAAGAGCGGGAAAAAAGAGGCGGACGATAAGGTCGGCGACGAGCTGAAAGATATACTCGACTGAGCCGCCGCCGGCGGCGTATGCGTGCGTGCGGGCTTTTATTCCTTTCGCTTTCGCGAAAAAGTTGAAAAAATCTGAAAAAATCCGCGCGCTATGCCTTTACGAATGCAAAAATTTGTGTTATAATAAGTTCGGCAAAAGCGGAGAGGTTTGCTTTTGCCGTTGAAAAGAGATCATTTGGAGGTAGAAGATCATGGCACATAAAATTTCGGAAGATTGCATTTCCTGCGGCGCTTGCGCGGATACCTGCCCCGTAAACGCGATTTCCCAGGGCGATACGCAGTACCAGATCGATCCCGATGTGTGCATCGATTGCGGCGCTTGCGAAGAAGGATGCCCCGTCGGCGCGATCAAAGGCGAGTAAGCAAAGTATAAAACGGGAAAGCCTGCGCGGAAGCGATTCCGCGCAAGTTTTGTTCTTTTGCATGAATTGAAAAACAAAAATCCGCGGCGTATCGCTGCGGATTTTGACGGGGATATAGCTCATCTGGTAGAGCGCTTGAATGGCATTCAAGAGGTGGACGGTTCGAGTCCGTTTATCTCCACCAAAACCCCAATATCTTGTGCTTTGTTACAGGCAGATACAAGATATTGGGGTTTATTTTTTATTTTGTGCGCAAAAATTTATATAATTTTGCGTACGAAAGTTGAAAAAGGTGTCAAATTAGATGTCAAAATCAATGGTTATTTGGTGTCAAATATACCTCGAACACGATCGGAAAGGCTTTCAATATAATGTGCTTGTGCGTCGGTATATACGTCTTCGGTCATTCGCAAAGAACTGTGCCCCATAAGGTATTGCTTGATCTTCGGAGGGATGCCTGCCTCTTCCAGCCGTGTCGCATAAGTATGGCGCAGGATATGCGGAGA
>DWXC01000004.1 GCA_019119395.1 Candidatus Borkfalkia stercoripullorum | reverse complement strand
GAAAATTGCGATTTCCCTTGCGCGATTTATTATTTAAATAATTAAAGGCGCGTTTGAAAACCACGCTTTTCAAAAAGCGCACTCAATTTGCCGCATACTTGCGGTCTCAACGGGTGAATGCGGCGCGCATGATATGTGGTGCGCCCTCAAAAAGCGCGCCGCAGAGGGCAGCGCCCTCAAATCACGGAAAAATGATTTGTCAGCACAAATCATTTTTCGTGAACCAAAATAATTCACTTGCGTTTCCGAAAATCACACTTTTCGGAAAAAGCCCCCGATTTGCCGCGACAAGCGGCTTGTCGAAAAAGAGTGAATGCGAAAATTGCTTTAATAGGTAAGCCCTTAAATTAAGGCTTCCAAAAATCGCAACGCGCGCAGCGGTGTGAGATTTTTGGAAATAAGGAGCGGCAAATATATAGTAGCAAAGCATTTGCAAACATTGTAAATGCTTGCGTAAAATATTTTGCCGCGACGCTGCAGAGAGAAAAACGCCGCAGAGCCGACCTTGTGTCGGCGAACGGCGGTTGTCTCTCAAATCACGACTTTTCGCAGTGCCTTTGCACGAGAAAAGTGTGAACATAGGTGTATTATGAAATTACAGATATTCGATTCCACCCTGCGCGACGGTGCGCAGGGCGCAAACGTCTCCTTTTCGGTAGACGACAAAATCAAAGTCATCCAGACGCTCGACAGGCTCGGCATCGACTTCATCGAGGCGGGCAACCCCTTTTCCAATCCCGCGGAGATGCAGTTCTTTCAAAAAATCGCGGGAATGAAACTGGAACACGCGAAAATCGTCGCGTTCGGCTCGACGCGCCGCAAAGGGATAAAACCCGAAGAGGACAGCAACCTGAAATCGCTCCTCGCGGCGGGCACCGAATACGTCGCCATTTTCGGCAAAAGCCACATCCGCCACGTGACCGACGTCATCAAAGCGACGCCGGAGGAAAACCTCGCCATGATCTACGAGAGCGTCAAATTCCTCACCGAACAGGGCAAAAAGGTCGTGTTCGACGCGGAACACTTTTTCGACGGCTATAAAACGGACGCGGAATACGCGATGCATGCGCTCAAAATGGCGCACGACGCGGGCGCTTATACCCTTTGCCTGTGCGACACGAACGGCGGCATCTTCCCCGACGAGGCGTACGAGATCACCAAAAAGGTGACGGACGCCTTCCCCGACACGATCGTGGCGATACACTGCCACAACGACGGAGGGCTCGCCGTGGCGGATTCCGTGGAGGCGGTCAAGGCGGGCGCGCGGCAGATACAGGGAACTTTCCTCGGCTTCGGCGAACGCTGCGGCAACACGAACCTCTCCACCGTCATCTGCAACCTGCAATTAAAGCGCGGATACGAGTGCATCCCGCCCGAAAAGCTCAAAGACATATACGAAAGCGCCATGACCATTGCCGATACCGCGAACGTGGCGATACCCGAAAACCAGCCTTACGTCGGCATGAGCGCCTTCGCGCACAAGGCGGGCATGCATGCGGACGGGGTGCTGAAATATTCCTCCTCGTTCGAACACATAGACCCTTCCGTCATCGGCAACAAGAGAAAATTCCTTCTGTCCGAAATTTCGGGCAAGAGCGCCATTTACGACAAACTGAAAAGTTATTTCCCCGACCTCGACAAGAACGGAAAAGAAATGGCGGACATCGTTGCCGAACTCAAAGAGCGGGCGCTCGCGGGCTACCAGTACGAGGCGGCGGAGGCGAGCTTTGTATTGCTCGTTGAAAAACTTTTGGGCAGATACCGCTCCTCTTTCGACCTCATCAACTACAAGATCATCAACGAACTGCCCGCCATAGAAGGCAAAGTGGCTTCGGCGATCGTGAAAATTCGGGTGAACGGCGTGACCAAGATTTCCGCATCCGACGGCGAAGGCCCCGTGCACGCGATGGACCTTGCGCTCCGCGCGGCGCTTGCAGACTTTTACCCCGAGATCGCAAAAATGTCGCTGACCGACTTTAAGGTGCGCGTTCTCGATTCGGACAAGGCGACGGCCGCAAAGGTGCGCGTTCTCATCACCTCTGCAGACAGCACCGACAGCTGGACGACGGTCGGCGTTTCCGAAGACGTGATCGAGGCGAGCTGGTTCGCCCTCGTCGACTCCATAGACTATGCGCTCATGCGCAGATGAACGCCTGCACATAAATGCCGGAACAAATACATGAACATACATGCCTGAGCGCCGCCCGTATAAACGGGCGGCGCTCAGTTTTTTCCGCACGCATCGGCACACAAAACGTATTCCCCTGAAACAAAGGCGAACAGGCGGCATCCCCCCCCACGCGACATGCCGCAAATGCCGATAAAACTTTTATTTTTTTTCGCTCAAACAGTTGACAAAGCGGCTTCGGTCGCATATAATATCATTGAACATTTGAATAATCGTTCAAATTTAAGGAGAATCATGAAACGCGAGGAAAGGGCAAACGGTATCCATACGGGCACCGCAGGCACGGGCTGTGCCGACGGCGATCTGAACATGAGCGCCGCAGGAGCGCATAACTCCGACGGATATGCGCCCGAGACGAACGCCGTTACGAAAGAGGATGTACCGCCGTTTTCGGCGCAGTCCGTCCGCGCGCTTCTGCCGGACGACGATACGATATACAGCCTTGCGGAACTTTTCAAAATGTTCGGCGACCCCACGCGGGCGAAGATCCTCGGCTGCCTGCAAGTGCGGGGTCTCTGCGTCGGCGAGATCGCGGAAGTGCTGGGCATGAGCGTTTCCGCCGTTTCCCACCAACTGCGCATATTGCGCGGCGCAAAGCTCGTAAAGGCCAAAAAAGAGGGCAAGGAAGTCCGCTATTCTTTGGACGACGACCACGTGAACATGATCATGGAATGCGGCCTGACCCACGTAAACGAGGACAAATAAACGCGGGCGGACGAGACCTGCGAACCGCCGACACTTCCCGGCAACGATTTTCTCTTTTCGCTCTGCCGAAAACAGAGGCGCACGGGTGCGGCGAACCGATCTCTCCCGCCTTTCCGGCTCACTTTTTTGCCAAAAAGGCGCTCCGACAAACGGAAACAGGGTTTTCCCCTGTTTTTTCGGGCATATTATTTGAATAATTGTTCAAACGTAAAATTAAAATCGCCGTTCGGAACGCGCTGCGGCATACCGGAAACGCGTGCAGCGGGCGCGGTCACATACGGGACGGGTTTTGCGGAAAGAGCGCCGGCATCGCAGGCAGCCCGTCCGATAAAAATCGCAACGGACAAAAAATAAATTCGGAGGACTTTATGAAAAAGGTGTTTCAACTCGAAGATCTCGACTGCGCGAACTGCGCGGCGAAAATGGAGCGCGCGATCGCAAAAATCGACGGCGTGGATTCCGTAAGCATCAGTTTTATGGCGCAGCGCATGGCGATCGAAGCGGACGAAGCGCGCTTCGACGAAATCATGGAGCGCGTGGCGAAGGCGTGCAAAAAAGTCGAGCCCGATTGCAGGATCGTAAGATGATCGCGGCGCGCGGAGAAATTTATGAAAAATCATGCCCTATCGAAAAAGCAAAAGAAAAACCTGATACGCATAACCGCGGCGCTCGTCGCGTTTGCGGCGATTTTCATTGCCGATAAGATCGTCCATCTCGGCGGCGTGTTCGAAGGCGGGGCGGCCTGGGTGTTCCCCTTTTTGCTGTACCTTGCCGTTTACCTTCTCATCGGTTACGACGTGCTGTGGCGGGCGATACGCAACATCGCGCACGGGCAGATATTCGACGAAAATTTTCTGATGTGCGTGGCGACGCTCGGCGCGTTCGCGCTGGCGATCTTCCGCGGCGCGACGGGGCAGGAGATCGAGGGCTTCGACGAGGCCTGCGCGGTGCTCCTGTTTTATCAGGTGGGAGAGTTCTTTCAGGACTACGCGACGGCGCGGTCGAGAAAGTCCATTTCGGCTCTCATGGACATCCGCCCCGATTACGCCAACGTGCTGCGCGGCGGTAAAGCGGAAAAAACCGATCCTTCGGAGGTGAAAATCGGGGAGATCATCGTCGTGAATCCGGGCGAAAAAGTCCCCCTCGACGGCGTGGTCGTAAAAGGCCGTTCCGCCCTCGATACCAAGGCACTGACGGGCGAATCTCTCCCCCGCGACATAGGCGAAGGGGACGAAATCGTCAGCGGGTGCGTAAACGTCACTTCGCAACTGGAAGTGCGCGTGGTGAAAGAATTTTACGATTCGACCGTTTCCAAAATACTCGAAATGGTGGAAAACGCGTCCGAACAAAAATCCAAAGCCGAAAACTTCATCACAAAATTCGCAAAATATTACACGCCGATCGTGTGCGCGGCGGCGCTGCTGCTCGCCGTGATCCCCGGGCTGATCACGTCCGACTGGTCGGCATGGGTGTACAGGGCGCTGTCCTTTCTGGTCGTATCCTGCCCGTGCGCGCTGGTCATCTCCATTCCCCTCTCCTTTTTTGCGGGGATCGGCGCGGCTTCGCGGTACGGCATACTGATCAAGGGCTCGAACTATCTGGAAAAATTCCATTACGCGAAAACCTTCGTGTTCGATAAAACGGGCACGCTGACCAAAGGCAATTTCGCCGTGGCCAAAATATCCCCCGAAAGCAAAGCGGACGAAATATTGCGGCTTGCGGCGATCGCCGAACGCGATTCGGGCCACCCGATCGCAAGATCGATCGCGGAAAGATACGCGAAAGACGTCGAAAGCGGCTACACGCTCACGAACGTCGCAGGCGAGGGCATCATCGCGGAGAAGGCGGGCAGCAAAATTTTCTGCGGCAACGAAAAACTGATGGAGCAAAACGGCATCGCCTATACAAAGGAAAGCGACCTCGGCACGGTGGTCTACGTTGCCGAAAACGGGGAGTTTATCGGCTCCGTCCTCATCCGCGACGAGATCAAGCCCGAGGCGAAACAGGTGATCGGAAGCCTGAACGGCATGGGCTGCAAAACGGTCATGCTGACGGGCGACAACGAAGCGATCGCGAAAAATGTTGCCGAAGAGATCGGGCTGACGGAGTACAGGGCTTCTCTCCTCCCCCAAAACAAGGTGGAAGAGGTGGAAAAACTGCTTTCGGAAAAGGGAGGAAAAGACGCCTTATGTTTCGTCGGGGACGGCATAAACGACGCGCCCGTGCTGATGCGTTCGGACATCGGCATCGCCATGGGCGGCGTGGGGAGCGACGCGGCGATCGAAGCCTCCGACATCGTATTGATGAAAGACGACCTGAAAGGGCTTCCCCTCGCAAAACGCATCGCAAAGAAAACCATGGCGATCGTATTTGAAAACATCGTGTTTTCGCTCGTCATAAAAATCGCCATACTCATCCTCTCCGCTTTCGGCATTGCGAACATGTGGGTCGCCGTGTTCGGGGACGTGGGCGTCGCGGTGCTTGCAATTCTCAACGCCATGCGCGTCAATTCGAAGTATACGGCGGAACAATGCCCGGATAACACCGCGCGTCGGCAAAAGGTATAAATACGGCAGAAACGGCAGCGGGGCGGACAGGATGACCTGTCCGCCCCGTTTTCAACGCAAAACGGTCTATGTGCGCTTATTCGGTATATTTTGATCGGGTGACCGAATACGGCTCTTCGCACGCATTGTTTACGCTCTCCACGGCGAGCGCCTTGAATTTTTCGTCGAGCGCGTCCGCATAGGTTTGCGACCCGCCCGCCATGGCGAGGGAATCCGCCTCCGCGGCGCCTTCGATGCTCTTGCCCGTCAGCGCCTTATAAAACGTAAGCGCCGCGATGAAGCGTCCCCTGTCGAGCGTGAGGTGAAACCCGTCGCGGGTGAGCGTATCCCCCACATATCCCGTGCGCGCGTTCTGCACCGCCGTGCCCGACGGAATGACGACGTCGAAAAGCCCGCTCGGCCCGATGACCGTACGCGCGACGTTTACGATCGCCTCGTACATCGCCTGCTGATCATAGTTGTAATAACCGAAACCGTCGTGCGAGCAGTCCTGCTGATAAGCCCACGTCGAATGCCAGGCAAATTTTACGAGGCCGTTGGAACAGTTCTGCACAATGAACGAGCGGATGTATCCGAGTTTTTCCGCGGAGATCGTGTTCGCGATCCCGCTGAAATGGCTGACCTGCTGGATGGTCACAAAGTCCCAATCCTCTTCCATGAGGGCGGCAAGCACCGTATACCCTTCCTGCGTCGTCACGCCCTGCGCCGTTTGCTTCCTGTACGAATAATCGGCGACGTTGTTTTCTATATTGAAGTAATGCGTGTCGAGGCTGCACCCGCCGATCATGAGGTTGCCCGTCACGATCTCGTCATAGTCGGAGAGCGCTTCGGCGATATTGTACAAAAACTCGTGCGCGTCCTCCGAGTAACTGTTCCCGATGGACAAAATGCGGAGAGTCGCGCGTTCTATGGTGACGGTGTACCGCGCCGAAATATTCGCGTCCTCAGCATAACGGACGGTGATCTCGCATTTCCCTTCTTTTGAAGAATCGAAGAGAGAACTGTCTACGATGTATTCCTCTTCCGTCAATATGCGCTCTTTTCCGTCGCCGAGCAAGGCGGTCACCTTGAAATTCCCGCCGGGCGAAAACGCGTCTCCCTTTTCAAAAGTTCTTTGCGCGCCGCTCACCTCGATCGAACGTACCCGTTCCGACGGCGCGCCTTCTCCGCCGCAGGCGGCAAACATGCCGAGGCACATTGCCAAGAGCGCAAAAAACAGCCCTATCCGCTTGCCCATCCGTTTCTCCTCCCCGTCCTTTTTCTCCATTATACCCGATGCCAAGCGTACTTTCCTGCCGGTATTTCTTAAAAACCTGCGATTTTTTATGAAACAAGCGGACTTTTTTATCTGCAGTAAACAAAATCCCGCCCGCGCATTGCGCTCGGGCGGGATTTTTTGACTTTCCGATACGCCGGTTTTTCGCCTTATACGACCGTAAGCGTACCGGGGCGAACGGAGATCCGGTAATTGGCGGATACGTCCTTGCCGTCTGCATTCAGCACCGCGACCGAGCCGATCGTGTTCATCGCCGTGCCGATATCCGTTATCGAACCCGTAACGGACACGGAAAGGGTGTTCCCCGCAGCGAGGCTTCCGCCCGATAGCCAATACGCGGCGTTCGTCAGGGGCGTGCCGTCGTACGGCTTGGTTTCGGACATGCTCGCCACAAAGATCGCCCTGCGGCTGACCGTAAGCGCATGTTCCGTATCGAAACAGATGTAGAACGAGCCCGTCGCGTTCTGGCCGTAAGCGTCGTACACGGCAACGGGCAGTTCTTCCAAAACCGACTTTTGCAAAACGCCCGCGTCCGTCAGCC
The DNA here is from genome assembly GCA_019119395.1 of Candidatus Borkfalkia stercoripullorum. GTDB lineage: Bacteria > Bacillota > Clostridia > Christensenellales > Borkfalkiaceae > Borkfalkia > Borkfalkia stercoripullorum. Next base: position 19,331 of record DWXC01000004.1, on the reverse strand, counting down.
CGACGCCCGAAAGATCCAGCGAAAGGCTGTAACCGTCCGGCAGCCCGCTGACGGTATAATCGTTTGCGCCGTACTCGAGGGGCGTGCCGTCGTATTGCTTTTGCATCGCGTACGGGCGCACCGTAACGACGATTTCCTCCACGACGGTCAGCGATCCGCTTTCAAATTCAAATTCGTAATCGTCCGACTCTTTTCCCGCCGCATCGTACAGCGTGAAGGAGCTGATATAGCTCAGGCTTACGCCCACTTCCGTGCGACTGCCGGAAAACTCTGCGCGATAGGTATACCCCTGCTCTGAAAGTTCGTACAAAAGGAGCGCGTCGTAAGAGGTCGCGCCTTCGACCCTGCCCGCCGTAAGGGGCGTACCGTCGTACGTTTTGACTTCGTCCGCAGGTTTGATCGTGATGACCTCAGGCCCCCATTCTCCGCCGCCTCCGCCGCTGCCCGAACCGCCCCCGACGGCGGGGCCGGCGCCCGTCACTTCCACATAGACCCAGCCGAGCCCATCGACGTAAATTTCGACCCAGGCGTGCGCGTTGTCCGAGGTGATCGCTGTCCATTCGTCCGCTTCGGTATCCACCGCATAGCCGACCGTATACCGCGCGGGAATGCCGAGCATGCGGAAAATCAGGGTCGCCGCGCTCGCATAGTGCTGGCAGATGCCCTCTTTGAAATCGCGCAAAAAGCCGACGACGATATCCGTCTGCGCATCGAGAAGCCGATCGTATTCCAGGTTATATTTCGCCGCGCCCTGCACGTATTCCGCCACGGCAGAAACAATGTTTTCGTCCGACGCGTCAAATCCCTGTTCGCGGATGACATAGTTGAGATACGCGCGCGAAGATTCGGGCACCGCAAGGTAATTTTGCTCCACGAAATTCCGATACGCCTGTTCCGCATCGGCATACCGCCCCGTAAGGCTGCCCGTGCCGCCCTCTTCGGCGTGATCATAAAAATAGTAATTCAGTTCGTATTGTTCGGAAGTGTCTCCCGAATAAATGACGTCGCTCGTCTGAACCCTGTAATTCTCCCCGCCGAACGCCATGTAATAGGGCAAAACATAGTCGCGCTCCATATCCAGGCGGAGCATGCCGCTCTCCCGCCCCGCATTTTGCAGCGAGAGCGAGGTGAGGTAATTCATCGAATACTTTTCATCGATCAGTTCCCCGTACTGTATGGTGCTCCGCCACCCGCCGCCCGTATAGTCGCCGTAACTGACGCTGCGCAGATATACCATGCCCCCGCTTTGGGAATAAACATTGCCGACCTGCGTCGCTTCTCCGACGCCGCTGCCGCTTCCGCCTCCGCCGCCTCCCCCTTCGGGAAGCCCGATATTTATATCGTCGTACAGGTCGGAAGGCGTAATTTCGAGCGTGCCGTAAATATATGAAATTTCGTAACAGTCCGTTACGTCCTCGCTTTCATATGCGCCCGCCCGTCTTTCCACGCCCATGACGAGTGCGTTTTCGATCGTGCCGACATACCTGATGGATACGATTCCTTGGCAATAAAACGCATCCCCTTCGGCGAGCGGGAGGCTCGTTTGCGTCGTTTCCGCGCGATCGTCGTAGTGTGACTCCCCGTCGTATTCCCAGGAATTGCTCGCTGTACGCACCGTTACGGGGCGGGGCAGCACTTCCAGTATGCCCAAATCGTATTCCACGTATATCAGGCGGGAAATATCCTTCCCGTCGGGAGTTATGACTTCCAGATGTACGGTGTTGTATGCTTCGCCTGCGCGCCGTATCGACCCGACCGCTTCCGCCGAAACCCAAAAGCCCTCGGGCAGATCGTTTTCCTCGATCACGCATTCGCTTGCGGTGAGCGGCTGCCCGTCGTACGTTTTGCTTGCGCTGCCCGTTCTGATCTTCAACGTATAATCGGGATAGAGCACGCGGAGAGAACCGTCCACGCAAACGACGTCATAATTTTTCGTTACGTCGCGCTCGCCGCTGAATATTTTATAGAAAACGACCGTATTGGCGCTTTCGCCGATCCCCGTCTGCGAACCTTCCAGCGAAACGCTCGCCGAATGCCCTTTGACCAGGAGACGGTCTTCGTACGCGGCGATCCATTCGTATTCCGAGCAGACGAGCGGCGTGCCGTCGTACCTTTTCGCGGCGCTGCCCGCACGAAGGGTTATGGGGAGCGGGTCAACGGTAAGTTTGCCGTCTGTGCAGGTAATATCGTAATTTGCGGTCACGTCGCGTTCGTTTTCCCAAACGGTAACGGAACGGAGGACGTTCGGAACCGTGCCCGCGTCGGTGATCGAACCCTCGATTTCAACATCGACGTCATGCCACTCTACGGGGAAGAAACCCGCTGAAGAGATCCACCACCCTCCATACGTCAGCGGCGTGCCGTCGTAAACTTTGCGATCGCTGCCCGCCATGACCGCAAACGGGCGGCGGGTGACCGTAAGCGTGCCGTCCGAGAAGGTCACTTCGTAATTTGCCGTCATGTCGGCGTTTTCGCCGTTATATATGCGGAAGAATGCGACCGTACACGTGCCCTGCCCCGCATCCGTCTGCGTGCCGGAGTTGTAAAACTCATAGCGGTGATCCGCTACGAGCGCGGGGTCGTATTCGGAAGAGATCTCGATTTCCGTCGACTCGAGCGGCAAACCGTCGTAAACCTTTTCCGCATTTACCGCCGTCACCGTGATCGGGCGCGGATGCACCGTCAGCGTGCCGTATTCGTAAGATATTTCGTAATTTCCGGTCATTACCAGCCCGGACGGCGCAACGATTTCGATAATCAGCATATTGTCCGATTTGCCGGCATCTGTGATCACCGTCTGCGCCCACACTTCCGCCCGATGCCCCGCTACGAGCGCGGGATCGTTTTCGTTCGATTCGGAGAGGGCAAAGCCTGCGTCGAAATGCTCTTCTCCGTCATAGATCCATTCGTTGCTCGCCGTTTTGAACGTAACGGGGCGCCGATAAACGGTCAGAACACCCGTCCCGAAAGAAATTTTATAATTCGCCGTTACGTTTCGCCCGCTCGCGTCGAACACGGCAAATTCTATGACCGTATTTTCCGCCTTGCCCGCGTCCGTAATGCTCCCTTCCGTCTTTGCCGTATATGTGTGCCCCGCCACCAGCGCGGGTTCGTATTCGGATGTGACGATGACGCCGCCCTCCGTGAGCGCCGTGCCGTCGTACACCTTTTCGGCGCTTGCCGCCGTCACGGTGATCGGGCGGGGATGTACCGTGAGCGTGCCCGCGGCAAAAGTTGCGGAGTAGTTGTAACTCACATCGCGGCCGTCCGCGCCGAATACGGCAAATTCTGTGACAGTATTGTCCGCCGTACCCGCGTCCGTAATGCTGCCCGCCGTCTCTGCCGTATACGTATGGCCCGCAACGAGCGCGGGGTCGTATTCGGATGTGACGACGACGCCGCCCTCCGTGAGCGCCGTGCCGTCGTACACCTTTTCGGCACTTGCCGCCGTCACGGTGATCGGGCGGGGAAGAACGGTCAGCGTGCCCGTACGGTAAGTAATGTCATAATTGGCGGTAACATTTTTCCCGTCCTCTGAAAAGACGTGTACTGCAAGCGTATTCGCCGCATTCCCCGCATCGGTAATTTTTGCGCATTGCACGGCCTGCGTTGCGTGCCCCGCAACGAGCCCGAGCCCTTCGTCCGTTACGGCATGGTTCGGCTGAACATGCTCTTCGCCTTCATAATACCATGCCCCGTCCGCCGTCTGCACCGTGATCGGCCTGGGAAGAATAGTCAACGTGCCAGGCGAGCAAACAAAATCGTAGTTCGCGCCGACGTCCTTGCCTTCCGCGTCCGTCACGCGGAGCGCGGACGTATTCGGCATACTGCCGACGTCTGTGACCTGCGCGGGAGCGCCGGGGGCGTCCGTGTGCCCCGGAAGTATCCCGCTGTTTTCGTCCGCCGCCTCCACGGTGTACTCCGCCGAGGAATGCGGCTGCCCGTCATACGTCCATTCGCCGCAGCCCGTCGAATAGAAAACCTGTCTCTTTTCGACTTTGAGCGTACCCGCCTCGAAAAACAGCGAATAATTGGCGCTGACGTCCCTGCCGCTTTCGTCCTCGATGCGAAATTCCATGACGTTATCGGCAACGCCCGCGTCCGTCAAAGCGGCGGAGGAGAGCAAAATCTCCCCGTGCCCCGCCAGCAGTCCCGAATCTCCGTCCGCCGCCGCGATCTCATAACCGCCGCACGTCAGAGGCGCGCCGTCGTAAATTTTAGACGCACTCTCCGTCGTCACGTAAAGTGGGCGCTTTTCCACCGTCAGTTTGCCGGGGACGATCTCGAGCGCGTAACGCGCCGTCACGTCTTTGCCGGAAGCAACGTTTTTGATCCTGATTTCGGGAATGTTTTCCCCTTCGCCCGCGTCCGTCTGTTCGTCGTCGAACTGCGCGACGAGCATATCCCCCTCCGCGAGCGGCGTGGAAGGGTCAAGCTCATAGCCGTCGAAACGGAGGGGCGTTCCGTCGTATATACCGCTCTTGTCCTGTACGCGCACGGTGACGCCGCGCGGCGTGAACCCGATCGGAACGGGAACGGGATTGAACCGATAACAGGCGGAAACGTCGTTCCCTTCCTTGTCCTGCGCGGCGATCGCCGAAAGATCGGCGGAAACTTCTGTCTCCTCCGCAGATATATCGGCATAGACGAAGCGCGTGCAGGAGATCGTGTCGCCGTAGGCGAGGTCTGCAGTCACCGAGGGAAGCGCGCCGTATTCGATCTTTTCCTGCGCGACGTACACGTCCGTCTCTTTGGGCAGGATGGAAAACGCATGCGTTTTGCCGTAACGCTTGCCGCCGAACACGCTTTCCGACACCGCGCGGACGCGGTATTCGCCCGCACGGACGGGGACTTCGTAAGACCAGTCCCCTCCCTCGGCCGCGTATTCGTAGCGCACCCCCGCAAGCACGGCGTCCGCCTCGTATCCGAGCGGGCTTCCGTACTCCACGTTTGCAGGGCAGGGCGAAACGTCGTAAACGACGCCCCGCACGGAGAGAAGGACGGCGCAAACCGCGGCGATGAGCGCGAGCGCGATGATGATCGGCACGCGGAAACGCCGTACGGTGCCGACGAAACCGGCAAATTTTTTCATCTTGTTCTGATAGTTTTCGTAAAGCAACCGTTCTCCCTCCTTCTTTTATTTTTCCGGGCTCGCACCCTCATTCTGCGTTCCGCGCGCGGCGCGGGGAGAAACATTCACGTTCGTTTTTCGCAAGCGCTTCAGCGCGTGACGCGCAGCGTGCCGCCGACGAGCCTGACCGAATAATTTGACGTCACGTCGTTGCCCGCGGCATCCGTGATCTTATAAAACGAAACCTGGTTTTCGCTCTGCCCGATCTCCGTCTGAACGCCCGATAAGGTCACCTGAACGGTGTGCCCCTCCGCGAGCGCTTCGCCGTATTCCGAATCGATTTCATAGTCCGCGCATACGAGCGGCGCACCGTCGTACACTTTTTCCGCGCTGCCCGCGGTGATCGCGATCTCGCGCGGGGCGACTTCCAGAACGCCGTAATCCGCATTGACTTTGTACATATAAGTCACGTCGTGCCCTTCCGCGTCCGTTATGGCGATCTTGAACGTGTTGACGCTCCTGCCGACGTTTGTCACGCTGCCCGTCGCGGAAAGCGTTCTGACCGTTTGGCCGTACAGCAGGCTGCCTTCCAGCGAACATTCCGTACCGGTGAGCGGCGTACCGTCGTAAACTTTGTATGCGTCCGCCGTGACCACCGTGATCTCCCGCAGATACATCTGCAATTTTCCCGAAGAACAGGTGATATCGAAGCGGTCTGTCACCTCTGCCCCCGAAGGGTCGTACAAACGGAACGACACGATCTCGCAGACGGTGATCCCCACGTCGCGGCGCGAACCCGAAACTTCCGCCTCATAGGTGTAACCGCGTTCGGTAAGCCTCGTCAGCCCCTGCAGCGTGCCCGAATGCACGAGGGTGCTCACGCCGTCGTACTTCATGTATTCGTCGACGGGCTTGATATTCAATTCGATCAGAGTACCCGAGCCGCCTTCGCCCGAGCCGCCTTCGCCCGAGCCGCTTTCGCCCGAGCCGCCCGAACCGCTTTCGCCCGAACCTCCCGAGCCGTCCGTGCCTCCGAACCCCGACGCGGGGCCGCCGCCCGTCACTTCGATGTATACCCAGCCGAGACCGTCGATATACGCTTCCACCCAGGCGTGGGCGTTTTTCGCCGCGATCTCCGTCCATTCTCCCGCGGCGGCTTCGCCCGCATAGCCGATCGTATAGCGCGCGGGGATGCCGAGCGAGCGCAAAAGGAGGGTCGCCGCGCTCGCATAATGCTGACAGATCCCCTCTTTATAAGTCTGCAAAAACGCTACGGCGACATCCTCTTCCCCGTCCAGAGCGCGGTCGTATTGCAGGTCGTATTCCGCCGCGCCGCGTATGTACTCCGCAACTTCGGACAGGATGTACGGGTCGTTCTTGTCGAAACCCTGCTCCGCGATGAGCGTATCCATGTACTGTCTGGTGGAAGCGGGCACGGCGAGATAATGCTGCTTGACATAAGCGGCATATGCGCTCTCCTCGCCCGCATACTCTCCCAGATCTACGGCGGGAAGCCCCGAAGACACATAATCGTACGGGTAATAATAAACCGAATAGGCGCTGCCCGTGTCCCCTTCGTACAGAACGTCGCTTTCCTGTACGCGGTAATCGAGTTCGCTCGCATCCAAATAATAGGGAAGCAAATAATCGCCGCCCGCGACCTCTATGCTCATGTGCGCACGGGATACGCCCGCCTCGCGCAGGGCGATGCCCGACATATAGTTGAGGGAATATTTTCCGTCGATCCTGCCGCCGTAAGGCGCCGCCTCTTTCCATCCGTTATAATCGTAATCGCCGAAACTCTTCAGGCGGAGATAGACCCTGCCGCCGACGTCGGACAGCACGCGCAGGGCAACGGCGCTCTCTCCGCCCGCGCCGCCTTCGAGCATGCCGCCGCCGAGCGAACCATCGGAGGAAAGATCTCCCCCGCCCGTCCCCGCGATGCCGCCGGGGTCGCCGCCGGGGTCGCCTCCCGCGCTTTCGCCCTTGACGACCAGCCTGCCTTCTTCCGTCTTGACTTCGTAGTTGAAGGTGACGTCTCGCCCGCTTCCGTCGGCGACCTGCACCTGCGCGATCGTGTTGGGGACTTGCCCGACCTCGGTGATCGTGCCCGTAACGACCGCGGAGGCGATGTGCCCCTGTACGGGTTGCGTTATGGAGACGATCTCCCACTCGGGGCAGGTGAGCGGTTCTCCGTCGTACTGTTTGGAAGCGTCTCCCGAACGGACGGCGATGATGCGCGGCGTAACGGTAAGTTCGCCGTAATGAAAGGTAAACTCATAGCGGCCCGTGACGTCGTTGCCTTCCCTGTCGCGGACGGCGTAATCAGCCACGATATTTTCGCATTGCCCGACGTCCGTCTGCCATGCGGGCAGATCGGCGCTGAACGTATCCCCTTCCCACAGTCCCGAAACGGTATACTCGGGGCAGTCGAGCGGTTCTCCGTCGTAAACCTTCATGTCCGAATACGTCATGACCGTGACCGCCACGGGAGTGACCGTGAGTGTGCCCTCGCGCACGGTGACCGCATAATTCGCGGTCACGTCGTTCCCGCCCGCGTCCGTGACGGTGACCTCGGCCGCGTTGGGGGATTCCCCCGTTTCCGTGCGGCTTCCCGTCACTTCGACCTGCACGGAATGCCCTTCGAGCAGGTCTTCCGCAACGACCTCGTACCCGCCGCTCGTCAGGGGCGTGCCGTCGTATTCCTTTTTCGCATCCGGCGTGGAAAGCACGATCTCTCGCGGCTGTATTTCCAAAGTTCCGAATTCATAGACGATCTCGTACGAGCCGCGCGCGTCGTTCCCGTTTTCGTCGTATACGTAAGCGGTAAACGAATTGACATATTTGCCCGCCTGCGTCTGCTCCTGCGTAAACTCGGCGGAAACCGTATACCCCTCTTCAAGGCTGCCGCCGATTAGCTGCCACTCGCTCCCGCGGTGCGCCTGCCCGTCGTACAAAAAGGACTCATCCCCCGAGGAAAAGACAAGTTTCGGCTTACCCGAGCCGAAACCGCCCGCAAAAAGCCCCAAAAGCACCGCAAGAAGAACGGTAACGGCCGCGGCCGCCGCGCCGATTATAATGATGCGTTTTTTTCTGTCTGCCGTAACCGTCACCTCCTTTCCGCCGAACCCGTCAGATATTCCTTTCCAGGCGGCGCATGAATTCCTTGCAGAGCGGCATATTCTCTTCGCCGAACAGATCGTCGAGGAATTTGCAGAAATTTTCGCCGCTGTTTTTGATGTAAACGGGGTTTTGCATGCTCAATTTCCGCATGACTTTTTTTGCCAGTATGTCGTCGAGCGCGGCCAGTTCCTCTCCGCCGCATGCAACGTACACCGAAACGTATTCGTTGATCTGCTTCATGATCCTGTTCCCGAACGTGACCCTGTATTTGTCCGTGAGATATTCGTCGAGCCGCTGCAGTCTCCGCCTGTTGCGCTCGGTGAGCGCGTATTCCTTTTTCGCGTCCTGCACGAGAACCGCAAACCGCTTTGCGCTCAAAGACCTCGGGTTTACTTTTTCCGCGGCGAAAGGCTCGGCCTTTGCGTCCAGTTCCATGACCATCGCCCTGTCGTACACCTTGTCGGAGATCGCAAACGTGGAATCGTCGTTGTTCGCCGTGCCGATGAACCACATGTTCGCGGGAAGACGGATGTGCCCGCCGTCCAGTTGAAGCGGGTCGTTTTTCCACTCGTCAGAAACGACGGAAAGATTTCTTTTATCCGCTTCGGGAAGTTCCAGAAGGGACAAAAATTCCGCGAAATAATATTCCACGCGCGCGATGTTCATTTCGTCGAGCACGGTGACGTAAATTTTGCCGCTGTAATTCGCCTCGTACATCTTTTTGAGCAGGTCGGTCTCGTTGAAGCGCTTGGTGAATTCGTTGTAATAGCCGATCAGGTCGGTGCGCTCCTTCCACATCGGCTGAACGGGAATGACCGTGGAGGGATTGCCGAGATATTCGCCGAACGCGTACGCGAGCGAAGTTTTGCCCGTGCCCGACATGCCCTGCAAGATCATGATATGCGAGACCGCCAGCCCCGCGATAAACCTGCGGATATCCGCTTCTTCGTAATACAGCCGCAGCCGTCCCGCCGCAAAATTGCGGAACTCTTCGCACAGCGCGGGAAGGGTCACTCCGTCCTCGAACGCCTCATCCGCAAGGGCGGCGCGGCGGCCGTCTATGCGGGTCAGGCCGTCGAAGCGGATCTTGCTTTCCCCTTTTTTCACGGAAGGCGCAACCGCTTGCTCCGCCGTCTGTTCCGCCGTATCCGCTTGCTCTTCAGGGCGAACGGCGCCGTAGCGCGCCGCGCCTTTATCCCCCAAAACCGCAAAAAGGAGCGCCAACAGGAGAAGAGGAAGGGCCACGAGCAGGATGATGACGATGACCGTGATCCAGGCCGGGAGCGAATCTGCTCCCCCTTCCGTTCCCAGGTAAATGCCGAGCGACACCCCGAGCAGGACCGCCGCGACGACAAAAACCGCCAGAATGACGAGATATTTTTTATCGATCTTTAACTGTACTTTTTTCATGATTCACCCGAATTACCGTCCTCTTTGCCCGCGCCGCTTTTTCCGTCCTTTCCGGGGATCGCCTTTGCGAGCGCCTCTTTGCGTATCCTCTTTTTTGCCTTGCGCCATTCTTTTTTGAAAAAGTCGCGGAAAATCCGATACTGCCGCTCGATCTCGTCGAATTGCTCCCGCGCGGTAAAATCCTCTTCGGGGGCAAACGCCCCGTATTCGCTCTTGAGCGCGTTGACCCTTGCCCGCGCGAGATCCCGTTCCTCTTCCAGCCGCGCGGCGGCGCTTTCCGCCTCTTCCCTCTGCTTTTCGGAGAGGGCGAATTTTTCTTCCGCGGCCCCCACCGCCTCTTGCAGGCGGGCGGCTTGTTCGGCAAAGGCTTCCTCGCGCTCCGCGCGCTCCCTTTCGCCTTCGAGGCGGAGCGCGGCGATCTCTCCGGAATGCCTTTGCTCCGCCGTGCGGAACGCTTCTTCATGCCTGCTTTCAAGGTCGGAGATCTCTTTTTGATGTTCTTCGGAAAGTTTTGCCTTTTCTTCCGCATGCGCCGCTTCGGCTTCGCCGAACGCGCGGCGGCTGTCGCTTAAAGCAAGTTCCAGCGCCGCTTCCCGCTTTTCCGCCTCCGACGCTTCCGCGAGCAGACGCTCTATGCGCCCTCGCGCCTCTTCGAGCGCGGAAGCCGTCTTATCGAACGCGCGGCAGCGCTCTTCCAAATAAAGCATATATTCTTCCGCGCTCTTGCCCGAAGCACGTATCCGCTTTTGCAGGTTTTTGAACCGCTCTTCCCGCTTTTTCGCCTCTTCACGCTTTCTCCGCGCTTCCTCTTCTTCATACGCCCGCCGAAGGTCGTCTTCGATCTTCATTCCGTGCGCGTACGCGAGAAACGCGAGCAGTTCTTCCGCTTCGGAAAACTCGTCGGCGATCGCTTCGGGGAAAGGGCTTATCCTGCGCGTATTTTGCCTGACGGTAAAGCCGTCTTTATCGTACGAAACGAGAAAGTAGTAAAGCCGCATCGCGCCCTTGAAATTCTTGTCCATTTTCAGGACGTTGGTTTCCGTGACGGGCGGTTTGAGTACGGGAACTTTCGCAAGTTCCTGCATGAGCGGCGTGGAAAGGAGCAGATGCACCGTTTTGAGCGCGCCGTCGATGCGGGCAAGTTTTTCTTTGACGCCGCTCCTTTCCCGCGCGAGCGGGTCGTTCTTGCGCACGTCGCGCAGTTGTATGCAAACCTCCGTCCGCCGTTCGCCCGCATCCGCCGTTTTGCGGATATCGAGCCGCCCGCAATAGGCGTTCGCATATTCCGTGATCTTGCCGTAACGGTAAGAAATAAAGTCGCGCAGATAGCACAGGAGCATATAGAGAAACCTGTTTTCGTATACGGCGTAATCGCTGAGCCGCTCCACGGTGTACAGTTTGTCGGGGATCAGATCATCCGCCTGTTTGCGCGTGATGAGTTCGCCGTGCCGCGCCAGATGTTCGGAAGATTCGCGCGAAACGCTCTTCACCTTTTCGATCGGCACGACTTCCCCGTTGGAACGGATAAACTGCCTTTCCTCTTCGATCGCCCTGCCGATATGCACGAGGCCTTGCTCGATCGCTTCGATCCAATCGTCGTCGATCTCGCACTCCGTCTCGTCGACCTCGATCAAATCTTCCGTTCCGACGCGCGCCAAAACGCGGCGGCGCTTTTCGCAGTCGCGGTCGTCTTGCGTATTTTTTCTGTAATCGCGGAAGGCGCGATATAAAAGGTCGTTTATATCCATGCGACACCTCGTGCGGCAAAAACGCGGCCGCCCCGCGGAGCGTCAGCCCTCAAAAGCGGCTATGCGCCTGCGACTTTCGGGGAAATGCTCTTCATCCAGTTCTTCTTCCGCGGCGGAAAGGCTTTCCCCTCCGTTCGCCGAAATAACGGGAATCAGGCACGCCGCGGCCGCCTCGTCGAGCGCCTCCCCCTGTTCCGCGCCCATTGCGAGCAACGCGGAAGAAAACCTTTCCGCTTCGAGCCATGTTTTATTCCCGAACCGGAAAGGCGATGTTTTTGCCGCCGCGCGCTCCAGCCGGTCGATTTTTTTCCAACACCTGTCCTCGTCGAGCAGATATTCTTTCGTGCATCTCTGTGACAGGCGCGTCAGTTGGTAAAAGCCGAGCGTACGCGCGCCGCCCGTTCCCGCGGGCGCGGTTTCCGAAAGTTCCAACCGTATGCGGCACGCCGTTTCCGCTTCGCAAACGGGCAGTTTTTCGGCCGCGCATATGAACAGGACGTTCGGGGCGGCGTCGCCGAACTTCTCCGATAAAAACCCCGAAAGCGTTCGGGCGGAGATCTCCGCGCCGCCGAGCACGGCCGCATGCACCGCCTGCCGATTCAGAGCCGCGCCTTTAAACGCCCGTTCCGCAGCCGTTTGCCGAGGTTCTTGCGTCTCCGCATTCGATGAGACGGACTGTTCCGCATACGCGGTAACGTCTTCGAAATACGCGGCGCAGCCGAAGAAATCGCCGAGCGCTTCCGAAAACGCGGGCAACAGCCGCGCGGAAGATGTTTCGGCAAAGACCAGTTTTGACGCGCAGAACGCGGCAAGCAGCCTGCAAGCGCCTCCTTCACCCAAAGCCAGACCTCGGCGCGCACAGAACGCGGTCAACTCCGACGCCGCATCCGCAAGCGTAAAAGAGGGATCGAACTGCCCGATCGCGTCCTCTGTTTCATCGGTTTCTTTCGGCAGGACGGGTACGGCGCGCTCGCTGCCTTTGAGCAATTCCCTTTCGAAAGCCGCGTCGAACAAATCTTCGTACCGCCGTTCGGGTTCTGCCGTTTCCCCCGCCGCGGCGAGACAGCCTTCCGACAGGACAACGGCGTTTTTCGCCGCCCTGCGCCGTTTCGCCCCGACGATCAGCATTACCAAGCCCGCGATGAGCAAGGCGGGGCATCCGAGCACCAAATAAAAGGAAAACGGATCATCGCCGTAAAAGAGGAAGATCACGTGCGCCAGATCCAGGCAGAAAAGAAGCGCCGCGCTCGCGAGGGCGACCGCCAGAAGGACGATCCCCGCGCGGAAAGTTTTTTTGCCGCGCGAACCCGCGCGCGTGACTTTGCCAAACGTATAATTGCCCGAAAGCACGTTGGAACGGTTGCGCAGGTACGCCGAAGAGCGCTCCGCTCCCGCCGCGAACCGATCGCCGCGCACGCGCATCTTCCCCGTCAGCCGTATATCCGCGGAAGACGCGCCGACGTACACTTCGTACACGCCGTCCTCCACGGCGAGGCCGCCCGCGTGACCGACTTCCAGCGTGAACGGCGGAATGCGGAAACTGACCGTTTTCGACTCCCCCGCGCGGAGAAATATCTTCACGAACCCTTTGAGTTCCTTTTTCGGCCGCGGGAGCGCGGAGTCCGCTTTGCCGATATACAGCTGCACGGTCTCGTACGCGTCGCGTTCGCCGTCGTTCCTGATCGTCGCTTCGACCGACGAATATTGAATTTTCAGATCGGAATAGGCGAAAGAAGAATAACTGAGCCCGTGCCCGAACGGGAATGCGGCGGGCGAATTTTCCGCTTCGTCGCGCCGATACCCGACAAACGGGCCGATCCTGAACCGCCCCTCTTCTTTCCCCCGAAGGAGCGCGTCCGCATATTTTTGCGCGTCCGCATAGCGCGACGCGGCGAGTTTTCCGCCCGGGCACACCCTTCCGCTCAAAATCGCGGCGAGCGCCGCGCGGCCGGGAGCGTCCTTTGTGCCCGCCAGCAAGATCGCCGCGGCGCTTTTTCCGAACGGCACACCGCACGGCTCGTCCGGAGAGATCACGGCAACGATGTTGGAGTTTACGCGCCTGATCGAATCGAGGAGCGCAAGCCTGTTCGCGGGGAATTTCCCCGCATCGTCCGCCCCGGAAAGAAAGACCAGCGCGACGTCCGCCTTCCCCGCGAGCTCCGCCGCGGGCGGGATCAGTTCGTCGCTCCTGTCCTGTTCGGGCGCGTACCCCGCGGCAAAGCCCGCGCAGCGCAGCCCCTCGCCCCCGAGCGCGTCGCAAAACGCTTCGCCTCCAACGCCGAAAACGGCGACCGAACACCCTTCCCGCAGGGGGAGAATCCCGTCGTTTGCAAGCAGGACGACGCTCTCTTCCGCCGCGCAGCGCAAAAGTTCTTCCGCATCCTTCTCTTCCTGCCCTTCCGCCGCTTTTTCGTGCGCCGACAAGACGAGTTCCGAAAGCGTGACCGCCCTGTCGGCGGCTTCGTCGATCGTCTCCTCGCTCAAAGCCTCACCGCCGCGGCACGCGGTTTTCAGCTCCGCGGGAAAGACTTCCCCGCGCGCCGCCGCATCGCGCAGGCGTTCATATTCCTCCCGTGCGGCGGCAATTTCGCCGGCGTCGCCGTCCGCGGGGATCATGCCTTCCGCGAGCGCTTTGGCGCAACGCCCCGCCGCATTCACGCACACGGCGGCGCCTTCGCGCCCCGCCCGCGAGACGAGCGCTTTGCGCGCGGCGATCATGTTCGGATTCTCTTCATATTCCCCGCCCGCAGGCAGGGCCGCCGCAAACCCGATTTCGGGCAAATACGCGAGCGGCGCCAAAAAACAATCGCTCAACGCGCGCGGTTCGTACGCAGAATCGAGCATGGAGGCGTCTTTCCCCTGCGGAAGGGCGGAAAAGCACGGGAGCGCCCCCGCGCCGCGCACCGCCGAATCGACCGCCGCCGCATATATTCCCGTAAGATAAGGGTCTTCCGACGCGCCCTCGCCGCAAGGGTGCGCGCGCACGTTCACCGCGGGGACAAAGCACAGCGACGGTTCGCCGCCCGCCTGCCGCCGCGCAAGCGCGCCGCAGACCTCTCCGACAAGTCCGGCGTTCCAACTGTTTGCAAGCGCCGCGAAAGAGGGAAAGCCGTTTTCCCCGTCCGTTTGCGCGATGTCCGAAACGCGGAAAGGAGCGAGCCCCTCGCGCTTTGCCCGCTCGCAAGAGAGCGCTTGCAGGGACGCCGCCAGTTCCGATTTCAGATCGGCGGACAGCTTTTGGACGATCTCGTTATTTTTCAGCTTCATATTCTCTTTCCTCCGACAAACCGCCGTCAAAAACTTTCATAAAAAACTTCGCACCCTGCGGGCGTATAACCGCCGGCCTCTTTCCATTCCTCTTCCGTGCCGGCATAATAGATCGCCCGCAGACCCGAACAGCCGTCGAACGCGCCCGCCTCTATTTCGCCGACGGAACGCGGGATATAGATCTCTTCCGCGCTCGCATTGCCGAAGCCGCTTCCGAGCGTGTAAGAAAAGACCAAACTTCCGTTATAAGAGAACAGGGAGGGCAAAACCAACCTCTGATACAAGTTCGTATCGATGAGTTTCCAGCCGTCTTCCGCCAGAGCAAAAATAAACCCGTCGTCGTCCACGATCCTGCTCTGTTCGTCGGCGGAACGGTATACGAACAGCGCGTACCGCGCGATGCCGCCGTATCCCGTCTCTCCCGCGACAAGCGGGAGAGAGCTGAGATTCCAGATCTCAAACAATCTCTCGCACAAATCGAACGCATAATCCCCGATCTCCGTCAACGAGGAGGGCAGCGTTGCGCGCAAGAGGCCGTAACACGAGCGAAACGCACTGTCTCCGATCGCCCGAAGGCCTTCGCTCGCCGTAAATTCCGTAAGTTGCGAACAATCCGCAAAGGCATATTCGCCGATACTTTCCGCCGAACCCGTGGAAGAGATCTGCACGATCGACTCGCCGTAAAACAGGTAAGGCGCTACGCGATAACTCTCTGCCGTCACGGGCAGGGAAACCGACCCCGTCTGCGGATAGCCGACCAGGTAGCGCACGCCGTCGATCACGGAAAAGATCCAGCCGTCCGAATTTTCGCGTTCGGGCATCTCCTCGCCCGCCCCGTAAACTTTGAGGGCGTATTCGGCGACTCTGCCGTATTCGTCGGAACCCGCGGCGATATTGAAAGAAGTTTCGTTTTTCACCTCGTAAAGGCGGTAACACTGATAGAACGCCGAACTGCCGATCGATTGCAGCGTTTCGGGCAGCGTAAAGGAAGATAACCTGTAACATCCCGAAAACGCTTCTCTGCCGATCGTACGGATGGATTGGTCAAAAACGACCGTTTCCAGCCTTTCGCAACGATAAAACGCGCGGTCGGGCACTTCGTCCCCGCTCCTCACCCGCACGCTGCGCAGCGAGGGGAAAAGACGAGGATAAAACTGTTCGACGTCCTCTCCGTACAGATCCCCGAGCGTACAGCTTTGCGAAGCATTCAGGCCCAGATAAGGGAGATCCAGTTCTTCGAGAGAAGTACATCCCGAAAACGAGCCGTACCCGATACTTTCCACCGAATCGGGCACGCGGAGCGATCTGAGAGAGCAATCCGAAAACGCGTGCTCTTCAATATTTTTCAGCGTGTCAGGCAGGGATATCTCAAAAACGGGATATCCCGAAAACGCATAGCTCGGAATGACCGTCGCGTCCGTAAGGACGACCGTGCGCAGCCCGTACGGAACATAACCGTTGAACAGCCCCGAAAGCCCCGTGAGGTTATCTTTCGACTGCCCCAAAAAGGGCAGCGTGAGCGAAACGAGCCCCTCGCAGCCTTCGAAAACCCCGTACCCGATATATTCTATCCCCGAAGGGATCTGAACGGAACCGATCATCCAACAGTCCGCAAATGCGCGATCGCCTATGTTTTTCAGGCAACCGGGAAGCACCGGCGACCCGAGCGTCCTGCAATTCATAAACGCACCGTCGCCGATCTCGGTCAGCGTTTTATTCTCTTCCAGGGAAATCTCTTTCAAGGCCGAATCGGAAAACGCGTATCCCCCGATATAAACAAGCCCGCTGCCGTCGAAAGTTTCGATATCCGTAGATTGGAAAGCGGCCTCACCCACTTCCGTGACGGCGGGGATATCGAGATCGCGCAGATTAAAACACCGCATGAACGCATAATCTCCCACGACGGGCGAGACGAGGCGGTCTATCGTAACGCTTTCCAGCGATGAGAAGTCCATGCAAAATCCGGCGGGAATGCAGTCCATATAGCCGATGTGCAGCGTCTTTAAGCTGCTGACCATGCCAAAATTCCCATAGGTAAACAGAGCGGACAGCGCGGAATACGAATCGGGGTCGCCCGCCGTTCCGTCCGCCCTGTACTGATAATTGTTCAGGGAAAGTTCTTCCACCCCGTAACAGCTGTCGAAAGGAATCCCGACGTAGTCTGTAAACGGGGAAATATTTACCCTGCGGAGCGAGGAACACAACGAAAACGCCTGGTCTCCGAGAAACAAATCTCTGTTTTCGCCTGAGATTTCCACCGCTTTGAGACTGTCGCAATCCATGAACGCAGACGGGCCGATCGAAGTGAGGGTGGAAGAGCGCACTTCTTCAAGCAATCCGCAATTATAAAAAGCATTCTCCTCGACCGACGTCACGTTTTCAAAATCGGCCGTACGCAGATATTGACAGTTCGCAAACGCATACGCATCAATGCGGATGCTCCCCTCGAAGCGTATGCCCGTGATATCCGAATCCCATTGAAAAGCGCCCGAAGCCACATGAGTCACGGTATGCCCTTCGATTTCCGCGGGAATGACCGCGTTTCCCTTCCCCCTGTATCCGCAGACGTAAATATCCGAGTCCTCGACGTCTTTGCCCTCCGCAAAGGCGTACACGACGCCGTCTTTCATGAACGTGACCGCTTCGCTCTTGAACGTGAACATCTGGACGATCAGAACGATGGCCGCGCAGAGCAGAGCGGCGCAGGCAAAAACCGCGATCGCGGCGGGATATTTGGGCTTTTTTTCCGCGACGGTGAAGCCCTCGATCCGCTCTCCCTGCGGTTTCGGCGCGGGAGAAGGTTCGGACGGGGCGCCGACGTAATCCACGGCGAGTTCGCCGCCGCGCACCGAATAGACGTATCCCCCGAACCGCGCGGACATCCGATCCGCCGAAAAATCGGCGCACGCGGGGTCTGCCGCTATCTTTTCGCATACGAACGTTTCCCCCGCCCCTGCATGCACGTCCTCGGAATGTTTGAGACTGTAAAGCGGGGCGCCTTCCGCATCGTACTGCGTCAGAGTGAAGGAAAGCCCGCACAGCGCTTCTTCCCTGTTGTTGCGAAATTCGAGCAGGAGATAGTTTTTGCCGCCCTCCGAAACGAACACATAGCGCTTGAGGGTTACGGGCGCAAATTCCTGCGGGCGGAGGTATTCGCCTTTTGAAAGCACTTCAGTTCCCTGCACGGCTCTTCCTCCTCTTTTTCGTCCTGTTTTTGACCTTGAACATGATCAACGCGAACAAAACATCCAAAAACGTGACGGCCAGCCACATGACGGCAACCACCGCATTCTGGCTGCTGTCATGCAGAAAACTCTCCCCGTACAATCCTCCGAATAAATTCGCTATGCAGATGCGCAGCAGCCAAACAGACAAAAATACCGCCGCGAGAAATACGGCGATATAAAGAACGACGCGCCGTTTCGGGATCTTGCCCGCAGGCGCGCCGACGCCGCGGCAGACTCCGTCCGCCGCGTTGAGATACAGGGATACGTATTCCGTTTTTCGCGGCAACGCGATCTCGCGCGCATAGCCGGCACGCCCGACTTCCTCTCGGACGTTGAGCACTTTGAATACTTTTCCGTTTTTATCGAAAAGGGCGACGTCGTAGTCGACGGAGCGCACGCTTTCGTCCAATTTGCACACGAGGAGTTTTTCCCCGTTCCGCTCTGAAAGGAGATACTGCGGGATCACATGCGATACGTCGGGGGCGGCGTCGTATACGATGCTCTCTCCTTTGACTTCCTTTATGATCCTGCGCCCGCGGCCGCGCGGCTTGACAGCGCCGTAACGCAGCGTCGTGACGATCTTCGGCAAAAAAACGAATTGCGTTGCCGCAAACAAAATGCAGACAGCCGCAAATAAAATGATCCAGCCCGCCATATGCTTTCCCCTATTGTTTATATTATAGCACCCATCCGCCGCCATGTCAATATAATTAAGGAATAAACATGAAAGCACTTCACGTACGCCTTTGAATCGGAAAATCTCTGCGCTCCTCTCCGAAAATCAATTGTAAAATTTTCACTTAAGCCGTAAAATCATATTAAAAATCCGAACAAAGCGAGGTACCGATGAATTATTCCATACAGGCAAAGAACGGGTATTTATACGCCGTTGCAAATTACAAGGCACTGCGTGCCCGAATAGCTTGCCGCAAGCGGCAACCGACTCGAGCTGCTTGACGACGCGCCACAAAAACGGCACAGACAACCGCGCCCTAAGGAGTTTTGCCCCTGCGGGGCAAGGCACTGCGTGCCCGAACAGCTTGCCGCAAGCGGCAACCGACTCGAGCTGCTTGACGACGCGCCACAAAAAGCCACAGACAACCGCGCCCTAAGGAGTTTTGCCCCTGCGGGGCAAGGCACTGCGTGCCCGAATAGCTTGCCGCAAGCGGCAACCAACTCGAGCTGCTTGACGACACACGACAAAAACGGCACAGACAACCGCGCCCTAAGGAGTTTTGCCCCTGCGGGGCAAGGCACTGCGTGCCCGAATAGCTTGCCGCAAGCGGCAACCGACTCGAGTTGCTTGACGACGCGCCACAAAAAGCCACGGACAAAAGTCCGTGGCTTTTTGTGGCGCACCAATGCAATTCATATCCGAATTGTCGCCCGTGGCTGTCATTGTAGTAAGCTCTGACATTGACACGGTCTGCGTTCCGTCCTTGTAATTGAAGGTAAACACTATCTTGTCGTCGTAGACGTAGATTG
>DWXC01000003.1 GCA_019119395.1 Candidatus Borkfalkia stercoripullorum | reverse complement strand
GAGCTGAAAAAAGTTTTTATTTTTCGGATTGCGATACACTGTATCCATGCTCCGCCACGCTCCGCATTTTTTATTCGCAAGACCGAACCGCGCATTACAATTTTGCCAACTCGGGCAAAAGCGCGTATAAATCCGGAATCGCCCGCACGCCCGCGGGCACAGGCTCATTCTTTCTGTTCAGCCAAAAGGATAAGATCCCCGCGCCCTGCGCGCCGAGATAGTCATTCACATAAGAATCGCCCGCGTAGACAACCTCGCCTGCCGAAAGCCCGAATTTTTTCAGCCCCTTTTCGAATATCCCTTTGCGCGGTTTATATTCGCGCGCATCTTCGCTCGTAAACACGCCGCAAGGCTTCAACCCGTGTGCCGAAAGAACTTTTGCCAATTCCGCATTGTCGATATTGGACAGGATGTAATACGGCAACGGGCATTCCGAAAGAAACCCGGCTGCATCGGCAAACATCGGCGCACGCGCCGCAAACCGAACGACCATTTGCGCGAGTTCTGAAAAATCAAGCCCGCAAGCCCCCGTCTTTGCCGCCATATCGCGGAACACTTCGGGATAAATCTCTTTCTGCAAACGAAAATCCTTTCCGTGCGCACGTTCACACTTTTCCCGAAAATACGGCCACCACATCGCCGAGACTTCCGCGCGTTCCGCCCCCGCGCCGTGCCCGATAAATATATCGGCGATCTTATCGAGAAGCCCGTAGCTTTCCTCGACGATCGTGCCGTAAAAATCCAATACGACCGCTTTGATCATAATTTTTACCTCTTACCAAACCGATTCCCAACCGGACTTTACTTGTATTATGTCAAACATAGTACTTCAAAAACTTTATTTATTCGTCTTTAATATCGACATAAACACCTCGCTCGGCACTTCCACCGAACCGATGCTGCGCATCCGCTTTTTGCCCTCTTTCTGCTTTTCGAGCAACTTCTTCTTGCGGGTGATGTCGCCGCCGTAACACTTTGCAAGCACGTCTTTGCGGACGGCCTTCACCGTTTCGCGCGCGATGATCTTTCCCCCTACGGCCGCCTGAATGGGAATTTCAAAAAGCTGGCGAGGGATCGCCTCTTTCAGGTTTTCCGCAAGTTCCCTGCCGCGCGGGTACGCCCTGTCTTTATGCACGATCATGGAAAGCGCGTCGCACACGTCGCCGTTGAGCAGGATGTCCAGTTTTACGAGTTCGCTCTTCTCGTATCCGATGAGTTCGTAGTCGAAACTCGCATAGCCGCGCGTGCGCGATTTGATCTGATCGAAAAAGTCGTAAATAATTTCGTTCAGCGGCAAGGTGTACAAAAGCTTTACCCGCTTTTCGTCGAGGTAGGTCATGTCTTTGAACACGCCGCGTTTGTCCCGGCAGAGGTCCATAATTGAACCGATATATTCGGGCGGAGAGTAGATCTCCGCTTTCACGATCGGCTCTTCCATGTATTCGATGTCCGTCTGTTCGGGCAGGTGCGACGGGTTGTCCACAAACAGCTCTTCCCCGTCCGTTTTATGCACTTTGTACGAAACGCTCGGCGCGGTCGTGATGATCTCGAGGTTGAACTCGCGCTCGATGCGCTCCTGTATGATCTCCATATGCAAAAGCCCCAAAAAACCGCAACGGAAACCGAACCCGAGCGCGACTGACGTATCCGGTTCGAAAATGAGCGCCGCGTCGTTGAGTTGCAGCTTCAAAAGCGCGTCCTTCAAATCGCCGAACTTACTGCCGTCCAAAGGATAGATACCGCAGAACACGACGGGCTGCACCTTTTTATAACCGGGCAAAGGCTCCGCCGCGGGAAGGAGCGCATTCGTCACCGTATCGCCCACCGCCACGTCCTGAATGGATTTGATGCTCGCCGCGATATAGCCGACCTCGCCCGCCCGCAATATTTCCTTGGGCGCAAGTTTCGGACTGAAAGCGCCGACTTCCGTCACGTCGTACTGTTTGTCCGAACGGAACGTTTTTATCATGTCGCCCACTTTCACGCTGCCGTCCTTGACGCGGACGAACAGGATGACGCCCTTATAATTGTCGTAATAGCTGTCGAAGATCAGCGCTTTGAGCGGCGCTTCCGTGTCCCCCTCGGGGGGCGGAACGTGCGCGACGATGGCCTCCAGAATGTCTTTGATATTCGTGCCCTCTTTTGCGGAAACGCAGGGCGCATACGACGCGTCCAACCCTATGACGTCCTCTATTTCCTTTTTCGTCCCATCGATATCCGCCGAAGGAAGGTCTATTTTGTTGATGACGGGAATAATTTCGAGGTCGTTTTCCAGCGCGAGGTATACGTTCGCCAGCGTCTGCGCCTCGATGCCCTGCGTCGCGTCGACGACGAGTATCGCCCCTTCGCACGCGGCGAGCGAACGCGAAACTTCGTAAGTGAAGTCGACGTGCCCCGGCGTGTCGATAAGGTTGAACTCGTATTCCTGCCCGTCGTCGGCGTTGTAAAACATCCTGACAGGTGTGAGCTTTATGGTGATACCGCGCTCGCGTTCGAGATCCATCGAGTCGAGAAGCTGATCTTCCATATCCCTTTTCGAGACCTGCCCCGTAAGCTCCATGATGCGGTCGGCGATCGTGCTTTTGCCGTGGTCGATATGCGCTATGATGCAAAAATTTCTGATCCTTTTATCGGGTTTCGCCATGCTTTGCTCC
This sequence comes from Candidatus Borkfalkia stercoripullorum, assembly GCA_019119395.1. GTDB lineage: Bacteria > Bacillota > Clostridia > Christensenellales > Borkfalkiaceae > Borkfalkia > Borkfalkia stercoripullorum. The sequence goes on along the minus strand of DWXC01000003.1, from coordinate 55,874 downwards.
GTTTTTTCTGAAATTGCATTTGATCCGCCTACTATTATAGTAAAAAATTTAAAATTTGGCAATTAAATTGCCATTTCACCGCGGCGGTGGTATAATATTTTCGTTGAATTTTTCAGCGGAGAACTTTTATGCGCATTCCGAAAGACCATTTTCTCCTTACCACGCCGATCGCCCACCGCGGCCTGCACGACGCCGAACAGAAAATACCCGAAAACTCCTACGCCGCATTTTCCCGCGCGATGCAGGAGGGCTACGCCGTCGAAACGGACGCGCGGCTCACGCGCGACGGAAAACTTATCCTCTTCCACGACGACGATCTTTTCCGCATGACAGGCGTAAAAGGCAAAACCGACGATATGACGGCGGATGAACTTTCCGAACTGACGCTCGGCGGCACAGGCGAGCGCATCCCGCTCTTTGCCGAATTTTTGCAATTTATCGGCGGAAAAATTCCCCTGCTCATCGAATTGAAAACGGGAGGCAACAGGAAAGAACTCGTTTGCAAAGTAATCGACTCTTTAAAAAATTACAAGGGAGAATTTGCCTTGCAATCTTTCGACCCGCGCCTGCTTTGGCAGGTCAAAAAGCGCGCGCCGCAGATATTGCGCGGCCAACTCGGATGTTTTTACGAGAAATTTACGCCGTCGCGGTATGTCGTAAAACACATGAACCTGAACGCGTTCACCGAACCCGATTTTATCAGTTACAACATTGCCGACCTGCCGTACAAGCCCGCGCAAAGGAAGGATACCCTCCTGCTCGGTTGGACGGTGCGCACCGAACAGGAATACGGGCGCGTCAAAAATATCGTCGACAACGTTATTTTCGAAAACATCCGCCCGCCGATAAAGCAAATTTAACGGCGCCCGCAATATGCCTCCCGGCGCTCCGCCGCAAGCCGGCCCAAAGGCGCATGCCGGCCCAAAGGCGCATGCCGGCCCAAAGGCGCATGCCGGCATAACACTCTTAAGTTTTGACCGACCATTGCAAACCATAAAACAGAAAGCCATACCGTTCGCCGCACCGACGGCGATACGGCCGTAAAAAAATTAAGCCGACGGGTATGAACAAAAAGCAAAATGCAAAAACGGAAATAACGAAACAGCAAAATTAAGGCGTTCACGCTTCTGTGCGTGAACGCCTTTCCGCCCCCGCGGCTGTCGCGCCAAAAAAAAAATTTACCGATGCACCTTGCAAAAATTCCTATCGCGCAAAAATCAAGACGGCTTACGGCGCAACAGAAATATCCGTCAGATTCTTCCGCGCGCGGCATAATATTTTCCGATATCCTCTGCCGTGCACCAACCCGTTTCCATCAGCCACGCCTCTTGTTCCCCGCGCTTTGCGAGAGCCTCTTCTTTCGAAATTTCCGGATATTTTCCGAACCGCTCCCGCGCTTCCCGCAACGGGTTCAGCCCCGCCGCGGCGCGCAGCGCGTCGACAGCGCCCTCATCTTTGAGCCACCACACAGACATTTTTCCGTTCAAATCATAATCAAACTGCGTGCCGTATACCTGCGGACGCCTCTCGTAAAAGGCGATGCGGTCGCCGAGATAAGCGCAAAATGCCGGCGGGACTTCCTCCTTCCTTTCCACGTAAAGGCGCAGACAGCGCCGCATAAAATCGGGCGCGCCGATGGAATGCTGTACGATGCGCCACGCCGCCCGCGCCGCAGCCTCGCCCGCGTTTTCCGTCGTCGGCAAGCCGTAACTTTCCATGATTTCGCACAGCCTTTCGCGGTTTTCGCCGTGCAATTTCCGCAAAAGCGGATGATACCCGCACTTTTCCAATTCACCCTCTTTCGCCAGCCGCTCCGTCTCTTCCAGATCCCTCTTTTCCATCGCAAGAATTTCTTTGCACACCTGCTCGGGCAACATCGCGCTACACCTCGACTTCCGCCCCGTCATGCGCGGCGATAAATCCGTACTTTTGCGCCATTTGCTCCATCCTGTCGCGGAAAGGCGCCCCGTTGTGCGAAAAATGCGTGACATAGTACTTTGTATTTGCGTTTACAATGCGATATTTCACCATTTTTTCGCGCATTTCGCAGTTTTGAAAGATATTCATGTGTCTCGCGCTGGAAGGTTTTTCCTCGTCGGCAAAGGTGCAGTCGAAGCTGACAAGGTCGGCCTTCACCCCTTTTTCCGCTAAAAAAGAAAAAACATCTTCCCCCATCGGCCCCGTGTCGTTCAGCCAAAGGAGCGTTTTGCCTCCCCTTTGCACGCAATACAAAAGCGCCTCTTCACGCTCGTCGTGATGTGCGGGAAGGGTCAGCACCCGATAATCTCCCGCCGCAAAATCCGCAAACGGACGCACCGTGTGGAAACGCAGATTTTCCGCCACCGCAGGGCGGATCTCGCGGCGCGTGCCCTCTTCGAACACGGCGCGAACCTCGACGTTGCCGTAAATATCGAGCGCGGGCGCGGTCATGTTCAGCGCAAACCGATAACCGCGGTTGCAAAGTTCCTGCGCATAAAAATGGTCTGTATGCGAATGGGTAACGAGCAGGTTTTCTATTGCGGAAAGATCTATCCCGAACCGCACCGCATGCAGATACGTCTCCGCGGGAAAGTCGATGAGCAGTTTTCCGTCCACCATTGCCTGACAGCGCGTGCGCAGTTCCTTCCCTGCGTTTTCCCGCGCCTTTTTACAGTTTTCACAATTACAGAACGCCGCGGGGAACCCCTCCGCCGCCGCCGTTCCCAAATATTTCAATATCATACGTAAAATCCTTTTGACGCACGGGCCTTTGCTCCGCCCCGCAAAATTCAGCAAACATGCCGGCAATGAGGGCCGCGCAAAAGCCGAACGCTCTGCCGTAAATTTGAATCCGCGACCGAACACCCGACCGAAAGTCTGACCGAAAGCCAGACCGAAAGCCTGACCGAACCCGCCAAACAAACCGCACGTTCTTCAACACTCGTAAAGAATCGTGACCGGCCCGTCGTTATATTGCTCGATTTTCATGTCCGCGCCGAAAACGCCCTGTTTTACGGTCAGCCCCCACTCCTGCCGCAAGCGCCCCGCGACCTCTTCATACAGCGGCTCGGCAACTTCCGGGCGCGCCGCACCGATAAAACTCGGGCGGTTGCCGTGCGAGCAGTCGCCGTACAGCGTAAATTGCGATATAAGCAGGATCTCCCCGCCCGCTTCCTTGACGGAAAGATTCATCTTCCCGTTCTCATCCTCGAATATCCGAAGCTGCGCGATCTTTTTCGCCATCGGCGCGCACTTTTCGGCGGTATCGCCCGCCCCCACGCCGAGATATACGGCAAGCCCGTACGGGATCTCGGAAACGAGCATCCCGTCCACGGACAATTTTGTGTCTTTAACTCTCTGAATGACAGCCCTCATACAACCTGATTCACCTGATTCTTATTTTCGCCGACTTCCGCACGGGATACTCCCCGCAACGGCTTTGTTTTTGATTTACGGGCCGCGCCCAATCGTTGCTTCCGCACGGCGCCCCGCCGCTATTGCCTTCCGTCACCCGAAAACACTTCTTTGAGCACGCGCAGTTTCATATCGCCGTCGCCGAGCGTCGGGGCAAGGATGCCGCCCTCGCCGTATTCGTTCCACGCGTAAATATTGAACGCCTTTTGCCTGCCTTTACCGCAGGGTATTCCGAGTTCTTCGTTTTCGTCCAACAGTTTTTTCATGCCGATCAACATATCCCGCCACTCGCTCTCCGAAGGGAAGCTGAACGAGGGGCGCGGGTCGTGCCACGGCGCGGGATCCCAACCGCCCATCACGAAAGGCATATACGGGAATTTCCCTTTAAACTTTTCGGCGGTTTCCAAAGCCGCCACTTTCAGATAACGGTACGGGTGTTTTTCCGCCGTTTCGGGCGGCGCGGGAATATCTGCCGCGTAAGAACTGAAATAATCGAAAAGCGCCCTGTACTCCGCGCTCCCTTCGGCTTCCGCGCCCGCGCTGACGAGCAATTCGCCGACGCCCTCTTTCATCGCCCTGTCGCGCAAAAAGTCGATGCGCCTGCGCGCACGGCCGATATCCCCGCCAGTCTCGCAATAAAAGAAAGTGAGCCCGTGAATTTTGAAAAGCGCCTTTCCGCCCACCCGCATATAGGACGGGTGCTTCATACAGTCCACGAAATAAGAGGCGATCTTATCCCAGCCCGCCTCGCTCTCGGTCAGAAACGGCAGGTGGTTCAGTCCTCGATCATGAACGACATCTTTCCCGCATTCGGGCTGTTCATGAAGTCCTCCACGCCGCGGTTCAGGTGCTCCACGCCCTCCACCGACTTTTCGGGGTCGTGATACCACAGCATGACGAAGCAGTCCACGCCGCCCCCGCCCGCACAGTCGATTTCCGCGCGCATCGTATCCGCACCGTTGTAACAGCCCGCAAGCGGTATGCGCCCGGGGTACTCCAACCGCCAATCACGGCCGCCCCACGCCCATTTTGTACTATCGCCTCTCCACAAACCGTTAAAATAGTTGGCAAACACAAGATATTCTTTCGACATTTTTCCTTCCCCTTTCATCCGATTTGCATAAAAAGCGCCGCGAACAGCCCGTCCTTTCCCTTTTATGCCTCAAATCGTTCAACGCAGGAAAACACAGTCCTTTCGCGGCGCATTCGCGTCCGTATGCACGCCCGTAACGGCGTCTTTTCTGTTTTGCGGGAAAACGGATCGCTTTTCCCGATTACTTCACGCGCTCCATGTATTCGCCCGTGCGGGTATCGACGCGGATCGTCTCGCCCTCGTTCACGAACATAGGCACCTGGATTTTCGCGCCCGTCTCGAGCGTCGCCATCTTGGTCGCGTTGGTCGCGGTGTTGCCCTTCACGCCCGGCTCGGCCTCGACGATTTTGAGTTCGACGAAGTTTTCGCACTCGACGGAGAACGCCGCACCCTTATAGAAACGCACCGTGACGGGGTCGTTTTCCTTGATATACTTGAGCGCGTCCTCGACCTGGTCGTGGTTGAGCGGCGTCAGGTTGTATTCGTCGTCCATGAACCAATACAGTTCGCCGTCGGTATACGAATAGGTCATCTTTTTGGTCTCGATGTGCGCGTTTTCCACCTTTTCGGAAGGGTTGAACGTCTGCTCGAGCACCGCGCCCGTAACGACGTTTTTGAGCTTCGTGCGGACGAACGCCGCGCCCTTGCCCGGTTTTACGTGCTGGAACTCAACGACGACGTATACGTTGCCGTTATACTCGATGGTCACGCCTTTTCTGAAATCTCCTGCTGAAATCATGATCTGTCTCTCCTTTGATTTTTCTTGTTTTATGCGGGTATCCCCGCCGCGAACAAAGCCGAAGGCGTCATAAAACCGTCAGCCCTTTTTCCGTTTTCATAAAAGATTTTACTCTGTCGTTTTCGATCGTTACGCTGTCCTCGATGCGGATGCCGAACTTACCTTCGAAGTACACGCCCGGCTCTACGGAAAAGACCATGCCGTTGCGCAGAATATCTCCGCTGCCGGCGGAAAGCCTGGGCGCTTCATGGATATTTACGCCGATCCCGTGGCCGAGCGAATGGGTAAAAAATTTGTCCAGCCCGTATTTTTTCAGATGATCGCGCGCAAATCCGTCGGCCTGTATGCCCGTCATGCCGTTACAAATGTTTTCCGCGGCGATCCTGTGCGCTTCGAGGACGTGCGCATAGACTTCTTTGAATTCGTCGTCTTTATTTTCGCCGAACAGGAACGTTCTGGTCATGTCCGAGCAATATCCGCCGACCTTGCACCCGAAATCGATGAGAACAACGCTTCCCTTTTTCAGCTTGTCCTCGCACGAAGCATGGTGCGGGACGGAAGTGTTTTTGCCGAAGGCAACGATCGTTTCAAACGACCTGTCCTCCGCGCCGTGCTTGCGCATGAGATATTCGAGCAGCCCCGCAGTCTCGTTTTCGGTCATACCCTCTTTGAGTTGGCCCAAAAGGTCTGCGAACGCGCGCTCGGCGATCCCGCACGCTTTCGCGATATGCCCGATCTCCTCTTCCGTCTTAAAGCACATCCTGTCTTCGAGCGCGGGCATGCTGTCCGTCAGTTTGAATCTGCGCTTTTTGAGCGCGGCGTATTGCGGAAGGGAAACCCTTTCCATCGGCACCGCAAGCGTCTTTATTTTTTTGCTCTTTATATAATCTAAAACGGTCTCCTCGCTCTGCGCCACTTCTACGGCGATAAAGGCGTCTTTGAGCGCGGCGCGCGCCCCCTCCGCATAGCGCGGATCGGTAAAAAACACGCTCTCCTGTGCGTCCGTATATACGAAGCCGAAACTGCTCGCAAACCCCGTGAGGTATCTGCGCAGATCGGGGCTGGCAGTAAGCATCGCGTCCGCCTTTATTGAACGAAAAACCCTTTTCGTATTGTCCATAAAATTATTTTAGCAAATTTTTCGCTTCAAGTCAATTTTTCGGCGCATATCCGCGATACTTTTTGCCTTTATTTTTACGGCCGAAGCCCGTCGCGCCCAACCGCACCCGGCCGCGGCGTTCACGCTCCGCATCTGCCGCATCGCAACCGTATGCGCGCGGGCATGAGAACGCAGCCCTTCCGCACAGCGCGCCGTTTTCCCCCGATTTCAGAGCGCGCCGTAAACGCGCTTCATTTCCAGCGCGTCCTCCGCCTGCGTGCCCGCCGATTCGCTCACGATATACGGCTCCAATTTCAGTTCTTTGAGCGCCGCAGCGAGGGGCGCGAACTCGGGGCCGTATTCGGTATCGGCAAAAGTCAGATGCCTTACCTCGCCTTTCGCGCCGTACTGTATTTTGGAAAAATGCACGTGGAAATGTTTGACCCGCTCGTAACCGAGTTCGGCGATCATATATTCCAGCCGCTCTTTATAGTCGGACACCGTTTTCAGGCTGCCCTGTTCGCGCGCGTTGAGATGACCGAAGTCCACCGCCGGCAGGAACACCTTATCGACTTTGCAAAAGCGCACGACCTCTTCGAGCGTGCCGATCTGGGCGATCTTGCCCATCGTTTCGGGGCAGAAATACAGATCTTCCAAATTGTTGAGGTAGATATAATCGCGCAGGACTTTGAGCCGATCTTCCGTCAGCGCGACGGCCGCTTCGCGCTCCATTTTTCCCTGCGCGGCAGGGTGGAACACGCAGCGCTTCCCGCCCATGAGTTTGAGCATTTTTCCGCTGTCCAAAACGTAACCGTAAGATTTTTGCGCGCTCTCGTCGGAAGGGTTCGCAAAATTGATATAATACGGCGCATGCACACTGATCTCAACGCCCTGCTCCCGGAACGCGTCTCCTATGGAGACCGCCTTCGCCTCCGTCATGCGCACGCCCCTGCCGAAAGAATATTCGAAGCAGTCAAGCCCGAAGTCTTTCACGAATTTCGCCGACTGCTCGGTATGGGTATACCCCGCCGCATAAAAACTTTCGCTGTTGCCACTCGGCCCGAATAAAATCATCGTATTTTCTCCAAGTCCTTTTCAAGTTGTTTTTTGAGTTCTTCCGCCGAAGAAAATTTCATGACGCCGCGAATACGGAAATCGAAGCGCACCGTAAGCTCTTTTCCGTACAGATCGCCCGAAAAACCGTCTATGTACGTTTCGCATACAACGCGTCCGTCGCCGAACGTCGGGCGCGGCCCGAAATTCGCGATGCCGCGGTAATCCGTTGCCCCGATCTTCACGCGCACCGCGTACACGCCCTGCGCAAGCGGATATTTGCCGTCCAAAGGATGCAGGTTCGCCGTGGGAAATCCGAGGTTTCTGCCGACGTGCCGCCCTTCCGTCGAAACTTTTCCCGAAATGAAATAATTGTCTCCGAGCATGGCGTTGAGCGATTTTATATCCCCTTCGTCCAGATATTTTTTTGCGAGCGTTGCCGATGCTTTCTGCCCGTCAACGGAAACCAAAGGCAATATTTCAACCGCAATACCCCGCTTTTTGCAGTACTCTGTCAGACATAAACCGCCGCAAACAGCGTTTTTACCGAAACGGAAATCCTCTCCGCACACGAATGCTTTTACAAAACAGTTGTCCGCTACGGTTTCGAGAAAAGCCTCGCCCTCGGTATTTTTGAACGCGCCGTCAAACCGCGCGACGTACAGATAATCCACTCCGAGCGAAGAAAGTATCTTTTCCCTCTCGGAAAGGACATACACCTGATCCCCCCTTTTGCCGTCCGCAAAGGTGAGCGCGGCAACTTTCACGCCGAATTTTTCCGCAAGCGCTTTTGCTCGGGCAATGAGCTTTCTGTGCCCAACATGCACCGCGTCGAAATATCCGAGCAGAAAAACGCATGCCTCCGCGCGGTCTCCGTAATGTACTATGCGCATATTTTTGCCTTGGCGCGCACGCGCCCGTCCTTCACTTCCGCAATGCCGTAAAACACGTCGTCGAAGTAAAGTTTATACAATCCGTCTTTCCCGCCGAAGGGAAGCGACAGCCCGTTTTTCATCTTCCTTGCATTTTCGCCGTCAAAGTCGAGCGACGGCATTTCGAAAACGGCGTCCGGCTCAATGAAATGTTCCCGCCATCGATCGATCTGTTCGACGCCGATGCTGTTTGCGAGCGTAAAATACCCGCTCTTTTCCCGCACGAGCCTCGTCATGCAGGCGCACGTACCGAGTTTCGCAGCCAGGTCTCTCCCCAGCGAGCGCACATACGTCCCGCCCCCGCAGCGGATGACAAACGTGAAAGTATCTCCGTCTCCGCCCGCGAGCGAAAATTCGTTCACGCGCACCGTTTTAGGTTTGAGAGCAACTTCCTTCCCCTGCCGCGCAAGCTGATAGGCGCGCACACCGTTCACGCTCTTCGCGCTGTATGCGGGCGGCATCTGTTCGATGTTCCCCAAAAAATCGGGCAGCGCTCTCTCGATCTCCGCGGCGGTCGGCACGGGAAGCCCCTCACGGAGAAGCGTACCCGTAACGTCGAGCGTATCCGTTTCCGCGCCGAAACGAAATTCCGCGCGGTAGACTTTTTCCTTTTCCAAAAGGTAATTGAACAGGCGCGCAGCATTGCCCACCGCCACGGGAAGCACCCCCTCCGCCATCGGGTCGAGCGTGCCCATATGACCGCAAGCCATGCCCGTCGCGCGTTTCACCCTGGAAACCGCGGCGGCGCTCGACATGCCGGAAGGCTTATTCAGGCTGATAAATCCGCTTATGTTTTCCATGTTTTGCTCCTGCATGCCAACGTCCGCGATTCAATCCGCAAGGTGCTGCACGATCGTATAACGCAGTTTGTCGACGGCCTCTTCCAGCTCCCCGCCGATCATGCAGCCGCTAGCGAGTATATGCCCGCCTCCGCCGTACACCGCCGCGATCTCGTTCACGTTCGCTTTCCCTTTGGATCTGAGAGAGATCTTGAATTTTTTCTGCGCGGTCTCCAAAAGGCAGGCAGCCACTTCCACGCCGTCCACGCCTAGGGGAAAATCGATAAACCCTTCCGTCATGTCCGAAGTCGCCCCCGTGCGCTCCAGATCGCCCTTCGTAACGGCGATCACCGCAATTTTTCCCTCGGCAAAGTAACGTATCTTCGACATCGTTTCGCCGAAGAGCCTCGCGCGCTCTTTCGTCTGCTTTTTGAACATGTTATACTGCACGAGGTTGATGTCCGCGCCGCGTTCGGCAAGATACGCTGCCGCGCGGAAAGTATCCGCCGTCACGTTTTTGTGCGCGAAGTTGCCCGTGTCCGAACTCAGCCCCGTCATCAGAAAAGTCGCCGTTACCGCATCGTTCACGCCGCCGAGATGTTCGGCGAGGCGGGTCACGATCTCACACGAAGCGGAAACGTCGTCCACATGGTTATAGTCGGCAAAACGCGTATTGGATATGTGGTGATCGATATTGAACTTGACCTTTTTCGCCTTCGCGAACAGATCTCCGTACTTCCCGAGCCTGTTCTCATCGCTCGAATCGACGGCGATAAACGCCTCCGCATCCATGTCGACGGGAGCGGAAAACGCGTCCGTATCGGGCAAAAAGCGGAATTTTTCGGGTATGACGCTCTCGCACGCGACGGAGCACGCAACGCCGCAGCGTTCGAGCAGCCTTTTCAGTCCCATCGCCGCCCCCACAGCATCCCCGTCGGGGCGCATATGGCAGAAGATCACGGCGCTTTTCAGCCTTTTTAATTTTTCCGCAATTTCGGCAAGGGTCAGGTTCATTTGCCGCCCTCCCCGTCCGTGCTTTTTCCGTCCTCTTTCTCTTCGAGCTGCTTGATGAGCCGGTCGATCTTTTCGCCGTATTCAAAGCTGCCGTCCCACAAAAAACGGATCTCGGGCACGGTACGCGAACGCATCATATGCGCAAGCTCGTGGCGGATAAACCCCGCGTGCGCGCAGAGTTCGTCGAATGTCGCCTTTTTTTCTTCGTCGTTCTTCGCAAGTATGCTGACGTAAATTTTCGCGTTCTTCAGATCGGGAGAAACATCCGCGCCCGTCACGCTGACAAGCCCTTTGATCTTGTCCGTCCTGTTTTTCAAGGTCGTCGAGATGATCTCGTAGACCGCTTTCTGATATTCGGAAGAGAGTCTCTCCCCCCGCAATGATTTCATATGACCGCTCCTTTCCATTTTGCGCGCTGAAAGACAAAGCTTCCTCCATGCGCACCTATTGATATAGATTCCGCAAATCCGCGCGTTCTCATGCGTTTTGCGAAGCGCATACAGTTCGTACGCTCGGCTCATCCGCACTCCGTACCCGAACAAAAATCGGAATACGGCCTCCCCCGTCTCCGAAGCATTCCCTCCGCGCCGTTAAAAAGGCCCGCCGCGGAATGATTCCGCAACGGGTCTCCGCCGATATTTTACGTATTGCGCGCATCCAAAAGCGCGCCGTCCCGCAACAATCTTTTACGCGGGTATTTCTTCCGTGATATAGCACTCGATGACGTCGCCGACCTTGATACCGTCGAACCCGTCGATGCTCACGCCGCATTCGAAGCCGCCGGAAACTTCCTTCACGTCGTCCTTGAAGCGTTTGAGCTGGCGCACCGCGCCTTCGACGATCATGATGTCGTCGCGGTAAATACGAAGTTTGCCGCTGCGCACGATCTTGCCCTCGGTCACGTAGCAGCCCGCGACCATGCCGACGCCCGTGATCTTGAACGTCTGCAAAACGTCGCACTTGCCCGTCATCACTTCCCTGTACTTGGGCGCGAGCATGCCCTTGAGCGCTGCCTGGATATCGTCGAGAAGCTCGTAAATGATCCTGTACGTGCGCACGTCGACGCCGCTGCGCTCCGCAAGCGCCTTCGCCTTCGTGTCGGGGCGGACGTTGAAGCCGACGATGATCGCATTGGACGAATCGGCCAGCATGACGTCGGACTCGTTGATCGCGCCCGCGCCGCTGTGCAGGATATGCACGCGCACTTCGTCGTTGGAAAGTTTGAGAAGGGACTGTTTGACCGCTTCGACCGAGCCCTGCACGTCGCCTTTCACGATGATGTTGAGCCCCTTGATCTTGCCTTCGGCGATCTTGCCGAACACGTCGTCGAGGGTCACGCGGGTCTGCGATTTGACGAGCGCCTCGCTCTCCTTTCTCTTTCTCTCTTCGAGTACCTGCTTTAAGAGTTTATCCTGATCGACCGCAATGATGGAATCGCCCGCATTCGGCACTTCTTCCAATCCCAGAATGGAGACCGCCATGGAAGGCCCTGCGGACTTGACCGTCCTGCCCTTGTCGTCGATCATGGCGCGCACCCTGCCCGAAGTCGTGCCGGAAATGATATTGTCGCCCGTATGCAGCGTGCCGTTCTGGATGAGCACGGACGCGACGGGGCCTTTGCCCTTGTCCAGTTTCGCCTCGATGATCGTTCCGCGCGCAGGCTGATTCGGGTTCGCCTTCAGCTCTTTGACTTCCGCAACGAGGTTGATGGCCTCGAGCAGCTTATCTATGCCTTCGCCCGTCTTTGCCGAAACAGGCACGACGATCGCGTCGCCGCCCCACTCTTCGGGCACGAGGCCGTTGTTCGTAAGCCCCTGTTTTACGCGGTCGAGGTTCGCTTCGGGTTTATCCATTTTGTTCACGGCGACGATGATCGGCACGTTCGCCGCCTTGGAGTGGTTGATCGCTTCCACCGTCTGCGGCATGATGCCGTCGTCGGCCGCGACGACCAAAACGACGATATCCGTGACGGACGCGCCGCGCGCGCGCATCGCCGTGAACGCTTCGTGACCGGGCGTATCGAGAAATGTGATGACTTTGCCGTCCACCGTGACCGAATACGCGCCGATATGCTGGGTAATGCCGCCCGCTTCGCCCGCGGTCACGTTGGTGCTTCTGATCTTATCGAGAAGAGAGGTCTTGCCGTGGTCGACGTGTCCCATAACGGTCACGACGGGCGGGCGCGTCACGCTGTTTTCATTTTCCGAAGTCTCTTCCCCGTAAATTTCGCTGAGCGCTTCTTCCGCCGTCTTTTCAGGCTTGTATTCGAGTTCGATGCCGAGATCGGAAGCGATATAAGCCGCCGTATCGTAATCGATCGAGTCGTTGATCGTCTTTGCGATGCCCTCTTTGAAGAGACGTTTGGTGATCTCCACCGCCGTAATGCCGAGTTTTTCGCTCAATACTTTCAGCGGGATGTTCTCCGTCGTCACAACCGCGTGGTCGATCTTGACCGTCTGCACCGTCTGCTGCTTTTGCTTCTTGACGCGCAGTTTCCTGTAACCGCTCTTGTCCTCGTCGAAGTCGGAAACGGAGACCTGCTGTTTGACGAGCGCGCGTTTGCTGACCGTCTTTTTCTGCTCGACGTAAGGTTTGTCGTACGTTTTCTTTTTGTTTGCGTTTTTATTCTGCGCCGGCGGGGTCACCTGCGGCGCGCTTCCGAAACGCGGCCCGCCGGCCGCCGGTCTCTGCCCGGGGACGGAAGGCCTGCCCATAGGCGTCCTTGCGCCCGCCGTTCCGTTGTACGGCCTTTGCGACGCGCCTGCGGCGCCCGAAGCCTGCCGCCTGTCGCCGAACGCCGGCCTGTTTGCGGGGCGGTCGCCGTAAGGGCGTCCCTGACCCTGCGCGCGGTCGCCGTACGCGGGGCGCTGGCCGTTGTTGTTATAAGCGGGGCGTTCGCCGCCGTAAGCGGGACGCGCGGGCCGCTCTGCGCGCTCGCTGTTGACGAACGTGCGCTCCGGCTTTTGCGCGGGCTTTTGTTCTGCGGGTTTCTGCTCTGCGGGTTTTTCGTCAGCCGGCTTCGTCTCTTCCGGCTGTTTCGCCTGCGCGGCTTCCTCTTGTTTTTCCGTATTCTTTTCCGGAGGGTTTTCCGCCGCTTCTCTCTCGGCGGTTTCGGCCTTGTTCTCCGCTTTGACCGTTTCCGCTTTTTCTTCCTTCTTTTCTTCCGAAGGCTTGGCGGGCTCGGCTTGCGCAGCCTTTTCGGCTTGCGCCCGCGCTTCGGCAGCTCTCTCCGCCGCGGCACGCTCTTCCGCCGCGCGGGCCTCCGCCTCGGCTTTTTCCGCCTCTTCCTGCGCGCGCGCTTTCGCCGCACCCTCGAGATCGGAAAGTTTTCTCAGGATATCGCCCACTTTCTTTTCCGTGCCCTGCACTTCCTTCAAAAGCGCGCCTATCCCGTCAGCGCCGAGAAGAGTATTGATGTTTTCGATATTCGCGTAATTCTTCTTCGCCTCTGCCATGTTGCTTAACCATTGCCTCCCGAATAGATTTTCAAATCATCGCCCGAAACCGACAGGATCGCTCCCGCCAGGTTTTTTTCCTTCACCGCCGCGATCTTGCAATTCGGCTTGCCCGTCGCGTCCTCGAGCAGTCCGCCCGTATATTCCAAAAGCTCGCAGCCAAATTTGTTTTTGAGCTTCAGCGCGCTCTTTTTTGCGTTCTCCGATGCGGAAGAACACAAAATGAGCAGATAAACGTCCTTTTTTTCCGCTTCCAGCGCATTGAACCCGCACGTGAGCTTACCCGCGCGGATACACAGCCCGAGATAGCGCATCGCCTTACTTGCCTGCAAAAAACTCCTCCTCGATCCGCTGATACACGTCGTCGGATATCGGCATCGAAAAAGTCTTGTTGAGCAGTTTCGCCTTTTTCAGTTTCCTGATGCAGTCGGGATTGTCGCAGATATACGCGCCCCGCCCTGCGGCCTTGCCCGTGAAATCGATAAAGGCGTCGCCCTCCTTGGGCTTGACGATGCGGAGCATCTCCTTTTTCGGTTTCATCTCATGGCACGCGATGCACATGCGCATCGGGATCTTTTTGACTTTCACGCCGCACCTCTCTCAAAAGCGCCCCTTATTCCTCTTCGGGCGCGTCCTCCGCCGTTTCCGGTTCCGCTTCTTCCGCTTCCTGCTGCATGGCGGCGAGTTTTGCCGCCGCGCTCTCGCTCTTTACGTCGATCTTCCAGCCCGTGAGCCGCGCCGCAAGGCGGGCGTTCTGCCCGTCCCTGCCGATCGCCAGGGAAAGTTTGTCGTCGGGCACGACCGCCACGGCGGATTTTTCGTCCACCTGCGTCACCGAAATGACCTTTGCAGGCGAAAGCGCCTTTGCGATGAATTCGAGCGGGTTTTCGCTCCATTGAATAATGTCCACCTTCTCTCCGCCGAGCTCGGCAACGACCGCATTGACGCGCGCGCCCTTGTTGCCGACGCACGCGCCGACGGCGTCCACCTGCGGATCCGTGCTGGCGATCGCCATTTTCGTGCGCTGGCCCGCCTCGCGCGTGATCGCCTTCACGACGACCGAACCCGACTTGATCTCGGGAACTTCGTTTTCGAACAGCCTCTTCACAAGGCCCGCCGACGCGCGGGAAACGAGCACCTGCGCGTTCCTGCCGTTGTTTTTGATATTCTTCACGTAGACCTTGATGCGGTCGTTGACGTTATATTTTTCGCCGGGCACCTGATCCTGCGGGAGCATGACCCCCTCGACCTGGCCCTTGCCGAGTTCGACGTACACGTTTTTCGAGTCCACCTTGCGGACGACGCAGGTCATCAGCTCGTCTTTCTTGTCGGAATACTCATTCAGCGTATTGTCGCGCTCCGTTTCGTGGAGCTTTTGCAGGATGACCTGTTTCGCGGTCTGCGCGGCAATGCGGCCGAAGTCCTTGGGCACGAACTCCTGCCTGACTTCGTCGCCGAGTTTATAACTCTTTTTCAGGGTGTGCGCTTCGGCGAGAGAGATCTCCTTCTCGGGGTCGATGACCTCTTCCACCGCCGTTTTGACCGTATAAAATTTGATCGAGCCCTTTTCGGGGTTGAGCGCGACGTCCACCGTGCCCGCGCCGCCGTCGTACTGTTTTTTGTACGCCGCGACAAGCGCCCCGCGGAGCGCGTCCAAAAATATCTCGCTGCTGATCCCCTTTTCCGCTTCCAGATCTTCGAGCGCTGCAAAGAACTCCTTGTTAACCATTGTCGTCTCCTCGATGTTTTAATGAAATGTATTGTTGGGTTTTCCTCATTGATCGAATTCGATCGCTTCGGACATTTTCACGATTTGCGAAAGATTCAGCTTGAAAGTTTCCCCTTTCTTTTCCACGGTCACGTTGCCCGCCGCGGGATTGTACTCCAAAAGGACGGCTTCAAAAAATTTCTCGCCTTTCATCGGCGCGTACAGTTTGATCTCCACCTTTTTTCCGATATGGCGGAGATAATCGCTGTCCTTTTTGAAAGGCCGGTCTATGCCCGGGCTGCTCACGTTGAGCGTATACGGCTGCCCGTACGTCGGGTCGAGCTCGTCCAGCACGGGGTCGATCGCGTTATGGAATTTTTCGCAGGTATCCAGGTCGATCCCGCCCTCCTTTTCCGTATCCAGAAACACGGTCAACGAAGGATTTTTCCCCTGTTTGAACACGATCTCGTAAATCCCGACCCCGATCTCTTCCGCGACCGGCGCGAGCGCCTTTTCGATCTCTTCCGCGCTTTTGACTTTCATGTCCCGCTCCTTTCTTTGCGGAAAAACCCGCACATAAAAAGATTTGAGAGCGGTGACCCACTCTCAATCTCAAGCTAACGTATTCAGTATGTATATTATACCATACCGTTAAGCGTTTGGCAAGCATTTTTTCGCTTTTATCAGCTCGATAAATATTTTTGCCGTGGTCAACGCGTCGTCGCACGCCCTGTGGTGGTTGAACACGATGCCGTAATGGTCGGCGATCGTATCCAGTTTGTAGTTTTTAAGGAACAATTCCGACTGTGCGATGGACAGCGTGTCGAACGTTTTCTGCTCGAAGGCGTAATCTTCCTGCGCGCCGTAGTACTGTATAAAGCGGTAGTCGAACTGCACGTTGTGCCCGACGAGGAAGCACCCGTCGCAGAATTTATAAAAATCGGGAATGACCTCGCCGATCTTGGGCGCGTCCTTCACCATGTCGTCGGTGATGCCGGTAAGCTTTACGATCTCTTCCGAAAGCGCGCGCTCGGGGTTGACGAGGGTGGTGAACCGCTCGCGGATCTCCCCGTCTATGATCTTGACCGCGCCGATCTCCGTGATCGCGTCCATCTTTCCGTTCGTCGGGATATTGACCAGCCCCGTCGTTTCCAGGTCGAAAACCACGAAGGTGTTTTCTTTCAGACAGTCGGGAATGACGCTCCTGTCAAACAGATTCATCTGATTGTAGTCGGTCAGTTTTTCGGGCGCGACGACTTTATAGTGCGCGGGCACGGCTTTCGTCGGCAGTTTTTCGGGCACGAAGTCGGGCGGCGGGTTTCCCCTGTTCACATACCGCGCGGTAAAACTCAGGCGGTCGTTGAAAAATTCGTTCTCGCCCGTGCAGACGATCCAGTCTCCCGGTTGCAGCGCGCGCACCTTTTCTTCCGTTTTCTTTTTGATGAAATAGGAAAAGCTCATGCGCGCCGTCGGGTCGGAAACGGTGAAACGAAGGTACGGCTTTCCTTTCTGCGAGGTGCGCTCCTGTATGAATTCGATCTTCCCGCACACCGTCAGAGATGTGGAACGGAATGTACAGTCTTTGATATAGGTCGCGACTTTGGGCACGTCGGCAAAGTCTATCGGCTCGAAGTCGTGTATTTTGAAGGTGCGCGCGGGGCGGTAATCGAGCGGCTCGTCGTCCTCATCCGTTTCCTCCGTCTCGTCCGGAATTTCGCCCTTGTCCTTATAAACGAGCGCGCCCTCGAACTTGTTGCAGAAACTGTTTTCCAGCATGGCGGCGACGCCCTCGACGATGCCGCGCGTCTCGAAAAACCTTTTCTCCTCCTCGTCCACGCCGAACGTGAATCTGACCGTGCCCCCGCTCTGTTCGACGCCGATGTCCTCCGCCGTGACGAACGCCGCCGCGGCGCGGTGATTTTGCGACAGGTATTCGACGATCTTGTGCCGCACCAGCTGCGCGTCCGCGACCAGCTTGGAGATCTTCACCGAAACGGCGAGCGAAGCGGGCACCGCTTCCCGCGCCAGTTTTTCCGCAAAAGCCTCGTCCTCGGGCGTATATGCGGCGTCCGTCACCAGCGTGAATTCACAGCGCCGCTTGTCCTTATCGATCTCTATCTTATTGAGCACGGCGCGCCCGAAATTTTCCCTCCCGTGCAGCCGTTCCAAAAATTCCTCTCTCGTCATGCGTCACTTTCCTAAAAGCCCGTCCACTCGCTTCATAAATTCTTCTTCCGCGCGCTCCCGCGGAACTTTTGTCTCGGGCACGCCTTTGCGGAAGATCAGGCAGGAATCTTTCCCGCCCGCGATGCCGATATCGGCGTCCGCAGCCTCGCCGGGGCCGTTCACGATACAGCCCATCACGGCGATCCTGCACTTCTTTTTCGCGCCGAAGGCCCTCTTTTCCACCTTTTCGGCGAGCGCCATGCAGTCCCACTCGCACCGCCCGCAGGTCGGGCAGGCGATCACGTCGGCATAGTCCTCTTCCAACCCGAGCGCGCGCAAAATGCGCCTGGCGGCGTAGATCTCTTCCACGGGGTCTGCCGACAGGGAAACGCGTATCGTGTCCCCTATGCCGTCCAAAAGCAGCGCGCCTATGCCGATGCTGCTCTTGACCACGCCGCTCTCCTTCGTGCCCGCCTCCGTAACGCCGAGGTGCAGCGGATAATCGCACCTCTGCGAGAGAAGTTTGTACGCGCGCACGGTGAGCGGCACGTCGGACGCTTTCACCGAAATCGCAATGTCGGATATGCCGTGCTTTTCGAGGATGCCCACGTTATAAAGCGCGCTCTCCACGAGGGAAAATTCGTTCTTCCCGTATTTTTCGAGAAACCCCTTTTCGATGCTGCCCGTATTCGCGCCCACCCGCACGGGGATACGATGCGCCTTTACGCAGTCGGCAACGAGCGCGATTTTGTCTTCGCCGCCGATATTGCCGGGATTGATGCGCACTTTATCCGCCCCGTTTTCAATGGCGAGCACCGCGAGCCTTGCCGAAAAATGGATATCCGCGACGACGGGAAGAGGCGACGCCGCCTTAATTTCCCTGACCGCCCTCGCCGCCGCCTCGTCGGGCACGGCGACGCGCACGATGTCGCACCCCGCATTTGCCAAGGCGTTTATTTGTTTCAGAACGGCGGGCACGTCGCTCGTCTTTGCAGTCGTCATCGATTGTATTTTCACGCGTTCGCCCCCGCCCACGGGAACGTTGCCTACAAAAATTTTTTTCGTCATATTTCCCTGAAACGAAGAAAAAAGCCCGTCATTCGGGCTGTTTTTCGTCTGATTTATTGTCTTTATGCTGCATGAGCGTTTCCAGTTCGCGCATAAAGGAAGAGATGTCTGTAAACTGCCTGTATACGGACGCATAGCGGACGTAAGCGACCTCGTCGATTCCGCGAAGCCCCTCCATGACCATTTCGCCGATACGCTTGGAAGAGATCTCCTGCTCGAGCGAGTTGTAGACCTCCTTTTTGATATCCTCGACGAGTTTGTCGATCTTGGAAAGGGAAACGGGCCTCTTTTCGCACGCTTTTATAATGCCGTTTTTGATCTTGTTCGCGTCGAAAGCCTGCCTCGTCCCGTCGTTTTTGATGACGAGCACGGGGGTCGTTTCGATGGTTTCATACGTTGTGAAGCGCCTGCCGCACTGCATACACTCGCGCCTTCTGCGTATGGTGCGCCCCTCGTCCGTGGAACGGCTGTCGATGACCTTGCTTTCCGTGCATCCGCAATACATACATTTCATAAATACTTTCTCCGATACGCAACCGCTTGTGTTATTGAAGATAAGTATAACACAATATCGCCGAAAAGTAAAGCATTTGTGCAAATTTTACCTGTTTTTGGCATGCGCTTCGCCGATCGCGCGGCAAAAAGATGAATCAACTTTGGAAGCGTTTTAAACATTTAAGTAAAAATATTGAACCAATTAGTTGAATTTTATGAATTCATGTGCTATCATATGCTTACAATGAAACATAGAGGTGTTTAATTATGACTGAAATCGGTAAATTTCTTAAAAAATTACGCATCGATCAAGGCGAAGTACTTTTGACAATGGCGCAAAAACTTGGCGTTACTCCGTCGTTTTTGTCTGCGGTAGAACTCGGAAAGAAAAAAATGCCCTACGAGTGGAATTTAAAGATCCGCTCAGCCTATCGGCTTACCCCTTCCCAGGAAGATGCTCTGGATGAAGCCATTTCTGCTTCTGAGAAAGCAGTTATACTTGATTTCGGAGAGGCCTCGCCTAACGCCAAAAAACTTGCAGTATCATTCGCACGCTCTTTCAGCGATTTAACCGATGAACAGTTAGACGCAATTAAAAAATTGATGCAAAACGAGGAAAACAAATGAGCGGGATCCCGGTTAAACCTACATCACGGCAAGAGATTTGAACATTTGTCAGAGGAATCCGCCGTGCTTTGGGTGTCGAAAATGATTTATACTTCGACATTATCTGGTTCATTGAAAGAATATTGCCCGAAGTATTTTCAGGTTTTATACTCGAAATTTGCCCACAGGAAGAAATGGGCGAACTGCATGGCAAAACCGTCCCAAGTGAAAACAAGATATGCATCCGTGAGGATGTATATATCGGCGCATGTCACGGAAACGGGCGCGACCGTTTGACTCTCGCGCATGAAATCGGTCATTTTTTTATGCACGATGAGGGATCAATCGAGTTTTGTCAATCCGATCCAATCGGTAAAATTCCGTGTTACCGAAATTCGGAATGGCAAGCCAACGTATTTGGCGGCGAACTGCTTGCCCCGTCCTATTTGATAGACGGGATGTCTTCAAATGAAATTCATAAGTCTTGCGCCGTTTCTTTGGCGTGCGCTGATTCGCAACTGCGCGCCGTTGAACGCGAAAAAATAAAAAATTCAAAGTCTGCTTAAATTTAATTTCAGAGAAAAACATAAAAGAAAAGCCTTGAAAAAATCGCTGCAACGATCAGATCAAGACCTTTCGGGATGAATGCTATAACACATCCATGACATATGTATTGTAGCAAATCCTGTCTTTTATGTCAACAATTTTCTTGACGGCAACCAAAGGTTGACATTTTTAACAGGAGGTGCAGTATATGCACTCAAACGAAGTAAGACTGAAACAAACTTTCCTGCGCAATGAGTATCCGTGCTCAGGAAAATGGAACATACCGATCGTTAAGCGTCAGCCTATTGTAAGCGACGTAAAACTCATCGCCTGTTCCGACACAAAATCGAAAGAAGAATACAACCGTGAATGCGGCGTGCACTTCTTTGTGGATGATTATCGTTTCGAACATATTTACGACAATCCGCAAAAGAGTTTGCGCAAATACTCGCAATACAAATTTCTTCTTACACCCGACTATTCTCTTTACGCCGATATGCCGCTTTGGCGTCAGATAGAGAATATCGCAAAAAACCGCTGGTGCGGCGCATATTGGCAATCGCACGGACTTACAGTCTACCCTACTGTAAGTTGGGGACTCGCCCCCACTTATGATTTCTGCTTTGACGGTGTAGAACAAAATGCAGTCGTAGCAATAGGCATGATAGGCTGCAAGAAAAACAAAACGGGATTCATGCGCGGTTATGACGCTATGCTCGAAAGACTGAACCCCGAAACGATCATCTGTTTCGGTACTCCGTTTGCCGAAATGCGCGGGAACATTATCCCCGTAGATTATTTCTCATCGAGAAAGGCGGTGAGATAATGGGCGGGCGCGGCACTTTTGCAAGCGGCAACAACGTTGCATACACATACAAAACAGTCGGTAAAATCAATGGCGTTAAGGTACTGAAAGGCATAGGCGGTAAACACTCTTTGCCCGAAGAATCACATACAAGCAACGTATATATCAAACTAAAACCCGACGGCTCTTTCCATGAAATGAGGATATATCTAAACAAGAATATGAGTTCTACAAGAAATATTTTAAGGGAGTGACAGAACAATGATAGACGGAAATGTGAACGAATTTGTAGATGGACTTTACTATGGAGACGAAAGGTGGTTCCTTTACAAAGGAGTTAAATATTTTATACAAGGTTGGGTAAAGAACAATAATTTTACGCTTGTTCTGGATCAAATGGAACCCGAGCCCCCTAACCCCACTCCATATGTCCCATTGTGGACTATGACAAAACCCTACGACAAACGCGCGGATGTCGTCGAGGCGTTTCTTGCTGCTCCAATATGGGACAATAAAACTTTTTGGGAAGCCGAAAGCGAAATCGAGTGGATAGACTGCTGATAAAGTGCTTTAACCAAAGTGAACATCCCCTCTCATATACGAACCGAAGGCCGCGGAAAACCGCAGCCTTCGGTCTTTATTTACTTAAAATATTTAACGCCGCTTTCGAACAGTTTCATGTCGAAATTGCCCGTGCAGTTTTTGTACAGGTTTTCGCCCGTGCGCTCGGTATGCCCCATCTTGCCGTATACCCTGCCGTCGGGCGAGGTGATGCCCTCGATCGCCCAAGCCGAACCGTTCGGGTTGTACGGGTAAAGCATGGTGGGCTTTCCGTTCAGGTCGCAGTACTGCGTGGCGATCTGCCCCTTTTCGCGCATTTTGATGAGTTCGCTTTCGGGGGCTACGATCTTGCCTTCGCCGTGCGATACGGGCACGGTGAACACGTCGCCCACCTTGCACGCCGCAAGCCAGGGGCTCTTATTCGACGCGACGCGGATATCCACGAGCGTGGAAACGTGGCGCGAAATGTTGTTGTACGTCAAAGTCGGGCTGCCGCTTTCGAGCGGACGGATCTCTCCGTAAGGCACGAGCCCCAATTTGATGAGCGCCTGGAAGCCGTTACAGATACCCAGGATCAACCCGTCGCGCTGTTTCAAAAGTTTTTCGATCTCTTCGGCGATATACGGGTTGCGGAAGGTCGTAGCGATGAACTTGCCGCTGCCGTCAGGCTCGTCGCCGCCCGAAAAACCGCCGGGGAACGCCACGATGTTCGCGCGGGAAACGGCGTCGGCAAAAGCCTTCACGCTCTCTTCGATGTCGGAGGCGCTCCTGTTCTTCAAAACGACCACGTCGCATTCCGCGCCCGCAAGGCGGAACTTGCGCGCCGTATCCAACTCGCAGTTCGTACCGGGGAATACGGGAATAAACACGCGCGGCTTCGCCGTTTTGATCGCTATATTTTCGTAACATCTGCCGCCGCTGACAAAATCGCAGTCCACGGCAACGCCCGCCGCGGGCGCGTTGTTGGGGAACACGTTTTCCAAAGCGCCCGTAAACGCTTCGAGCGCGTCTTTCCCGCTCAATACGTCGCCGCCGAGCGTAAAATCTTTATCCGCTGTTTTCCCGATATAAATTTTATCGAAGGATACCGCGCCGGGATCGTCAAGCGCCACGACGAGGTCGCCGTACCGCTCGGAAAGCAGCGTTTTTGCATCCCCTTCGAAGGCAAAGCCGAGACCGTTGCCGAAGCAGGACTTCGCCACGGCAGCCGCCGTGCCGCCGTTTTCCACGACCGTCGCAAAGCGGATGTTCCCGCTCTGTATATTTTTATGCACTTCGCGGCAGACTTCCGCGAATTTTTTGAAGTCGGGCACTTCGCTCCCGTCTTTGGGCACGGGCACGAGCCAAAGTTTCGTGCCCGCCTTTTCGAGCACGTTCGAGATGAGCCCGCTCGCCTTTGCGGGCGCAAGCGCGAAGGAGATGAGCGTGGGCGGAACGTCGATGTGTTCGAAGGTACCGCTCATGCTGTCCTTTCCGCCGATCGCGCCGAGCCCCAACCCGATCTGCGCGTACAGCGCGCCGAGCAGAGCCGAAAGCGGCACGCCCCAGCGTTTGGGGTCGCGGTTCAAGCGCATGAAAAATTCCTGGAAGGTGAGGCGGATCTCATCGTAATCGCACCCCGCCGCGATGAGTTTCGCGACGGACGCCACGACGCTGTAAATTGCGCCCGTGAACGGCGCGCCGCGCATCAGTTTTGCCGAATATCCGTAAGCGGACACGGTGGCGACGTCCGTTTCGCCCCCGCAGATCTTCGCCGCCATCGCGATGGCGGGCGTAAGTTGGCGTTTGCCGCCGAAGGGCATGTACACGCTGCGCGCGCCGATGGTCGAGTCAAACATTTCCGAAAGCCCCTTCTTGGAGCAGACGTTGAGGGAAGAGAGCGCTTTGGTAAGCCCTTCCGCAAATTTCTCCGCGCGGCGCTTGAAGAAATCGGTCACTTTCTCTTCGATCTCGGCGGAAATGACCTGTTTTACGCCGTTCGTATCGAGGAAGTCCCTCGAAATATCGACGATGGCGCGCCCCTTGAAGAGCATCTTCATGCGCCTGTCGTCCGTAACGACCGCGACGGGCGTCGCCGCGAGGTTCTCTTCCGCGGCAAGGCGGATGAACTCGTCCTGTTCCTTTGCGTCCACGACGACCGCCATGCGCTCCTGAGATTCGGAAATGGCAAGTTCCGTACCCGACAGCCCTTCGTATTTGAGAGGAACTTTGTCGAGGTTGATGACCAGCCCGTCCGAAAGTTCGCCGATGGCGACGGAAACGCCGCCCGCGCCGAAGTCGTTGCATTTTTTGATGCGGCGGGTCGCCTCTTTATTCAAAAACAGTCTCTGCAATTTGCGCTCGGTGAGAGGGTTGCCCTTCTGCACTTCCGCGCCGCAGGTCTCCACCGAATGCGCGTCGTGCGCCTTGGACGAGCCCGTGGCGCCGCCGCAGCCGTCGCGCCCCGTTTCGCCGCCGAGCAGGATGATCACGTCGCCCTCCTTCGGTTTTTCGCGGTACACCATGTCGCGCTTTGCCCCGCCGACGACGAAGCCCGTTTCCAGCCTCTTCGCCTTGTAACCGGGGTCGTACACTTCGTCAACGATGCCCGTCGCAAGCCCGATCTGGTTGCCGTAGGAAGAAAATCCCGCCGCAGCCGTCTTGGTGATGACGCGCTGCGGAAGTTTGCCGGGGAGGGTGTCCTCTATCTTTTCCCGTGGATCGGCCGAACCCGTCACGCGCATCGCCTGATAGACATACGTCCTGCCCGAAAGCGGATCGCGGATGGCGCCGCCGAGGCAGGTCGCCGCCCCGCCGAACGGCTCTATTTCGGTCGGGTGGTTGTGCGTTTCGTTCTTGAACATGACGAGATATTTTTCCGCCTTGCCGTCTATCTCCGCGTCTATGCAGATGGAGCAGGCGTTGATCTCGTCGGAAATATCCAGATTGTCCAACCTGCCCTCTTTTTTCAGTTTTTTCACCGCGATGGTCGCGATGTCCATGAGGCAGGGATATTTATCTTCCCGCTTTGCGTTGAATTCCGCGAAAAGATCCTGATACAGCCGATAAGCCTTTGCGATGTGCGGGTTGTCGGAATCTATCTTCACGTCCCTGATCTCGGTCGCAAAAGTCGTGTGGCGGCAGTGATCCGACCAATAGGTGTCTATCACCTTGACTTCCGTCTCCGTCGGGTTTCTGCCCTCTTTTTTGAAATAATCGCGCACGAACGCCAGATCTTCCACGCTCATGGCGAACCCGTTCTTTTTGTGGTAAGCCGCGATCTCCTCGTCGGACATGGCGATGAACCCCGCCACCTCTTTCACGTCCTGCGTCTGCATCTTCGCGCGGGCGAGCGTCTTGGGCTTGGCAAGGGAAACTTCCGAACTTTCCACGGGGTTGATGAGATGCTTTTTGATGCGGGCAAACTCTTCGTCGGAAACGCCTTTCACCGCGACGACGCGCGCGCACTTGATGAGCGGGCGCGCCTTTTTTGTCAGAAGCTGCACGCACTGCGCCGCGCTGTCCGCGCGCTGGTCGTACTGCCCGTCGAGGAAGGCGATCGCAAACACCTTGTATTCTTTATCGAAAGAAACCTCTTCAAAATATACGTTGTCTACGGGCGGCTCGGAAAACACGTTCACGACGGCGGCTTTGAGTTCCTCTTCGGAAAGCCCCTCGACGTCGTAACGGATGATTTCGCGCACGTCGTCCGCATGAATGGAGAGCTGCGCGGAAAGGTCGTCTTTTATTTTCTTCGCCTGCAAATTGTCCTTTTTTTCAACGAAAATTCTGTAGATCATCGCTCGCTTCCTCTTTATTTATTGTATTTGATGCCGATATCGGTGCGGTAATGCATTCCGTCGAAGTGTATCTTTTTCACGTTCGCGTACGCCTTTTCGCGCGCCTCGGCGACCGTTTTGCCCTTCGCGCACACGCCGAGCACCCTGCCGCCGTCCGTTTTGAGAACGCCGTTTTCGCGCTTCGTGCCCGCATGGTAAAGGAACACGCCCTCGTCGAGATCGCCGACCGTGATCTCTTTGCCCTTTTCGTACTTTACGGGATAGCCGCCGCTGGCGAGCACCACGCACACGCACGCGCCCTCTTCCCACTCGATTTTAATATCCGCAAGGCGCTCGTCGGTGACCGCCTCGAAAATTTCCATGAGATCGGTCTTCAACATGGGAAGGACGACCTGCGTTTCTGGATCGCCGAAACGGGAATTGTATTCGACCACCTTCATGCCCTCTTTCGTGCGCATGAGCCCGAAGTAGAGAACGCCCTTAAAAGACCTGCCCTCCGCATTCATCGCCGCCACCGTGGGGAGCATGATCTTATCCATCACTTCGTCCGCGATCTCTTTGTCGTAGAACGGGCAGGGCGTGAACGTGCCCATGCCGCCGGTGTTTAATCCCTTGTCGCCGTCAAAGGCGCGCTTGTGGTCGCAGCTGGGGATCATCGGCACGATGGTCTTTCCGTCGGTGAACGCCAGAACGGACACCTCCTCGCCGGGGGTAAACTCTTTGCCCGTCAAAAATTCTTCTATAACGACTTTGTTGCCCGCAGAACCGAACGCCTTGTCCAGCATGATCTGTTTCAGCCCGTCTTTCGCCTGCTGCAAATTTTCGCAGATGAGTACGCCCTTGCCGAGCGCGAGCCCGTCCGCCTTCAAAACGACGGGGAAGCTCCCCTTTTCCACATAAGCGAGCGCCTTTTCGTAATCGGAAAAAGTTTCGTACTTCGCGGTGGGGATGCCGTACTTTTTCATGAGTTCTTTGGCAAACGCCTTGCTCGACTCTATTTCGGCGGCGCGCTTGTTCGGCCCGAAAACGCGGTGGCCGCGGCCTTCGAGTTCGTCCGCAAGCCCCAAAGCGAGCGGATCGTCGGGCGCGATGACGGTATACTTTACGTCCTTATGCGCGTCCACCCAATCGCCCACGGCTTTCAGGTCGCAATAATTCACATCGACGAGTTCGGCAAGTTCCGCGATGCCCGCGTTGCCCTTCATGCAATAAATTTTGTCCACCTTCGGACTTTTGGAAAGCGCCGCGACGATGGCATGTTCGCGCCCGCCGTTCCCGATAACCAAAACGTTCATATCTGATCCTTGAAAAATAAATTCCTATAACGATTTGCAGCGATGCGCACGGCTCACCGCACGCATCGCCGGCAGAAAAAAGTAAATTGCTCAATGGTGGAAGAGGCGCATGCCCGTGAATGCCATGACCATGCCGTACTTGTCGCACGCCTCGATGACGAGGTCGTCCCTGACCGAACCGCCCGGCTGCGCCACATAGGAAACGCCGCTCTTTTTCGCGCGCTCGATATTGTCGGAGAACGGGAAGAACGCGTCGCTGCCCAAAGAGACGCCCGTGACTTTGGAAAGGTAAGCCTTCTGCTCTTCCTTGGTGAACGGTTCGGGGCGGACGGCGAAGTACTGTTTCCACACGTTATCGCCCAAAACGTCTTCGCACTCGTCGGAAAGATAAATGTCGATGATGTTGTTTTTATCGGGGCGCCCTACCCCTTCGGCAAACTGTAAATTCAGAACCTTGTCGCTCTGGCGCAGATGCCAAAGGTCGGCTTTGCTGCCCGCAAGGCGGGTGCAGTGGATGCGCGACTGCTGCCCCGCGCCCACGCCGATCGCCTGCCCGTCCGCCGCAAAACATACGGAGTTGGACTGCGTATACTTCAAGGTGATGAGCGAGATGATGAGGTCGGTCTTTGCAGACTCGGGCAGATCTTTGTTTTTCGTAACGATGTTTTTAAGCAGGTCTTTATCGATTTTGAATTCGTTTCTTCCCTGCTCGAAGGTCACGCCGAACACCTGCTTGCGCTCGACGGGATCGGGCTTATAGTCCTTGTCGATCTTTACGATGTTGTAACTCCCCTTGCGCTTGGCTTTGAGGATTTCGAGCGCCTTGGGAGAATAGCCGGGGGCGATGATGCCGTCGGAAACTTCGCGCGAGATGATCTTCGCCGTCACCTCGTCGCACTCGTCGGAGAGGGCGATCCAGTCGCCGAAGGACGACATCCTGTCCGTGCCCCTTGCGCGGGCATACGCGCAGGCGAGGGGAGAATCGTCAAGCCCTTCGATGTCGTCCACAAAGCAGGACTTTTTGAGGCGGTCGGAAAGTTTTTTACCGATCGCCGCGCTCGTGGGGCTGACGTGTTTGAAAGAGGTCGCCGCAACTTCGCCCAGATTGTCCTTTATATCTTTGACGAGCTGCCAGCTGTTGAATGCATCCAAAAAGTTGATATAACCGGGCTTGCCGTTCAGAATTTCGATGGGAAGGTCTTTCCCGTTTTCCATGAAAATTTTCGCCGGTTTCTGATTGGGGTTGCACCCGTATTTGAGTTCGAATTCTTTCATCTCTGTTCCTCCCCTTATTTGTTTTTATTATGAAGCACGCGTTCGGATTCGCCGCTTTCAAGGTCGGTATAGCGGACATAGAGGGAAATTTTGTTCGCCTCGTTCAGGTTCTGCCACAGCGTTTCGGCAAAAGCGGTTATATCGTCGGGAATCTTCACGCGCTCGGGTTCGCCCGTAAAGGTAGGTATCGGGTCGCCGTCGCAGTTATAAGTGTGGATAAAATGCCCCATCCCTTTGAGCGGCGCATACGAAAAGGTATAGCGGTTGCAGGCGCTCCCCTTTTCGTCCGCGCTTTTCAGAATGCTCATTTTGTAAGTGAAAGCCCCGTCCGCAAAGTTCAGAACGCCGCTGATGCGCGGGGTGAAATTTGGCGCGTCCGGCTCGAAACAGCGGGTCTCGAGCGCTTCTTCAAACGTTTTGCCCTTCATAAGAAAGTCATAAACGGTATCCGTCTGGTCGCCGTTGGTCACGATGACCGAATTGCCCGCGCGGCGCACGGGGGAATAGATGATGAGCGAAGGGTCTTTGACCTTGCTCGCGTCGAAGGGATAGATGGTGACCTCTTCCCCCTTTTCGGTAAACACGCGGTTGCGGCTGTTTTCGCTGCGCCCCATGATAAAGTACGCGAAAACCGCCTTTTTGCCGCTCTCGCTCAAACCGATGACGATGCCGCGCCCGACGTAACTGTTGTCTTTGATCAGTTCGCCGATGTCGTGCACCTTGTAAATACCGTTCATATATAACTCTCCTTGGTTTATTCGATGATGGTGACCTTTCTGCCCTCTTTTTTGAGCTTGCCGGTCGCAAGCAGGCGGACGGCTTCGGGAAGGGCTTTATGTTCCTCTTCAAGGATACGCGCCTGCAAACTTTCGGGCGTGTCGCCGTCTTTGACTTCGACGGCGCGCTGTAAAATGATGGCGCCCGTATCGTACTGTTCGTCCACAAAATGCACGGTCAGCCCCGAAATTTTGACTCCGTATTCGATCGCCGCGCGGTGAACGTTCAGCCCGTAATTGCCCTTGCCGCAAAAGCTCGGGATGAGGGACGGGTGAATGTTGATGATCCTGTCCGCAAAGGCGCGCACGAAATTTGCGCTCAGCATGGACAGATACCCTGCCAGAACGACATAGTCCACGCCCCTTTTATTCAGTTCTTCCACGATATCCGCAAACATCGCGTCGACGGACGGGTAATCCTTTTTGCTGCGCACGATGTATTCGATGCCGTGCTTTTTTGCCCGTTCGATCGCGCCGATACCCTCTTTCGACGCGACGAGCAATGCGATCTCGCAGAACGGCTCTTTCCCGTTCGCGTCGATGACGGACTGAAAATCGCTGCCCGAACCGCTGGCAAACACCGCTATCTTTTTCACTTGAAAGCGACTCCTTTGCCCTTGACCGTTTCGCCGATGAGATACGCCTTTTCGCCTGTGGCGTTGAGCGTTTCGATGGTTTTTTGCACGTCCTTTTTGTCCACGCAGAACACCATGCCGATGCCCATGTTGAAGGTATTGTAGAGCTGATCGTCGCTCGCTTCGCTCTTTTCCTTCATGATCTTGAAGATCTCGGGCACGGGATAAGAATTTTTGTCGATGACGCAGCCGATCCCTTCGGGGAAGATGCGCGGGATGTTTTCGATGAATCCGCCGCCCGTGATGTGCGCGATGCCCTTCACCTTTACTTTCGCAATGAGGTTCAGAACGCTTTTCACATAAATTTTCGTAGGCGTTAAAAGGACGTTGAGCACGTTGTCTTTCAGCCTGTCGTCGTAGCGGTCGAGGTCGTGCGAATTGGCGGAATCGCCGAACAGCCGCCTCACGAGCGAATACCCGTTGGAATGGATGCCGCTGGACGCGATACCGACGAGCGCGTCGCCCTCCTTTATGGTCTTGCCGTTGATGACGTCCTTTTTGTCTACGATGCCCACGGCAAAACCGGCGAGATCGTACTCGCCGTCGGGATAGAACCCGGGCATTTCAGCCGTTTCTCCGCCGATGAGCGCACAGCCCGATTGGCGGCAGCCCTCCGCGATGCCGGATACGACCGTCGCGACCGTTTCGGGAGAAAGTTTGCCCGTCGCAAAATAATCGAGAAAGAAGAGCGGCTTCGCGCCCTGGCACACGATGTCGTTCACGCACATGGCGACCGCGTCGATGCCGATGGTGTCGTGGCGGTTTGCGAGGAAGGCGTATTTGAGCTTCGTGCCCACGCCGTCGGTGCCGGCGACGAGCACGGGCTCGCTCATCTTTTCGCCCGCGACGGAGTAAAAGCCGCCGAACGAACCGATGTCGCCCAAAACGTTCGCGTCGAACGTCGACTGAACGTGCTTTTTCATCAGTTCTACCGCTTTATAACCTCTTTCGACGTCTACGCCGCTGTCTTTGTACGATATTGCCATTTTGAGTTTCCGTCCTTATATTATTCGAATTTATGTTTGTCCGCCCGATCAAATTCGAGCGGATAGGGATATTTTCCGTCAAAACACCCCGTGCAGAAGCCGTAAGCCGCGCCTTTGCACGCCTCTTTCAGCCCTTCCGCCGACATGTAAGTGAGCGAATCCGCGCCGATGTATTCGCGGATCTCTTCGACGGTTTTATTTGCGCCGATGAGCTGGGAATACGTTTCGATATCGATGCCGAGGTGGCACGGATGCTTCACGACGGGAGAACAGGCCATCATGTGCACTTCCTTCGCGCCGCCGTCGCGCAGCATTTTGACGATCTTGCGGCTGGTCGTGCCGCGCACGATCGAATCGTCGATGATGATGACGCGCTTACCCTCGATGTTCGCGCGCAGCGCGTTCATCTTCACGCTGACGCTGTGCTCGCGCATGTGCTGGTCGGGCTGGATGAACGTCCTGCCCACATAGCGGTTTTTGGCGAGCGCCTCCACGCATGGAATGCCCGAAACTTCGGAATATCCCCGCGCCGCGACCAACCCCGAATCGGGCACGCCGCTGACGATGTCCGCCTCGATATGCGGATTGGAACGCGCGAGAATGCGCCCCGCCTCTTTGCGCGCCTGATAGACGCTCAACCCGTCGATGACGCTGTCGGGGCGGGCGAAATAGACGTATTCGAAGATACATGCGGCGGGCTTTTTGCCCTTCGTATCCAAAAAATACGAATGTTCGCCCTGCGAATCGATGACGACGACTTCGCCGGGCTTTACGTCGCGCACGTACCCCGCGCCGACCGCGTCGAGCGCGCACGTTTCGCTGGCGACGACCGTATCGTCGATGTTTTTGCCGAGCACGAGCGGGCGCACGCCGTACGGGTCGCGCACGGCGATGAGCTTATCCGCCGTCATCACGACGAGCGCGTAAGAGCCGCGGATGCGTTCGCAGGCGGCGAGCACCCCTTTCACGATGTCGCCGTCGCTGTACTTGTTGATGAGCAGCGCCATAACTTCGGAGTCGATGCTCGTCTGAAAGACGGCGTTGTCGGCGATCAGTTCTTCGCGCAGCTGTTTCGTGTTTGTCAGATTCCCGTTGTGCGCCAGCGCCGTTTTGCCGCACTTACCCGTAAAAACGACGGGCTGCGCGTTGACGGACAGGCTCGCGCCCGTCGTGGAATAGCGGACGTGCCCGATCGCGATGTCGCCTTCGGGAAGGGTATCGAGCCTGCCGCCCGCAAACACGTCGGAAACGAGGCCCATCCCCTTGTAATACTGAATTTTGTCGGCATAAGCCACGGCGATGCCCGCGCTCTCCTGCCCCCTGTGCTGCAGGGCAAACAGTCCGTAATACGCGGTGTGCGCCACATTGCGCGTTTCGCCGGAGTATACGCCGAAAACGCCGCACTCTTCGTGCATGCAGTCGAACGGCGCTTTCAGATCTCTTTCGTACATAAAAGAGCGGCTCACTTGTTGCCGCCGGTGAGACGGGCGAATACTTCTTTGTATGCGTCCTCTACGCCGCCGAGATCTCTCCTGAACCTGTCCTTATCCAGTTTTTCGCCGGTGGTCATATCCCAGAAACGGCAGGTGTCGGGTGAAATTTCGTCCGCGAGGATGATCTGCCCTTTGAATCTGCCGAACTCGAGCTTGAAGTCGATGAGGTCGATGTTGAGCGAAGCGAAAAATTCCTTCATGACGTCGTTGACCTTGAACGCCATGCGCTTGATCGTTTCGATCTCTTCGGGGGTCGCAAGCTCCATGGCGAGCGCGTGATAGTCGTTGATGAGCGGGTCTCCGAGATCGTCGTTTTTATAGCTGAATTCGAAAACGGTCACGGGGAGTTTTTTGCCTTCGGGCACGCCGTAACGCTTGGAAAAGCTGCCCGCCGCCGTGTTGCGGATGATGACTTCGAGGGGCACGATCTGCACTTTTTTGACCGCCGTTTCGCGGTCGGAAAGCTCCTCCACAAAATGCGTGGGGATGCCGTGCTGTTCCATGATGCGGAACATCATGTTGCTCATTTTGTTGTTGATGACGCCCTTGCCCGCGATCGTGCCCTTTTTGAGCCCGTTGAACGCGGTCGCGTCGTCTTTGTAGTCCACGATGACGATATCGGGATCGTCCGTCGCAAACACCTTTTTCGCCTTGCCTTCGTAAAGCTGCTCGCCTTTTTTCATCTTATTTTACCTCCGATGATTTTCGCAATCGTTAAATATTTTTGAGTTCCGCCTGCAACGCGGCGTCGTCGGCGGCGATCTTTTCCGCCATCTGCTTTTTATAACCTCTGAGTTTTTCCGCAATGTCGGGATAGCGCAAAGAAAGAATTTGCAGCGCCAGAAGCCCGGCGTTTTCTCCGCCGTTCACCCCTACCGTCGCAACGGGGATGCCCGAGGGCATCTGCACGATGGAAAGGAGGCTGTCGAGCCCGCCCATCATATCCGTCTTGACGGGAAGCCCGATGACGGGAAGGGTCGTATATGCGGCGATGACCCCGCCGAGGTGCGCGGCTTTGCCCGCCGCGCAGATGATGACTTCCGTGCCGTTCTTTTCCGCATTCGCGGCGAACTCGTGCGCCGTATCGGGCGTGCGGTGGGCGGAGATGACCCGCACTTCGCATTCCGCGCCGAATTTTTTGATCACTTCGGCCGCAGGCCTGACGACGGGAAAGTCAGACTTGCTGCCCATGAGGATCGCAACTTTTGCCATATTCATAACCTCCGTTCATAATCCGATTGTATACTGCGCATACTCTTCCGCGAGGGAACAATATGCTTTTATTATATATCCTTGCCGCCGTCTATATCGCCGCGATCAACCTGTACGGGTTTCTTCTCGTAAAGACCCAAAAAAAGCGGCGCGACGAACGCGGAGAACGTGCGGCCTCGGCCGACGCGAAACTTATTATCGCATCCCTGCTCGGCGGCGCGACGGCGGTGTATACCGCGATGTTCGTGACAAAATTCCGCACGGACAGCCTGCTTTTGATGATACTCGTGCCCGTGCTGATCGTGCTCAACCTATACCTGTTTTTTATCCTGTTCAGAAACGGGATACCCGCGCTCGCTTTTTAAATGCGCATATGCGCGTACGACAAAATATAGCGCCCGCACCTGTGACGGATAAATTATACCACAAACTTTGCGTTTCAAAAACTGTTTGCGGGTACTTTTTGCGAAAATTTTATCGGTATTTTTCGCCCGCGGCGGCGCAGACGGCACGAAACAAAAAAAAGGACGGTACAGCCGTCCTTTTCGGGTTTAAAA
The DNA here is from genome assembly GCA_019119395.1 of Candidatus Borkfalkia stercoripullorum. GTDB lineage: Bacteria > Bacillota > Clostridia > Christensenellales > Borkfalkiaceae > Borkfalkia > Borkfalkia stercoripullorum. The sequence goes on along the minus strand of DWXC01000003.1, from coordinate 22,354 downwards.
TCATTCTTGCGCGGGGCGTTCCGCAACGTTGTCAGCCTCCGCGGAGACGGCCGCCGTTTTTTTGAGCTCGGCATTCTCTTTCAGGAGATCGCGTATTTCCGCGAGCAACTCTTCGGTCGTGGGTTTGGGCGGTTCCGCAGGCACGGCCGGAGCGGCCGCTTCCGCGACGGGCTGCGCTTCCTCTTCCGAAGCCCCGTCTTTCGTCATTTTTTGTTTGAGCGCCTCCGCTCCCTCTTTCAGCTTGCGCTGTGCGTTGCGCACGATGCGCAACACGGTGAATATGACGAACGCGTCGATGAGGAACGTGAGTATCGCCATGATGAGATTTCCGTAATTCAAAGTGATCGTATCGACGATCTCGTTCGTATCGGGGTCTACGATGGTTCTGAGCACGACGACGAGATCGCTCATGTCTTCTCCGCCGAACAGCAATGTGATCAGCGGTTTGATGATGTCGTTGACCAACTGTTCACGATCGCCGTAAACGCGGCGCCGACGACGACCGCGACCGCAAGGTCTACGATATTGCCGCGCGAAATAAACGCCTTAAAGTCTTTCCAAAACGAACTTTTTTTCTTCTCTTTTTTCGCCTTTTCTTTTGCCATATTCAATTCTTCTCCTTTAACGGCTATAAATATCTGCTTAAATTTTCCATGAGGAATTTTACGACGCCGTCCTCTTCGCTGTAACCGATCACCCCGGTCGCCATCTCTTTCAGTTTTTCGTCGGCGTTCATCACGGCGTAACTTTCGTCCGCTTCGCGGAAGAGGTCGTAATCGTTGATGCCGTCGCCGAACGCCACCATTTTTTCCGCCCCGAGAATGGCTTTGAGCTGTTTCGCCGCCGCGCCTTTCGAAGTGCTCTTCGGCATGATCTCGCACCAGTAATCGGTCTGATACGTTTCCTTTTCGTAAATACACTTCATGTCGAGGCTGTTTTCCACCTCTTCGTGCAGGGCGTCGAGATCTTCCTTCCTGCCAATGCAATTGAAATAAAAAATGTCGTCCCCGCGGATATCTTCCCTTACGTGAAGCGGATTGAGCCTGGGATCTCCGCGGCGGCGGTCGAGATACCGGCGCATGCCCGGCGTTTCTTTTTCCGTTACCCAGGAAACGCGCTCTGTTTCTCCGTGGAACGAGTAGACGAGCGGCCACACGTCGTGTTTTGCGAACAATTCTTTCAGATACAGCAGCTGCCCGCCGTTAAAATGATTGTTATACAGCATTTTTCGGTCGGACGGTTCCATAATGACCGCTCCGTTGTACAGGATGACGGGCAGGTTCTGCCGAAGCCCCCAACACGCCTTTGCCGCCGAATTGAGCGAGCGCGCCGTGGCGTATGTGAACGGCATGCCACCGTCTATGAGCGTATTCAGGTGTTCCAGGCTGTATTCGGAAACGCGCTCTTTGATAGTCAGCAACGTACCGTCAAGATCGGATACGAACAATGTTTTCAAAATATCATCTCCCTGCCGAAACTTATAGAGCCTGTCTTAAATATACCATATTTTTCTCTTTTTTACAAGACAAAAGAGGCATGTTTTGCCGATCAACAAAAAAATGCCTCTTTTTGACCGCTTGCCGAGCCCTCCTGCCGGATCATTCGCTTTTGAGCATTTCGGCAAGTATTTTCTGTTTGAACGGAGAATTTTCTCCGTAAGGCCGGGGGACGGGCGAGTTTTCGCCGATATCCGCCGCGATTTTTCCGTCCTTTAACAATACCGCGCGGTGGGCGAGCATGTATGCCTCTTCCGCATCGTGGGTGACGAACACCGCCGTGCGCCTTTCCTCCTGCCAAAGGCGGCAGAACACGCCGATCAGACGTATTTTGAGCGCCGTATCCAGGGACGAAAAGGGTTCATCCATCAAAATCAGCCCCGAAGGGTACGCGAACGCGCGCGCTATGGATACACGCTGCGCCTGCCCGCCCGAAAGTTCGGAGGGGTACGCGTTCTCCTTACCCGAAAGTTCCACCTTTTCGAGCATTTCGGAAATTTTCTTTCCGTCTGCGTTTTTGCCGAGCACGAGCGCCACGTTCTGCTTTACCGTGAGGTTGGGCAAAAGCCGCTCCTCCTGAAAAATATAAGAAATGCGCTCGGGCACGTTCTCTATTTTCCCCTCGTAAGGCGTAAGCCCCGCGAGCATGTTCAGAAGCGTGGTTTTGCCGCACCCGCTCGCGCCCAGAAGGCAGGTGATCCTCCCCTCTTCGATTTCGAGGGAAAAATTTTCGTAGACGGGCGTCGCGCCGTACCTTTTGCCGACGTTTTCCACAAGAATGTTTTTGCCGGAAAAACAGCTCATTTCCATCGTATCACCGCCCTCCCGATCAGCTTTATAAGCCATTCGCACGCGACGGACAAAACGACCGCCGCAATGGTGAGCGCAAAGAGCTTTTCCGTTTCGAGAAGCGCCTGCGCGAAATCCATCATGTTGCCGATGCTGCGCGCGGTGTGCGCGAGCGCCTCCGCCGCGATGACGAGCTTGATGTTGAGGGAAAACCCGCTCGCGCTCCCCTCGAACACCCCCCTCGCCATGTGCGGGATATAGAGTTTGCAGAGCTTGTCTTTGGTGCTCACGCCGTAAACGCGGCACATTTCCACAAGGCCCGCGTCTACCCCGCCGATGGAGGCGGAAAACGCCGAATAGAGTGTGGGAAAGATGACGATGATCGCCACGACCGCGGGCGCGAGGCTCGCGTTGAGCCAGATGATCAGGATCAGTATGACGGACATCGTGGGCACCGCGCGGATAAACGCCACGAAGGGATCCGCAAGCCGCTTTGCGAGAGGAAAGCGGTACGCGAGCGCGGCGAACGCGAAAGCCAGCACAAAGGAAATGAGGAAAGAATAGAGCGAACGCCACATCGTATTCCCCAGCGCGCGCCAAAAAGAGGCGTCGGCAAAATACGCGAAAAACTCCCGTATCGCCGCCGCGGGCGAAGGGAGTATGAGCGACGCGCCGATCGAGGCGGCGGCGATCGCCCAAATGAGGAAGATCGCCGCCGTTACGACGACGGGGAACAATATATTCAGAAGTATCTTTTTCGCTCCGCTCTTCATAAGTCTGTTTTACCGCGTCAAACGGTATATTCGATGCCGTTCGCCGTGAGGAGATATTGCAGCAGCTGAATGGTCGTGGCGGCGGTCGTATACACCGTTTTGCCCCTCAGATCTTCCAAAGAATCGGCCGTGCCGTTCACGGAAGCTATATAGAGATTGCCGAAAACATGGGTGGATACGAGCTGTATGCCGCCCGCCTTCGCGTACACGTTTGCCGCGCCGATGGTGGGCATGACCGCAAGATCCGCCTCCGCTTCCGTGCCCGCCGTGGAAGAAAAGATCGTGCCGATCTGCCCCGCCGCTACGATGTGAAAGCGCACCGTATAGCCCGCGACGCTCACCCCTTCCGTGAACACTTTGGCGAGCGCGAACGCGGGCGTGCCGTCGGGCAGATACACGTCGACCGTTTTATCCCCTTCCGCCTGCGCCTGCGCGCCGGACGCGGGCGCGGCATAGAAAAAGCCGTCGGCAGGCTCGGAGCCGCTCAGCCTGTTCACATAATCTTTGACGGACGCCTTTACCTCCTGCGCGCTCTGATAGCCGAGATTGCAGTTCGCGATGGTCTCCGTTGTATACGTTTTGCCCGCAAGCGTCGTCTGATAACCGTCGGGATCGGCGGCGTTGTACGCGGCGAGCTTCTGCTCGAATTTATCGATATTTTCCTCCTGCGAAAGCCATGACGCGTTGTCTTTGAGGGCTTCGGAAAAAGCCGCGATGAACGCGGGATCCGATTGCGCAAAGGTGCCGCGGGCGATCAGGGAAGCCTGCGGATAGCCGTCAAATTCCGTGATAGCCGTCCATTCCTCCTGAAAATCCACGGCGACGGATATGGAGGAGACCTCCGCCTTTCCGTTGGTGAGCGAGGGCTCTCCGAGTACCCCGTACGCTTCGGCGCCGCTGTTCTGCGCCTGTTGCAGAAGGGCGACGATCTGACTTTCGCTGTTGTAAGATTGCAGCGTAACGACATCTGACCCGCCGTTTTCGCATGCGGCGAAAGCCGCCGCGCCGAGCGCGAGCATGACCGCGGACATGGCCGCGGCAACTGTCTTTTTCATCCTACAAATCTCCTTTGAAAAAATTTTCAAACTTGCCGCAGGCAAAAGGCGCTTTAATATTTGGAAAACAAGGTCTTTGCGGACACCCCTTCGATCATGCCGAGTTTGCCGGTCAGAGCGTTGATGATCTCCTGCGGCGCGTCGATGACGATGACGTGTACGAAAACCCCTTTCAGTTTGTACGGTATGCCCATCCTGCCCACGATGTATTCCCCGAAATCGCGCAGAAGCGCGTTCATCTTTTCGGAACTGTCCATCGATTCGTTGATGATGCTGACCACCGCCAGCCTGGTTTCCGACATAAAAAGCCTCCCTTTTGCCCGCAACGCAAAAAGGAGGCGCAAATCTTTGCTGCCAAAGACTTTATGTATCTCCCCTTTGCCGTCGGGCGAACCCTTCGACTCAAGTTTAAATTCCGTTCTATATTATATCCGCCCGCAGCGCAAAAAGCAAGCGTTTGACGGCATAAAACAAAATTTTACGCACATACTGCGGGCATGAAAAAGCGAACGATCATCCTGACGGCGGCCGCCGTGTGCCTCGCCGCGTCCATCCTGCTTATTATCGACTTTACTTACCGCCGCGCCGCCGAACCCGCCTTCATCGGCGACAGGTTTTCGCGCACGGAGAGCGTTTGCGCGGTCGAAGAACCCGGCTACGAACACATGCGCGAACGCATGAAAGAGTTTGAAAAGTATTACGCCCGCATCAAGCGGAGCGGAAAACCCGCGAAAGAGCGTCCCGCCCGCCCCGAAAAGATGCTCGCGGCAAGCGCTCACGCCGCCCCGTAAAGCGGCCGCAGCTCCCATGAAACCAAAAACCAAAGCCGTCGGTGAACCGACGGCTTTGGTTTTTTACAATGCGGGCGCTTTTCGGCAGGTTGTTTGAAAAATTCCGATTCCGCTTGCACGATTCCGCTTGCAAATGTTATGATTTTTCCGTATAATGTCAGATAAGAAACTTCCGCAGGCACAAACCGCAAGAACCGTCAAACGTGTAAAAGGCGGGTAAAAGCGAACGGAGCGAGCGGACTGACGGCAACGATAAAAGGAATGCCGAAACGGGGGCAAATCTTATGAAAAGGCACGTATTCGTTCTTGTTACTTTCTTTTTCTTGATTATTCTTTCCGTATGCCTTTTTACATGCGGTCTTCTGGTTAAAGATACGTATGAAACCGCCTTTATTTTTCTCGTCGCGGCCGCATGTTTCTGTTTTTCGGGCGGTATGATCCTCATTGCCGTGAACGTCAAGGCTTTGCGGCAGGCGGAAATGCTGAAGTTCGGAAAAAAACTCGCTTCGGCCGATTTTACGGATTGCAAAGCGGAGGCCGATTTAGACAATGTCCGTGAAGCCCTGCTTGCGGGCGGCTTTTCGGAAATCGCGGAAAACAATTTTTTACGGAAAACATATGAAAATATCGGCGATAGCGACCTGCTGACTTATATGCACATTCTTCTCCGAAAAATCGATGGTTTATCGGACATCGGTTTATTGCTGCAAGAATGTAAATCAGACGACGCGGCTCTTATGAATTTCCCGGTTTATATTTTAATCATCAAAGACCGTTTCGATGACAACGTAAAGGCGTTCAAGCAATATATGGCCGAGGCTTTCGCTTATATGAAGTCGCATCCGTTTTCGGGTAAGCAATATTTTTATCCGATCCTCGTTTATAACAAAAAAGCTTATTATATGAAAAACACATCTTTCACGCACGATTACAGGGAAACCATTGAATATGCGCTTAAATTATTGAACGCAATTCCCTCGGATTGAATACGGCATAAATGCCCTTTTCAGAAAAAGACGCGGCGCGGCGGCAAACGGCACGAAAACGGCAGCTTGTTTGCCGCCGTTTGCCGTTTTCCCGTTTCGGGGCGTTTCCTCTGTCAAAAATACTTTTTATACAAAAAACGGAGCGATCCCGCTCCGTTTTTTCTGCCCCCGCGGAATTTTCGCGGCGGGCCTTTATTTTGCTTTTATAAGTTTTCAGGATATCCGCCCGAGTCTCTATACAGCGGCGGCCATACGAGGGGCTCTTTGCTTTGGCGTCATAAATTTTTCAGGATGTCGGCATAGATCGCGCGGTCTTTATCCAGAAATACGTCGAACACGACTTTGATGTCGAACCCCGTTTCCAGCAGCCAGTTCCTGACCGCTCCGACGGCGATCTCCGCGGCTTCGTCGTTCGGATACCCGAAAACGCCCGTCGAGATACAGCAGAACGCGATGCTTTTCAGGTTCATTTCCCGCGCGAGGTTCAGGCAGGAAACATAGCAGTTCCGAAGCGTCCTCGCGTCCGTTTCCGTCGGTTTGACGCCGACCATAGGGCCGACGGTATGGATGACGTACTTTGCGGGGAGATTGTACCCGAGGGTGATCTTCGCACAGCCCGCAGGCTCCGGCTCGCCCTGCATGCCCATGATGCGGGAACAGTCCAGCCGAAGCTGCACGCCCGCACGGGAATGGATGACGTTGTCGATGCACTTGTGATGCGGGATGAAACAGCCGAGCAAAGCGCTGTTCGCGGCATTCACGACGGCGTCGGCGGCCAGGCGTGTGATATCCCCCTGCCAAAGGGCGATCCCCCTGTCAAATTCGAGAGAGGATAAGGACACGATGCCGTTTTCCACCGTTTCCGCCCAAAAGAGTTTATCCTGTATCTCCAGAAAGCGCGCGCTGACGGGATTGGGCATCCTTTGATTGAGATACCCCCAGATCAGATCGCGCTTGACTTTATAAGGATAACTGAATGCGGCGATCTCGTTGCGCTCTTCCAAAAGCACGCCCAGCATTTCGTCGCAGATCGCGCTCTTTTCCTCTTCGGATAAAGTAAAGGGCGGCTTCGGCTTATAAACGAGATCGATCGCGTTTTTATAATCTGACAATGTGAGCATGAGCCGAAACCTCCCTTTTTATTTTGATCTTCGTTGCCTTTTTCAGCGCGCCGCGTTGAAGTTGATCAGGCAGCCTTTGAGGATGATGTTCTTTTCATCCTGCGTAAGAGACCCGACGGAAAGTTCGATGTCCTTGACGTTGCCGCCGCTCAACTGCTTTGCGGGAATCTTTTCCGCGCCGTCGCGGATGTAGCGGTCGATGTTTTCGATATAGATATAATCCCCCACCTTGAAGTGCAGTTTTCCCGCCGTGAAGGGCAGCATCCCCCAGTTGATGAGGTTGCTGCGGTAACGCTTTGTCGCGTATTCCCTGGCAATGTTGGCGATGCCGCCGAGCACGCGCTGGCAGGAAGCCGCCTGTTCGCGCGCGGAGCCGTCGCCCGGTTTGACCGCCACGACGCAGCTGCCGTAGATCGTGCCCTCTTCGGAAATGTTGAGCTTTTCCACCTTTTTGAGGACGTGTTCGGGGAGTTTGCCCGTCTCGCGGCGCGCTTCTTCGTCCGCCTTGACTTCCTTCGCCCTGCCGACGTATGCGGGGTCTTTGCGGGAAAGCGCAAATTCCGCAAGTTTCAACGGGTTGGAGCGGTAAGAAGAAGTTTCGCCCGAAGGGATGAGTTCGTCCGTCGTGGTGACGGGGTCGTTGATGACGCTGACCGCCTTGATGAGCACGTTTCTGCCGAGCGGGATCATCTTCGGCCAGTCCGCAATGTTCGGGCCGTAGACGAGTTCGGCGTCTTTTTCCGCCTTGCCCGCGCCGCGATAGACGCGGTTTTTGTAAATTTCGGAATCGAAGAAATATTTTTTGACTTTTTTGGTAAACTCCGCTTCCGTCGCGGGCGTGAGATACCCGCCGTTCGCGGCCGTCGCCGCGATAGAACGCGCGTCCATGAGCGCGACCGCCGCGAGCTGTCCCGCCGCGGGCTTGCTGCCCTCGCGGCTTTCGAAGTTGCGCGTCGTATGGCGGATGGAAAGCCCGTTGTTGGCGGGCACGTCGCCCGCGCCGAAGCAGGGCCCGCAGAACGCCGTTTTAACGATCGCGCCCGCATCCATGAGCCCGCCGATATAGCCGTTTTCGACCAGCGCTTTGTAAACGGGCTGGGAGGAAGGATACACGCTGAGCGAAAATTCGCCCGCGCCCGTGGATTTGCCCTTCAAAATTTCATACGCTTCGGCGATGTTTTCGTACATGCCGCCCGCGCAGCCCGCAATGATGCCCTGATTTACATATATCCTTCCGTCTTTGATCTTGTCGGTGAGGGTGAACGAATCGTCCCCTTTGAGTTTTCTGCCCGCAGCCTCCACTTCGGAAAGGATCTCGTAAGGGTGCTCCAGAAGTTCGCGGACGGTATAGGCGTTGCTCGGGTGGAACGGGAGCGCGATCATCGGCTCGATGGTCGAAAGGTTGATCGTGATGCCGTAGTCGTAATATGCGGGATCGGAAGGCTTCAATTCCTTATAGTCCTTTTCCCTGCCGTGGATACGGTAATATTCCCGCGTCTTTTCGTCCGTCTCCCAAATGGAAGAGAGGCATGCCGTTTCCGTCGTCATCACGTCGATGCCGTTGCGGTAATCCATGGAGAGGTTTTTGATGCCCGGGCCGACGAATTCGAGGATCTTATTTTTGACGAAACCGTTTTTGAACACCGCGCCGCACAGGGCGATCGCCACGTCCTGCGGGCCGACGCCCTTTTTCAGGTTGCCGCGCAGGTACACCGCGACCGTTTCGGGCCGCTTGATGTCGTAGGTCTGATTCAAGATCTGCTTGACGAGCTCGGGGCCGCCCTCGCCGACCGCCATCGTGCCGAGCGCGCCGTAGCGGGTGTGCGAGTCGCTGCCGAGGATCATGCGGCCGACTTTGGCTTCCATCTCGCGCATGTACTGGTGGATGACCGCAAGATGGGGCGGAACGAAGTTCGCGCCGTATTTTTTCGCCGCGGAAAGGCCGAAAACGTGGTCGTCCTCGTTGATCGTGCCGCCGACCGCGCACAGCGAGTTGTGGCAGTTGGTGAGCGTGTAGGAAAGAGGGAACTCTTTCAGACCGCTCGCCTTCGCCGTCTGGATGATGCCGACATAAGTGATGTCGTGCGAAGCGATCGCGTCGAATTTGATTTTGAGGTTGTCCTCGTCTCCCCTGTTGTGCTCTTTCAGGATACGGTAAGACATCGTGCCTTTGCGCGCCGATTCCTTTTGTGCCGCCGTAAGAAACGCCTGATTTTCCTTGACGAGCGAACCGTTCATGTAATAACAGCCGCCGCGGATGAGTTTGATCATGCTCTCTCTCCTCTTTTTGTCGAATATATGAATCATTATACCGCAAAGGAGCGGTTTTTGTCAAATATTTGGGCTTTAACTCTTTTTCTTTTGCCGTTTTCGTGAATTTCTTCCCGGATGTGCCGCGACGCTCTAAATGAACCTGCCCGTTTTGCTCTCGGGGGCGTTTCTGATATCTTCGGGCGTGCCGCACGCGACGACCGTTCCCCCTTCTTTGCCGCCGCCCGGGCCCATATCCACGATATAGTCGGCGCTGCGGATGACGTCGAGGTCGTGTTCTATCACGATGACCGTCGCGCCGTGATCGAGCAGCGACCCGAACACGCCCGCGAGCGTCTTTACGTCCAGCGGATGCAGCCCGATCGTCGGTTCGTCGAACACGAACACGGAATCCTGCTGCGCCCTGCCCATCTCGCTCGCAAGTTTGAGCCGCTGCGCCTCTCCGCCCGACAGGCTCGGCGTCGCTTCCCCGAGGGTGAGATACCCGAGCCCGAGATCGTCGAGAACCTGCAGCCGCCTGCATACGAGTTCCATATCGCGGCAGGCGGAGAGCGCCGTATGCACGCTCATCGCCATGACCTCGGGCAGGGAAAGTTCTTCCCCTCCCTTGGTTTTGAACCGCACCGAATACGCTTCCTTCGCATAGCGTGAACCGCGGCATTCTGGGCAGGGAATGTCGACGTCGGGCAAAAACTGCACGTCGAGGCTGACTTCGCCCGTGCCGTCGCAGACGGGGCAGCGGAGCTTTCCCGTATTGTACGAAAAATCCCCCGCCTTGTACCCGCGCGCCTTCGCATCCGCCGTGCGCGCGAATATTTTGCGCAATTCGTCGTGCACGTTCGCGTACGTCGCGACCGTCGAACGCACGTTTATGCCGATTGGCGTGGCGTCTATGAGTTTGACCTGTCCGATTCCTTCCGCTTCGACCGAACGGACATGCCCCGGCAGGCGCTTGCCCTGTATCTTCGCTTCGAGCGCGGGGATCAGGCTTTCGAGGATAAGCGTCGTTTTGCCCGAACCGGATACCCCCGTCACGACGGTGAGCCTGCCCTTCGGTATGCGCACTTCCAAGGGCCTGACCGTGTGGACCGCGCCCGTGGACAGACGGATCTCGCCTTCCGCGAACAACTCGCCGGCGGGCGTCCGCGGGCGCAATTTTTCCGTATGCGCGCGATCCAGGTAAGGGCCGATCTTCGAATTGGCGTTCTTCGCGATCTCGGCGACCGTACCCTGCGCGATGACGAAGCCGCCGTCCGCGCCCGCCCCCGGCCCCATTTCGATGATATGGTCGGACACGCCCAGGATCTGCGCGTCGTGGTCGACCAGCACGACGGAGTTGCCGTCGGCGACGAGGTCGCGCATGACGTCGACGAGCCCCGCGATATTGACGGGATGCAGGCCGACGGACGGTTCGTCGAGCACGTACAGCACGCCCGTCGTGCGGTTGCGGACGGCGCGCGCGAGTTGCATGCGCTGCCGCTCCCCCGTGGAAAGGGTGGCCGCGGCGCGGTCGAGCGCGAGATACCCAAGCCCGAGATCTTTCAGACGTTTCGCCGACGTGCGGAAAGATTCGCAGATACTCTCGGCCATCGGGCGCATCTCTTCGGGCAGGCCCGCGGGGACGCCGTTCACCCAATCGGTCAGATCGGTCAGCGTCATGCGGCACGCCTCGTCGAGGGAAATGCCGCAAAGGCGCGGCGCGCGCGCTTTTTCGCTCAGGCGCGTACCGCCGCAGTCGGGGCAGGCTTCCTGTTTCAAAAAGCGTTCGACGCGCTTCATGCCGCTCTCGTCCTTTACTTTGGACAGCGCGTTTTCCACCGTATACACGGCATTATAGAACGTGAAATCGAGTTCTGTGGCGACGTCCGAATTTTTCGCGCGGTACAGGATATGCTTCTTTTCGGCAGGGCCGTTGAACACGATGTCCTTTTCCCTGTCCGTCAGATCCCTGAACGGCACGTCCGTGCGCACGCCCATCGCGCGGCACACGTCCGTCATCAGAGACCACATGAGCGTGTTCCATGGCGCGACCGCGCCCTCGTCTATGGTCAGGCCGTCGTCGGGCACGAGCGTGCTCCTGTCGACCGTACGCACGATGCCCGTCCCCCCGCACGTCGGGCATGCGCCGCTGCTGTTGAAGGCGAGTTCCTCCGCGGACGGCGCGTAGAACCTTGCGCCGCATTCGGGGCAGACGAGTTCTTTTTCCGCGGCGACGGCGAGCGTCGGCGGAAGGTAATGCCCGTTCGGGCAGCGGTGGCTCGCCAGGCGCGAATACATGAGACGCAGACTGTTCAGAAGTTCCGTTCCCGTGCCGAACGTGCTGCGTATCCCCGGCACGGCGGGGCGCTGGTGCAGCGCGAGCGCCGCGGGAACGTACAAAATCTCGTCCACCTGCGCCTTTGCCGCCTGCGTCATGCGCCGCCGCGTATACGTGGAAAGCGCTTCGAGATAGCGGCGCGACCCCTCCGCATAGAGCACGCCCAGCGCGAGCGAAGATTTTCCCGAACCGGATACGCCCGCGATCCCTACGATCTCGTTCAAAGGCACGTCCACGTTTATATTTTTCAGATTGTGTACCCGCGCGCCGCGGATCTCGATATGGTCTGCCATTTTTCACCCGTCTTCTTAATTTCCCGCCGCCGCGCACAGTCCCGCAGTCCGCGCGTATGCGCCGGCCGATGCCCTTTTAATGTTTGAACCCTTTGTCGTCTTTGGCGAAATAATCCCTGTCTTTCAGCGAATCGGGCAGGTATTGCTGTTCCACCCAACCGCCGTAATCGTGAGGATATTTATACCGCTTGCTCGCTTCCGTGTGATTTTTCAAATAATCGGGTATGTTGTCGTCGGGGTGGTTGCGCGCGTCGTCGATCGCCCGCCCCATCGCCACGACAACGCGGTTGGTTTTTGGCGCTTCGCACACTTCGATGATCGCCTGCGACAACACGATGTTCCCCTCCGGCATACCCAGATTGTTCAGCGCGTACAGAGCGTTGCAGGCGGTGTTCAGAGCCTTTGCCGAACAGCAGTCCTCACTCGCATGCACGATCGTGCGCCTTGCCAGAAGCTGCGGCTCGCACCCCGCTTCGATCAGGCGGTTCGCATAGTACAGCGCCGCCGTCGCGTCGCTGCCGCGAAGGCTCTTGCAGAAAGCGCTCAAAATATGATAGAACACGTCCTCGTTCAGGCTCAGCGCCTTTTTCTGCAGGCATTCCGCGGCGATCTCCACGGTGATAACGATCCCGCCGTCTTTGCTCGGGGGCGTGGTGAGAACGCCGAGTTCGAGCCCGTTGAGCGCGCTGCGCACGTCGCCCGCGCAGGCAACCGCAAAGTACGTCAGGGCTTCGTCGTCGATCTTTATGTTATAGGCCTTTAATCCCCTTTCGTCGCCGATCGCCCTTTTCAACGCGCGCTTGATGTCGTCTGCGCCGACCGGTCTGAATTCGAACAGCGTGCAGCGGCTTACGATCGCGCGCGTCATGCTGTAATTCGGCGATTCCGTCGTCGAACCTATCAGGATCAGTTTCCCCGATTCCAGCACTTCCAATAATGTATCGCTCTGCGACTTGCTCCACCTGTGGCATTCGTCCAGCAGGAGATAGGTCTTTTTGCCGAACATCTCGAAGGATTTTTTCGCCTCGTCGATCACGGCTTTGACGTCCGCCACCCCGCTCGAGATCGCATTCATCATGACGAACTTCCCGCCCGTATTTTCCGCGATGATCCTCGCAAGCGTGGTCTTTCCCGTTCCCGGAGGGCCGTAAAATATACAGCTCGGAACTTTTTTCGCCCGGATGAGCCTGTTAAGGAGTTTCCCCTCCCCGAGTATGTGGCGCTGCCCGACAAATTCGTCCAATGTTTTCGGGCGCATCCTTTCCGCCAGCGGTTTGAGTTCGCTGTGCAAATTCGTAAACAAATTCTCCATACGGTCAGTTTTCCAACAGGTTTTTTATTTTTTCCGCGTTATTCATGCCGCAGTAATATCCCGCATCGTATACAGACTGATCGAAGCGGATGCGGTACTGGCTGATATCGCCCATGTCGGGTTCGAGCCAAAGGTCGCAATATTTCCGGGCGGAACGCTTTTGGGTCGCTGTTTTCGCCGCGTCCATGACGTCGTACGTACGCATGATGAGGGAAATGACGTTGGGTACTTTTTCGACGGGGCGGACTTTGCCGAGCACGTCCACCGCAACAACTACGTCCGCGCCGAGGTCTTTGACCTGCCTGACGGGCACGCGGCACAGCACGCCTCCGTCCACGAGGAGCATCCCGTCCTTTTCCACGGGGCGGAACACCGTGGGAATGGAACTGGACGCCAGCACGGCGTCGACGACGCTCCCTTCCGTAAACGTGACGGGTCCGCCGCTTATCAAATCGACCGCCACGCAGGAAAACGGGATCTCCAGCGCGGAAAAGTCGCAGTCGTCCAAAAATCCCGACATCATTTTCCGCACCTTCGTCCATTTGACCAGCCCGAGTTTGGTGATCGGCGACAATCCGAAATCGACGATATCGAAAGTTTTGAGTTCGCGCACGATGTCGAGCATTTCGGAAGGCTTCATGCCCTTGCAGTAACATGCGCCGACGATGCTGCCCATGGAAGACCCCGAAACAAAATCGGGGCGGATGCCCGCCTCGTCCATCGCCTGCAAAAAGCCGATGTGCGCGATGCCCCGCGCGCCGCCCGCGCCGAGCGCGAATCCAAGTTTCTTTTTCATATTCTTTTCTCCTCGTCCATAAAAATATAGAGTATGTATGCCTCTCACGCGCGCCCCGCAAAAAGGGTGCGGAAAAATCTGTCCGCCGCCGCGGCTTCCGCCGCCATACTCGCCGCAACGGCGATGCTCGCCCTTTCGCCGCAGCGATATGCCGCCGCATGCCTCGCGGGGCTCAGAATATGGCTTGTTTCCGTCGTGCCGTCGCTGTTCCCGTTTTTCGTGCTGACGGCGCTTCTGACGAAACTCGGAGCGGTCGCGAAAACGGCCGAAAAGCTGTCTCCGCTCATGCGCAAAGCGTTCCGCCTGCCGGGCGCGGCGTCCTATTGCTTTTTCATGAGCGCCCTTTCGGGCTATCCCGTGGGCAGCCGCGTCGTCTGCGACCTTGCGGAAAACGGACTGATCGAAAAAAAGGACGCAGCCTTCGCGGGCGCGCTGTGTTCCACATCCGGCCCGATGTTCGTCATCGGAAGCGTGGGCGCCGCGATGTTTCAGAGCGCCGCGTGCGGCGCGATCCTGTTTGCATCGCACCTGATCGCCGTGATCGGCGTATCGCTGATCGCCGCGCGTTTCCGCAAAAAACAAGCGGCGCCCGCCGCGGCGCCGCGCGCCGCGCGGGCGGACAACATCCTCTACGAGAGCGTTTACGGGGGCATTACCTCCATCCTGTGCGTGGGCGGATTCATCGCCCTGTTTTACGTGCTGGCCGAAATGCTTGCGGCGGTCAAACTTCTCTCGCCGCTGATATGGCTTTCGGAGAAGCTCTTTTCCGCGCTCGGCGTAAAAGGCGCGGGCGGCGCGTTCGCCGCGGGGCTTTTGGAGGTGACCCACGGATGCGGCGAACTCGCGGGCGCGGGCGTTTCCGCGCTGCCGATCGCGGCGTTCCTCATCACGTTCGGCGGGGCGTGCATCCTCGCACAGCAACTCGTCTACCTGAAAAAAGCGGGCGCGAAGACGGGCATTTTCCTTTTGTTCAAATTCGCGCAGGGCATTGCGGCTTTTTTGATATGCCTCGGGCTCTGCGCGCTGTCCGGAATGCGATGAATGCCCCGAATAAAGGGCAAGCGCCGCGCGGAGGACGCGCAAGGCGCTTTTCAGTAACAGCCCAAAAGGTTGAAATTTTTCGTATAGGCTTTGAGCCGCGCAAGCACGACGCGCACGTCGTCCGCAGCCCTGTCCCCTTCGAATTCGATGAAAAAGCAGTATTCGCCCGGGGAATTTTTGATCGGCCGCGACTCGATCTTCGTCATATTGAAATCGAACGCCGCCAGAATTTGCAGCATTTTGAGAAGAGACCCCGGTTCGTGCGGGCAGGTCGCCGCAAAATATATGCGGGATGAGTGCGCGGGCAGTTCGCCTTCACCGTTCGCCACGAGCAGAAAATGGGTATAATTTTTCTTCTCGTCCGCGATGTTTCCGGTCAGGAAGGAAAAGCCCTCCGCGCGCACGTGCGCGCCGACGATCGCCGCGTCCGTCATGTTCTCGACGTGCGAGACCCCTTCGGCTGTCGAATCGGTATAGACGACGTGCGCGCCCGAAAGGTTTTCCGCCAGAAACCTGCCGCATTGCAGGATCGCCTGCTGATGCGAAAACACCCGCCCGATGCCGGAAAGGCGCGCGCCGTTTTTCGCGATGAGGCGGTGTTCGATCTTCAGAAGGTATTCCTTTACGGCGTAAAGCCCGGGGTTCGCATACAGAAGATCGAGGTTTTGCGTGACCGCGCCCTGCAGCGTGTTTTCGACGGGCAGGACAGCGTAATGCGTTTCGCCCGATTTTAATTTTTCCGCCGCTTCGTAAAAACTTTTGCACGGGACAAGCTCCGCCCCGGGCACGAGCGCGCGCGAGGCGAGGGAACTGTAACTGCCGTCCGGGCCGAGATAAGAAACTTTCATGCGCGCCTCCGACCGTTTAGACTTTATTTGCGACGTCGAGGATGAGCCGTTCGGTATCCGCCCAGCCGAGGCAGGCGTCGGTGATCGACTTGCCGTACACGATGTCCTCTTTCTGATTTCCCTCTTCGAGGAAGCTTTCGATCATGAATCCCTTGACGTATTTCTTGAAATCCTTGTCGTACAGGCGGTTGTTGAGGGCTTCCTCCACGATGCGGATCTGCTGTTTGTACTGTTTGCCCGAATTGGAGTGGTTGGTGTCGATGATGATCGCGGGGTTTTCCAGCCCGGTTTTGGAATAGCTTTCGATGACCTTCATCACCGTTTCGTAATGGAAGTTCGGGATGTCGTTGCCGTACCCGTCCACCGCGCCGCGCAGCACCGCGTGCGCGAGCTTGTTGCCCGTGGTGCGCACCTGCCATCCCTGGTATTTGAACACCTGCCCGCCGCTCTGCGCCGCGTATATGGAATTGATGAGAACAGGGATCGAGCCGCTCATCGGATTTTTGATGCCGACAGGAAGATCGATGCCGCTGGAAATGAGGCGGTGCATCTGGTTTTCGCTCGAACGCGCGCCCACCGCGACGTATGTGAGCAGATCTTCCATGTAAGCGTAATTTTCGGGGTACAGCATTTCGTCCGCGGCGGAAAGCCCGCTCACGCCGATCGCGTCGATGTTGAGTTTTCGGATGGTAAGGATGCCTTTGAGGATATCCTCGCGGCTTTTGGGGTCGGGCTGGGTGAACATACCCTTATACCCCACCCCCTTGGTACGGGGCTTGTTCGTATAGATGCGCGGGACGAGCACGAGCCTGTCCTTGACCTTTTCGTTGAGCCTGCCCAGCCGTTCGACGTAATCCAGCACGGGTTTGCTCTCGTGCGCGGAACAAGGCCCGACGATGACGAGCAATTTGTCCGTTTCTCCGCGGATGACCGCGGAAGCGAGCGCGTCGCGCTCGGCCTTGATCTTTTTCAGATCGTCGGGAAGAGGATACTCCGCGAGGATCTCTTCCGCTTCGGGGATCTTTTCTTCTCTGTTAAACATCTTTCTTTTTCTCCTGCAAGAATTTCTTCAGATCCCCCCTGATCTCTTCGGGCACATATCTGTCCACGTCTTTATTGAAACGGAGCGCGTCTTTGACCAGCCCCGAACTGATATGCAGAAATTCCTGGCGCGTGGGCAGAAAAACGGTGATCATTTCCTTATACATGTCCACGTTGATATAGTTGAGCTGCGCCTCGTAATCGTAATCGGTGCCGTTGCGTATGCCGCGCACGTAAAAACGCACCCCCTCCCTGCGGAGAAGGTCTACCGTAAGGCCGTCGTAAGAAAGGACGCGCACGTTCGGGTAAGCCGCGAACACCTTTTTCAGCATGCAAAGGCGCTCTTCTTCGGAAAAGAGCGGCTTTTTGTTCGGATTGATGAGGATGGCGACGATCACCTCGTCGAAGATCTCGAGGCACTTCATCACCACGTCTTTATGCCCGAGCGTGGGCGGGTCGAACGTGCCCGCAAACAGACATCTTTTCATTGCGTTCCTCCCGTTTGCGCAAAGCGCTTCTCCTTTCTCAATCCGGCGAAAAAAAGGTGAGATAGGTAGAACCGTACTTCCTTTCGTCGTATTTGACGAGGCCGGCGTCCCCTTCGAAGGGACGGTCGCTTTCAAACACCGCGACGCCGCCCGTATTGAGCAGCGAACGCTTTGCGATGATGCCGAGCGCGTCTCTCCCGAACCCGCTTTTGTAAGGCGGGTCGATGAATATGACGTCGAAGGTGACGTCGATCGTCGAAAGCAACTCCCGGTAATCGAGGTTATAGATTTTCGGCTCGACTTTCAAAGCCGTGCAGTTTTTGCGCAGGACGGCGAGGCTTTCCTTGGAAACGTCGTTGAATACGACGTAATCCGCGCCGCGCGATATGGCTTCCAGCCCCACGCTGCCGCTGCCGGCAAAGAGATCGAGGACGTTCGCGCCGCTGATCTCGGGCGCAAGGATGTTGAACAGCGATTCTTTCACCCTGTCCGCCGTGGGGCGGATATCGCGCCCTTTAAACGCGGCGAGCGCTTTGCCCCTGTATTTTCCGCCGATGATCCTCAACGTTTTTTCTCCCCTTTGGCTTTGGAGACGTCCGCTTCGCGCTGTTCGAGGGCGAACTGGCGGAGTTTCTCTTTATTGCCGCCCATGATGTAAGCCACGCCCGCCACGACGATCTGGATCGCGCAGGGAATGAGCGAAAAAAGAATGTTTGCCGAAGTCGATATCACGACCGGAGGGAAGAACGCCCACCCGGCGAGCATCGCGCACGCGACGCGCACGCCCGAAACGCCCGCCGCAGCGTCGATCACGATAAAAACGATCGGGATCAGGCTGACGACCGCGCCGATGACGAAGCCCTTGTATCCGCGGTATTCCTTCGCGGGCCAATACGCATCCTTCGAATCGGTCAGCCCCAAAGGCTGTCCCTTGCGCTTCCTTTCCCCCGCGACTTTCATTTTATAAGCGTTTTCGCCCATGGTACGGATGAGCACAAAGGACGCGATGTACGTGAGTACGAGAAGCAAATACGAAAGGATGATGCGCGCCTCGTCGTTTTTGATCGCCGCGCACGCGAACATCGTCATGCCGAACATCAGATTGATGACGAAAGGCGTGACCGCCCGCCGCGCATATTCTATCACGCTCCATATCGGCCCGCTTTTTGTTTTTTCCATGTTTCCTCCTGTTATCTGCGCACGAGCGTGCGCTTGTCCGTCACGAGCGCGTCCAGCACGGCATCGTGCGGCTCGCGGGGGACTTTATCGACGAGCTGAAAATCGTAACACAGCCCGATTTTATAAATATTTCTGTCCGACAGGAATCTGTCGTAATACCCGCCGCCGTAACCGAGGCGGAAAAAATCCGTGTCCGCCGCCAAAAGCGGCAGCACGCAGACTTCTATTTTTCCGAAGTACGGTTCGCCCTGCGGCTCTTCGATGCCGAACGCGCCCTTTTGCAGGGCCTGTCCTTCATAAAAGCGGACGGCATGCATCTCTTTGCCCCGCGTGCGTGGAAAATATACTTCTTTCCCCTCATGCAGAAGCCGCAAAGCGATCGCGCGGGTCGCCGCTTCGTGGGAAAAGGCGTTATACAAAAAATAAGAGGCGGCGCTCCGCGCTTGCGGAAGCGCAAAAAAACGCGCAAATATCTCCCCGTCGCGAGCGGGCCTGTCCGTACATGCACGGCGGCGCGCCTTCATGAGTTCCCTGAGCGCGGACTTTTGCCGCGCGACGTCATCCGACATAGATTTTGACCGCCCTTTTGCCCGCGTTCACGAGCGCTTCGTAAGAGATCGTGCCGTTCGCCTCCGCATATGCGTCCGCATCCGAAAGCACGCAGACCTCCCCGTATTTTTCCTTTTTTTGGGGATAAAGAAACGCGTCCATGCACAAACTGTTGACGTTGCCGATGCCGCCGCGCCGGAAAAAGCCGTCGGCATAGCCGCACCGCACCGCGGTCAGCCACGAACCCGCACCGCCCGCATACGCGCCGTAACCCGCACCGCCGCTCCCGAAACGGCGGCTGCAGACCGCGCTCGAATAGACGCGCATCGCCTTTTTCAGCGGGAGCGCCCCCGCAAAGCCGTGCGGAAGATACCCGTACAGCCCGATTCCCGGGCGAACCATGTCCAGCGCGTAGCGCCCGTCCGCAAGCAGACCGCCCGTCGCGGCGATATGTTTGACCAACCCGCCGAACGCGTTTTCCGCAAGATCGCAAAAAAGCTGAAAACGGACGAACTGATTTTTTGTGACTTCCGCGTTTTCGGGCATATAAAAGTGGGAGAATATCCCCTCGATGCGCACGTTCCGCGGCTTTCGCGACTTGCAGAAAGCCGAAAAACCTGTCAAGTCGAAGCCGAAACGGTTCATGCCCGTATTGACCTTGAGATGGCAGCGCGCCGTTTTGCCCAGTTTTTCCGCCGCGCGGGAAACGAGAGCGCAGTCGGCCGCGTCGCCGACGGTAAAGATCAGCCCGGACGCGACGCCGCGCAACGCTTCTTCCTCCGAAAGAGGCGGAACGAGTACGAGAATATCGGCCGGACAGGAAAGCCGTAGACATGCGCCTTCGTCGACGAGCGCTACGGCGAACATGTCCGCAACGCCCGCGAGGGCCCGCGCGGTTTCCGCCGCGCCGTGGCCGTACCCGTCAGCCTTGACGACCGCGCACAGCTTCGCATCCGCCGCCCTGCGCAGAATTTTCGCGTTTTCCCTGATATGATCGAGACGGATGACCGCCCTGTTCTGCTGCATGACGCCCTCCCGCAAACGAATTTAATATCCATTTTATGCGGGAACGGATCAAAAAGTGCGGGCAAACGCGCGTCCGATAAAAATTATAGCACAGATACGTGCGTTTTGCAATTATTTTGACTTTTTCGGGCGCAAAATAAACCAGAATAAGGCAAGCACTTCCAACGGTGCCGCCGCGACGAACACCAGCCAGATATTTTCCGCGCGCCAGCTCAAAAAAAGAGCGAGCGCGCACGTCCAGATCAGTCCCGTGACGGCGGCAAACACATGGTACCGCCCGCCCCAGAGCGCGGCGAACACGATGAGCAGGATGCACGTGACGGGCGCGGCGAAAACAAAGCAGAGCCAGATATCCCCTTCGACTTTGAAAATGCCCAGAAGGGCAAAGACCGCCGTAGCGACCACCCATACGAGGGCACAGGCGCACAGCGCCCAAACGAGACGGCGCTTCCCTTCCTTCCTCTCATTCCCGCGGGGCGCTTCGCCGTCCGCGTGGGCGGTGACGAAATAGTCGAGCGACACCCCGTACAGTTCGGAAAGCGCTTTGAGCACGCAAAGGTCGGGAAGCCCTTCGCCCCGCTCCCATTTGGAGACGGCCTTATCCGAATAATTGAGTTTTTCGGCGACCTCGAGCTGGGTCATGCCCGCCGCCTTGCGGCACCGCACGAGATTCTCCGCGAGCGCGGCTTTCCAATCATCCATGTATTTATTATAACACAAATTGCCCGCAAATCAATGCGTACGGCATGCATTTCATGTAAAAATTCGGAGAAATTTGAAGCAAAAAAGGTCTCTCCACCGTGCGTAGAGTCCAAAAAAACGCTCTACTTTTCTCACCGCGAAAGGTAGAGCGCCGGCACGCGCGAGTTTATTTACATACCCGCGGCGATCTGCTATGATAAAGAAAACAAAAGAACGCGCGCCGCCGCGGCAAAGGCCGCCCCTTCCGCATACCGAAAGACGGCGAACCCGCGGGCGCGGAAGAAAGGCCACGCGCCGCACGGCCCTCGCGCGCAGAAACAAAAAAACGTCCGCCCAAACGCGGCAAAAAGGAGAAAACCATGCAAATCAGGATCGCCCGAACGGGCACGAACGCAAAGGAGAAAGCGACCCTTTTCGGAGACTCGATCCCCAAAGGGCTATACCTTGAAGGCAACAAGGTCAGGCGCATCGGCAGATGCGCCGTCGACACCGTCGCGCAAACACTCGGAATAGAGATCGAAAACCGTTCCGCGTTCGGCATGACCCTCGCCAAATGCGTCGAAAAAGGATACATTTCCGATTACATCAAAAACGCGGGAGACGGCGACGTCGCCGTCTTTTCCCTCGGAGGAAACGACTGCGATTACGACTGGGAAAAAGTCGCGCGCGATCCGTTTGCGTATCACACGCCGCGCACGCCCCTGCCCCTGTTCGAAGAGCTGCTCGACGACACCGCGCGCGCCCTGAAAAAGGCAGGCATACGGGCGTTTTTCACCAATCTCACCCCGATCAGCTCGGAACGGTATTTCAAAAACGTGATCTCCGCAAGGGCGGACGGCGCGGAAGTGATGAAATTTTTCGCGGGAGACGTGACGAATATCGCGCGGCATCAGGAAAGTTACAGCAACGCCGTCACAAAAGCCGCGCTGTCGAACGGATTCCCCCTTTTCGACTGCCGCACGGAATTTCTGATGAAGCCGGACATGCTCGACTTTCTGTCCGACGACGGCATACACCCCAACCAGGCCGGGCACGACCTCATTGCCGAATGCATATTGCGACGGGCGGAAAGCCTGCCTTCGCCGCGGCGCGCGGAAGGCACGGCGTAAAACCCGACGGCGTTTTCAACAAATAAAAAACCGCCCCGAAAAGGTGTATTCGATAGAGAAAATCTAATAATAAAATAAAAACGAATACACCATAAGGACAAGTCGAAAAAAGAGTGCGGGTTCATAAGAACTCGCACTCTTTTTTCGACTTGCTTGATTTGGTAATCATTTAATGACGTATTTTTTGATTTTTAGCTTATAAGCTTTTGCTCTGCCTCCCACATATTTGCATATTTGCCCTTTTTGGCAAGCAATTCGTCATGCGTGCCTTCCTCGGCTATTTTGCCGTTATCAACGACCAAAATCTTATCTGCATTACGCACGATTGAAAGCGTATGCGCAATAATAATAACTGTCTTTTTCTTTGACAG
>DWXC01000002.1 GCA_019119395.1 Candidatus Borkfalkia stercoripullorum | reverse complement strand
TGGTAAAATGGTGGTAGTTCATACAGATCTCCTTTGGTGTAAAATTTGTTTCGCAACTCTATTTTACCACAGATTTGTATGAACTCCTTTTTTTCCCTCATCTGTTGCACTTAATAGTATAATTCACCCGGCGAAAAAAAGCACGCACACTTTCAAGTGTGCGTGCTTTTTGATGGTGGGAACGGTAGGGCTCGAACCTATGACCTCATGCATGTCAAGCATGCGCTCTAACCAACTGAGCTACGCTCCCGTTTTTCTGTTCCTGAAACGCGTTTCCGCCGTGCGTCATCAGCGTCATTTATAATACCATTTTTGCGCGATGTTTGTCAATTATTTTTGCCGTAAAACGATAATAAATTTTTTTACTTTTGCGGCGCTTCATAATCGCGCCGCACTCGGAATACAATAGTTATCAGTTTCAGGCAGAGGTCATTATGCGCGATCATTATACGTTGTCGGCGGAAGAATCTCTTTCCGCGCTCCAAACGAACGAATGCGGGCTTTCCGCGGAAGAGGCTGAAAAGCGCTTGAAAACATACGGCAGGAACGAGCTGCGCCGCAAAAAAAAGAAAGGCCCTTTGCGCCTCTTTTTGGCGCAGTTCACCGATTTTATGACGATCCTGCTCATCTGTGCGGCGGCGATCACGGCGGTCACCGCGTTTGCCACGGGCGACAAGCATGAACTGGTGGATACGGGCATCCTGCTCTTCATCATTCTGCTGAACACGTTTGTCGGGTTTGTTCAGCAGTACCGCGCTGACAACGCCATCGAAAAACTGCGCCGCCTTTCCGTCGGCAGAACGAAGTGCGTGCGCGGCGGCAAGGATATGCTTGTGGAAAGCGATCTGCTCGTGCCCGGCGATATCATTTATCTCGAAGAAGGCGACAGGATCCCCGCCGACTGCCGCATATTGGATTGCGAGCAGCTGCGCTGCGACGAATCGGCGCTTACGGGGGAATCGAAAAGCGTTTCCAAAACGGCGGCGGTCTGCGCGGCAGGTTCGGGCGTGGGCGACAGGAAAAACATGCTGCACTCCTCGACCTTTGTGGTCAGCGGACAGGCGAAGGCGGTCGTCGTGCATACGGGGCAGGATACGGAGATCGGCAAGATCGCGGAACTTCTGGAAGTGACGGACGCCGCCCCGACGCCGCTTGAAAAGATCCTCGCGAAACTCGGCAAGATCATTTCGGCGGCCGTCATCACGGTCGCGGCGGTCATATTCGTGTTCGGCATCTTTTTCAAAGACAGCACGCTGATCGGCAATTTTATGGCTTCGGTCGCGATCGCCGTCGCGGCGATCCCCGAGGGCATGCCCGCCGTGGTCACCATTATCATGGCGATGGGCGTGCAGAAGATGAGCCGCGAGCGCGCCGTCATACGCAAACTGCACGCCGTGGAAACGCTGGGCGGCTGTACCCGCGTTTGCAGCGACAAAACGGGCACGCTCACCGAAAACCGCATGACGGTCGAAGAGGTGCGCGTCTTCGGCGGCGCGGATGCTGCCGAGCGCATGCTGTACTGCATGCGCGCCTGCAACACGGTCAAAGGCAAAAACGGCGCGCCGATCGGCGACCCGACCGAAGTCGCGCTCGTCCGCTACGCGGAAAAGGAGCGGTTCGAAAAGCCTTATACGGTTTTAAAGGTCAATCCTTTCACTTCCGAACGCAAAATGATGTCCGTCCTTGCGCGCACGGGGCGGGGCGAGGCGTGGCTCGTCAAGGGCGGCGCGGATATCCTGCTTTCACGCTGCGACCGCATCTGTGCGGACGGCGGCGCGCGGGCTCTGACGGAGAAGGACAGAGAAGAGATCCTGGCGGAAAACCGTTCCCTGGCGGGGAAGGCGCTGCGCGTTCTCGGGTTCGCGTATAACGAAGGAAACAAAGAGGCGGAAAACGGGCTGGTGTTTTTGGGACTGTGCGGCATGATCGACCCGCCCAAACGCGGGGTGAAAGAAGCGGTCTCCGAGTGCGTGCGGGCGGGTATTACGCCCGTCATGATCACGGGCGACCACAGGGATACGGCGTTTGCGATCGCATCCCGCCTGGGCATCGCCTCAAAGGAGAGCGAAGCGGTGACGGGCGCCGAACTCGACGGGATGACGGACGCCGAACTGGACGAAAAGATCCCGCAATGCCGCGTTTTCGCGCGCGTCAGCCCCAAGCATAAATCTCTGATCGTAAAGCGTCTGCAAAAATCGGGCGACGTCGTCGCGATGACGGGAGACGGGATCAACGACGCGCCGAGCATCCGCGCCGCCGACATCGGCATCGCGATGGGTTCGGGTACGGACGTGACCAAGAGCGCTTCCGACATGGTGATCGCCGACGACAATTTTTCGACCATCGTGACCGCGATACGGGAAGGGCGGAGAGTCTTTTCCAACATCAAAAAGACGATACAGTTTTTTCTTGCGACCAACCTTGCCGAAGTGCTGTCCATCCTTGCGGTCACGCTCGTGCTGTACCGCCTGGACTTTCTCACGGCGACCCAGCTCCTGTGGATCAACCTGATCACCGACAGCCTGCCCGTGCTTTCTTTGGGGGCGGAAAAAGCGGAAAAAGACGTCATGCTCCGCCCGCCCAACAGGGGGAGCGAGCTGTTCGGGGCGCGGTCGATGGCGTCCGTCGTGTTTTACGGCGTGTTTCAGACGGCGGCCGTCCTGTTCGCCTTTTTGTACGCGAACGCACGCTGCGGCAATGCCGTTGCGGTCACGGTCACGTTTTTCGTGCTGTCGTTTTTGGAATTGTTCCATTCCTTCAATATCCGTTCGGAAACGGATTCGGCTTTCGGGAAAGGGTTTTTCGGCAATAAAATGCTGTTTCTGACCGTTTTGATCGGCATAGGGGTGAACGTGCTTTTGTGCGCGGTGCCGATCCTGCGCGCGGCGTTCGCGCTTACGCCGCTGACGGCGGGGCAATGGGGATTCGTGTTCGCGTGTTCGCTTTCCGTCGTCCCCGCGGGTGAAATTTATAAGTTTGTTTTGCGCCGCGTTATAAAAGGGAAGAGGAAGCGGAAAGAAAACCCGCCGCTTGCGGTGCGCGCGAAAGTATGGTAAAGGGGAAAATAAATTTCGGGGCGCGGCTCGTAAAAGAGCCGCGCCCCGAAATCTGTTTACCGCCCTCGCGGGGCGGGAAGTGTCAATTTAATGCACGATCCTGTCGATGTCGGATTTTTTGCACATGACGATCAGCCGTTCGGCGCTGTTGAAAACGTAGTCCGGCGATGGCAGGGGGATGAGGTTTCCGCCCCGCTTGATCGCGAGGATGTTGAGGTTGTATTTCACGCGCACGCCCTTGTCGCGGATGGTCTTGCCTTCCCACGAGCGGGGCGTCGGTATTTCGTAAATGGCGTATTCGTTGGTCAGTTGGATATAGTCGAAAATATTGTTGGCGCTGTATTTTACGGCGAGGCGTTCCGCCATTTCCTTTTCGGCGAAAACCACTTCGTCCGCACCGTTGCGCAAAAGAAATTTTGCCTGTATCTCTGTGGATGCGCGCGAAAGCACGAATTTTGCGCCCGCTTCTTTTAAAAGCGAGGTGGATTCCAGTGAAGATTGAAAGTTTTCGCCGACGCAGACGACGCAGATGTCGAAGTTGTCGATCCCGATGGATTCGAGTACGGCGGCTTTCGTGCCGTCGCCGATCTGCGCGCTCGTGACGAAGGGCAGGATCTCGTTGATCTTTTCCTCGTCTGTGTCGAGCGCCATGACGTGATTCCCGAGTTCGGTGAACTTTTTCGCCATGTACATGCCGAATCTTCCCAGACCAATGATAAGTACGGATTTCATAGATAAAATGTTTCCCTCTTTATGTTTTCAAAATTATTTAAAATTTTTGCGCCCATGTGTCGCGTGCGGAGCATACGGGTAATACCCGGGGTCTTTACCCGATCCTTACCTTTTCGAGCGGGAGTTCCGCGGCGGGGGCGGAAGGGGTCTTCCATGATAGCATGACGGTCATGCAGCCCGCGCGCCCCAAAAACATCAGCACGCACAGAACGATCTGCGAACCCAGGGTAAGCTGGGGGGTGACGCCCGTGGTCAGGCCGACGGTCGCGAGCGCCGAAACGACTTCGAAAACCGATTCGGTCACCGAGATGCCGACCTTATCGGGGTCGTCGGGCCAGAGGTGATTGCTCTGTTCGAACATGCACAGGAGAACCGCCCCCAACACGATGAGGAGCAAAAACACGGTCATGAACTGCGCCGCGTTTTTGACGTTGCTGTCGTCGAGCCGCCTTCCGAAACATTCGACCGAACGCTTGCCGCGCACGAGCGAGATGAGGGAAAGCCCCA
This sequence comes from Candidatus Borkfalkia stercoripullorum, assembly GCA_019119395.1. Lineage (GTDB taxonomy): Bacteria > Bacillota > Clostridia > Christensenellales > Borkfalkiaceae > Borkfalkia > Borkfalkia stercoripullorum. The sequence continues at coordinate 18,930 of DWXC01000002.1, read as the reverse complement.
GCACCGCGACGGTGTTCGTTTTGACGCCGCCCGCCGTCGAGCCGGACGAGCCGCCGATGAACATGAGGATGATCGTCAGAAGGAGGGTGACCGAGCGCACGCTCTCCGCTCCCGAAAGGGGAAGAACGTTGAAGCCCGCAGTCCTCGGCGTGACCGCCGTGAAAAAGGATGAGAAGATCCGCTCCTTCCACGGGAGTTCGTTTTCGGCGATCATGATGACGATCGTCGGCAGAACGACGAGGATCGCCGTCATGATGAGTACGAGTTTCGTATGAAGTTCGTATTTGCGGAAGCGGAAACGGTTGTCCTTGATGTCTTTCCAGACAAAAAAACCGAGGCCGCCGATGATGATGAGCAAAGGCACGGTCAGGCAGACGATCGGGTCTCCCGAATAGGAAGTCAGGGAGGAAAATTCGCCCGTTTTGTCTCCCATCAGGTCAAAACCGGCATTGCAGAATGCGGAAACGGCGGTAAAGACCGCCATCCAGATGCCTTCGCCCCAGCCGTAATCGGGCACGAAGCGGAAGCACAGCACGAACGCTCCGACCGCTTCGAAAATGAGCGTGCCGATAAGAATGGTCGTCGTGAGTTTGCCCATGCCGCTCAGATTGGGGGCGGAAACGGCTTCCTGCATGAAAGTGCGCTCTTTCAGCCCTATTTTTTTGCCGCCGAGTTTGAGGATCGTGTAAACGACGGTCATAAAACCGATGCCGCCGATCTGAATGAGCAAAAGAATGACGACCTGCCCGAAAGGCGACCAGTAACTCGCGGTGTCGCGGATGATCAGCCCCGTCACGCAGGACGCCGAAACGGTTGTGAATAAGGCGTCCATAAAGGAAGCGGATCCCGTTATCTTGGAAGAAAAGGGCAGGATCAATAAAACGGTTCCTATAATGATGACGCCGAGATACCCGAGAACGAGCAGCCTTACCGGAGTAAGGCGGATCTTGCGCTGCATAAATACTCCTGTGGATTTTCAGCAAATTTCCGCAATCATTATAACACGGGCGGAATTAAAATACAATCGAATGCGGGGTATGATCGTCAAAATCGGCAAAGTTGCACAAATTTGTACGTGGTTGCGGGTGTGCTTGCACATTTTTTCTTCCGGACGAATAGAATGCATACGAGCGGGAGGTCGTAATGAAGATACATTTTGTGACGGAAGGCACGCTGAACGAATATTGGGATCATTCTCCCGCCTGCGGGTGCGACGTGCTCGTATTCGGGTTCAACGGCTTGGGGGAAGTGGATTACGCGCGCGAACTCGGCGGCGTTACGTCGAAAATGGAGGACGCCGCTATTTTGAGCAGGGAACAAAAATGCGTCGTGATCTCGGGGTGCTATACCGTTTCGTGCGGCATAAGGCGCAAGAGCGCGCTCGTCGCCGAGCGCGGGCGCATTTTGGGCGTGTCCGACATGCTGTGCTCGATCGATTCTTCCGAATTTAAAAGCGGCGGCGCGCTGAAAGTGTACGAAACGGGCGCGGGAAAAATAGGGCTGCTCGTCGCTGAAGATCTGTATTTCCCCGAGATCGCGCAAATGCTTTCTCTGTGCGATGCGGACGTCATCGTCTCCGTTTTCGGCGAGATCGAAGATTTCGTCCCGCAGCTCATGATGCGCGCGGACGCCTTTGTTTCGGGCGTGCGGCTCGCCATGTGCGCGGCGGGCTGCGCGCAGGTCGCGTCGGTCACGGGAGATGTCGAAATGCTCTCCCCGAAAAAGGAGTGCGACCATTCCTTTGCGCCGGAACGGGAATATCACGTCGTTTCGGGCAGGCGCAGGGGATTCGCCCGCAAAATTTTAAGCGATTACTGAAACATGGAAAAATTCCGCCGAATCGGTTGCGCTTCGGCGGATATATGGTATAATAGGGTAAAAGGAGGGAACATGGACAAGCAGAACGCTCACGAATTTCTCGATTCTTACAACAAAATAGACGCGCAGCTTCGGCAATTGTACAATTTCAAGCCTTCGCAGTCCTTTTCGGATATGGTCAGAAGGAGTGCGGAACAAAATTCCGTGGTGCGCAAATATGAAAACGACCTCATGGATTTTGCGCGGCTCCGCAATGCGATCGTACACCAAAGCACGGACGGGCGGGTCATCGCCGTCCCCTGCGACGAAGTGGTTACGGAAATGCGCCTGATCGAACGCCTGCTGTGCGCGCCGCCCACCATAGGCGGCACGATGAAACCGAAAAAGATCGTCAGCATAGACGATACGGTCAGCGTCAGGCAGGCGCTTCTGCTCATCGCCCGCACCGATTATTCCAACATCCCCGTGTACCGCGGCAAACGTATGGTCGGCGTCGTCAACAACCGCCGCATCATCAAGGCGTTGGGCGCGGTTTCCGCCGGAGGGGAGAGCTTGGATAAATTCGCGTCCGAAACGCCCGTCGGAGAGATCGTGCGTGAGAGCGACCTTTTCACCTACTATAAATATCTCGGCAGGGAGGATACGGTGCAGGACGTGCTCGCCGCGTTCGAGGAAAATAAAAAACTGCTCGCCGTGCTCGTAAGCGAGCGCGGATCGGTCGGCGAGCGCATCGAAAATATCATCACTTCCGCCGATCTCGTCACGATAAACAAGATCCTCGAAGATTATCGGTGAGCGGGGTGCGCATAACGCACGGAGTCCGCTGGGAACGCTTTTTACGCCTTTTGAGGAGACGAATTTTTCAGAAAATAATTCCCTTCGCCGTCGGAGGAAATTTCCAGCCCCGTGCCCGCTTCGATGCTGAAACTTTTGATGTTGTTCAGATAGCGGTAGAAGGAGCGTTCGGAGATCGCCGCGTCGCAGCAGAAGGCTGCCTTGTTCACGGACTTTTCCGTAAGCAGGCGGTAAAACAGAAGGAGTAAAATTTCGGATTTGTTCATTTGTGCCCTTGCGGGAACAGCGCTGACCCTGAATTGGTTTTGTCGACGCGTCTATCATACCGCAAACAGAGGCTCGCGGCGTCCACCGTTTGGGGTGAACGCCGCGTTTTTTGTAGCAATTCGGTTGTTTTTTGTAAAAGCACGGGCGTTTTGCCGTTTATTGCACTTCGAAAACGGGGAAATCGTACGGTTCGGCTTGCGCATGTCTGCGCATAAAGTCGCGGTACGACTTCGTGACGCTTTCGTGCCCGAGGGCGGTGAACGGCCCGAAGTACGACATCGCTTCGGTGAACGCCGCCTCGAGCGGAACGTCGTCACGCGTCAGCGCGTAGGTAAGATACAGCGTGGGGATGCGGATATGTTCGTTGCAGAAGGCTTCGAATGCCGCCGCCCGATCGGGCTGCATTTCCCATACAGTCAGGTACGGATAATTGTCCGAGCAGGGGATATTTCCCTGCGGAAGGGAAATCTCTTCCCCGTCGACAAAAATAGTTTCCGTATGAGGGAATGCGGGGAGCCTGCCCGGGTCGTTCAGATACAGGAACAGTTCTTTTCTCGGTGTTTCGGGGTAAAGCGCCGACAATTTTGCAAATTCTTCGCAAAACTGCATATACGTTTCCAGATTCGCGTAAGCGCATTCCAATTCTGTGTTGAAAAGCTGAAGCGTTTTCTGTTCCGCATAACTGTCGCGGGACGCCCAGTCCAGCCAGCGGGGTTCGGTGTGCATATACAAAGTCACGTCGTCCGTCATCGTCAGCGGGAATTCCGCGGCCGTTCCGTCCTCGTAAGTATAATCCGTCACAATGTATCCCTCGTGCCCGTAAAAGAGCGCCAAAACCCCGTTTTCCGCCTGTGCGTCGGGGCCGTATACGAGCTGCCAGCCTTCCCCGACGCGCTCGTCCGTCCAGACCGTTCTCTCTTCGGGGAATTCCGCGATTTCGCTGTAAACCGTCAGCGTATGGTATGTAAGTGTACCGGCGGGAGGAGTGCCCGGGTCGGTCGGATCTTCGGGCTCATCGGTGTCTCCCGGGTCGGTCGGGCCTTCGGGTTCATCGGTGCCGCCCGGGCCGGTCGGGCCTTCGGGTTCATCGGTGTCTCCCGGGCCGGTCGGATCTTCGGGGGCGCCGGGTTCTTCCGGAAGCTGTGTGCTGCCGTTGTCCGTTCCCGTATCGGGGAGAGACAGCGAAGGCGCTCCCGTACCCGCCGCAAAGGGAATAAATACGATGCAGAGCGCCAGCGCGAAGATCAGCGCGAGCGCCGCCGCGCGTATCGGCCTGCGCGCAAAGGGGTTGGGTTTTTTGGCGCGTTCCGCGGCCGCCGTGCGGGCGGGAGCGGAAGATTCGGGCGGCGGTTCGCGGAGCGGGGGATATGCGCGTTCGGAAAGCAGCTGCGTCGGCGAAACGCCGTACAGTTCGCACAGGGCGGCGCAATAGCCTATGTCGGGCGCGCATACGCCGTTTTCCCACTTGGAGATCGTCTGCGGGCGCACGCCCACCTTTTCGGCGAGCTCCGCCTGTGTGAGGTTTGCGCAGAGCCTGCGGCACTTAAGGCTTTCGGACAGTTTTTCCGCGAGGAATTCCGCCTGCACGAAACCCTGTTTTTGTTCCGCTCCGAACAGCGTTTCCGCCGTAACGTTCAGTTCTTTTGCGAGAGGGAGAAGGAGAGACAGATCGGGTTCGCTTTCCCCGCGTTCCCACTTGCCCACCGCCTGCGGCGTGACGCCGAGGCGGGTCGCGAGGGCGAGTTGCGTAAGTCCCCGCGCCTTGCGGTTTTTGCGTATGATCTCTCCGATCGCTTCCATGTTTTTTCTCCTGCCGTGTCGTTCATGTCTATTATACCACGGATAACGGCGGGAAGCAAGCGCGCGGAGAATAAAGAATATCTCTGCGGGAGGCCATATGGCCATATTTCTTTTCATGTTGCGGCAAAATCGCTTTACAAAAGGCGCGAATCCTGCTAAAATGATAAAAAAGAATTGCGGCGTTCACAAAGGACAAGCCGCATGCGCACCCCCGTTCGAAAGAGAGCCGCGAAAGGTGAAAGGCGGCGTTCGGGAAGCATGCAGGTATCGCCTTTCAGCCCGCAGGGCGAAACCGCTACGGCGGCGGTAGTTTTGCGCGCGGTATCCTTTCCGCGTTATCAAAAAAGGCGTATGTTGGTATGTTTTGGTGGGTCTTTTGTTTTCCGAAAACGAGAGACCTTTCTTTTTGAGAAATATAAGGAGGCGCATCATGTACAAGAAAGTAGATACGGCGATGAACTTCGTTGACAGGGAAAAGGAAGTCATCGAATTCTGGAAGGAAAACGACGTTTTCGAGGACAGCGTGAAAGAGCGCGAAGGCGGCGAAGAATTTTCCTTTTACGACGGCCCGCCCACGGCGAACGGCAAGCCGCACATCGGGCATATCCTCACGCGCGTCATGAAGGACATCGTTCCCCGCTATCAGACGATGAAGGGCAAGCACGTCCTCCGCAAGGCGGGGTGGGATACGCACGGGCTTCCCGTCGAACTGGAAGTGGAAAAATCCCTCGGAATGGACGGCAAGCAGGATATCGAAAAGTACGGAATCGAGCCGTTCATCAAAAAGTGCAAAGAGAGCGTGTGGAAATATAAGGGCGAATGGGAAAGGATGTCCGAACGCGTGGGCTATTGGGCGGACATGGAAAACCCTTACGTCACTTACGACGACAAATATATCGAGTCCGTATGGTGGGCGCTCAAAGAGATATGGAAGAAGGGGCTTTTGTACAAGGGGCACAAGATCGTGCCGTACTGCCCCCGCTGCGGCACGGCGCTCTCCTCGCACGAGGTTGCGCAGGGCTATAAGGACGTGAAGGAGACTTCCGTGTTCGTCCGTTTCAGAAGGAAAGGGGAGGAGAACGCTTACTTCCTCGCCTGGACGACCACGCCCTGGACGCTTCCTTCCAACGTGGCGCTGTGCATGAACGCGGAGGAAGATTACGCCGAGATCGAGGCGGAAGACGGCGCGCGTTACGTCCTGGCGCAGGCGCTCATCCCGTCGCTGTTCGAAGAGGGCGGCTATAAAACGCTCTCCGTCAAAAAGGGCAAGGAATACGAATACGCGGAATACGAACCGCTCTTCCCGTACGCGGAGGGCAGTTACCGTGAAAAGGCGCACTATGTGGTATGCGACGGTTACGTCACGCTGACCGACGGCACGGGCATCGTGCACATCGCGCCCGCCTTCGGCGAAGACGACTACCGCGTCGGGCAGAAGTACGGCCTGCCCGTCGTGAACATGGTGGACGAGCGCGGCTGTTTCAAACCCGCCGTGACCGATTTTGCGGGTACGTTCGTCAAAAAAGCGGACAAGGGCGTCATAGAACTGCTCAAACAGAAAGGGCTGCTGTTCAAGGAACTCATGTACGAACACAGTTATCCGCACTGCTGGCGCTGCGACACGCCCCTGCTTTACTACGCCCGCGAAAGCTGGTTCATCAAGGTGACCGCCGTCAAAGACGAGCTGATCAAGGCCAACAATTCGGTGAACTGGATGCCCGAGACCATCAAAACCGGCCGCATGGGCAACTTCCTCGAAAACGTCATCGACTGGGGACTTTCGCGCGACCGTTATTGGGGCACGCCGCTCCCCGTGTGGGTATGCGAAAAGTGCGGCAAAGTGCACGTCATCGGCAGTAAGGCCGAACTCAAAGAAAAGTGCGGCATAAAGGGCGACATCGAACTGCACCGCCCGTACATCGACGGCTGCGCTTTCGAATGCGAATGCGGCGGCACGATGAAGCGCACGCCCGAGGTCATCGACTGCTGGTTCGACTCGGGTTCGATGCCCTTCGCGCAGTACCATTATCCGTTCGAAAACAAAGATCTGTTCGACGAAACTTTCCCCGCCGACTTTATTTCCGAAGCGGTCGACCAGACCCGCGGCTGGTTCTATACCCTTCTGGTCATCTCCACGATTCTGTTCGGCAAAGCGCCCTTTAAGAACTGTATCGTTTTGGGGCACGTCAACGACAAGAACGGCGTGAAGATGTCCAAGCACAAGGGCAACGTCGTCGACCCGTGGAGCGTGCTCGACAAGCAGGGCGCCGACGCGGTGCGCTGGTACTTCTACACTTCGAGCGCGCCGTGGCTGCCTTCCCGCTTCTATCCCGAAGCGGTGTCCGAAGCGCAGAGGAAATATATCGGCACGCTCTGGAACACCTATGCGTTCTTCGTGCTGTATGCCGACATCGACAAGTACGATCCTTCCGAATATGACCTGAAAAAATGCAGGCTTACGCTGATGGACAAGTGGATCCTGTCCAAGCTCAACACCCTGATCAAAACGGTGGACGAGGGGCTTGCGGAATACGACATCACCGACAGCGCCCGCGCGTTGCAGGAATTTGTGGACGTTCTTTCCAACTGGTACGTGCGCCGCGGCCGCGAGCGCTATTGGGGCAGCGGCATGACGGAGGACAAGGCGGCGGCGTACACCACGCTGTATACCGTGCTCGTGACGCTCGCCAAGTTGACGGCGCCGTTCACCCCGTTCATCGCGGAGCAGATGTACCGGAATCTCGTGCCGAATTTCTATAAAGACGCGCCCAAGTCTGTGCACATGTGCGCGTTCCCCGTCGCGGACGAGAGCGCGTTCGACAAAGACCTCGAACAGGGCATGGACTCCGTTCTGGATATCGTCGTTCTGGGGCGCGCGGCAAGGAACGCGGGCAACGTGAAGAACCGTCAGCCCCTTTCCGAAATGTACGTCGTCACCGAGCGCGACCTCGACCTCAACGACGAACTCAAAGGCGTCATCCTCGACGAACTGAACATCAAAAATTATAAAGAGGCGAAGGACGCGGGCGCGTTCATCACCTATAAACTCAAACCGCAGATGAAGACGCTCGGGCCGAAATACGGCAAACTTTTAAACGGCATCCGCGCGTTCCTCGAAACGTGCGACGGCGCGGCGGTCGTTTCTGCGGTGAAAAACGGCGGTACATTCAAAACGGAAATGAACGGCGCGGAAGTGGAACTGTGCGAAGAAGATCTTCTCATCTCCACCGAGAGCGCGGCGGGCTTCGTTTCCGCGTCCGACAAGGGGATAACGGTCGCGCTCAACACGGCGCTCACGCCCGAACTCGTCGAAGAGGGCATCGAGCGCGAACTCGTCTCCAAGTTGCAGACCATGCGCAAGGAGGCCGGTTTCGAGGTTACCGACCGCATCAACGTATATTATGCGGCGGAAGGGAACGCCGCTAAGGTGCTGGAGGGCAGCAAAGGCCCGATCGCGAAGATCGTGCTTGCCGACGCCATTTGCACGGGCAGCGCCGAAGGGTATACGAAAGACTGGGACATCGCGGGGGATAAAGTCACCCTGACCGTCGTCAAGGCATAGCCGCTATGATGAAGATCGCGGAAAACTGGAAGGATTATTCCATCATCGCCACGGGCGACGGGTATAAACTGGAGCGGTGGAAGGACGTCGTTCTTCTCCGCCCCGACCCGCAGGTCATCTGGAACGCGCGGCGGGATCTGTCCGCATACCCCGGCATCAATGCCGTGTATAAGCGCAGCGACAGGGGCGGCGGCGCCTGGGAATACAGAAAACCGATGCCCGAAGAGTGGAACGTCGGCTATAAAGACCTCGTTTTCAAAGTCAAGCCGATGGGCTTCAAGCACACGGGGCTGTTTCCCGAACAGGCTGTCAACTGGGATCTCATGCGTTCCCTCATCGAAAATGCGGGAAGGCCGGTAAAGGTTCTGAACCTCTTCGCCTATACGGGCGGGGCGACGGTCGCGTGCGCGAAGTCGGGCGCGGAAGTCACCCATGTGGACGCGGCGAAAGGCATGGTCGAGCGCGCGGGCGAAAACGCGCGGCTTTCGGGCATACAAAAGGGCATCCGCTACATCGTGGACGACTGCAAAAAATTCGTTCAAAGGGAAATACGGCGCGGGAACAGGTACGACGCGGTGATCATGGATCCGCCTTCCTACGGCAGGGGCCCCGGGGGCGAAATGTGGAAGATCGAAGAGAGCCTTTTCCCGTTCGTGGAACTGTGCGAAAAAGTGCTTTCCGACGATCCGCTCTTTTTCCTGATCAACAGCTACACGACGGGTTTGCAGCCGATGGTGCTGCACAATATACTGAAATTGTGCCTGAAAGGGCGCAAAGGACAGATCGACGCATACGAAGTGGGCATCGCCACCGAAGAGGGCATACCCCTTCCTTGCGGCGCGGGAGGGATTTTCGTCCATGGATGAGCTTACCATTCTTTATGAAGACAACCACATCATCGTCGTCATGAAACCGCAGGGGCTGCCTTCCTGCGGGGACGAGAGCGGCGACGACAACATGCTCGAGCAGGTGCGCCGCTACGTGAAAGAGAAGTACAATAAGCCCGGCAACGTGTATATCGGGCTCATTCATCGGCTGGACAGGCCCACGGGCGGCGTCATGGTGTTTGCCAAAACGAGCAAAGCCGCATCGCGCCTAGCCGAGCAGATGAGAAACGGCGACTTTGAAAAGAAGTACCTCGCGGTGCTTGTGGGTACGCCCAAAGAGCCGAAGGGCACTCTCGTCAACTATTTGAAAAAGAACCCCGTAAATAATATGGTATATATCTGCACCCAAACGACGGACGGCGCGAAAATGGCTTCCCTCGAGTACAGGGTTCTGGAAGAGAAGGGGGGCTATTGCCTTGCGGATATCAAGCTGCACACCGGCAGGACGCACCAGATCCGCGTGCAGATGGCGGGCATTTCTCACCCCGTTTACGGAGACATGCGTTACGGCGGCGAAAACGCGAAAAAGGGCAACCTCGCGTTGTGGGCTTATTCGCTCACCTTCACCCACCCCGTCACGAAAGAGCGCTTGCGCTTCATGCTCGAGCCGCCCGCGGAAAACGTTCCGTGGAAAAATTTCGACCTCGCAAAGGCGCTCGAATTGTGACGGTTCGGTAAAAGGCTGCAAAAAGGCTGTGAATTGTCAAAAAAACGGCATAAAAGAGAAAAATGCGATTGACAAATATTCTGCCAAAGTGTAAAATAAATAAGTACAAGTGTAAAACGGGAGTATGCGGAAGCGCTCCCGCACAATTTTGCTACGGGAGCAATCAGAGCATGAAAAGGCACAAGTTCAAAATTTTAAGTCTTTTGGCGGTTCTCGCGCTGACGATGTCTGTCCTCGGGCTGACGTCGCTTTTTGCGGCGGCCGAAACGACTTACACGCCGACCAACATTTTTTCCACTTCGGGCGCGTCGCGCGCGGAGGACGAGAACTATATCGCTTACAATATGGACGACGGGGCAAGCATCTATTACAGAAAGAATCTTGCGCTCAAATGGTATGAAAGCGACGGGGAAGCCACCTATTTTTCCACGGTGATTTCCTTCGGCGACACGTATAATTTTGACTCGTTCACCATGACGATGGAAACTTCCGAGTTTTCCGCAAGCAAAGAGAACAAGAGCGTCAACACCATCGAATTTACGAAGGGTACGGACGGGGCTCTCGACGTTGCCGTCAACGGCGGCACGCCCGTCGATGTCACCGAAGCGACCGTGACCGACGGAGAGGGGGCGGACGCCAAAGAGGTCAAGACGATCACCGTCGAACTGCGCGGAGACACGAACGGCAGTTTCCAGGTCTGCGTCAACGGCCACTATATCGACGATTTTACCAATATCGGCATGTATTACGCGCGTTATGCGTCGTCTTCCGCCGATACGCCCGTGACGCCGCTCACGTTCAGCGTCGATCTTCCCGACGATGCGGCGGAAGGAACACAGCAGTTCTTTATGATCCGCGAGCTCAACGGGCAGTCTTTCGGGCTCAACGAATCGGGCAGCGTCGTGGATGACAAAGCGCCCGTGCTCGTCGTCAATACCAACGTGAAACTCTTTATCCTCGGTTCGGAACTCGATTTCGATTATGTCGCGATCGACGTGCTCGATTCTTCCGTTTCCACGACGAGATATTTCTATGCGTTCGACGAAGAAAATCCCCGGGTGGGATTCGACGTGGAAGGCGAAGAGACGACTTACGAACAGATGGATTCCGACAAGCGTTTCTTTGAAAACGACTTCCCGACTTACGAACTCGGCGGAGAAGGGTATCTGAGCGTTGCGTTCCGCCTTTCGGACGGCGACAACAGCAATTATTATTTTATTGAATGGTATGTCGACGACGCCGCGCTCGTGGAAGCGGACGGATACAAATATACGCGCGTCGTCGAACCGGGCGAAGTAGACGATAAACCCGAATATATTTTCAACGACAGCAACGACCCTACGGGCGCGCAGGGCTGGGTCAATTTTTATCAGGGACTCGTGGAAGAGGCCGCCGTTACGGAAGACGGCGAGAGCATTCAGGTCGGCACGGGGGCATATTATTATATCCCGTCCCTCGCCGCGTGCATCACCGATGCGACGTGCGGTTATACCGATATGACGTTCGACCTTTATTGGAGAACGAACCATGCCGATACGCAGAGCAGTACCGGGCTTTCTTACGACGAACTCCGCATCGAGCTTACTGCGGAGGGCGTATATGAATTCCGCGTGGTGCCGATCAACCGTCTCGGCAACGCCATCGCCATGACGGATAAAAACGGGGTCGAAGTGACCTCCGTCACGACCGAAAACGTATGGACGATCAACGAACTGCATACGTTCACTTTCAATGTGCAATATAACGGGCTGACGATCGAAGAACCCGACGACACCGAGGACGGCTACATCGACGCGACGTATACTTTCGATTCGTTTGAGATCATTTCGCTGTCCGACGATTACACGTCTCCCGTTACAGAGTATAAACTGTATTATCTCGTGCCCAATTCGGAGTATGAAGGGCGCACGATCGCAATGAGCGACCTGCGCGCGTCCCTGCTTTCCATGGACGAAAACGGCGTATGCACGTACGGCACCTGGACGGAGATCATAGAAACGGACAACGAAGACGAGGAGAGCGATTATGCCGGTTCGTGGGATTCCTCCGCGCTTTCGTTCGTGCCCAAGGTGTCCGGATATTTCGGCGTTACGGTACGCGCGTACGACGACGGGATCAATCTCCCCGCGAAAATGCAGGCGTCCGTCGCGAATATTTCTTCGAGGACGGATACTTTGCCGGGCGATACTTACTGGTTGCAGAACAATATCCTTTCCGTCGTGTTCATCTGCGTGGGCGGCGCGTGCCTGATCGGTATCGTCGTCGTGCTTCTCATCAAGCCGAAAGACAAACGCGCTTCCGCGGAGGGAGAAGGGGATGCCGCTTCCGACGGGAAAGAAGACCTCAAAACCAAGCGCAAAAACAGAAAGTAAGGCCGAAAGACCGTTGCGATGATCGGGAAAGTGAGAGTTTGAATCGCAGGCAGGCGTAAAAGATGGCTTTTCTTCAGACGTTTATCAACGTTGTAATGATCGTAATATTGGCGGTGCCGGGGTTTGCCCTTCGTAAAGTCCGGCTTCTGCCCGACAAGGCGGCGAGTGTATTCGCCGTCTTGCTTTTGTATATTTCACAGCCCTTTTTAATGATGGCGTCCCTTTTCAACAAGGAATTTCAGCCGTCGATGCTCGTCAATTTCGGCTGGGTGCTGTTGTTCGCGGTGGTGCTTCAGCTTCTTGTGTACTTTGTTTCCAAGCTGGTATTTTGCAAAACGAAGGAAGAGGCGTCGCGGCGGGCATGCGTGGCATGTTCCTATCTCGGGAACGTGGGTTTTATGGGGATCCCTGTCATGGAAATGCTCTTTCCGGGCAATTCCGACATGGTTTTGTACACCGTCGTTTATAATATCGCGTTCAACGCGATGTCGTGGACGCTCGGCGTGTTTACGATCACGGGAGAGAAAAAGCGGATCAATCCTTTGAAGATCGTTCTGAATCCGCCGATGATCGCGGTGATCGTGTCGCTGCCGTTTTTCTTTCTCAACGTGCATATCCCCGAACAGGTAATGACGCCGATCTCTTACCTCGGAGATATGACGCTGCCGCTCTCCATGGTCATCCTCGGGGTGCGCCTTGCCGATATGAGATTGGTGCGGGCGGGAAGCGCCGTTGCTGCGCAAGGGGAGGCCGCGCGGGAAGTTCTCCCTGCGGGAGATCGTTTCGCATACGGGCAGCCTGCCGGCACGGCGGAGGCGGATGCCGTGAGCGTTTCGCATGATTCTTTCCCGTGTACCGGCGAGGAGGCGGGCGGCATTCTTTCCGTATCCGAGGAAATCGCGGACGAAAGTTTGCCTCCCGAAGAAATCGCGGACGAAAGTTTTATTCCTGCGGACGGCGCTGCGGAAACCGTACCCGCGCCGAAACCTCGCCCGGGGATATTGGACGATCCGAAGGTATATCTCGTGGCGGCGGTCAAACTCATCCTGTCGCCGCTGTTGAGCCTCGGAGTCCTGCTGCTTTTCGACCTGATTTTCCCGCTCGACCGCTTCGTGGTCATAGCTTTGTTTATCATCGCCGCGATGCCGACGGCGTCCAGCGCGCTCAATTTTGCGGAAATGTTCGGCGGCGATAAAGAGACGGCAGCCGCGTCAACGCTCATGAACACGATATTGTGTATCGTAACCATTCCGATTTTGATGCTTTTGTGCGATATTATATAGTAACAACGGCGATCGCGCCGCCCGGTATGCCGGGCGGCGCGATCGCAATATAAAACGGAATGAAAAATCAAAATCTCGTTAAACGGAAATTATAAATATGAACACAATGGAAAGCAGCATTATCACATAGCCCGAAAGCTTGTTCGCTCCGACGGCAAAATCGCTCGGTTCGTCGGTTGCCGCGCCGCGGCTGTGAAAGGCATTGTGTATGTAATTATGGAAATAGGCGAGTTCGTAAGCCCAGTATTGTACGGCAAGGCCGACAAAATAAAGAACCGTGAGCAGGGCGGTAATCATGATGTATTGCCCGAACAAACGATCCGCGACTATGGCTGCGGCTATACCGACCGCCGCGAGGAAAAGAGTGTATAATGTGCGGTAAAGATTATCTTTCATAGTAATTTACCGTCCGATAAGAAGTTTCCTGCGCATCCGAACCGCCTTTCGGCGCGGTCCGGGCGCAGCCGATGGCGATCGCGGCGATCAGTACAACGGTGATCGCCGCGAAGAAAAACCATTCCCATTTTTTGATACGGCGGAAAGATGACCGCAGTTCCTTGTCCATTGCAAATTCTCCCGTATTGTACTTTGGCTGTCTGCGCCCATTATAAATGAAAGGTGAATCGGTGTCAAACGTATATTTTCATATTTTTGTAATAAAATTGTAATATCGCAAAATGAGGCGCAAAAGTACGGAGCCTTTCAAAGTCATATGACGGGGGGAGCGCGGCATAGAATGAAACATGGCATATGCGAGCGAATTCCGTTACAAACGCAGCGGGCACAGGCGCAACAAATTGAACGCCCGCAAAAAAGCGGCGATCATTGCCGCGGTCGTTTTTGCGGCGGTCATCGTGTTGACGATATTTTTGCAGCGCAACGTTGCGGGCATCCTGCACGATCTGAGCGAGGCGTCCGTAAAGGCGATGACCGTTTCTGCGGTCAACGAGGCGGCGCTCGAAACGCTGCAAAATGCCGATTACGGTTCGTTCGTCACGATCGGGTATGACGAAAGCGGCAACGTGCGCACGATCGAGGCGAACGCGCAGAAAGTAAACCTTTTCGCGCGCACGACGGCGACTTTGTCCATGTCCAAAATTTCGCAGGCGGCGGCAAAGGGGATCAAAGTGCCTCTGTTCGCGTTTACGGGCATCGAGTTTCTGGCAGGGTTCGGGCCGAAGGTGACTTTCAAGATCATCTCGGTGGGCAGCGTGGACTGCGGCTTCGATTCGTCTTTTGCGGGCGCGGGCGTCAACCAGACGCTGCATTCCGTTTATTTAACGGTGCGCGCCGAGGTCAGCGTCGTCATGCCTTCGGGCACGCAGGAGATCGTGGCGGAAACGCAGGTGCTCGCCGCCGAAAGCGTCATCGTCGGGGAAGTGCCGGACGCTTTCCTCGATGCGGATATTTTCGGCGACGGCTATCATCTCGCCCCGTAAAGCGGGAAACAATATGAAAAATGCCGTCCGAATCCGTTGACTTTTTCGCAAAAATGCGTTAAGATATAAAAACAAAGGCTGTGACGAAGACAGACGGCGCAATAGCGCGGTTCAAAGAGAGGGAGACCCGTCGGCTGAAAAGTTTCCCGCATCGCGAGCGCCGTTATTCACTTTCGAGCCGCTTTTCCCAAACCGCGAGGGAGTAGGGAAAGCCGTGTTTCCGCGCGTTAAGCGGGCAATGAGGCGGGGCAGACCGATTTTGCGCCGCGAACATAGGTGGTACAGCGTTTTTGCGGACGCCCTGTGAGAGCATATCTCGCGGGGCGTTTTAATTTTTATTCGGATAAAATATTTTTCGGAGTGAGGAAAATGCAGGAACTTATCGAAAAGATCCGCGCGGACATCGCCGCGGGGATCGAAAAGGCCGAAAACGGCACAAGGCAGGAACTTTTCGAACTCAAAATGAAGTACCTCGGCAAGACGGGCGAAATTTCCGCCCTGTCCAAAGGCATGCGCGACGTGCCCGCCGAACAGCGCCCCGCGATGGGCAAACTCGTAAGCGAAGTGCGCGCGTGGGCGGAGGAACAGTTCGAGCGGACGGAGACTCTCCTCAAAAAGAAGGAGCTTGAAGCGCGCTACAAGAGCGAGCGCATCGACGTAACGATGCCCGCGCGCTTTGCGGAGACGGGCACGCTTCACCCCGTGAGCCTCGTGAAAAAGGAGATCATCGAGTGCTTCGAGGGGCTCGGGTTCGAAATTTACGAAGGCCCGGAGATCGAAAAGGATTATTATAATTTTCAGGCGCTCAACATTCCCGCCGATCACCCCGCGCGCGACATGCAGGACACTTTTTTCATCACCGAAGAATTCCTGCTCCGCTCGCAGACATCGTCCGGCCAGATCCGCGTGATGGAAAACAAAAGGCCGCCCATCAAGATTTTGAGCCCCGGCAGGGTATACCGCTCCGACAGCGACGCGACGCATTCGCCCATGTTCCATCAGATGGAGGGGCTGGTCGTGGACAAGGGCATCACCCTCTGCGACTTAAAGGGCATTTTGGACGAATTCGCGCGCAGGATGTTCACGAAAGAGACGAAAACCCGCCTGCGCCCGTCCTATTTCCCGTTTACCGAGCCGAGCGTGGAAGTCGATCTTTCCTGCCACAACTGCGGCGGGAAGGGCTGCCGCATCTGCAAGGGTACGGGCTGGATCGAAATTCTGGGCGCGGGCATGGTGAACCGCCGCGTGCTCGAAAACTGCGGCATCGACCCCGACGAATACACGGGCTTCGCTTTCGGCATGGGCCTGGAGCGCATCGCCATGATCAAGTACGGCATCAACGATATGCGTTACCTGTTCGAAAACGACGTGCGCCTTTTGAAACAGTTCAAGGATTGACGGGAGGTTAAGTATTATGAAAGTGCCTTTCAGCTGGCTCAAAGATTATGTGGATATAGACGTTTCTCCCGAAGAATTGCAGGAAAAACTTTTCTCCTGCGGTTTTGAGGTGGAAGAACTCAAATACGTCGGGGAAGAGATCGACCGCTGCGTCGTCGGCAGGATCAGAAGCATAGAAAAACATCCCGACGCGGACAAGCTGAAGATCTGCCGGCTCGACTGCGGCGAATACGGCGAGGATATTCAGATCGTAACGGGCGCGGACAACGTGTTCGAAGGCGCGCTCGTGCCCGTCGCGCTGGACGGTTCGTCCCTGCACGGCGGCGTGAAAATCAAGAAAGGGAAACTGCGCGGCGTCGAGTCGTGCGGCATGCTCTGCTCGGGCGAGGAACTCGGCATCAACGACGACTGGTACGACGGCGCCGACGTGAACGGCATCCTGATCCTGCAAGAAGAGATCCCCGTCGGCACGGACATCAAAAAGGTCGTGGGGCTGGACGATTATATTTTCGACATCGCCGTGACGGCAAACCGCCCCGACTGCCAGAGCGTTTACGGCATCGCGCGGGAAGTCGCCGCGGTACTCAAAAAGCCGCTCAAACCCGTCGAACTTACCTATGAAGCGTCCGATTTCAGCACCACGGGGCGGGTTTACGTGCATGTGGAAGTGCCCGACCTTTGCCCCCGCTACATCGCGCATTACGTGCGCGGGCTGAAGATCGAAAAATCCCCGCTGTGGCTGCGCCGCCGCCTGGCGCTGTCGGGGCTGCGCGCCATCGACAACGTGGTCGACATTACCAATTTCGTGCTTTTGGAGCTGGGGCAGCCGATGCACGCTTTCGACCTTTCCAAAGTGGAAAAGAACGAGATCTGCGTCCGCCGCGCCAAAGAGGGCGAAAAGATCGTCACCCTCGACGAAAAGGAGTTCGAACTCAACGCAAACAACCTCGTCATCTGCGACGGCGCAAAGCCCGTCGCGCTCGCGGGGGTCATGGGCGGCCTGAACAGCGGGATCTCGGATACGACTGCGGAAGTACTCTTCGAGAGCGCCAAATTCGAACGCGCGAACATCCGCCGCACCTCGCGCGCCCTCGGGCAGAAGAGCGACTCTTCCGCGCGCTTTGAAAAGGGCGTGGACGCCTATACGACGGGCATCACCATCAACCGCGCGCTCAACCTCATCCAAAAACTCGGATGCGGGCAGATCGCCTGCGACCGCTACGACGTCGAAGAAAATGCGGTTCGTCCCGTCGTCGTCAAAACGAGTTACGCAAAGATCAACGCGCTGCTCGGCATCGACGTGCCCAAAGAAGAGATCAAGGGCATTCTGAAACGGCTCAATTTCAACGTTACGGCGAAAGGGGACGGCATTACCGTGACCGCGCCCGCCTACCGCGAGGACATCGAGGGGTATCCCGACCTTGCGGAGGAAGTCATCCGCATGTACGGCTATGACCATATCGAAGGTTCGTTCATGCCCTCGGCGAAGGTCACGGGCGGCGGGTATTCCGAAGCGCAGCGCCTTGAAGAGCGTGTCAAACGCATCGCGCGCGGGCAGGATTACAACGAGATCATCACCTATTCTTTCATTTCCCCCAAAGATTACGCGCAGCTGCGCATCGGAGAGGAAGCGGAAAGGGCGATACGCATCAAAAACCCGATCGGCGAGGACATGAGCATCATGCGCACGACGCTCGCGCCGTCCATGCTGACAACGCTCGTGCGCAACATCCGCCGCGGCAATCCGCGCGCGCGGCTGTTCGAACTCGCGAGCGTATACATCGCGAAAGAACTGCCCCTTGCGGAAATGCCCGAAGAGCGCAAAACGCTCTGCTTCGGCGTGTACGGGGCGGGGGAGGATTTCTTCTCCGCGAAGGGCGTTTTCGAGGCGATCGCCTCCGAATTCGGCATCCGTTTTGCGTATGAGGCGGCGGAAAAGCCCTTCCTGCACCCGGGCAAATGCGCAGACGTGCTTTTGGAAGGGGAAAAAATCGGCTATCTCGGCGAACTCGCGCCCGATCTTGCGGAAGAACTTTCGCTCGAAACGAACGTATATATCGGCGAACTCGACTTCGCGAAATTGCAGGGCAGCCTGTCTTTCGCGGTCAGATTCAAGCCTCTTCCCGCACATCCCGAAGCGGTGCGCGACCTCGCGCTCGTCGCGGACGAAAACATCCTCTGCGCGGATATCGAAAAGGGCATATCCGACGCGTGCAAGTATGTGACGGCGGTAAAGCTGTTCGACGTGTACCGCGGCGAACAGATCGGCGCGGGCAAAAAGAGCATGGCGTTCTCCGTGACTTTCACCCCGCACGAAAACGCGTTCAAACCCGAGGATGTGGACGGTTACGTCAAGCGCATACTCAAAGCCCTGGGCGAAAAATTCGGTATAGCCCTTCGCTGACGTGCGGCGCGGCGCCGCATTGTTCCGCGCCGCTTTCAGCCTTTCGTTTTTGCGTTTTTATGCGAAAAAATAAATTTTTATGCAAAACGCCGCATAAAACGCCGAAATGTTATTCTACAATAGGTTTGCGAGTTGAGGCAAGCCTATTTTTTTATCCCTCATAAAACGGCTTGATAGTAGGTCTGCCTTAACTTGGCATACCTATTTTTTTGTTTTACGGAGGTATTGCTTATGGGCA
>DWXC01000039.1 GCA_019119395.1 Candidatus Borkfalkia stercoripullorum | reverse complement strand
CCGCATACCTGCGGCCTCAGCGGAAAACGTGAATGCGGCGATTTTATAATATGAGAGCCGTAACATATCGCCGCAGAGAGAAAACCGGGCGCAGAGCCGTTTGCAAAACGGCGAACGTCGGGTTTTCTTTCAACTCGGGCAAATCGCAGCATCTCTTTTGCGAGATTTGCCCGAAACCGAACACTTTCTAATTATAAATATCCGGCAGATCGTTCAGAAACAGCACCGCGTCGCCCGGCTGCAGCCGTTCGGACAAAAGATCTTCCGCGGCGGCAAGGTCGGGCACGACGGCGATCTTTTCCGCATCGCCCCCCGCGGCGAGATAGCCGCGCTTGACTGCCAGAACGAGGGTCGCGCCGACCAGAACGACCTGATCCAGCCCCGCCAGTTTTTCGCCGAGGGCGTAATTCTCCTCTTCTTCCAGCACGCCCAGTTCCACGATGCCGGGGGTCACGATATATTTTCTGCCGGGGAACAGGCGGAGGACTTTTACCGCCTCTTCCGCGCCGACGATGTTCGCGTTGTACGCGTCGTCGAGGACGGTCACGCCGTTCGCCTCGACCGGCTGCAGGCGGTGCGGCACGTACCCGATCTCGCCGATGCCCGACACGATCTCCTCCTTCGTCAGTCCCATTTTATAGGCGACCGCCGCCGCCAGCGCAAGGTTGCGCGCGTTGTGCCCGCCGAGCAGTCTGGAATGCACCGAAGTTTCGAACACCCCGAGCGCCAGTTTGAAGTCGATTCCGCTTGCGGAGCAGCGTATATCGCGCGCGCCGCATTCGCCGTGCTCGCCCACGCCCACCTTGACCAGTTTTGCGGCGGACGCGTCCAGCTTTTCGGTGTTTTCGTCCATGCCGATAAAGGCGTAACCCCCTTGCTTCGTTCCGGAAAGGATCTCCCCCTTTGCGGAGATCACCTTTTCGAGCGAACCGAACGTTTCCACGTGCTGGGGGCAGATGCCCGTGACGACGCAATGGTCGGGCGCGACGAGATCGCAAAGCTCGCGGATGTCCCCTTCGCGCCGCGCGCCCATTTCGGCGAGGAACACGTCGTATTCGTTGAGGTCGACGTTTTCGATCGCCTTGGCGATGCCGAGCGGGGTATTGTACGACTCGGGCGTGGCGAAAACCTTATACTTGCGCGAAAGCAGGTCGGCGATGAAATTTTTCACGCTCGTCTTGCCGAAACTGCCCGTGATGCCGATCTTGACGCATTGCGCGGCGTGCAGTTTTTCGCGCGCGGGGCGGAGATATTTCCTGTTTTTCGCTTCGGAAAAGGGCCTGTCGACCGCATTCGCCGCGCGCAGCAGGAGCGGCAGAAGGATCGGGAGCACCGCGAGCGGCAGATAGCGCAGGTGCGAAACGAGTTCGACGCCCGCGTAATGCGCGGCGGCATTGCCCCCCGCCGCGAGCGCCGCCGAAACGATAAAGACCGCGACGCATTCCCAAAGATAGACGCGCTGTACACGCTTCGTGGAGACGAGCGGCACTTTGAGCGCCTTTTTGTCGGCATAACAATAGACCGCGACAAACAGCGGGAAGGGAACGAGCGCTATGTATGCCGCCCGGCTGCCCGCAAAGGAAAAGACGAGCGCGAGCACCGCCGACGAAAGGGCGATGAGAAAGGCGAGCAGGATATAGCGGGAATAGACCATATTCCCCTTCCTGACCGTCCATTTTGCGAACTTTTTCCCGTCGTAGCCCGACTGCTGGAGCGCCCCGAGCATTTTGAAAGTGCAAAGAGGCAAAAGAAGCGCGAGCGCGAGGGATATGAGCGCGTATTCCGCTATGGCTTCGAGTGTGAACATGTTTCTCCTCCGAACGTGAGGTCATCTGAAAAATTCCCGCGCGACGGCGTTGAACCGCGCGGGGTCTTCGGCAAAACAGAAATGCCCGCAGCCGGGCATGACGACGAGCGCCGAACCCTTTGTTCCCTCCGTCAGTTTTTCCGCCATGTACAGAGGCGTCGCCGCGTCCTTTTCGCCGAACACGTATAAAACGCGCGCCCCGATCTTTGCAAGGCAGGGCGAAAGGTCTTCGTTTACGATCTTTTTATAACTTTCGCGCATGACGGGCGAAAGGGTGCGATATTCGGGCGAACCGAACTTTTTTTCGGCAAAGCGCGGCGCAAACTTTTTTGCGATGCGGTAGGCGCGCACCTTGCATTTATAAGAAAGCCCGCGCTTGGGCGGTATGCCCGCGCACCCCGCGAGCAGCGCCCTGTCAAAGAGGGCGGGGCGCTCCGAAAGCAGTTTGAGCGCGACCCTGCCGCCGAACGAATGGGCGATCAGGCGTGCGTTTTTTATGCCGAGCGAATCCAGAAACCGCGCCGTATACGCCGCATAGTCGCCCACAGACCACGGCTCGGAAAGGGGCGCGCTCTTGCCGAAGCCGACAAAATCGAACGCCGTCACGCGGTAAAATTTTGAAAAATACTTTATCTGAAAGGTAAAACATTCCTTCGACGAGAGATACCCGTGGAGAAAGACCATGTCCTCTCCCCGCCCCTCGCGAAGGACGGAAATTTCTTTGCCTTCGAATACTATAAAGATGCCTCCCGGCGCTTTCCGCCCGGGCATATCCCGCATTACAGATTTTTATCCATGACGAGCGCGTCCTCGCCGTCTCCGTAGTAGCGCGGGCGCGCATACCGCCCGACGTACCCCGCTCCGAGGTACAGCGACATCGCGGGCGCGTTGGAAACGCGCACCTCCAGAAACATTTTGCGCACGCCCGCCGCGCGTGCGTCCGTTTCCAGGCGGGACAAAAGACCCTTTGCCACGCCTTTCCCCCGCCGCTCCTTCGCGACGGCGATGTTGGCAAGATCCGCCTCTTCCCCCGCGCAGACCGCGAAGGCGTACCCGACGAGCACGCCGTCCTCTTCGGCGGCGGCCGTCAGCGTGTTTTCGCCGAAAAAGGTATCGGCGAGCATCTGAAAACTCCACGGGTCGGAAAAGCACTCCCGTTCCAGCTGCGCGATGCGGAAAATATCCTCGTAGCGCCATTTGCGGTAATTCATTTTTCCCGCCCCCGCCTTGCCAGTTCTTCTTCCGCCTGGCTCTTTTTGAGGTAAAAGGCGCAAAGGCCGCCGAAGTCCTCTCTTTTTGCCGCCTTTACCGCTTCGAGAAGCCCCCGCGCGGGATCGGCCCTGCGGTAAGGGACGGGCAGGTCTCCGTACGAAACCACGGCGTATTTTTGCGCCAGGGCAAAAAGCCCTTCGCCGTCCGTGCGGGCGGGTTCTCCCAAAACGCGCTTATCCTCGCCGAAGGCGCAGACATAGTAAAATCCCCTGCCCGCGGATACCGCCGCGAGGCATTCGCCTTCTGCATTATATGCGAGCGTCTGAAAAGTTGTTATGCCGAGGGAGGGTTTTTTGAGCGCGCCGCAAAAGCCCTTTGCCGCGGATATGCCGATGCGTATGCCCGTGAACGAGCCCGGCCCCGTGACGGCGGCGAAAAAATCGCACTCCGCGGGGGATAGCCCCGCCCGTTGCAGGGTCTCCTCAACGGCGGGCATCAGCCGCACCGAATGCTGCATCCCGCACTGCGGCTCGAAAAGCACTTCCGCTTTTCCCTCTTTCGAAGCGACGACGGTGAGATATTCGTTTGAAGTGTCTATGGCGAGAAAATTCATTGCGCCGTGATCTCCCTTTCGCTTTCGCCCCTCTTTTCTATGCGCACCCGCTTGCAGTTTTCGGGCAGAACGTCCGCAATGTTTTCGGGCCATTCGACGACGCATACGCCGCCCGCATAAAAATAATCGCAGAGACCCAGAGCCTCCGCCTGCGCCCCGCTTTTGAGGCGGTAACAGTCGTAATGATACAAAACGCCGCCGTAGTCGTTCATATAGGCGTACGTGGGGCTCGTGATCTCGTCCGAGATCCCCAGCCCTTTTGCAAGCCCTTTGACGAACACCGTTTTGCCCGCGCCCATTTCGCCTTCCAGCAAAACGACGTCTCCGGGGGAAAGCGTCTTTGCGTACTTCTCGGCGTATTCCATTGTTTCGCGTTCGTTTTTTGAGACCATAAACCACCAAAAAATAAAAGAGGCGCTTCAAACACCTCTTTTATTATAATATAACCGAAGCGATTTTGCAATTAAAACTTATCCAAAAGACGCGAAATTCCCTTATAAGCGAGCAATGTGACGCCCGAAGCGAGCAGGCAGCGCAATAAATTGAAAGGCAAAACAGACAGCGGAAGGTAATAAGAATAAAAATTTTCCGCAGTGCAGGAAGGAAATAATTTGGTCATGAGCCCGGCAATCTCGCCGATCCCGCCGAACATTTCCGCATATGCAGGAATAATGATAAAGCGGTTCGTCAACAGCGAAACGCTCGTAGAGCACAGCGTGCCGACGGCGAGCGCGACGATAGCGCCTTTGAACGTACGATGATACTTATAGATGATGCCTGCGGGGACTACGAGCGTAATTCCGCAAAACAGATCGGATAGGTCGCCGACGAATCCAGAAGACGTTCCTTGGATAAGCAATTTCAAGAGCAACTTAACAATGACGATAACGCTGCCCGAAACGGGTCCCAAGGCAAACGTACCGATAAGTGCGGGTATATCCGCAAGATTGAGTTCCAAAAAAGATGGGAAAATAAACGGAAGCGGGATGCGTATGAGTTGCAGTATTGTCGCCAAAGCGGTAAACATGGCGATTTTCGCCATACTCGAAGCGGAAAAAAACTTCTTTCTTCTCTGCTCCTTGCGCCTGATCGACTGTGAAAATCCGGGTTTTTCGCTCTGATCGACAGACACTTCCGTCTCTTTGCCTTCTTCCTTTTGGGAAACAACTTCTTCCTTCATAAAAACACCTCGAAAAAAATATTTTCCAAGGGGGTGAAGAAAAGCCCCGCAATGTTTGCGGGGCTGTTTTTTGAATTTCTTTACGTACGGGCCGCAAAGCCCGCGCGTGCGGAGTTCAAAAACATTCTTTTCTCATCCGGACTATACCGTCGGTACGGGAATTTCACCCGTTCGGAGGCGTTTTTGCGCCTGTCGCAGACTTTGACTGCCGGTGGGGAATTTCGCCCCGCCCCAAAGAATCGTTTGAATTGCCTGTATTATAATACTTATGCGGATAAATGTCAAATACTTTTTCCCGTTCGGGCAATGCCGCCGTCAGGCAAACGGATCGGCGGGCGGCGTTCCGCCGGACGGGTCGGAATGCGTGCCTGCATCGGCGAAGGGATCGGCGGGCGGAGGCGGCGCTTCGGGCGGGGCGGCGAGCAGTTTGCGCACGCGGCAGATCGCCGCGCATTTCAGCACGATCGACGCCGCGGTACAGCCCAAAAACAAAAGGATGAAAATCACCGCCAAAGCGATCCCCAATGCGGAAGGCGGTTCCAGCGCGACCGAGACCCCCGACAAGCCGAACAGCAATATGTATAAAACGGGGCACAGCAGATATCGCCTGATCCGCCACAAGAGATCGGAGGTCGCCGCTCCCCTCTTTGCAAGTTTCAGGCCGTTGATTCCGAAAACAAAGCCGACGCACGCGACCGCCCCGTAAATTACGCAGCCGATGCCGATCAAAACCGTAGAGAATACCAGCAGCGGCACGGCTTCCTCTTCGACGGGAGGCAGCCATAACAATATCAGCGCGACGATAAACAAAATGACGACGACGGCGACCGCGGCGGCCGTGACGATGTCAAGTATGCCGCTTGCGGCGAGCATTCGGCGCGTCTTTTTATCCATACTCTCCCCCCTTCGCGCAGCCGTTCGGCGTTGCGCGTCTTTCGGGTCAAGTATAGCACAGCCTCGGCGAACTGTCAAGCCGCGATATAAAAACACTCCCCGCGCGCTTGCGGGGAGTGCAAAAACTCAATACTTTTGTTTGCGGATACTGCCGTCTTTTTTATGGATGGTGATCCTGCCGTCCTGGTTGGCGGCGAGCTTTTTCGCATAGGCGATCGCCTCTTCCTGCGTGTCGAACAGTTTGATCGCCCTTTCGCCTTTGGCGAACTTGACCTGCCACTTGCCGTCTTGGCGGCGCGCCACGTGGTAATTTTTCACCGCGGGTTTTGCCTTGCCCTGCCCGTCGGCGGGCTGTTTTTTATCTTCTTCCGCCTTTTCCTCGGGTTCGGGCTGCTGCGCTTCGGCGGCACTGCCTTCCGCTTTTTCGGAAAGTTCGCCCCCGTCTTCGGGCGCGGCGTTCCCGCTCTTCCCGTTTGCGGGCGCGGCGGGTTTACCCTCTGCCTTCGCAACGGGTTTGTTTTCTACGGGGGCTTGCTCGGCAGCCTTTTGCTGCGCGGGAACGGTTTTCCCCTGCTTTTTCGCCTCTTTCGCGGCCTTTTTCGCCTGTTTGGCCGCAAGTTTTTCCGCTTTCTTTTTCGCTTTTGCCTCTTCTTTGGCTTTTTTCTTCTCTTCCTTGGTCATATCGCTTGCTCCTTTACATCACGTCGTTTGCGTAAAGAGGATATTTTTCGCAGAGTTTTTTCACTTCCGCGCGGACATGACCGAACGCCTCCTCGCGCTTTTCGATGATCTCGGAGATCAGGCGGGCGATGAGCCTTGCGTCCTCTTCCCCGAACCCGCGCGAAGTGATGCTCGGCGTGCCGATGCGGATGCCGCTCGTCACGAACGGGCTGGTCGTTTCGAAGGGAATGGTATTTTTATTAACGGTGATGTTCACCTCGTCGAGCATCTTTTCGAGCTCTTTGCCCGTCATGTTCTTGTCGCGAAGGTCTACGAGCATGAGGTGGTTGTCCGTACCGCCCGAAACGAGGCGCACGCCGCATTTGGTGAACTCGTCCGCCATCGCCGCCGCGTTCTTCACCACCTGCTTCTGATATTCTTTGAATTCGGGGGACAGCGCCTCTTTGAAGGCGACGGCCTTGCCCGCGATGACGTGCATGAGCGGGCCGCCCTGCATGCCGGGGAACACGGCCTTGTCGATGGCTTTGGCGTACTGCTCTTTGCACATGATGACGCCGCCGCGCGGGCCGCGCAGCGTTTTGTGCGTGGTCGTGGTGACGATGTCGGCATACGGCACGGGCGAAGGGTGCAGCCCCGCCGCGACCAGCCCCGCGATGTGCGCGATGTCGACCATGAGATACGCGCCGACTTTATCGGCGATCTCGCGCAGGCGGGCGAAATCGATGACGCGCGGATAAGCCGAAGCCCCCGCGACGATCATTTTCGGCTTGTTTTCGAGGGCGATCTTTTCGAGGGCGTCATAGTCGATGCGCTCGTCCGTTTCGGAAACGCCGTAAGGGACGATCTTGAAGTACTTGCCCGAAATATTGACGGGCGAGCCGTGCGTAAGATGCCCGCCGTGGGAAAGGTTCATGCCCAGAATGGTATCGCCGGGGGTGAGCAGGGCGAAGTAGACGGCCGTATTCGCCTGCGCGCCGCTGTGCGGCTGTACGTTGGCGTGGTCGCAGCCGAAAAGCTGTTTGCAGCGCTCGATGGCGAGATTTTCCACGATGTCCACATACTGGCAGCCGCCGTAATAGCGCTTGCCGGGAAGCCCCTCCGCATACTTGTTGGTAAGGTGCGAACCGACCGCCGCCATGACGGCGGGAGACACGAAGTTTTCGCTGGCGATCAGTTCGATGTTGCCCCTTTGGCGGTCAAGTTCGAGTTTCATCGCCTCGTACACTTCTGCATCGGCGTTTTTGATTGTGGTAAGATCGATCATTGCATTTTCTCCGTTGGTGTTTTATTTTTCTCATTTATTATAGCGCACTTTTCTTTTTTTTACAAGAAAAAGAGCGCCGCCCGCAAGATTTTCTTGCGGGCGGGCGCTCTTTTTGTTCAATGTTTTTTCCGGTGCTTTCCGCCCTTTTTCCTGTCGGGGGCGGCCGCTTTTTTTTCGGCCTGCGCGCGGGCGGCCTCTTCCTCGGCGGCGCGCCTCGCCTGCAGTTCGGCGAAATACCCCTCGCCGCGCTCTATCGCGCCCGAACGGTATTCGTACATCGTTTTATGATCGGAAAGCCGTTTCGCCGCCCGCTCGGGCTCGTCGACGTTTTCCACAAAATAAGTTCTCCCGTCTTTGAGGTCGAGCCGAAGTTCTCCGCCGCCCCTCTTGCGCGGCCGCTCCGCCCCGCACGGCTCCGCGGACGCGAGTTCCGACATGCGTATGCGCACCCGACCCGATTCCGAGAACACCGTCAGTTCGTCGCCCGAAAGCACGATGAGTTCCTCGGGAAGTTTTGCGACGCGGCGCGCCGCCAGCACAAAAAAGACGCCTACGGCCGCACAGACCGCCGCTATGACGCAGCCGACGGCCCCGAGCGCGATGTGCGCGCCGCCCCCGCGCGTGAATTCGAGCACGGCAAGCACCGCGAAAAGCACGAATCCGATGCCGGCGACCGCCGCCCTGCCGATGTTGATATCGTGCCGGTATTTCGTTGCGATCACTTCGTCGGGCATCAACTCTTCTCCTTTACGAACCGCAAAAGCGCTTCGCGCTTTCAAATCTCAAAAACGGGGTCTTGCCCCGGTCGGGCGTCGCGCAGGGAACAAATGCGGGACGCCGCTTCCCTGACCCCCGCTATGTCGCAAACGGTCAGTTTCGTGCCGTCCGTCAGGCGGATCTTCAGGTTTCCCACATCGAAGAAAAAGGAGAGCGTATACCGCACCCTGACCTTTGCGATACATTGCGGCGAGATCCGCCGCTCGCCGCGCGCGTCGCCGACCCAAAGCTCGCTGCCGTCGTATACGATCAACTCTTTCGGAGAACGCCCGCAGCGGATCGCCGCGGCGAGCGCAAACGCGAACAGCGCCGCGCATATCAGAATGATCGCGCCGAACACGATCAAAAAAGCAACGTGAATCAGTCCCGAAAGGCCGAAAGCCACAGCCGCCAGGCCGTAAACGGCACTTGACGGGATATGGTAATTGAACGCGATCTTCCGCGCGAGCACGTCGCCCGCCGTCGATTTTACTTCCTGCGCAGCCTTTGCCATTACGCCTGCTCCCCGCGCACGTTCGCGGCGTCGGCTTTGAGCCGCAGGATCTTTTCGCAGGCGGCAAACGTTTCCGCCGCTTCCGCCACCTCGACCGTCTTTTCCGCCGTTTTTATGCGCAGAATGCCCGCGCGCACGTCCGTAGGCGACGCGCTTCCCTCCGCGGACAGGATGTCCGCCAGCGCGACCCTCTCGTAGCGTTTGCTCTTATACTGATAGCAGAAAAGCCCGCCCCCCTCGGCGTAAACGAGTACTTCGGGCAGTTTTTTCTGCGCGACGAACCGCACGGTGCAATACGCGCCGAACAAAGCGGCGACCGCCGCCGCGACGGCGCCGACCGCGACGAACCCCGCCCCCCTGTCCGCATTGACGGCGGCGGAAACGATCGCCGCGGCGGCCAGGGCAAAGAGAATGATGCCGTACACGATATCCTGTTTTTGCGCGCCGCGTTTTTTTGCGACGACGGTTCTGCCTTCTTCTGCCATGGCGTTTTTCCTCCTTTCCATTATAACAGACGTGCGGGCGAAAAGCAAGCATATAAAACGCGCCGCGGCATCGCCGCGGCGCGTTCGCAAATTCGTTGTTTCAGATATGTTTATCGATAAATTCCTTCATCGCGTCTTTCGGCGCAAACCCCACGTTCTTGCCCGCGAGCGCGCCGCCCTTGAACACCATGACGCAGGGGATGCTCATGATCGAATATTCGCGCGCGAGGTCGGGATTGTCGTCCACGTCGATCTTGACGAATTCCGCTTTTCCCTCGTACTCGTCGGAAAGCCCTTCCATGACGGGTGCGAGCATCCTGCACGGGCCGCACCAATCGGCGTAAAAGTCTACGACGAGCGTCCTTTTCTCCTCCATCGCCGCGCGGAAATCCGCGCCTTTAAACGTTTTGACCATTTTCCTCTTCCTCCTTATTCTCTGCATTAGTATCGCATATTTCAACGGCTTCCATTCCGAAGCCGCGCGATCTCGCCAACAATTTATCCGCGGCAAACACCGCCGCGAATCCCAAAACCAGCCCGGCGACGCTCAAAAGGGCGATCCAGGCTTCCTTTTCGAAACACAGCGCGCCGACGAGCACCCCCGCCCCCGCCAAAAGGACGGGCACGATATAGACGATGAACGAAGCCAGCGCGCGGTTGTCCTTTTCCGCTTTAACAACGACCGTATCGCCCGCCTTCGCGCCGCAGGTGTTG
Organism: Candidatus Borkfalkia stercoripullorum; assembly: GCA_019119395.1. Lineage (GTDB taxonomy): Bacteria > Bacillota > Clostridia > Christensenellales > Borkfalkiaceae > Borkfalkia > Borkfalkia stercoripullorum. The sequence continues at coordinate 2,237 of DWXC01000039.1, read as the reverse complement.
AGCGCCTTGACTTTGACGGTACTCTGCCCGTTTTTGAAGGCGCATACCTTGCACCCGTCGCATTCGGGCTTTTTTTCGATCCGCACCACGGCGATCTTGCCCGTCGTTTTGAGAACGGTCGCGGTTTCCGTCATTGCAGCCTCTCTTTCAGGTAAGCGGCCGCGTTTTCCGCCTTTACCGTTTCGGATGAGGAATCGGACATGTTTTTGACGGTATATTCCCCGCTCTCCAATTCGTTCGAACCGATAACGACGACGTACCTCGCGCCGATCTTGCCCGCATACTTGAACTGCGCCTTGACCGAACGCGCCGCGTGGTCGAACTCCGCGGAAACGCCCGCCTTACGCAAGTCGTTCACGAGGGCGAACGCCGCACGCCTGCCCGCATCGTCCAGCCCCGCCGCGTACACGCCGAGCGGCGTCTCTTCGGGGATTTTTTTGCCCGTGTTTTCGAGCACGAGCAACATCCTTTCGATGCCGCTGCCGAAACCCACCGCCGGAACGGACGGGCCGCCGAGGTTTTCGATGAGAGTATCGTACCTGCCCCCGCCGAGCACGGTGCCCTGCGCGCCGATGTCGGTGGAAACAAATTCAAAGACCGTCTTGGAATAATAGTCCAGCCCGCGCACGAGCTTGGGGTTCAGCTTGTACTTTACGCCGCAGGAATCGAGAATGCCTTTGAGCCGTTCGAAGTGTTCGCGGCATTCGTCGCACAAAAAATCCACCGTTTTGGGCGCGCCCGCATTGATTTTCGAACACGCTTCCTCTTTGCAGTCGAGAATGCGCAGAGGATTCTTTTCGAAGCGCGCGTTGCAGGTGGGGCACATTTCGGAAAGGTGCGGGCGCAGATATTCTTTGAGCGCCTCGTTGAATTTGGGACGGCAATGTTTGCACCCGATGCTGTTGAGGTTCAATTCCACGTTTTCCACGCCGAGCGCCGCTATATAATCGCGCGCGAGCAATATGACCTCCGCATCCGTTTCCGGGCCCTTTCCGCCGAAGATCTCCACGCCGAACTGGTGATGTTCGCGCAGCCTGCCCGCCTGCGGGCGCTCGTAACGGAACACGGGGATGATGTAGTACATTTTGAGGGGCAGAACGCCGCTTGCGAGACCGTTTTCGATGAACGAACGCACGACGCCCGCCGTACCCTCGGGTTTTAAGGTGATGCTGCGCTCCCCCTTGTCGAGAAAGGTGTACATCTCCTTGTTCACGATGTCGGTCGTATCCCCCACGCCGCGCAAAAACAGCTCGGTATGTTCGAACACGGGGGTACGGATCTCTTTGAGGTTATAAAGTGCGGAAATGCGCCGCGCCGTGTTTTCGACGAAGTGCCATTTATATGCTTCGGAAGGGAGCACGTCTTTCGTGCCCTTGGGGATGTTGATCATAAAAACTCCTTTCTGTATTCACGAAAACCTCGGCAAGACGTTGCCTGCGGTTTTCCGTGAGTTGAGGGCGACACCGCCGCACGCCTTACGGCTGGCGGCGTTTTCTCCGCTCTTTGCGCCCTTTTAGGGGCATACATACTATGCAAGGGCGCAAATTCACCCTCTTTCCGTAAGGCAAAGCGTTGCCAAATTGGGGTGCGCTGCGGAAAATTGCGATTTCCCTTGCGCAAATAAATGTTTGTGTTCACGAAAAATGATTTGTGCTGACAAATCATTTTTCCGTGAGTTTGAGGGCGCTGCCCTCTGCGGCGCGCTTTTTGATGGCACGCCGTATCATGCGCGCCGCATTCACCTGTTGAGACCGCAGGTACGCGGCAAATTGAGTGCGCTTTTTGAAAAGCGTGGTTTTCAAACGCGCTTTAAATTGTTTGGGTTCACGAAAAATGATTTGTGCTGACAAATCATTTTTCCGTGATTTTGAGGGCGCTGCCCTCTGCGGCGCGCTTTTTGAGAGCACACCCCATAACATGCGCGCCGCATTCACCCGTTGAGACCGCAGGTATGCGGCAAATTGAGTGCGCTTATCCAAAATGGCGATTTCGGAACGCGCCTTAAATTATTTAAATAATTACGCGAAAAAGCAAAAACCACGCTTTTTGCTTTTTCACTCAATTTGCCAATGCCTTGGCTTACGGAAAGGGTGAATGTCCGCGATTGTGTATTATGCGTGCCCTTAAATATCGCGCGGCAAAAATAGGGTTCCCAAAAATCGCAACGCGCGCAGCGGTGTGAGATTTTTGGGAAAAAGGAGCAACAAGCGTATATACGCTATGCGGCAAATATTATG
>DWXC01000001.1 GCA_019119395.1 Candidatus Borkfalkia stercoripullorum | reverse complement strand
AACGGCCGCCAGATGGTAAACTACAACACCACGGCGTTCACATACGACGGCCTGGGCAGGCGGCTGAGCAAAGGGACTATAAATTATACCTACGACGGCAACAACCGGATTATCAAACAGAGCAACGGAATCGAGTTCATCTATGACAATTCGGGAGTGGCGGGCATAGTGTATAATAGCGCTACGTATGTATACCGGAAAGACGGGCAGGGGAATATTTGCGCACTTATTGACAGTAACGGAAATGTTGTGGTACAATATAAGTACGATGCATGGGGAAACCATGCGGCACTGTATTTGAACAAAGTAAACGACAAAGAACAATACAGTGAAGCGGACGAAGCGGCGCGCTTTGCGCGGGAAACGGGCATCGACGCGCTCGCCGTCGCGTTCGGCACGAGCCACGGGTTTTACAAAGCGCAGCCGAAACTGGACTTCCGGGTCGTGCGCGACTGTGCGGCGGCGACGGGGCTGCCGCTCGTCATGCACGGCGGCAGCGGCGTGAGCGACGAGGGGTTCAGGAAGGCGATAGAAGCGGGCATTCGCAAGATCAATTACTATTCGTATATGTCCAAGGCGGGTTACGACGCCGCCGCGGCGGCGATCGCGTCGCAAAAATACAAATACCTGAACGACGTGGAGTATGCGGCGATGCAGGCGATGAAAGAGGACGTCAAGCGGGCGATTTCGGTGTTTTCGGGCATTTGAGGCGCGGCGGCATTTTTTCTTCGGACGGCCCTTTGGGTGCTCCCGACAGGATTCCGAAGGAGACATGTAATTTAATTGACAAAGTTTGATCGCGGTGGTAACATTTATGAAAAAGGAGATATCGGCATGCTTTTTCATAAAAGAGAGAACAGCGTGATCGTCGCCGGACACCGCGGGATCTGCGCTGAATATCCCGAAAACACGATGCTTTCTTATCGGAAAGCAATAGAACTCGGCGTCGATCAACTTGAAATCGATCTCAATCTGACAAAGGACGGACATGTCGTGCTCATTCACGACTGCACGGTGGACAGAACGACGGAAAAAGCCGGAAGGGTACGGGATTATACGCTCGAAGAGATACGGCAAATGGACGCGGGGTCGTTCAAAGATTACGCATTCCGCGGAGAAAAAATCCCCCCGTTTGAAGAATTGCTGGCTTACATATCGGATACCGATGTTTCGCTCAACGTGGAGATCAAGGATCGGACGTTTGAAACGGTGCGAAAGGCGGTGGATATGCTGCGGGCGTATCACATGGAAGACAGATTCGTCATCGCTTGCTGGGATGCGAACATTTTACAGTATGCGCACGAAAAATTCGGAGTGATGACCCAAGGGTTTCCCGATAATATGCTTGTGAATTTTTCAAACGAGACGCGTTCGCATCTGTACAGCGTGGGGATACCCGTATCCATGATTACGAAGGAGCTCTGCGACGAATACATAAATTGCGGGATACAGCCTTGGTCATGGTGCCCGGATACGGAAGAGTCCGCGGAAAAGGCGATCGCCTGCGGGGCGCGCCTGCTCACCTGCAACGATCCCGCGCCAGCCTTGCGCGTCGTAAAGCGTCTGGGGCTCGGGAACAGGGACGGGATATGAAGGGCGATGCCGCTGCCGCGCCTTCGGCAAACCGAAAACATCGGGAGATATGAAAGGCGTCGCATCGGGTCGGGAAAGGGGCGTATACCGGTGCGCAGACCCGGTACAGCGGCGAATGATTCGCTGAATTTTCGGAAAGATCGTTCGGTCGTCTTTCGGCGGCGCGGATTAAAAAAGCGAGGGATTCCGTGAAGGAATTCCTCGCTTTATATATTGCCGCGTTAAATCTGTTCGATGTTGATGACGTTGGAGTTGCCCGACTTGCCGTTCGGGTTGCCGCCCGTGATGACGATGCGGTCGCCTTTTTTGACGAGCCCCGATTCGATCGCCGCGCGCTTTGCGTGGTAGAAGAGTACGTCCATCGAATTGAACTCTTCCGAAAGCACGGGGATGACGCCCCAGGAAAGGGCGAGTTTTCTGTACGACATCGGCTCTATCGTCATGCCGATGATGTCGATATTGGGGCGGAAGCGGGAAACGAGCCTCGCCGTGCCGCCCGAACGGGAGCATACGACGATCGCCTTTGCGCCGATGTCTTCGGCGAGCACGCACGCAGAGTGCGAAAGCGCGTCCGCGGGGCTGGTGATGTTCGGCCGTTTTTCGTTGTACTTCGTTTCGAGGTGTTTTTCCGTTTCCATGCAGATCTTTGCCATCGCTTCGACCGCCAGCACGGGATATTTGCCGCCCGCGGTTTCGCCCGAAAGCATGACGGCGCTCGTGCCGTCGTATACGGCGTTGGCAACGTCGGAGATCTCCGCACGGGTGGGGCGGGGCTGGTTGATCATCGATTCGAGCATCTCCGTCGCGGTGATGCAGCGCTTGCTCGCGAGGCGGCACTTATTGATGAGCATTTTCTGGATCTGCGGCAGTTCTTCGTAGGGCACTTCCACGCCGAGGTCGCCGCGCGCCACCATGATGCCGTTGGCGACTTCAAGAATCTCGTCGATGTTGTTCACGCCGCTTTGGCTCTCGATCTTTGCGATGAGGTCGATGTCGGGGTTGCCGTTCTCTTCGAGAAGTTTGCGGATGTCTTTAATGTCCTGCGCCTTCGACGTGAAAGAGCAGGCGATAAAGTCGATGCCCTGTTCGATGCCGAAGAGGATGTCGCTCTTGTCCTGTTCGCTCAGATATTTCAGGCTGAGCGTTTTGCCGGGGAAGAACATGCTCTTTTTGTCGGAGAGGTCGCCCCCGACTTCCACGCGCGTTTTGACTTCCGTCTTGTTCACTTCCGTCACGCGGAAAATGAGAAGCCCGTTGTTGAGCAGGATCGTGTCGCCCGGTTCGAGGTCGTCCACGATGCCTTTATAAGATACGGAAACGCGGCTTTGATCGCCCTGAACGTCTTCGGTGGTAAAGGTGAATTCGTCGCCCTCTTTTAAGGTGATCTTTTTGTTTTTGAAAGTTTTTATGCGAAGTTCGGGGCCCTTCGTGTCCAGCATGATGGGCAGGGGGATGTTCAGCTTTTCGCGCACCTTTTTGATGAGCTCGATGTTTTTCGCGTGTTCGGCGTAGTCGCCGTGCGAAAAGTTGAGGCGCGCCACGTTCATGCCCGCGAGCGCCATTTTTGTGAGGATCTCCTCGTCGCGGCAGGCGGGGCCGAGTGTGCATACGATCTTCGTCTTTTTCATAATATTCTGCTCCGTTTTTCAAAAAATCTTTCCGTATATATTTTATAGTATTTGCCGTCAAATGACAAGCGTTTTACACAAAAAATAGTTTGAAAGCGCGGGGCTGAAAACGTTGACTTTTTGTACGCTTTTCGGGTATAATAATAGCCCGAGTTGATCATACGGCCGCGCGGCTTTTTGCCGTGAGGAAAGTCCGGGCACCGCAGGGCAGGACGCCGGATAACGTCCGGTGGAGGCGACTTCAAGGAAAGTGCAACAGAAACAGACCGCAGGATTTTTCCTGTAAGGATGGAAAGGGGAGGTAAGAGCTCACCGACGCTTCGGTAACGGAGCGTGCCGTGCAAACCCCGTCCGGTGCAAGATTGGGCATATATCGCATGGGTTGCCCGCCCGATGTATGCCGTGAATATCGCTGGAGCGCGTCGGCGACGACGCGTCGAGATAGATGGCCGTACACGACAGAACCCGGCTTACAGATCAAACTCGGAATTTAAAAAACAAGGCCCGCCCCGCGCAAAACTGCGCGGGGCGGGTTCGCTTGGAAATTATTCAAACACTTGATTTTTAGTCGTTCACATTATATAATTTAATGAAGGAGGGGGTAAAATGCAAAAATTTATAAAGTGTAACTAATAAGTCAGTTTTTGACGCAAGAAGAATTAGACCTGCTTAATAGTAAAAAAATTGAGAGGCAACAATTTATTCGTTAAAAAATAATGCCCGCAGAAAAATCCGCGGGCATTATTTCGTGCTAATAATTATAAGAACGTTTATACGAACAGCGTTCTGCCGCCGCGGGAGGGGGTGCGGGTGACGAAGGAGTACAGGTCTTCCGCGAACAGGTCGACGTCGTAACATTCGCGGGCGCGGGGAGAAAGGTTTCTCTCGTCGCTGCGGCGCAAAAGGGCGGGGAAATCGGAATGCGCGAACACGGGCAGAAGTTCTTCCGCGCGCGATTTGTTCACCGCCAACACGTTCAGGTACAGTTTGTTTTTCAGGCTCCTGCGCACGAGTTCTTCGTCTATCCCCAAGACCGCCGCCGCAAGGATGCGGCGCACGCGCGAAGAGATGTAGCGCTTTGTCGTGACTTTTGCGACGAGTTCGTCGTACCCCGAAACGCCGCGCGCGATCGCCTTGATCCTGTTTTCGAGCCCTTCGGTGCAGTCGAGGATCTTTTTCATCTCTTCCGCGGGGCGGGAGAGGGCGGCGTACACGGCGATGTCTTTATACGCGTCCGAAGGGGGCGCGCTTTTCAAGTCCTCGAACACGAAAGAGGGAACGTTTTTCTTGACCGCGCGCAGTTTCCCTTCCCGCACGCCTGCGCGGATCGCCGTGGCGGAAGAATAATTTTTTGCAAGTTCCGAATCCGCATGGCCGCCGCCCGTCCGCAATACGGGCAAAATTTCGGCGTTTTCCGCATGGCAGAAGAGCGCTTTTTGGTATTCCACGCCCAAAACGTTGTTGGGGGAGGAAAGAAGGGGCGCGGACAGTTTGTCCGTTTCGGCGGCAGCCTCTGCGCGCGCGCGGATCAGGCTCAGGCCCTTTTTCAGCTTTTCGCGGATGGAGGACTTCATCTCCGCGCTCTCGTCGGAAAGCGCACGGGCCGCGCGGCGGAAGCTTTCGGCGTCCCCGCTCTCGCATCCGAAGGCGAGCGAGGAAAAACCGGGAAGGGCGGCGAGCGTCTTTACCGCGCCTTTTGCGAAAATTTCTGCGGGAGCGCAGGCGAAAACTGCGGGCAGTTCGATCACCGCGTCCGCGCCCGCGAGCACGGCGTGCCGCGCGCGGGTATATTTGCCGAGGAAAGCGGGTTCCCCGCGCTGGGTGAAATTCCCGCTCATCACGCAGACGAGCGCGTCGCAACCGCTCTCCTTTTTTGCCCGTTCCAAGAGGTAAGCGTGCCCGTTGTGGAAGGGGTTGTATTCACAGATGATGCCGCAAATTTTCATTTTTTTTCGTCAAAACCTTTTACTTTTCCGATCGAATATTATATAATGATAAGTGGAAGCGCCGCGTTTGCGCGTTACGGGCGGAAGATCCGCGCCGGATCTCGGCAAAGGCGAATATTCCCTTTCATTATACACCAAAAGCGGCGAAAAATAAAGCGATACGAGGTTGGATTTCTATGGCAGGTTTTTTCGATAAGGTCAAAGAAAAGATTTCTTCACTCATGGACGAGAGCGGCGACAGCGCGTTCATTGCAGACGTCAAAAAGAGGGCTGCCGCGCTGAATAAACACATCGTTCTGCCCGAGGGCGAGGACGCGAGGGCGGTGCGCGCGGCGTCGGAAGCGGCGAAACAGAAAATAGCGCGCGTTACCCTTCTCGGCAACAGGGAGGAGATCGAAAAGGCGAATCCCGACGTCGACCTGACGGGCGTGACGATCGTCGATCCCGCAAAGAGCGAAAAGCGGGCGGAATACGCGGCGCTTTTGTACGCGCTCCGCAAGGCGAAGGGCATGACGGAGGAAGAGGCGGACAAGCTCTCTTACGACAACACTTACTTCGGCGTGCTCATGGTCAAAGCGGGCGACGCGGACGGGCTTGTTTCGGGCGCGTGCCACTCCACGGCGAATACGCTCCGCCCCGGGCTTCAGATCGTCAAAGCCGCGCCCGGCGTGCCGCTCGTTTCCAGCTGCTTCCTCATGGTCGCCCCCGAAGAGGGCAATCAGTATTGCAAGGACGGCGTTTTCGTATACTCCGACTGCGGGCTGAACGAGAACCCGACGAGCGAGCAGCTTTCCGACATTGCCATCATCTCCGCAAAGACGGCGGAAAAGATCGCAGGGCTCGAACCGAAAGTGGCGATGCTTTCCTTCTCGACGAAGGGCAGCGCAAAGCATGCTGACGTGGACAAGGTCACCGCGGCGCTCGCGCTGGCGAAAGAAAAAGCGCCCGATCTGGACATCGACGGAGAAATGCAGCTCGACGCGGCGATCGTCCCTTCCGTGGCGAAATCCAAAGCGCCCGGCTCGAAGGTCGCGGGGCACGCGAACGTACTCATTTTCCCCGACCTCGACGCGGGCAACATCGGGTACAAACTCACCGAGCGTTTGGGCGGGTTCCAGGCCGTCGGCCCGATCTGCCAGGGGTTTGCGAAGCCGATCAACGACCTTTCCCGCGGGTGCAAATGGCAGGACATCGTGGCGACCGTCGCGATCACCGCTTTGCAGGCGCAGATGTAAACGGATAAAGACAGCATAAATCAAAAACAAAAAGGGGTACAACAATGAAGATTCTGGTCGTAAACGCGGGGAGTTCTTCCCTCAAATATCAACTGTTCGATATGGACACCGAAAAGGTCATCGTCAAGGGCGGGTGCGAGCGTATCGGCATACGCGGCTCGAAGCTGACGCACAAGACGGACAAGGGCGAGAAAGAGATCGAACAGGATATGCCCAACCATAAAGTCGCCATGCAGCTCGTTTTGCAGGCGCTCGTGCATCCGGAATACGGCGTGATCAAGTCCATGTCCGAGATCGACGCGGTCGGGCACAGGGTGCTCCACAGCGGCGGCGACTTCGACCGCTCCGTCCTTCTGACGGACGAGGTGCTCGAGATCTGCAAAAAGAATGCGGAACTCGGCCCTCTGCACATGCCCGCGAATATTCTCGGCATCGAAGCGTGCAGGGAAGTGATGCCGGATACGCCGATGGGGCTCGTGTTCGATACGGCGTTCCACGCGACCATGCCGCCGCACGCCTATATGTACGCGATCGACTACGACGATTATAAAAATTACAAGATCCGCAAATACGGGTTCCACGGCACGAGCCACAAATATGTGTCGCAGGAAGCGATCAAATACCTCGGCGGCAAGGCGGAAGGGACGAAGATCGTTACCTGCCACCTCGGCGGCGGTTCGTCGATCAGCGCCGTAAAAGACGGAAAATGCGTGGATACGAGCATGGGCTTCACGCCGCTTGCGGGCGTGCCGATGGGTACGCGTTCGGGCGACATCGACCCCGCCGTTCTCGAATTTTTGGCGGCAAAGAAGAACTATTCCGTGCTCGATTGCGTCAATTATCTGAATAAGCAGTGCGGCGTGGCGGGCGTTTCGGGCGTTTCCAGCGACTTCCGCGACCTCACGAAAGCGGCGGCGGAAGGGAACGACCGCGCAAAACTCGCGCTCGACCTGTTCGCTTACGGCGTGAAAAAGTACATCGGTTCGTACGTCGCGGCGATGAACGGGCTGGACTGCCTGGTGTTCACCGCGGGCATCGGCGAGAATACCTGGCAGGTCAGAAAGGCGATCTGCGAGGATATGGACTTTTTCGGCATAAAGATCGACGACAAGCTCAATGAAACGAAAAACGACGGGTCTATCCGCGAGATCACCGCGAAAGGTTCGAAAGTGCGCGTGCTCGTGATCCCGACGAACGAAGAACTGGTCATCGCGCGCGAAACGAAGGAGCTCGTCGGCTGATGAAAAGGGCGGACGGCTACGCGTATCTTTCCGCCGAATTTGCGGGGCGGGTCAGGAAAAAAGCGGTCGTGTGCTTTTTGTGCCTGCTGACCGTGCCTGCGGCGCTCGTTGCTCTCATGTTCATTGCTACGGGGTTTTGGGAAGTTTTTCTCATCGTCGCGATCGTTGCGCTCGCGGCGGACAGTCTGTTTGTTTTGGCAAACGGGCTGTGCCATGCTTCCCGTTACGGATATGCGGTGACGGGCTCCGTTCTGCGCGTGCGGCGTGGGGTTTGCTGCCGCAAACTCTCCGTTTTCCGCTTTTCGGACGTGAACCGCGTGCGCGTCAGGCGGTACTTCCGCAAGAAAAAAGTGAAAAACGACGTGCGCGAATATGACGGAACGGGCAGATCCGCGCTCCGTTTTGTTTCCGAAACGGAGGCAGTATACGACGTGCGGCTGTTCTGCGGGTCGGGCAAATACGATCTGAAATATCTTTCGCAGCAGGCCGCCGCGGCCGTGCTTTCCTATTTTGAGGACAGAGATGACGAACGGGCTTTCTCAAAATCAAACTAAAGTATTTTATTTGAGTCGGCATCGGGTGGTGTTCTACACGCTGGGCGTTTTCCTGCTGTCCGCGTTCGTCGCTTTTTGGGCGGTCAACATGATGGTCGGCCGCATCTGGGCGATCTCCGGCGAAGAGGTCGCCGCGGTGTTCTGCGTGGCCGTCGGGGCTTCCGTTTTGTTTTTTATTGCGTTCAGGCTTTGGGAGGTGAAGCCGCTCGTCGCGGTCGGCGAGGACGGGCTTGCCTTCAAAAAAGGGAAAAAGATCGGGCATATCCGATATGCGGACATCGCGGGCGTGCGTGAACACGAGAGCGTACTCGGAAGGCTGGTCAAAACGAGCAAGGTCGTGATCGAAACGCATTTGGGGACGTTTTCCGTCTACCTTTCCAAGGACGACGTGCATCCCTTTTTCGATTGTCTGCCCGACGCCGAAAAACGGAGCGAACGGAAAGAAAGGGGCGCCGTGTGCCCGAAAGGGGAAAAGAACGTGTGTTTCCTTTCCTGCTTCGTCATGCTTACGGCGGGGCTCGTCCTGTTTTGCGCGGCGACCTTCCCCGCGGTTTGGGCTATGCTCGGAAAGTTTTCTTCCGCGCTCTATTATCTCTACGCGATTCTGGCGATTTACGGGTTGGCTTTGGCCGTCTCGTTCGGCAGGTATATCTATATCCTCGCGCGGTATCCCGAATATTCGGTGCGCGTGGAGGAGGACAGGTTTCTGATCTCTTACGGGAAAGTCGCAAAGACGGAGCACAGCCTGTTTTTCGACAGCGTTCTCGCGTTCAGGCTGAAACAGAACTTTGTCGAAAGGGCGTTCGGGCTGTGCCGCATTTCCGCGGAGACCAAGCAGAAAGCCCGCGGTATTTCCGACGACGTGTATTTCCCGTTTTTGATGAAGCGGGAGGATGCGGAAGCGCTCGTTGCGGCGGTCATGCCGGACGGGGTGCGGAAAGCGGAAAAATCGGGCGTGCGCGCTCTCGTGCCGTATCTCGAGTATGCGCTGTGGTTCGCTGCGGCAATCGTTATCCTTTCCGTGTTCCTTACGCCATGGTTTTTGCTCCTCTTGCTTTTGCCTGCCGCGGCGGCCGCGATGATCGGCGCGCACGGAGGTTATGCGCTGGGAGAGGATACGGCGGTTTTCGAATACGGGATTTTCGACCATGCCCGTCTCGTCGTTCGCTACGACGATATGAAGAGCGTCACGGCGTCCGTCAATATCGCCTCTTCGCGGCTGAAACTCAACGGGCTGGACGTCACGGTCGGGCAATATACGCGCGTTTTTTCGGTGGGATATATAAAACAGGCCGATTTTTCGGAATTGACGGAAAAGCTCGAAAAAAAAGTTGACAAAGATAGTTAAATATTATATAATTTGTAAGTCGATTTAAGCAAATTGTAAATTTCGCAAGAGAGGTGTAGATAAAATGGCGGTACCCAAGGGAAAACAATCCAAACAGAGGACGAATACGAGGTATGCGAACTTCAAGGCGTCGGCTCCCACGCTGGTGGAGTGCCCGCACTGCCACGAGCTGAAAGAGTCTCATAAAGTCTGCAAAAACTGCGGCTATTATGACGGCAGGGAAGTCGTAAACACCGAAGAAAAGAAGTAATTTCTGATCGAAAAATCGGGTAAAAAAGCCCGCGGAAAATTCCGCGGGCTTTTTGGCGTATAAAAAAGTTTTGCTGCGAAGGCTTACCGTGCAAAACGCGTGCAATGAAAATGGCATCATTTTTCGTCCGCATCGCCTTCGAGCAGATAGCCGAGCATCTTTTTCGGGTTTTCGAGAAAGCGCCGCGTGGTCGTGTAATGCTGCGTTTTGTCATACGGAACGGAAGATATGCCGTCTGCCGTGATCTCATATACTTCGGAATCGGGGAAGGCGATCAGCATGGGCGAATGGGTGGAGACGATGAACTGCGACCCGCTTTTGACGAGGCGGTGCATGGAGGTGATCAGCCGCATGATGCCGTTCGGCGAAAGGGCTGCTTCGGGCTCGTCGAGGATGTACAGACCGTTCCCGCCGAAACGGTTTTCCACCGTCGCGAGAAAACTTTCTCCGTGCGACAGGCTGTGCAGGGAAGTGCCGCCGAATCCCGAGATGACGGACGCGCCGCCGCCCGGGTCTTCGTCCATTTCGTCGATGTTGGTGCTCACATTGTAAAAACTCTCCGCGCGCAGGAAAAATCCGTCTTTCGGGCGCAGATAGCCCCGCACGAGCGTAAGATACTGCCAAAGGTCGGAATGTGTGCTGCGGGTATGGAAGTTGAAGTTGCGCGTGCCGCCCTCGGCGTTGAACCCGAACGCGACGGCGACCGCCTCGATCAGCGTGGATTTGCCGATGCCGTTTTCTCCCACAAAAAAAGTAACGTTCTTGCGGAAGGGCAGCTCCTGCATTTTTGCAAGATTTTCGACGACGGAAAGATGCCCGACGTAATCCTCGTCCGGGATAGCGCCTTTGAGCCTGATTCCCTTTATATAGAGGGGCGAATTTTCCATAAACCTTTTACCATTCGTTGGGGAAGGGCGGGCGCTCTTCGTTCCACCAATCTTCGTAAAATTTTACATACTGCGAGCAATTTTCGCTTACGTCGTCGGTCAGGGGCAGTTTGCTCTGTTCCCAAAACGCCTTTACGAATTTTTCGCAGTTTTCCTCGTTGATGTCTTTCAGGAACGCCGCGCCGAGCGAGAGGATGTTTTCGGGGCGCTTTCGGCACTTTTTCACCGTCTCTTCCAGCCGCCTGTTGCAGGGGAAAAGTTCCCTGTTTTCGGCAAGGATCAGGCGGTATACGCTGTATACGATCTCCTGCGCGAGGTGCGCGCGCATATATGCGTTTTCTTCGGGTACGCAATGCAGAAAATAGCCGCGGTTGAGCTGCAGGTTCGCGTTGAAACACCTGATCTTCGCGTCAAGTTCGTGTTCGGGGTACGCCGCTATCTTTTCGACGAGCGGCGCGATGTCGGGATCTGCCGAATACAGCACGCGCGCCTTTACATACGCGTTTCGCGTAGGCTCGCTCGCGTGCAGGGCGGATGCCTGCAAAATTGCTTTGGTCTTGTATTTCACGTCGAAGTATCCGCCCTCGTAGGTGCAGTGCCCCGGGATGACTTCCGCGAGCCTGTTTTCGGAAGCGAGTTTCCGATATTTTTCTTCGGTGACGACGATGAGGGCGTCGATGTCGGAGTCGGGCCGCTCATTGCCCTTAACGATCGAGCCGTTCAGAACGATCGCGATCATTCCTTCCATGGGCAGAAAGTATTCTTTGAGTTTTTCGACGGATTCGGTGTGATGGCGGTACATATCTTTTTTCCGTTTTCTTTTCATTATACCCGATGCGGCGCGGAAAGGCAAGCGTATTGCAAAAAATGCGGCGGACTGTCGGGAGAGTTAATCGGGATCGGGTTGTCGGGAGGGCTTGTCGGGATCGGACTGTCGGGAGAGCTTGTCGGGATCGGACTGTCGGGAGAGCTTGTCGTGAACGGCGGAAAACCGATACAAAAACCGTTCCCGTTTTATGGAAAGAATCGTTGACATTCCGCTTAAAACTATATTATAATAATTGCAACCATGTAAGTAGTGATTATAGGGCGGTCTATGGAGCAGAAGTTCAAAATTACCGGAATGACGTGTGCGGCGTGTTCGGCGGGCATACAAAAGACGGTCAACAAAATGGAAGGCGTAAAGCATGCGGACGTGAGCCTGATGGGCGAGTGCATGACGGTGGATTTCGACGAGAGCGCCGTCTCTTCGGAAGAGATCGCCGAAGCAGTCGTGAAACTCGGCTACGGCGCGAGCGTTGCGGACGGCGCTGCGGATGCCGCCGCGGAAACCGCGCCCGCGCGGGAAAAGAAGGCGAATTCTTTCGGGGAAGAGGCGAAAAAGCTCAAACTGCGCTTTTTTATTTCCCTCGGCTTTTTGGTGCCGCTGATGTATCTTACGATGCTGCATCACATGGCGGGCGCGCCTCTCCCGTTTTTTTGGGATATGCATAAAAGTCCCGAAAATTTTGCGCTGTTGCAGCTTTTGCTGACCACGCCGATCCTGTTTATCAATTTCGCGTTCTTCAAAAGCGGTGGCAGGGCGCTCATAAAGAGGGTGCCGAACATGGATACGCTCGTGAGCCTCGGGTCGGCGGTGTCGTATCTGTACAGCGTCGTCGTCATGTTCGTCATGCCCTTTGCCGACGCGCACGAACTTGCCGCGAACAATCTGTTTTTCGAGTCGGCGGCGATGGTGCTTACCCTCGTGACCCTCGGCAAATGGCTGGAAGCGCGTTCCAAGAGCAAGACGGGCGAAGAAGTGGAAAAACTTTTGAAACTCGCGCCCGATTCGGTAACGGTGGAGCGCGGCGGCGAGCAGAAAACGGTGCGCCTTGCGGAGGTCGCCGTCGGCGATACCGTCGTCGTGAAGCAGGGCGACAGCATCCCCGTGGACGGCGTTATCCTTTCGGGCGACTCGTTTGTCGACAAATCCGCCGTTACGGGCGAGAGCCTGCCCGTAGAGGTGCGCGCGGGCGACTTCGTTACGAGCGCCTCCGTGAACAGGGGCAACGTCATCAAAGTCCGCGCGGAAAAGGTCGGGGAGGACACCGTTCTTTCCAAAATCATCAAAATGGTGCGGGAGGCGGGCGCTTCGAAGGCGCCCATCGAAAAGACGGTGGATAAGATCGCGGGGATCTTCGTACCCGCCGTGCTCGGCATTGCGGCGCTCACCTTTGCGGTCTGGATGATCTTGTGGGGCACGGGCGCGGTCGGCGTTACCGTTCCCGAGATCCTGAGCATGTCCATCAGCGTGCTCGTCATTTCCTGCCCCTGCGCGCTTGGGCTCGCGACCCCCGTCGCGGTCATGGCGGCGACGGGCAGAGGGGCGTCCATGGGCATCTTGTTCAAGGACGCGGAGGCGCTGCAAAAGGCGAAGGACATCCGCACCGTTCTTCTCGACAAGACGGCGACCATTACCGAAGGAAAGCCGCGCGTCACGGATATCCTGACGTATAACGGCTTTACCCGTGAGGAAGTACTTGCCGCGGCGGGCGCGGCGGAACTCAATTCCAATCACCCGCTGGCGGCGTGCATCGTGGAAAAGGCGAGGGAAGAGGGCGTACGCTTTTCCGCCGCGGAAGAATTTACCTATACGCCCGGAAAGGGCGCGCGGGCGGCGGTGCGCGGAGAGGAGTGCCTGATCGGCAACAGGCGGCTCGTCGCCGAAGGCGGCGTTTCGGCGGAGGAAGCCGAAGCGGACGCGGAGCGGCTGTCCTCGGAAGGGAAAACCGTCCTGTATTTTGCGGCAGGCGGCAAACTCGCGGCGCTGTTTGCAGTTGCCGATACCATAAAAGAAGGGAGCGCGGAAGCGGTGGAAGGGCTGAAAGCGCGCGGCATTTTGCCCGTCATGCTGACGGGCGACGCGGAAGGCGCGGCGCGTGCGATCGCAAAACAGGCGGGCATTGAAAAAGTCATCGCCGAGGTGCTGCCGGAAGATAAACTCGGCGCCGTCGTCGAGAGCAAAAAGAGCGCCGTCACCGCTATGGCGGGGGACGGCATCAACGATTCTCCCGCGCTCAAAGAGGCGGACGTGGGCATCGCCATGGGCAACGGCACGGACGTCGCGATCGACTCTGCCGACGTGGTTCTGGTCGGGGGAGATCTGCGCGCGGTGAACTCCGCGGTCGATCTGAGCAAAGCGACCGTGCGCAACATCAAAGAGAATCTGTTCTGGGCGTTTTTTTATAATCTGCTGTGCATCCCGCTCGCCGCGGGGGTGCTGTATGCCGCGGGGGTCATGCTGACGCCGATGTACGGCGCGCTCGCCATGAGCCTGAGTTCGGTATTCGTGGTTGCGAACGCTCTGCGGCTGATGCGGTTCAGACCCAAAAACAAAAAAGAAAATGCCGTAAACGGCGAAGGAGAAAACAACATGGAAAAGACATTGTTCATCGAAGGCATGAGCTGTTCGCATTGCAGCGCGCGCGTGGAAAACGCGCTCAACGCGATCGAAGGCGTCGAAGCGCGCGTCGACCTCAAAAAGAAGAGGGCGTCCGTCGTGACGGACGTGCCCGACGACGTGCTGGTGAAAGCGGTCGAGGACGCGGGCTACAAGGTCAAAAAGATCAAATGACCCGAAGCCGTTGCCGTGAGCAGGAAACGCGCCCCGCAATTTTGCGGGGCGCGCTTCGCTTGAGGATCAGTTGTTGCAGCAGGAATTCGAACAACAGCCGTTGTTATTGTCCGAAAGGGCGGAGAGCAGGTTGTTGAAGCATCCGCTGTCCAGCGCGAGCAACCCCAGCAGACACCAGAACTGCGCGTTGTCGATACACCCGCACTTTTTGGCGAGGTATAAAAGTATAAGTAAAAATACCGTTTGGTTCATGAATACCTCCTTTTCGACTTTTTTCGGTATAACTTCCCTCCGCGCGG
Organism: Candidatus Borkfalkia stercoripullorum; assembly: GCA_019119395.1. Lineage (GTDB taxonomy): Bacteria > Bacillota > Clostridia > Christensenellales > Borkfalkiaceae > Borkfalkia > Borkfalkia stercoripullorum. The sequence continues at coordinate 21,396 of DWXC01000001.1, read as the reverse complement.
CAAATGCAGACATGCGCAGGTATTGACTGCAAGGCGCTTTTCGTTTAAAATGAAAGTATAAAACGTTCGCGCGTCAGCGCGGAAAGGAGGGCAAAATGGAAGATACGCTGCTTTTGGACAGGCGCACGCAGTCGCTTGTGGAAGAGTACGTGCCCGAAGGCGAGATCCTCGAGGGGCTCGTCGGGTTCTTTTCGATTTTCGCCGACGCGACGCGCGTGCGCATTCTGTCGGCGCTCGCCATCACGGAAATGTGCGTGACGGACATCTCGCGCGTGCTGGACATCAATCAGACGACGGTGTCGCATCAGCTCCGATACCTGAAAAACGTGGGTATCGTAAAGGCGTCGCGACTCGGCAAGGTCATCTTTTACAGCCTGAAAAACGATACGGTGAACGACGTTCTGCTCAAAGGCGTCGAATTCCTGGGATATTAAAAGAAGAAGGGCGGCGATCGGGTCGCTCTTTTTTATTGCAAATTCCGCGCGGTTATTGTATAATAAATAAGGGCGGAACATTTCTGCCATTATCATTGTATGAACGAAATTCGGGAAAAGTTAAAACTTCTGCCGGACGACCCCGGCGTATATATCATGCTCGACGCGGATAAGAACGTCATCTACGTCGGAAAAGCGCGCAACCTCAAAAACCGCGTGCGGCAGTATTTCCATTCCTCCGTCAAGACGGAAAAAGTCATGGCGATGGTCTCCAACATCGCGGACTTTTATTACGTCATCACAAAGTCGGAGATAGACGCGCTCGCGCTCGAAAACAATCTCATAAAAAAATATAAGCCGAAATATAATATCCTCCTGAAGGACGACAAGACGTACCCTTACATCCGCGTGAACGTTTCGGAAAAGTATCCCGCGTTTTCGGTTTCGCGCAAACTGAAAAAGGGAAGCAAGTACTTCGGCCCTTATATGGGCGGCGTGCGGGTGAAAGACGTGCTGGAGATCGTGAACATGGCGTTCGGCGTGCGCACCTGCGCGGTGTCGGTCACGGAAAAGCCGAAAAAGCCGTGCCTGGAATACCATATCGGCAGATGCCCCGCGCCCTGTGCGCATATGTGCACGGCGGAGGAATACGGCGAACGGGTCAAAAGGGCGATGCGCTTCCTCGACGGCGACGAAGGGGAAGTGGAAAAACTTCTCAAAGAGAAGATGACGGCGTTTGCCGACGCGGAAGAGTTCGAACTCGCCCTCGACTGCAAAAACAAGCTCGACATGCTCGATAAAATAAAGCTGAAGCGCATCACCTCGCTCAACCGCGACATGAATGCGGACGTCGTGGCGTATGTGAGCAACAACATGTACGCCGCTGTCAACATTCTCATCATACGCCGCGGCATCATGCAGGGGGCGAGCACTTTCCCCGCCGAAAACGCGTCGACGGACGGCGAAGCGGTTTCCACCTTCCTCACCCAGTATTATGCCAATCATCAGATCCCGGACGAGATCGTCGCGCAGGATTTTGCGGAAGATAAATTGCTCGAAGACTATTTCCGCGGCAAGTATTCCAAGAGCGTTGCCGTTACCCTGCCGAAACAGGGGATACGCCGCCAGCTCGTGGAGATGGCGGAAAGCAACGCGCGCGAGTACCTCGAAAAGGCGGTGGACAAAATACGCCATAAAGAGGATATGACGGTGAACGCCTGCAAGCGCTTGCAGGAGGTTCTGGGGCTTTCGCGCTATCCGCGCAGGATGGAATGCTACGATATTTCCAACATCAGCGGCGTGGATAAGGTCGGCTCGATGGTCGTGTTCATCGACGGCGAGGCGGATCGCCAAAGTTACAGGCGCTTCCGCATAAAGACGGTGGAGGGCGTGAACGACTTTGCGAGTTTGCAGGAGGTGCTCAAAAGGCGGCTCGCCAAGCTCGGTACGGACGAGGAAGAGCGGTTCGAAAAGCCCGACCTCATCATCATAGACGGCGGTAAGGGGCAGCTTTCCGCGGTCAAGGAAATATTCGACGCAGAGGGTGTGGCGGATATCGACCTGATCTCTTTGGCGAAGCGCGAGGAAGAAATTTTTACCCTGCATTCCAAGGAGAGCGTTCTGCTCGGCAAGCGCGATTACTGTTTGCAGATGTTGCAGAGGATACGCGACGAGGCGCACCGCTTCGCCATCACATACTTCCGCAACATACACAGCAAAAACGCCCTCTCTTCCGTTCTGACGGAAATAGAGGGGATCGGCAAGGCGAAAAGGCGCGCGCTCATGGACAGATTCGGCACGCTCGATCGGATCATGCGCGCGAGCGTTGACGAACTGGCGTCCGTCGGCGGCATCGGCATGAACCTTGCCCGTCAGATAAAAGATTATTTTGAGGAAAAACTTTGATCATGGCTCTCACATACGGACTTATCGTTTCGGATTTTGACGGCACGCTTCGCAGGACGGAGGGCGGTATTTCGGAGAGGAACGTCCGCGCGATCGGCAGATACGTGGACGCGGGCGGCGTCTTTGCGTTTTGCACGGGGCGTATGCTTTCCTCCATCATGCCTTACGCGAAGGAACTTGGGCTGAAGGGGCTGGTCGCCGCATATCAGGGCGCGACCATTGCGGATATCGAAAGCGGCGCGCTTTTGCGCGACGAGCGCATGGAAACGGAAGGTGCGGTGCAGGTCTGTGCCTTTTTGCAGTCGCTTGGCAGGCATATCCACGTTTACGACGGCGATACGGTTTATATGAACCGCGACGACGAATTCAAGCGCTATTACGAAGAGGTCTGCGGCGTTTCGGGCGTGCTGACGGGAGAGGATATCGCTTCGTTCGTGACGGAAAACAACATCCGCCCGCAAAAGGTGCTGGCGATGAACGCCCCCGAAGATTCGCCCGCCGTCTTTGAACGGGTCAGGGAACGGTTTGCGGAGCGTTTCGACGTCACTTCCAGTTCGGATTATCTGGTGGAGATCAATTCTTTCGGCTGCAATAAGGGCGGCGCTTTGGAATTTCTTTCCGGGTATTATAAAATTCCGCTTGACAAAACGGTCGCGATCGGCGACAATTATAACGACATACCGATGATCGAACGGGCGGGGCTGGGCGTCGCCATGGAGAACGGCGTGGAAAAACTGAAAAAAGCCGCCGACTTCGTGACCAAAACATGCGACGAGGACGGCGTGGCTTACGTGATCGAAAAATTCGGATTGGGGGGGAATATATGAGCGATCAGGAAGTGATCCTGCTTGAAAGTTTTTGCAGCGATCTCGGGCTGGAAATCGTGTTTGCGGGCAGGGGACGGGTCACCCTTTCGTCTTACAGCGTGACGCGCCCGGGCTTGCAGCTTGCGGGTTTTTTCAAATACTTCGATTCGACGAGGATACTCGTCCTCGGCAATACCGAATACGAATTTCTGCGTTCCCTGCCTGTGGAGGTCAGAAAGGAGCGGCTTGCGACGTTGCTGTCCTATCAGGATATCCCGTGCATCATTCTTTCCAGGGATCTGCCCGTTCTGCACGAACTGATCGAGGAAGCGCGGAAAACCGGCTGCCCGATCGTGCGTACGGACAAAGTCACGACGGCGATCATGAACGACCTGTTCTTTTACCTGAACAACAAACTTGCTCCGCAAACGAGCATGCACGGCGTGCTCATGGATGTTTCCGGCGTCGGTATTCTGCTGACGGGGCACAGCGGGATAGGCAAGAGCGAGACGGCGATGGAACTTATCAAGCGCGGGCACAGATTGGTGGCGGACGACAGCGTGATCATTAAGCGCGTTTCCGAAAAGCTGGTCGGCTCCGCGCCCGAAATGATCCGCTATTTTATGGAGCTGCGGGGCATCGGCATCATCAACATCAAAAACATGTACGGTTCGGGTTCCATTCTCAACGAAAAGGAGATTGAACTCGTCGTCGAGCTTGAAAATTGGGACGACGGCAAGGTCTATGACCGCCTCGGTGAGGGTGCGCAGTACGAAACGATCCTCGGGCAAAAAGTCCCGAAGCATACGATACCCGTAAAACCCGGGAGAAACCTTTCCATCATCATCGAAGTCGCGGCGCGCAATTTCCGTCTGAAGAGCATGGGGTACGACGCGGCGCAGGAACTGATCGGCAGGACGATCGGAAGATAAAATATACAATTATACCGAAAAGGGAGGCTTTTGCGGCCTCTCTTTTTTCAGTTTCTGAAAAAATGCCGAGTACTATGCGAGGTATAAAACGTTTAAAATCGAAACAAAAATGCCGTTCATACCCTTTGCGCGTTCCGAATATAATACAACTGTATGCGTACAAAGAAAAAATGGATCACCGCGGCGCTGTCCTTACTGCTGGCGGCGCTGGCGGCTTTTTGTTTTATATTCGCTTATCCCGCGCTGACCCGTTCCGACGCGGCGTTTCCCGTCGGATATAAAGGCGTTTTGCGGCTGTGGCACATCGACGGGTTCGAGGGCGGAAAGGGCTCGCGCGCGTCTTTCCTGCAAAGAGCGGCGAAAACGTTCGAAAGGAAGAACGAGGGACTTTTCGTGATGATCACGGCGCACACGCCCGAGAGCGCGGCGAACGCGCTGGCGGAAGGGAGGATGCCCGACATGATCTCCTTCGGCGGGGACTGCGGGTTTGTCGCGGATATCGCGCTGCCTTTGGAAAAATACGACTGTGCCGCAGCCTCGGCGGGCGGTGAAACGTACGCCGCGCCGTGGTGCAGGGGCGGGTATTTCCTCTTTTCGGCGGACGGCGGCTTTTCAGGCGTTACGGCTGAAAACGCGGTCATCTCCGAGGGGAAAGGGGCGTTCGCCGCCGCCGCGGCGGCGTTGGAAGGGCTGCACGGTGATTTTGCCGTTCTGCCTTCCGTACAGGCGTATACCGCGCTCATCGCGGGGAAATACAAATACATGCTCGGTACGCAGCGCGACGTGCAGAGATTCAGGGCGCGGGAGTTTTCCGTGCAGGCGAAGCCGCTGGAACGGTTCTGCGATCTTTGGCAGTATATTTCGGTTTGTACGGAAGACGCGGGCAAATACAATGCGTGTCTCGATTTTATAGCCCTCCTTTTATCCGAAGAGGTGCAAAAAGGTCTGGCTTCCGTCGGCATGCTGAGCCCGTATTTCCGGATTTACGGCGAAGAGGGCGGCGCGCTCGCGGCGCTGGAAGCGGTCTCGCCCGCCCGCGCGTTTCCCGCGTTCGCGGACGAAAGCGCGCGTGAGGCGTTCCGCGATCTTGCGTTTTCCGTTTTAAACGGAGACGAAAACGGCGCAAAAAAATTGGAAAATTATCTCGTATAAGTTTGTAAAAATCGGGCGTTTGTAGTAAAATAGAAAGGAGAAAAATGAGGGGAGTTTTCGAACGGGTCGCGGAAGAGTCGAAGGGCTGTGTTTCCGAAGCGGATTTTTCTTTTGCGTCGCATACGACGGCCGGCATAGGCGGCGCCGCGCCGCTGTGCCTGTATCCCGAAAGCGTGCCTGCCGCGGGATGCGCGCTCCGCGTTCTCAAAAAATACGGCGTTCCGTACGTCGTGCTCGGTTCCGGGGCGAACGTGCTCGCCGCCGACCGCGGGTTTGACGGCGCGGTCGTGTCTACGGATCGTATGCGTACGATCTCGCTTGGCGGAGAGACGGTGTATGCGGAAAGCGGCGTGCGCGCGGCGCGGCTTCTGCGCGCGCTTGCGGACGCAGGGCTGGGCGGGTTCGCTTTTATGGCGGGTATCCCCGCGAGCGTCGGCGGCGCGGTCTATATGAATGCGGGAACGGCCCGCGGGCATATCGGCGACAGGGTGCTTTCCGTTTCCGCTTTTACGGAAGAGGGAGACCTTCGCGGGTTTACCGTGGAAGGATGCGCGTTCGGGTACAAACATACCGTTTTTACGGGGCGCGGCATGCTGATCGCGTCGGTACAACTCCGTGCGGAATACTGCGGGCGGGAGCGTGCGCTGGCAGAGATAAGGCAAGTCCTTGCGGAGCGTGCCCGTCTGCCGAAGGGCAGAAGCATGGGCTGTGTGTTCAAAAATCCCGAAGGCGTTTCGGCGGGGGCGCTCATCGAAAGCGCGGGTATGAAAGGCGCACGCGAGGGCGGCGCGTTCGTATCGGACAAACACGCGAATTTTATCATAAACGGCGGAAAGGCTTCCGCGAAAGACGTGCGCGCGCTCATAGAACGCGTCAGGCGCGCGGTTTTCGCAAAGACGGGCGTTGCCCTTACGGAAGAGATAGTGTACATAGGAGAAGATTGAATGGAACTGACGGGCGATTACCACACACACACCACATACAGCCACGGCAAGGGGACCGTTCTCGAAAACGCGCTCGCCGCAAAGGAAAAGGGGCTGAAAGAGATCGCCATAACCGACCACGGATTCGAGCAGATGGCGTTCGGCATCAAGCGTAAAAAGGTGCCGCAGCTTATAAAAGACTGCCGCGAGGCGACCGAAAAGACGGGCGTGAAAGTGTTCGTCGGCATGGAGGCGAACCTGTGCGACGAGAACGGGCGGACGGACATGACCGTCAACGATTATAAAGATTTCGACGTCTTTCTGATGGGCATACACCGATTCGTCAAGTTCACGAGATTCAAAGATTTCTGGAACATGCTCTTCGTGAACGCGTTTTATACGATGCTCAAAAAGGAAGGGAGCAAAAGCCTGATCCGCTACAACACCCGCGCCTATATCAACAGCATAGAAAAATACCCGATCGATGCGGTGACGCACCTCAATTTTTTGTGCTTCTGCGACGTGGCGGAGGTCGCCAAAGCCGCGCGCGACAACGGCACTTACATCGAACTCAACTCCAAAAAGGTACACCTTTCCGACGAGCAGCTGGAAAAGGTCGTGGCGACGGGCGTGCGGTTCATCATCGATTCTGACGCCCATTCCCCCGACAGGGTGGGCGACACGAAACTGGTGGACGGGCTTCTTTCCCGCGTGGAAGTGCCGAGGGAGCGGATCGACAATGTCGACGGGCGCACGCCCGATTTCCGCTTTGCGAAATTCAAGGAAATGAGTTTGTGATATGAACAATTTTACGGGCGAGATCAAGCGCGAGATCATGAAAAACGGATTGGAGAACGCATGTTGCAAAACGGCGGCGCTCTCCGCGTTTCTCCGTGCGACGGGCAGCGTGATCCGTTCGGGAAATGCCTTCGGTTTCGAATTCGTGACCGAAAGCGAGGACGTCGCCGCATTTTTCATCGAGATACTCGAACAGCTTTACGGCGCGGAACTCAAAGTCGTGCAGGCGACGACGGACGCGCGGCGCGGGCGCGACAGGCTGGTCTTTCAATGCCTTTCGGACAAGTCTCTCTATATCCTCGGTCAGCTCGGCATCGCGGAACGCGGTGAGGACAGCGTGGAGTTTCGTCTCGACGTGGACAAATACGTCGTGGAAAACGCCTGCTGCGAAGTCGCGTGGATCAAGGGCGCGTTTCTGGGGAGCGGCAGCTGCATCCTGCCGAAGATGGAGGAGACGCGCTCGGGGTATCATCTCGAGATCGTGTTTTCCAATAAATTCCTCGCGGACGACTGCTGCGAACTTCTGGCGCTACACGAAATTTTGGCGCGGTGCGTGGAGAGAAAGGGTTCGTTCGTCGTGTACCTGAAAAGCCGCGAGAGCATATCGGATTTTCTGTACCTGGTCGGCGCGGAGAACGCGCTCGCGAAACTCAACCGCCTTGCGGACATGAAGGACGAAAAGAACCGCATCAACCGCGTGGCGAACTGCCTGCAAAAAAATTACGACAAGAGCGTTTTGGCTTCCGTCAAACAGATACGGGCGATCGAACGCATCGACGCGCTTATCGGGCTTGCCGAACTCGACCCCTCCCTGCGCGAGACGGCGCAGTCGAGGCTCGCCGACAAGGAGGCGTCGCTCAAAGAGCTGGCGGAAAGGCTGAGCGTTTCGAAAAGCTGCCTGAATCACAGGCTGCGAAAACTCGTAAAACTTGCCGAAGAACTCGAAGGGGAGGAGTAGAATTTTATGGAAAGAGTCAGGTTTGTTTTCAAAAAAAGCTCTTACAACGCTTACGACGCCCAGCGCATCGTTTTCGAAGCGTGCAAATATAAGAGCGAGATCAGCGTGGAGGGCGGAGAAAAACGCGCCAACGCGAAGAGTATCATCGGGCTTGTTTCGATGAAGTTCGTCCCCGGGGACGAATATACCGTCTGCGCGGAAGGCGCGGACGGGAAAGCCGCCGCCTCGGGCGTGGCGAAATTCATAGCCGAACTCAACTAAAAGAGCGCTTTGCCCTCCATAGGGGCAAGTGCGCCCTTTTCGGGTATAATATAAAATCGACGGCGCGCCGTGCGGGCGCGCCTTTACGGATACGGAGAGGAAAAACGACATGGCGGATTTTGTGCATTTACACCTTCATACCGAATACAGCCTGCTCGACGGGGCCTGCAAGGTGGACGACCTTGTTGACCATTGCGTCAAAAACGGAGTCAAGGCGCTCGCGATCACAGACCACGGGAACATGTACGCGACGCTGTATTTTGCCGAACTTTGCAAAAAAAACAACATACAGGCGATCATCGGCTGCGAAATGTACATGACGCAGGATCTCTCGGTCAAAGACAACACGAGCGAATTCGAACATCTCATCCTGCTCGCAAAAAACAAAAAGGGGTATAAGAATCTCGTCAAGCTCGATTCCATCGCCTATGTGGACGGGTTTTATTACAAACCCAGGATCGACTATAAGACGCTCAGAGAGCACACCGAGGGGTTGGTGTGCCTTTCGGCATGCATTGCGGGGCGCATCCCGAAATTGTTGCTGAAAGGGGACTACGAAGGGGCGAAAAAGACGGCGCTCGAACTCAAAGAGATGTTCGGCGACGACTTTTACATCGAAATACAGGATCACGGACTGGAAGAGCAGAAGCGCGTCCTGCCGCTCCTTTTGCAGCTCGCGAAGGAACTGGACATTCAGCCCGTCGCAACCAACGACGTGCATTATATCCGCAAAGAGGACTGGGAAATGCAGGACGTGCTCATGTGCATCCAGATGAAGCGCACGATCGACGATCCCAAGCGGATGAAATTCGGTTCGCAGGAGTTTTACTTCAAGACGCCCGAGGAGATGGAGGCGCTCTTTTCTTACGTCCCCGAGGCAATCTCGAACACCGTCGCGATCGCGAACAAATGCGCGGAAGAGCCGTGCTTCGACCTGAAAGACAACGGCGACCCGATCAAGGACAAATCGCTCATCCCGGGGTACACGCCCGAGGACGGCTCCGACCCTAAAGACTATCTGACCAAACTGACGTGGGAAGGGTTGAAAAAGCGGTACGGCGAGATCACCGAGGCGGTCAAAAAGAGGGCCGATTATGAACTGGGCATCATCCTGGGCATGGGCTTTGCCGAATATTACCTCATCGTCATGGACTTTATCCAGTGGTCGAAAAGGCACGGGATACCGGTCGGCCCGGGGAGGGGCAGCGGCGCGGCGAGCATCGTCGCCTATGCGATCGGGATCACCGACATCGACCCGCTCAAATACGACCTCTTCTTCGAGCGGTTTTTGAATCCCGACCGCGTGACCATGCCCGACTTCGACGTCGACTTCTGTAACGAGCGCCGCCCCGAAGTCATCGAATACGTCCGCAACAAATATCATCCCGAAAATGTCGCGCAGATCGTCACCTTCGGTACTTTGGCGTCGAAAGCCGCAATCAAAGACGTTGGCAGAGTACTTCGCGTGCCGTATTCCGAGACAGACCGCGTGACCAAGATCATGGACGGCAAGTCCACGATCTCCGAACTTTTGGGCAGAAAGATACCCGTGCTTCAGCAAAAACTGAACGACCCGTCTCTCCCCGAGGATAAGCGCGAAGACGTGCGCAAGTCGCTCGAAGAGCAGGAGAAAAAGCGCAACAACGAGTTTATCGAACTGTACGAAACGGACGAGACGCTGCGCCGGGTCATCGATATGTCGCTGCGCCTTGAGGGTATGCCGCGCAATACGTCCATGCACGCGGCGGGCGTGGTCATCTGCCGCAAGCCCATCGCGGAAGCGGTGCCGCTTTCGCGCAACGGCGAGGACATCACCACGCAATTCGACATGAAAGAAGTGGAGTCCATCGGCATGCTGAAAATGGACTTCCTCGCGCTGACGACCCTGACCGACATCAAAAAGGCGTGCGACTACATTCTCGAAGACACGGGGGTAGAGATCGATTTCAACGCGCTCGGGTATAACAATCCCGAGGCTTACGCTCTCATTTCCGAAGGGGATACGGACGCGGTGTTCCAGCTCGAGCAAGGCGGCATGAAACGGTTCATGAAAGACCTCAAGCCCGACTGCCTGGAAGACATCATCGCGGGCGTGGCGCTCTATCGTCCCGGCCCGATGGCGTATATCCCTACCTACATCGAGAACAAGCTGAACCCTTCCAAAGTCAAATACGACACGCCGCTGTTGGAGCATATACTCAAAGTCACTTACGGCGTCATCATTTATCAGGAACAGGTCATGCAGATCTTCCAGGATCTTGCGGGCTTTTCGCTCGGCCAGGCAGACCTCGTCCGCCGCGCGATGGGCAAAAAGAACAAAGCCGAACTGATGGCGCAAAAAGAGAAATTCATTTCGGGCAACCTCGACCAGGGCGGCAACATCGAAGGCGCGGTCAGCCGCGGCGTGCCCAAGGAAGTGGCGGAAAAGGTGTTCGGCGACATGGAAAGTTTCGCGAGTTACGCTTTCAACAAGGCGCACGCGACGTGCTATGCGGTGCTTGCTTACCGCACGGCGTACCTGAAACGTTTTTACCCCAAAGAGTTCATGGCGGCGATCCTCAACAACCGCATCGAAAAAATCGAGGAAGTCACCAAGTATATCATTTATCTCAAAGAAAAAAACATCCCCGTCCTTCAACCCGACGTCAATAAGAGCAAGACGTATTTTTCGGTGCAGGGGGACGCGGTGCGCTTCGGGCTGAGCGCTCTCAAAGGCGTGGGCGTGGGCGCTACCGAAAAGATCATCGACGAGAGGAACGAACGCGGCGAGTTTAAAAACTTCCCCGATTTCGTGTTCCGCTGTGCGCCCCTTCTCAACAAGCGCATGCTCGAAGGGCTGATCTCCGCGGGCGCGTTCGACTGCTTCGGCGTGCACAGGTCGCAGCTGCTCGCCGTGTACGAGAGCGTTTTGGACAGGGCGAACAAGATCAACAAACAAAAATCCAGCTTGCAGATGAGCCTCTTCGGCGATATCATCGAAGAGGACGTTACGGACATTTCTTATCCGAACATCCCGGAGCTTGAAACGAACGACAAGCTTGCCCGCGAAAAGGCCGTGCTCGGCGTGTACGTCAGCGGGCATCCGTTCGAAGGATATATGCACGCGTTCAGGGACTGCTCTTTCTCATGCCAGAAAATGCAGAATTACGAGGAGGACGAGGAAGGGCGCAGGACGTACCCCGAGCTTACCGACGGCGCGCCCGTCACGATGGGGGGCATTATCGGCACTTACAAGAGGATCATGACCCGTTCGGGCTCGGCGATGGCTTTCATCTCCGTCGAAGATCTTTACGGGAGCATAGAGTGCGTCGCCTTTCCCAACGTGTACGAGCGCATCAAGCAGGTCGTCTCTTCAGACAAGATCGTATACCTTACGGGCAAGATGCAGCTCGACAGCGAAAAGGCGCCCGTCATCATTCTCGATACGATGAAAGAATACGACGGCGGCGCGATGCCCGCGGGCGGCGGTGCGGCAGCGGCGGCAAGACCCGCAAAGCCCGTCGAACATGCGCTCTGGCTGAACGCGAGCGCGCTTTCCGATGAGGAGTTCGACGATTTCATCGCTCTCTTTTCGCACTATTCGGAAGGCTCCACGACGGTCAAGATCAAGCGCGGCGGCGGCCTTTACAAGATGAAAGGCATCAACGACTGCCGCGGCCTGCGGGAGGAATTGTACCTTTACCTCGGCGAAAATGACATCGTAATGGTATAAAGTAGCGCATTTTTGCTAAAAATGAACGTTTCGCCAAAAAATTGCGGCGGCATGCGAAAACATTTTGTTTTTTTCGCGCGATCTGATATAATAGGCGAGCAGACTGAAAATTTTACAGGGGCGGTTTTCGCTCCGTCCGGAGGATAAGTGTTATGAAGAGAATCGGGGTTTTGACGAGCGGCGGCGACGCGCCGGGCATGAATGCCTGCATCAGGGCCGTTGTGAGGACGGCGAAATATTTCGGCATGGAAGTGTTCGGCATTCATCAGGGTTATGCCGGGCTCATCAACGACGACATGGAAGAGATGGGGATGCGCAGCGTTTCCGATATCGTCCAGCGCGGCGGCACAATGCTCCGCACGGCCAGATGCGTCGAAATGTATACGGTGGAAGGGCAGAAGCAGGCCGTCAAGACGCTGAATGCCCGCGGCATCGAGGGGTTGGTCGTCATCGGCGGAGACGGTTCGTTCAAGGGCGCGAAGTGCCTGAGCGACGAATACGGCATCCCTACGATCGGCATCCCCGGCACGATCGACAACGACCTCGAATATACCGATTATACTTTGGGTTTCGATACGGCGGTCAACACCTGTCTCGACATCATCAATAAACTGCGCGACACGATGACTTCGCACGAACGCATCAGCGTCGTTGAAGTCATGGGCAGGCGCTGTGGCGACATCGCGCTGTATTCCGGCATCGCGAGCGGCGCGGAGATCATCGTCGTGCCCGAAATTTCTTACGACATGGAAGATATCGTCCTGCGCATCAACAGGAGCCGCGCGAACGGCAAACATTCGAACATCATCATCCTTGCGGAAGGCGTTTCCACGAGTGAAGAGTTCTCCAAAAAATTGCAGTCCATGACGACTTATTCGGTGCGCGGCACGACCATCGGCCATGTGCAGAGGGGCGGTTCTCCGTCCATGGCGGACAGGATGCTTGCTGCGCAGTTCGGCAATAAAGCGGTTCGTTTGCTCAAAGACGGGATCGGCAACCGCGTGGTCGGCATTCATAAAAACGAGATCATCGACCTCGACATCATCGAGGCGGTCAGCATGAAAAAGAAGTTCAATTACGAGCTTTATGAAACTCTGCAGATGATCTCCATGTGACGGGATTTTCGGTTCAAAAGCGTCTGCTCGTTCGGGCAGACGCTTTTTACGTTGTCCGCACGTTTTTTTCTGCAAAATCATGCAAAAAAATGTGAAAAAATTTCCAAATTAGTCTTGAAATAATCGTGAATGTGTAATATAATAGAAAGAGAACGCGGGAGGCTGGCCTTCGCGCGGGTTGCGGAATCAAAATAACTATTTTAGTCAATACTAAAACGGAGCGGTAAAAAATGATCCTTACAGTTTGTCTGAACCCTTGCACCGACGTGACCATCGAGGTGGATTCGCTCAACGTCGGGAAACTCAATCATGTAAAGAACAAGACGCTTACTTTTACGGGGAAAGCGCTGAATGTCGCCATCGGCGTGGCGCGCCTGCGCGGGCAGAGCCATGCGACCGGTTTCATGTACAACGAAAACGGTTCTCTTTTCGAACAGGCGCTCGACAGGGAGGGCGTGCCCAGCGTGTTCATTTGGAACAGGGGGCGCGTGCGCGAAAATTATAAATTCATCGACAACAAATCCATGTTGACCGAAGTCAACGACGTCGGCGAACCGATCGCCGAGAACAAGCAGGCGGAACTGATCGATCTCGTGGCAAATCTCAGCCGTTCGAGCAGCGTCGTCGTTATTTCGGGCAGCCTTCCGAGAGGGGTCGAGAGCGATTATTACATCAAATTGTTCAACGCCGTTCCCGACGGAAAATTGAAAGTCGCGGATTGCGACGGGCCGAGATTGCTTGCGGCGCTCACGGCGGGCATGGATCTCGTAAAGCCGAACAAGGACGAACTGCAAAATACGCTCGGGCAGGAATTCCGCTCGCGGGACGAGCTGTTGAAGGGGTGTTATTCGCTCATCGACAAGGGCGCCAAGCGCGTGCTGTTGTCGCTCGGCAAACGCGGCGCGATCATTACTGACGGCTCAAAAAATTATTATTGCCGCAGCATCAACGTCGCGGTCAATTCCACGGTCGGCGCGGGAGACGGCATGCTCGCCGCGGCGTCCATGCTTATGGAACAGGGCGCGGATCTTAAGGATATTCTGCGCGCCGGGGTTGCGGCGGGTACCGCAACGGTCACGACGTTCGGGCAGATATCTTTCACGAAAGAAAAATACGACGAAATATTTGCGAACCTTACGGTGGAGGAGTTTAAATAAGTTTTGATCACGGTGGGAGACGTCAAAAAGGACGAGGAAGTCAAGGCGATCATGTACATGGCGGAAAACCAGATCGAGGCGCTCGGCTTTACTGAGCATTCGGTGCGCCATTCGAGCATCGTCAGTAAGTGGGCGGGCGAGATCCTTCAGGGCGTCGGCGCGGACGAACGCAGGGTGGAACTTGCGAAAATCGCCGGATATCTGCACGATATCGGCAACAGCATCAACCGCTCCAATCACGCGCAGAGCGGCGCGATCCTCGCGTACAAAATATTGACGCGCATGGGCATGCCGTACATGGAAGCGGCTGAAGTGATGATGGCGGTCGGAAACCACGACGAACACGAAGGGCTTCCCGTCAGCGACATCACGTCGGCGCTCATCCTTGCGGATAAAGCAGACGTGCATAAAAGCCGTGTCCGCGCGAACACGACGCGCGTAAGCATGGAAAATATGAACATCCACGACCGCGTGAACCTTGCAGCCGAAAAATCTCTCGTATACGTTGATAAGGATGCGGGCGAAATTATTTTGGATATTTCGATCGATACGGAAAAATGTCCCGTCATGGATTATTTCGAAATTTATTTCGGCAGGATGCAGCTTTGCCGTCGCGCGGCGGATTTTTTGGGAAAAAAATTCGTGCTCGTCATCAACGGCGTGCGCTTGCTTTGAAAGGTGAAATCCGCTCAAACCCGGAAAAACGATATAAAAACCGCCCCGATCGTCGGGGCGGTTTTTTGCGGACAGATGCGTGCAAACCTGCAAAAAGTGCGGATATGCGTTATGCGTGTTCGCGCTTTTGCGTTTCCGCTGCGCCGCATGATCTTGCCGCGTTTGTTCCGGCCCGAACGGCGCCGCCGCGTTTGGGATGGCCGCGTGAGGCCTGTTCTGCACGCCGAAGGCACAAGGTTGCCGCAGTCACGCGACTCTGCGCGTCTCGATATAATAATTCCAGCGCCGGGTCGAAATCGGTTCGATGACGGCGTGGTCTGTCGCGGTGTGCAGGATATAATTGTCGCCGAGATACAGCGCTACGTGCCCGATGCGTTCGATCCCCGTCTTGTTGTAACGCGACGAATTTGTAAAAAACATGAGATCTCCGCGTTTGAGGTCGTTTTTGGCAACGTGTTCGCCCTGAACGACCTGCGTGCGCGTTGTGACGTCCAGAACGACTCCCGCACCGTAATAATAAATATACTGCATCAGGGAAGAACAATCGTACTTTTCGGCGTTGAAATTTTTAAGGAAATTTCCTCTGCCGTCGTGCAGGCGGACTGCGCCGTAAACATACGGGTGTCCCAGCAGGGCATAGCCCTCCGCGATGACTTTTTCGATCGTTTCATCGATTTCATGCTCCATTTCGTACAGTTCCGTATAGGCGTTGCTTGCGCTTACGTAAGCTGTTTTGCTGCGGTACTCCGTGATGTACCATCCGCCGCTTTGTCCTTTGTATGAGAGCATGTCGTTTTTGTCAAGCGAACCGAGCGAAGGATAGTTTGTACCCGCTCCGCTCCGAATGTTCAATCCGTTTGTTTTGGAACGGATGTAAACGCTGCCGTGTTTTTTCTCTTCGTCCTCGTCGACGACCTCGCCGGAAGGGGCGTCGTTTTCCTCGTCGTCGGGGGGAAGAACGTCGGGGATGTTTGCGGGCGGGGCGGGGGAAGTGCCGTCTTCGGGAATGAAGTCCGTTCCTTCGTCGGGGAGCGGGTCGGAAATGTCTGCCGACGTGCGGAACATTTCCGCAACAGCAAAATATACCGTCATGCTGAACGCCGCCGTCATGGCCAGCACCATTAACAATGAAAATGTTTTCATGATCATTTTTTTCATATCTCTTACCTCCGGCGTATATAATAACGGAAATCTGTGAAAAAATCAATGCAAAAAATTTTCCAAAACAGTAAAAGAACGGTTGTTGCAATGTACTATGCGTGACATAATTCATAAAAAACGGCAGAATATGCAAGCCTTTCCTCGTTTGACAAAATTCCCCGCGCATTATATAATGATTAAAGCAATGCGTGAGGTGGATGTATTATGGAATGGTGGGCGATCGCGCTGATCGCGGCCGGCGGGCTGATCCTGGCGGGTGCGGCGGTCGGCGTTGTTGCGGGGCTGTATGCGGCGCGTAAAATCTTCTGTCGGAGATACGACGGCAATCCAAATCTCCGCTATTTTCAGGCGGAAGATTTTGAAGGGTTGAAAGCGGAGCCCGTTTCGTTTGGGTCGGGAGATGCGACTCTTCGCGGATATATCTATTCTTACGACGGCGACGCGAAAGGCGCGGTCATCTTTTCGCACGGGTTCGGCGCGGGCCACACCTCTTATACGACGGAGATCGCGCGGCTTGCTTCTTTCGGGTATAAGGTGCTCGCGTTCGACAACACGGGCTGTATGGAGAGCGGCGGTGATACCCTCGTCGGGTTTGACAGAGGGGTTGCCGATCTTCTTGCCGCGGCGGAATTTGCCGAGAAAGACGTGAGACTGAAGGCGTATAAAAAGGCGTTCGTCGGGCATTCGTGGGGCGGATTTTCGGTCATGAACGCTTTCTCTTCGGCGAAAAACGTCTGCTGTGCGGTGGCGATGTGCGGCTTTGACGGCGCGGCGCGGGTGCTCGCGCAGAACGTGTTCGGGCGATTTGCGCCATTGCGCGCGGTCATGGCGTGGACGCTCATGCTTTACGACCGCGCCGTGTTCGGGAAATGCGCGAATTACCGCTCGTCGCGTTCGCTCAAAAACATAAAAAAACCCGTCCTGCTGTTGTACGGCAAGAAGGACATGACGGTGCGTTACCGCTGGAACGGGAAAAAAATATTGTCCGCGCTTTCCGGCAACAGTTTTGTCAGGTCGGAAGTTTATGAAGAAAAGGGACACAACGTATATCTTACCTGTGAAGCGGAAGCGCTGATGCACGAAACGTTCGGGAAAATCGGGAAGGCCGCGCGCAGGGACAAGGCGTCGGCGGCAAAGATGTATGCGGACGTGGACTATGCGGCCATTACGAAGGAGGACGATTCCGTTATGGGGCTGATCGGGGAGTTCCTCCGCTCTCACCTCTCGTAATCAAAAAAGCGGCAGCCTGCGTTTTTGCAGGGCTGCCGCTTTTTTGTGCTTCTTTGAATGCCCGGTTCGGGCGCGTGAGGCAGGGCTTACTTTCCGTTCGTTTTCAGGCGGTATTGCCCGGGCGTCATGCCGCACTTTTCTTTAAATAAAGTACAAAAATAATGCTCGTCCACAAACACGAGCGTGTCCGAGATCTCTTTGACTGTGCTGTTGGTATTGGCGAGCATGAATTTTGCGAGTTCGAGGCGCCTGTCGAGCAGATATTTATACGGCGTCGTTCCGTAATAGCGTACGAAATCGCGGTTGATCTGTGATTTCGATTTGTAGAGCTTCGCCGAAATGTCCTCAACATTGATCTTTTTCGTGAGCGACTCGTTGAGCAAAAATTTCGTCATCTTTGCAGTTTCCGATATTTTTTCGCGGTCTTTTTTTTCGGAAACGAATCGCGAGAGATCGGAAACGATGGAAAACAGTATGTTCATCACGGGGTAGGCGATCGCTTCGTTGTCGGGGGTTTTCTGTATCAGCGAGTAAAGCTGCGTCATTTTGTCCGCCGCGTTGAAGCCGTGGAACACCCCCGTGCCCGTAAGCCCCGTTTCTTCGAAAATCTTCGGAAAAAAATCGCAATAAAAATTGATCCAGATCTTTTTCATCGGATTCTCTGCGGACGAGTAGTAATATTGTTCACTGCCCGGTTCCAGGCAATAAAAGTCTCCGGCCTCGAGCTTGTGTTCCGCGCCGTTATAAACGAGTGTGCCTTCGCCATCGAGTATCTGTTCGAATACGAAAAACAGCGCGCCTTTGCGGCGGATAAAGTACCCGGGCATCGGGTTCGTGATGCCCGCGCAGTCGATGTTGAGAGGGAGCGATTCGGATTTGTTGAATACGTAAATAAATTCTTCCTTGCTACGGTCGCCGATGCGGAAAAATTCTTTGTTGATTTTGCTCAGATCCATTTTTGCACCTGCCTGTTCAAATTATATCAGATATTCCGTGAAATTGCAAGAACGGCGGCGAGTGAAAAAAAGAAATTCTTTCTTGACAATATATACATAATCGTCTATAATAAAATAAATAACGATATGATGCCGGGGAGGGAAAAATGGGACTTTTCAGAGGATTTTTCGGTACGTTTTTTAAGAGGCTTTTCAGCGCGAGAACGCAATATTTGCTGTTGAGCGGGCAGGGTGCGACCGGTAGCGTCCGCTTGGGCGTCACGGGGATCGTGATGTCCGTTTTGGGCATGCTGTTTTCGATCGGGTTCACGGTTTTGGGAGCGCTTTGCGCGGCAAATTTGTTCAGCCAGGAAGTCGGCGGCGAGTATAAATGGCCGATCGCGTCGTTGATCGGTGCGATCGCGTTTTTCGGGTTGGCGGCCTGTTGTTGCGGCGTCATCATGAGCGGGTCGTCGCACGCGTTATACCAAAAAAGGCTCAACGACAGAAAAGTCGGCACCGCGGCCGTGATCGTGTCGCTTGTCTGCCTCGTCGTTGCGGTTGGCACGATCGTCGCCGCCCTGATCGTATTGCTGTAAATTGCCGCGCCGCGCACGAAAGAGCGCGGCGGTTTTGTTGAAGCGTGTATTTTGCGGACGGAGAAATTTATGAGATACTTTGTGATACATTCCGGTTCGGATATGGAAAAGAGCGTAAAGCCGCTCATCGAGTTTTGGGCGCAGAACTGCACCGCCGCGCAGTTCATTATTTTGAACGGCACGCAGGAGACGTGGGAAGCGGACGCGGTCGCCAAGATCCGCCAGGCGGAAAAGGTCATTTATATCGTCGGTAAAAATTCGCACGCGAGCCCGAACATCGAAAAGGAGATCGGCATCGCGCTCAAAGAAAAGAAATTCATTTACGTTGTCAAACTGAACGGAAAATACATTCTTAACAGATCGGTTGAGAGCCTTCTGCCCGAAAAAATCGTTGCGGGCGAAGGGGATGCGGACGGCGAGGTCGTCATCCGTCAGCGCCAGCCCGCCGCCGTTGTAGTGGACGAGCGTTCCATGCTCGATCATTTACGCGGCGATGAAGAGGAAGTTCTGTGGCGGCTGCGGGCAAAAAACGCGGACGACAAGGAGACTTTTTTCGAGCAGTACAAGATGTTCGTGCAGACCTCGGAAGAGCTCGTCAAACGGAAACAGTCCGTCAACAGCGTCTACATCACGCTCAATTCCATCATCCTCGGTGCGATCGTTTCCGTCATGTGCGCGCTGTCCGATCTTCCCATGCTGTTCGGGGCGGTCAACGTGAGCCTGGTGTTTTCGGTGTTCGCCGCGCTGATCGGTTCGGTCGTATGCTTTTCGTGGCTGTCCGTCTTGCGTTCGTACGCCGATCTCAACGCGAGTAAAATGAGGATCATCGAGTATATCGAAGACAATCTGGCGCTGCGCCTGTACGAAACGGAGTGGGCCGTTCTTACCAAGATCATCGGCAAGAGGAAGTATAAGTCTTTCAGCAAAAAAGAGCGTTTCGTCGCGATTTTGTTCTGCGTCCTGTACGGGCTCATCATTGTTTTGGGTATTATTATGGCTGTCCTTTGAGATTATTGTACGTTTATTCCGGATGCACGGCGGAAAGCCGTGCATTTTTTCTGTGTTTTGTTTTTTTGCGCGCGGCTATTGTTTTCGCAAGCCTTGCATTCGGGGACGCTTTCTGATATAATAAAGCCGAGGCGGCAAAAAGCCGGTTCGGGGAGACGGAAAAATGGATATCAGGCAGATCGATAAAAATTTTTTACAGGACAGCGGATTTGACGCGGAAAAAGTAAAATTTTACGGCGTAACGGAAAAGCCCTTCGCGCTGTACGGCATCTTTTACGACAAGGAATGCGGGCGTTTTTTGCGCATGCCCGCAAAGACCGCTTCGGCGGTCAGCGAGGGCGTCGCCGCGCTGAATGCTAATACGGCGGGCGGCAGGGTGCGCTTTTCGACCGATTCGGAGCAACTCGTGCTGTACGTTCGCTACCGAGATCTGTGCAGGATGTCGCACATGCCCTTGTCGGGGAGCGGCGGCTTCTCTCTGTGCGAAAATACGGAGGTCGGGGAAAAATTTATCTGCACCATGCGGCCGGAATGGACGGATGAAAAGGGCTTTGTCCGCAGCGCGGCGCTTGCGGGCGGTATGCGCGATTACACTCTTTATTTTCCGCTCTACAACGAAGTTTGCGAACTCGCGCTCGGCTTCGGGCGTTCGGCGTCGGTCGGGGGCGGCCTTGCATACCGCGATATAAAGCCGATTTTATATTACGGCTCGTCGATCACGCAGGGAGGGTGCGCCTCCCGCCCCGATCACTCTTATCAGGCGTTCATTTCCAAGAAAAACAATATCGATTTTATAAACCTAGGCTTTTCGGGGAACGCGAAGGGTGAGCGAGCCGTTGCGCGTTATCTGGCGGAGATCGCGTGCAGCGTCGCCGTTATCGACTACGATCACAACGCCCCCGACGCGCGGCATCTGGCGGCGACCCATGAAGAGTTATTCAGAATTTTCCGTGAAGCGCAGCCCGATACGCCCGTGATTTTTGTTTCCAAACCCGATGCGGAGAGGGATGCGGAAGGGGACAAGCGCCGCGGGATCATACGGGAAACATATCGCAATGCAATTGCCCGCGGGGACAAAAACGTCGCCTTTGTCGACGGGAGAGAGCTGTTCGGAGACTTGCGCGAAGAGTGTACGGTGGACGGCTGTCATCCGAACGACATCGGGTTTTACCGCATGGCGGAGGTCATCGGCAACGCGGTCGATACCGCTTTGAAACTTTAAATGATTCAGTCAAATCACAATAACCGTCTCGATGTACGGTTATTGTGATTGAGCCGGTGTGCAGGTTTCTTTCGTCGGATAAAAGATTTTCGGAAAATGGCTGACAAACATTTGACAATTCAGGCGCTATTTTATATAATAATTAAGCTGTCATTGCGATTGTCGATATGTTTTTGTCGGCATGTGAGTAGCATGGTAGGCCGAAACTCTTCAAAATTTGATGAAAAACTCAATATGCTGATATGGCTCAGTAGGTAGAGCACGTCCTTGGTAAGGAATATCGGGGCGGAAAACGGGGTGCGCCGAAACCCCTCAAAATTCGGCAAAAACTTCATTTGCTGATATGGCTCAGTAGGTAGAGCACGTCCTTGGTAAGGACGAGGTCGCGGGTTCAAATCCCGCTATCAGCTCCA
>DWXC01000038.1 GCA_019119395.1 Candidatus Borkfalkia stercoripullorum | reverse complement strand
CGCACCTTGTACGGGTGCGCCGCGCCGGTTTTATCGCTTTTCAGCATTTTTGCAGCCGCCGCAGCATTTTTTCGAGGTTGGCGGCGTTTTCTTCGTCGGATATCGTCGGGTCTTTGGTGAACTTTTCGCAGGGGAGGGCGGCGCATCCGCCGCAGTCCGACAAGCCCTTTCCGTTTACGCAGCAATCGTATACCGCGCATACCGCCTGCCCCGTGTATTCGAGCCAATATACCCGCCCCTCGATTTCGCGGCAGCCCGCGCATTCGGAGGGGTATTTCGCGCATTCTCCGCACGCCGCGCCGCAGGGCGCGGGCGCTTCGGCACAATTAAAGGGCAGTCCGTTTTTCGCGCGCGTCATAAAATTTCCTCCTTTTCGTGCCTGTCCGGCGTGGCGAGCGCCGTCTGAAAATCGGTATAGATGACGAACCCTGCCTTTGCCTTTGGCGGCTTTTTTACGAAGCGGCGTTCGCAATAGTCTACGGGTATCTTGTCGCCCGCCTTTCCGTCCGAAAACCAGGCGCATATCTCCGCCGCGGCTTTGAGCACGGCATCGGGCACTTTTTTCCCCTCCGTCCGCACGATAACGTGCGAACTGTGGTATTTTTGCGTGTGCAGCCACAGGTCGGAGGGCGCCGCCTCGCGCAGGAGCCTGTCGTTCTGTACGTTGTTGCGCCCCGCAAAGACGTGGAAACCGCCGATGCGGAAAGCGCGGAAGGGCACGGGCGCGGCCGCTTTTTTCTTTTTCGGCTCGGGCGGCAAAAGCCCCGCCGCGCGCACTTCCTCCTCGATCTCGGCAAGGTCGAGCATGTTTTCCGCCCGCGCAAGGGAAGAAAGGGCGCTTTCGGTATAGTCGAGGTCTGCCTGCGCTTCCGCCTTCTGCGGGGCGACCGCCGCGAGCGTACGCTTTTGCTTGTTGTACTTTTTGAAGTATTTCTGCGCGTTCTGGGCGGGGTTCAGCGTTTTATCGAGGGGGATGCGCACCGTTTTCGCTTCCTCGTCGTAGTAATTCACCGCTTCCAGCCCGTCCGCGCCCTTTTTGACGGCGTAAATGTTCGCCGTTACGAGTTCGCCGAAAATGCGGTTTTTTTCCATGTCGCCGCATTCGCGTTCCCGCTCCAAAAGGATGCCGAGCTTTTTTTCTTCCTTCTTTTTGCGGGAAAGGAGCAGGCTTTCGAGTTTCCGCTTTTTTTCGGAAAAATCCTTCTTGGTTTCCCGTTCGGTATAATACGCGTCCTGCGCGGCGTTTACGCTGTCGTACCGCTCGCCCGCAGGGAAACGGGCGTGAAAGTCCTTTGCCTCTCCGCCGATTCGCTCCACGGCGGGCGTTTTTTCGTCCGAAAAGATGAAGGAATAAACGTATCCGGCGAGGGCATCCCCGTCGCCCGGCGCGTTCTCGGCGATGAGGCGGCAGGTGGGGTAGGCCAGCCCCGAAACGTGCGCGAACAGGAAATCCGCAAGTTCGCCCGTTCTCGCGGCGAGGCAGGCTTTAAGCGCCTCTTTGTCGGAAGGGTTTGCCTTGTCCTGCGGTTCGGGCAGGGCGTATTTTACGCCGGGGAAAAGCACGCGCTTGAAGTTTTCCTGCAAGGAAGATATCTTCAATGCCCCCGTCACAACGCCGCTTTCGGTGAGGATCAGGTTGGAATATTTGCCCATGATCTCCGCATACAAAACGCGCTCCGCGCGTGAAAATTCGCCCGCGCAGTCGAAAGTGAAGGCGATGATGCGCTCGAAGCCGATCTGTTCCGCGCGCAAAAGCGTCGCACCCGTCAGGTGCTTTCGGAGCAGCATGCAGAAATTGGGCGCAACGTCGGGCGCGGTGCGCGGCGCGGAGGAAACGCACGCCCGCGCAAACGACGCGTTTGTGTTCAGCAGAAGTTTCCTCGTCTTTCCGCCCGCGTATAACAGGATGTTCACCTCGTCGCGCGAGGGCTGAATGATCTTATTGACCTTTCCGCCCGCGAGCATTTCGTCGAGTTCGCGGGCGATATGGCGCAGCGTAAAAGCGTCTTGGGGCATAGGTTACCTCCGGTTTTCTTGTACATTATAACGCAGAACGCCGAGAAAAGCAAACACACGGGGTACGTTTTGCAAAAACGGCGGGGCGCAACAAAACATTGCGCGGCATTGTCGGAGTATACATTGACTTTTAGCCTCTTTGCATCTATAATGTATCATATAGAACGTTTATTAAAGGTGAAGCATGAAAATAGGTGAAAAGATCGTCTTTCTGCGCAGCAAAAAGGGTATAACGCAGGCTGAGCTTGCCGATCAATTGCATTTTACCCGCCAGGCAGTTTCAAATTGGGAGCGGGGCATTACCGAGCCGGATGCGCACACGCTGTCTGTGATCGCCGCCTATTTCGGTATTTCGACGGATGAACTGTTGGGGATTTCGTCCGAGCGGCAGTCTTATGCGCCGGCCATCGGGACCGATATGGATCATGTCCGGTATGGGTTCGACATCGGGAATGCCGAGTCCGTTTCTGCCGCAAAAGCGCTGCGTGTTCTGCTTTGGGTTTATACATGGCTGTATGCAGCGCAAATTTTATTCTCTTTTCCTTCCGAATCGGGTTTTTATGTTTTTTTCGGCGTGGTTATCTTTTTTTGTGCCGCCGCTGTGCGTATTGCCGTTTTCGTGCTGTTTCTGTTTGCAAAGCAGAGCGGTCGCGCCGCGCCGCGCGTTGCATTTTTTGTCTGCCTGGTGACGGGCGAAATTTTTTCGTTTGCACTTTTGTCCGACAACGTCGTGCTCGCACTCGCGTTCGGTATCGCCGCTCTATTGCTTTTATCGGCAACGGCGGCGTTGGCTCCCGTAGCTTTTCGTGCAAAAAATAAGCGGGTGCAGAGGCGTTGTTATATTGCGATCGGTTGCTGTTTGGCGCTGTCCGCGGCGGCGATCGTTGCGGAAGTGTTCGTGCCGGAAAACGTCCTTAGTCTCCGCCCGCAGTATCTGACGCTCATAGATACCTTTTTGGCTCTGTGCGCCGGCGCGGCACATATACTCGCCCTGTTTGTGTTGGAACGTGCCCTCCGCGACCGCATAAAGGGATATAAATATATCGGCGCGGCGGAGAGCGGGAAACCCGTTGATCTTTCTCGGACAGAAAAATCGCAAGTATTTCAAAGTTCGGTTTGGACGAATGTATTTTTGCTCTGTTTCGTACTTCCGTTCGTATCCTTTTTTTCGCAGATAAATACCGCGCTTTCCGCCGATTTTTGTGTTTCGCTTTTCTTCTTCCCCTTGTTGTTCGGCGCATTGTTCTTTATCGGAAAGAGGGGAAAGCATCTTGCTTTGACCGTCGCGATCGGCGTGCTTTGGTGCGCCAACCTGTTCTGTTCCTTTTATTTGGTTTCATTTTTTCTCGTTGCTCCCGATTCTCCCGTACATAATTTATCTTTTGCCGAGGCATGCCCGAATTTCTTGTTGTGGTCTGCTCTGTATGCGGCTGTTTTGTTCGGGTTCTGCGCTAAAAAAGGCATTCGTCGTCCGGCGGGTATTGCGTTGCGCTGTCTGTATTTGGCTGTTGCTGTCTTTTCGGTCGGCGCGGGTATATATTATATCGCTGCGGTTGACGTGAAGTATGCCCCGAGTATCGCATTTTTGCTCATGTACGGCTTTTCGCTGCTGCTCTTTTTAACGCATTTTTTGACGCAAGACAGAATGGTGACGCAAAATTCTTTCAACTGATTGCATTGCAATTATGCGGCGGACGGAAATCGAGACCTCCATTTTTTGCCGTTTATCGAAATCTATGTGTGCAATGAGAAAAAATATAGGGCAAGACAACGAAAAACGCTTTGCAAAACGCGCCGTTTGTGCTAAAATACTGTAACGGATAAAAAGATATTTCAGTTGCAGGAGAAAGATCATGAAGTACAATACAGAATCTTCCGAAAAAAGCACCGTAAAAATCACCCTTTCCTTCGATAAAGCGGAGTGGGACGAGGCGAACAACGAAGCGTACAAAAAGACGCGCGGCAGGTACTTCGTCAACGGGTTCAGAAAGGGCAAAGCGCCCAAACACGTCATCGAACTCAACTACGGCAAGGGCGTGTTCTACGAAGAGGCGCTCAACGGACTCTTCGACAAGCATTACGAGGAAGTGCTCGACAAGGAAAAGGATAACTTCACGGTCGTCGGCCGCCCCGAACTTTCCGTGGGGGACATCGGCGAAGAGGGCGCTTCCCTCATTGCGACCGTTCCCGTCAAGCCCGACGTCAAGCTCGGCGCGTACAAGGGTATAAACATCGAAAAAGTGGAGTATAATGTAAAAGATGAGGACGTGGAAGCCGAGCTGAAAAGGCTGCAGGAACGCAATTCCCGCCTCGTCGAAGTGACCGATCGCGCCGCGGAAAACGGCGACACCGCGACCATCGATTTTTCGGGCAGCGTGAACGGCGAAAAATTCGAGGGCGGCACGAGCGAGAACTATCCGCTCGTCCTCGGCAGCGGTTCGTTCATACCGGGCTTCGAAGAGCAGGTCGTCGGCATGAAAGTCGGCGAGGAGAAGGACGTAAACGTCAAGTTCCCCGACGATTATCAGGCGGAAGAGCTCAAGGGCAAAGACGCGGTGTTTGCGGTCAAACTCAATAAGCTCGAAAAGAAAGAGCTTCCCGAAGTGAACGACGAGTTCGTAAAGGACGCGGCGGGCGCGGAAAGCGTGGAAGCATATAAACAGGAGACGCGCGAGCGCCTCGAAAAACAGGCGAAAGAAAAGGGTGAAGCGGAGACTGAAAATAACATCCTCCGCGCGATCGCGGCGACGGCCGAAGTCGAAATCCCCGACGCGATGATCGAAAACCAGATCGACATGATGGTGCGCAACGCCGAGTACCGTCTGGGTATGCAGTACGGCGGCATGAAACTTGCCGACTACCTCAGGTACATGGGCAGCAACATGGACGATTTCAGGAACGGCTACCGCGCGCAGGCGGAAGATACCGTCAAGAGCCAGCTCGTCGTGGATAAGATCATCCGCGAAGAGAACATCAAGGCCGAGGACGCGGAGATCGACGCCAAGCTCGAAGAGTTCGCAAAATCCGCAAACAAGACGCTCGAGGAGTACAAAAAGGATGTTGACGACGCGCAGCGCGACTATATCGGCAACGACATCGTCATCAACAAACTGTTCGACTTCCTCAAAGCGAACAACAACCTGACCGAAAAGGCGGAAGAGCCCGCCAAGAAGCCCGCGGCGAAGAAAACGGCGAAGAAGGCGGAAGCGGACGGCGAAGAAAAGCCCGCCGAAAAGAAGCCCGCCGCCAAGAAACCCGCGGCGAAAAAGACCGCGAAAAAGGCAGAGGACGAGGGCAAAACGGAGTAATTTTTCCGACCTGTCTTTTGCAATTTCATCATCAAAGGAGCGTACATGAAAGATAACATTTCGATGAACCTCATCCCCATGGTCGTGGAGCAGTCCAGCCGCGGGGAGCGTTCTTACGATATCTATTCGAGGCTTTTGGAGGACAGGATCATCTTCCTTTCGGGGGAGATAAGCGACGGCATGGCGAACACCATCGTGGCGCAGCTCATCTATCTCGAATCGAGAGACATGAACAAGGACATCAGCCTGTATATCAACAGCCCGGGCGGAAGCGTTTCCGCCGGCATGGCGATCTACGATACGATGCAGTACATCCATTGCGACGTTTCCACGATCTGCATCGGGCTCGCCGCGAGCATGGGCGCGTTCCTTCTGTCCAGCGGAACGAAGGGCAAACGGTTCGCCCTTCCCAACAGCGAGATCATGATCCACCAGCCCCTCGGCGGCGCGCAGGGTCAGGCGAGCGACATCAAGATCCAGGCGGAACACATCCTGAAGATCAAGGAAAAAATGAACCGCATCCTTGCCTCGAACACGGGCAGGAGCATCGAAGAGATCGAGCGCGATACGGACAGGGACAATTACCTTTCCGCAGACGAAGCGCAGCGCTACGGGCTGATCGACAAAGTGTTCTATACGAGATAAATCTGCGGGGATTTCCTGCAAAACGGAAAAATATCCGCGGCACACTCTTTTCGTGCCGCGAATGTTTTCTTTTCGGAAAGTTTTCAGTCCGCGCCGCGTCGGCGGCGCGGGGGAGGTATCAATGAAAGACGAAGAACGTTTCTGTTCCTTTTGCGGCAAGGGCGAAAGTCAGGTAAAGCGCATGATCGCGGGCCCGAACGGGCTGAACATCTGTGACGAATGCGTTGAGATCTGCACCGAGGAGATCAAATCGGTTTCCTCCGCTCCTTCCGATAAGGTGGAATTGAAAAAACCGTCCGAGATCAAGGCGGAACTGGATAAATACATCGTCGGGCAGGATAAAGCGAAAAAAGTGCTTTCCGTCGCGGTGTACAACCATTACAAGCGCATCAACAGCGAGATCGCCCAAAAAGACGACGACGTGGAGATCGAAAAGAGCAATATCCTGCTTTTAGGCCCTACGGGCTGCGGAAAAACGCTCCTCGCCAGGACGCTCGCGCGCATTCTGAACGTGCCTTTCGCTACGACGGACGCGACCACTCTCACCGAAGCGGGGTACGTCGGCGAGGACGTGGAGAACATCCTTCTCAAACTCATTCAGAATGCCGATTACGACATCGAAAAGGCGGAGCGCGGCATCATCTACATCGACGAGATCGACAAGATCGCCCGCAAGAGCGAAAACGTTTCCATCACCCGCGACGTTTCGGGCGAGGGCGTGCAGCAGGCGCTTTTGAAGATCATCGAAAGCACGATCGCCAGCGTGCCCCCGCAGGGCGGCCGGAAGCACCCGCAGCAGGAGTGCATGCGCATCGACACGACGAATATCCTCTTTATCTGCGGCGGTGCGTTCGTGGGGCTTGATAAGATCGTGGCAAAGCGCAAGGACGACACGTCTCTCGGCTTCGGCGGGAAGATCAGAAACCCCGGCGACGATATGGACTACGAGGCTTTGGACGACGTAAAGCCGCAGGATCTCACAAAGTTCGGGCTGATCCCCGAGTTCGTCGGGCGCGTTCCCATCGTGGTCAGTCTGAAGCCTTTGGACGAAGCGGCGCTCGTGAAGATCCTCACCGAGCCGAAAAACGCCATCATCAAGCAGTATCAGAAACTCATCGGCATGGACGGGGTCAAACTTTCTTTCGACGACGGCGCCGTCAGCGAGATCGCGAATACCGCCATCCGTTTGAAGACGGGCGCGAGGGGGCTCCGCACCATCATCGAAAACCTGATGACCGACGTGATGTACGACATCCCGTCGAGCGACGGCATCAGCGAAGTGCGCATCACGCGCGAATGCGTGCTCGGCACGGCAAAGCCCGAAGTCATCAAAAAGAGCGCGTAAAAAGCAAGAACGGAAAAAGACGAGTGAAGATATGCACCTCAAAAAGTTGGGTAGACTTTTCGGGGTGCATGTTTTTAATTGTTAAATTTTTAAATTTGCATAGGTTTGTCGTTCTCTTATATTTTCGTAAAATATAATAAGTTATTGAATGTCTGCAAAACGCCCAATCAGGTTACAAAAGGCCAGAATATTAAAATTTGGTGGAAATGTTTTAAATGCGGTAATGAATGGCAAGACACATTAAATCATAGAAGTTCATCAAAAAGACAGTGTCCCAAATGTAAAGGAAATACGGCTAAAATATAAAAAGCCCCTTGTTGTAATGCTTGACATTACATCTACGAAGTGGTATACTCTTGTTGTAATAAAAAATGTTACAATACGGGTGCGTTATGGAACGGGAAACAAAAACGATACAAGAATGGCTTGCCGAGGCGGACGCGGTCGTCATCGGCGCGGGGGCGGGGCTTTCCTCGTCGGCGGGGTTCACCTATGCGGGCGAGCGGTTCGATAAGTATTTTTCGGATTTCGCGGAAAAATACGGCTTCCGCGATATGTATTCGGGCGGATTTTACCCGTACCCTTCATTGGAAGAGTTTTGGGCGTATTGGTCGCGGTATATCTACATCAACCGATACGATCAACCCGCGGGCAGGCCTTACGAAACGCTCCTGCGGCTCGTGCAGGGGAAAAATTATTTTGTTCTGACCACCAACGTAGACCACAGGTTTCAGACCGCGGGGTTCGAGAAAGGGCGGCTGTTTTATACGCAGGGCGATTACGGGCTGTTCCAATGCTCCGTTCCCTGCCACAAAAAGACGTACGACAACGAAAAACAGGTGCGCGAGATGCTGGCGCGGCAGAAAGATATGAAGATCCCTTCCGAACTCATTCCCCGCTGCCCCGTCTGCGGAAAGCCGATGTCCATGAACCTTCGCGCGGACAACACCTTCGTCGAGGACGAGGGCTGGCATGCCGCCTGCGCGCGCTACGGGGCGTTCATTACCGAAAACGCGGGCAGGAAGGTGCTCTTTTTGGAACTCGGCGTGGGCATGAACACGCCCGGCATCATCAAATACCCGTTCTGGCAGATGACCTGCCGCAACAAGAACGCGCGCTATGCGTGCGTCAACCTCGAGGGTGCATACGCGCCCGAGGAGATCAAGGGGCGTTCCGCCTGCATCGCGGGCGATATCGGCGAGGTCTTGGAAAAACTGTAAATGTAAAAGAGACGCGCGCCCCGCGGCATTATGCCGCGGGGCGCGCTCGTTTCCGTATTAAGTTACGGCACTCATTTGGTTTGCGGTTCGGGGAAAAGTTTTTTGATCATCTGATTGACGTACTGCACGGGAACGAGTTGTATTTTATCCTCAAATTTTTTCACGCTCTTGAAGTTCTTTGCGGGGAATATCACCCGCTTGAAACCCATTTTGACGCATTCGTTGACGCGCTTTTCGGCAAAGGTGACGCCGCGCACCTCTCCGGTCAGACCCACCTCTCCGAATACGGCGGTGTCTTTGTCGATGGGTTCGTTTTTATATCCGCTCGCGAGCGCCGCGCACACGGCAAGATCTACCGCGGGTTCCGAAAGGCGTATGCCGCCCATGGCGTTGAGGTAAACGTCCTGATTGTAAAAGGGGAGCCCGCACCGCTTTTCGAGCACGGCGATGAGCAGTACCATCTTGTTGTAGTCGATGCCCAGCGGCATCCTGCGGGGCAGGCCGTAAGCCGTTTTTGCGAGCAGCGTCTGAATTTCCACCATCATGCAGCGGTTGCCCGTTTCCGAAGGCGTCACGCAGCTGCCCGCCGCCTCTCCGCGGCTTTCGGAGAGGAATATGCCCGAATAGTCGGAAACGCCGTAAATGCCTTCGCCCGTCATTTCGAACACGCCCACTTCCTGCACCGAGCCGAATCGGTTCTTATAAGCGCGCAATATTTTGAAGTTCTCTTCCCGCTCGCCTTCGAAGTAGAGCACGGTGTCCATAATGTGTTCGAGCACCTTCGGCCCCGCGAGCGCGCCCTCTTTGGTGACGTGCCCGACGATGAAAAAGGTGATGCCGCGCCCCTTGGCGATGCGCTGCAGTTTTCCCGCGCATTCGCGCACCTGCCCGACCGAACCCGCCGCGGAGGAAAGTTCGCTCGTGTACACCGCCTGGATGGAGTCGATGACGACGAATTTTTCGTCTTCTATGGCTTCCTCAATGTCTTCGAGGCAGGTCTCGTTGAGCAAAAGAAGGTTGGAAGAGTCGAGTTTTAAACGCGAACAGCGCATTTTTACCTGCGAACAGCTCTCTTCGGCAGAGACGTACAAAACGCGGTGTTTTTCGGAAAGGTGCGCGGAAACTTCGGTCAAAAGGGTGCTTTTGCCGATGCCGGGATCGCCGCCGATGAGTACGAGCGAGCCGGGCACGATGCCGCCGCCGAGCACGGTGTCAAGTTCCGCAATGCCCGAAGATACGCGCGAATACCGCTCTTCTTTGACTTCCGAAAGGGGAACGGGGCGCTTTGCGGAAACCGAACGCTCCCTTTTGACTGCTTTTTGCGGCGCGGCGCTTTCGGTTATTTCCTCGACGAGCGTGCCGAATTTGCCGCAGTTGGGACAGCGCCCCAGCCATTGCGCAGTCTGTGCTCCGCATTCGCAGCAGACATATACCGATTTGGATTTAGCCAATTTCATTCTCCTCTGCTTTCTATTTCGTTTGCGCGATTTCCGTCATGTTGCCGAGCAGGAGCGCGATGTCGGCAAGAACGCTTTTCTCGCCGTCATAAAAACTCAATTCGTTATCCGTTCCCCGCCACCAAAATTCCTGCTCGTATTCGTCGAATTCGAGCGTTTGGTCGGCGAAAGAATAAGTGCCGTCTTTTCGGCGGTAGACGAGGATGCGCCGCGACCTGTCCTCGCTGAAAAAGGCGCGCACGACGTCTGCATCGTCGGGCATAGATCGCCAACGCCACAAAAGTTCGTCGGAATGTCGATGTTTTTGCATAATCCCCCCTCAAGGTTCAGACCGACTTTATCAGCGCCGTCGCAATCACCGTGATCCCTTCGCCGCGGCCGATGTAGCCGAGCCCCTCGTTCGTGCCCGCGGAAATCCCGACGCATTGTTCAAAAATGTGCAATACGTCCGCGATGTTTTTCTTCATCTGCGCGATAAACGGCGCTAATTTCGGCCTTTCCGCCGAGATCGCCACCGAAACGTTCACGACGGAAAATCCGCGCTCCTGCAAGAGCGCATGCACGCGCGCAAGCAGGGCAAGGCTGTCCGCGCCCTTGTACTGCGCGTCGGTATCGGGGAAGTAGTGCCCGATGTCGGAAAGCCCCGCTGCGGAGAGGAGCGCGTCCATCACCGCGTGGCACAAAACGTCGCCGTCGCTGTGGGCGATGAGCCCGCGCTCAGACGGTATTTTTACGCCGCCGAGTACGATGTGGTCTTTTTCCGCGCCGAACGCGTGGGTATCCGTGCCGATACCCGTGCGGTATGTTTCCATTTGAAAATCCTCCGCAAACGTCAGTTTTACGTTTGCCTTTTCCCCCATAAACAGGCGGGGCGGCGCTACGTATTTCCTGTATACGCCCGAATCGTCGGTAAACGCGTCGCTTCCCGTTATTTTTCCGTACGCCTCGTATAGGGGCGCAAAGGCGAATCCCTGCGGCGTTTGCAGGGTAAACAATTTGTCCCTTTCCACTGCATCCGAGATGAACCCGCTTTCCGCGAGCACGGCGGTATCCGTACAGGGGAGCGCGCACACGGCGCTTCCGAACTGCCGCACGGTATCGATGCACTCGTTTATGACCTTCTGCGAAACGAAGGGGCGCGCCGCGTCGTGTATCAGCACATAGTCGGGCGGGCAGGGGAGCGCGGCGAGGAGGCGGAGCGCATTTTTCACCGATTCCGTGCGCGTGGCGCCGCCCGGGGCGAGCGCGACAGGCTTGCCTCCCGCGGCGTGCGCCGCGTCAAAGCCCGAAAGTTCGCGGGCGATGTCTTCCCTGTCCGCTTCGTTCACGCATACGACGATGCGCGAAATGCCCGCGTTTTGCGCGAAAGCGGCAACGGTGCGCACGACGACGGAAACGCCGCCCGCCTTTTGCAGTATTTTATTTTTGGCAAAGCCCGCGCGCGAGCCGACGCCCGCCGCGGGGATGACCGCCGCGATGTTCATTGTTCTCCGCCCGAAACGATCTCATACAGCGAGGCCGCCTCTTCCTTTTTGACCGTCTCTTTGAGCGCGAGCACGCGGAATTTCAGGCTGCCCGCGGCGAAGGCGAGCTCTACCTCGTCTCCGACCTTTAACTGATAAGCGGGCTTTACTTCCCGCCCGTTTACCGAAACTTTGCCCGCCTTGCACGCATCCCCCGCGACGGTGCGGCGTTTGAGTATGCGGGATACTTTCAAAAACTTATCGATCCTCATGCGCTGCTCCTCCGAAAAATAACGAAAAAACGCCGCTGCATACCCGCCGCGGCGCGTTTCATGCCTGTTTTTTTGCCGCTTCCTGCCGAAAATTGCCGAAAAAATTAAAAATTATTTCCGAGCAACAAAAAAAGCAGTTGACTTTTCTTTTGAAATTTTATATAATACTAAACTGTATCATTATGGAATATAATGTGCTTTTTACCCCTTTTCCGGTTCGGAGCGGGCAGTAAAACCGCCCGAAAAGCGCTTTTTGGCCTGATATTTATATAATATTGTTATATAAATGTCTTCGGCTGCCCGACCGTTTTGAAATATTATACAGCAAATTTTCGGATATGTAAAGAGGCGGAGCGCAAGTTCGCAAAATTTTTTGCGCGGCGCGCGTACGCAGGCAACCCACGGAACGAATTTCAAAAGGAGCAAGTGAATGAATTTACCTATTCAAAAGTTCGGCAAGACAGAGAGAAGGAAGTTCGGAAGAATCAACGAGGCGATCGAGATCCCCGATCTCGTCGAGATCCAGAAGAACTCGTATAAGACGTTCATCGAAGAGGGTATCGGCGAAGTATTCGAGGATTTTTCTCCGATCACCGACTATTCCGATCACTTCGAGCTGTACTTTCTCAGCCATGAATTCGGCACGAAGCCGAAATATGACGAGAAGGAATGCAGGAACCGCGACGCAACGTATGCGCTCCCTCTTCGGGTAAAAGTGCGCCTTGTCAATAAAGTCAAAGACGAGGTCATCGATCAGGAAGTGTTTATGGGCGATTTCCCGCTCATGACCGACAACGGCTCCTTTATCATCAACGGCGCGGAGCGCGTCATCGTTTCGCAGCTCGTCCGTTCGCCCGGCGCGTACAACGAGTCGGAAAAGGACAAGTCGGGCAGGGAAATGTTCAAAACAACGGTCATTCCCAACCGCGGCGCATGGCTCGAATTCGAGCAGGATTCGCAGGGCGTCATGTGGGTGCACGTCGACAGAAAGAGGAAGATCTGCGCGACTGTCCTTTTGCGCGCCCTCGGCTTCGGTTCGGACGTGGCGATCACCGATATTTTCGGCGACGACAAGATGATCGCCGCCACCATCGAGAAGGATACCGCCAAGAGCGAGCAGGACGGCCTTATCGAGCTTTACAGAAGGCTGCGCCCCGGCGAAGTGCCGACGGACGATTC
The DNA here is from genome assembly GCA_019119395.1 of Candidatus Borkfalkia stercoripullorum. Taxonomy (GTDB): domain Bacteria; phylum Bacillota; class Clostridia; order Christensenellales; family Borkfalkiaceae; genus Borkfalkia; species Borkfalkia stercoripullorum. Next base: position 3,141 of record DWXC01000038.1, on the reverse strand, counting down.
GGTACGCCAGCATCTGCACAATCTCTTTTTCGATCCACGCCGTTACGACGTGGTCAAGGTCGGCAGGTATAAATTCAACAAAAAACTCAACGTGGCGTACCGCCTGCCCGGCTGTATTTCCGCGGACGATATTTTCAACCCCGAAACGGGCGAGCTGATCGTCTCCAAAGGGGAAAAGATCTCCGAAGCCAAGGCTTTCGAAATCCAGGACGCGGGCGTCAACGAAGTGTACGTGCTCGTTTCCGACGAGCGCGCGGGCGAAATGCGCCATAAAGTCATCGGCAACAACACGGTGAACTTTTCTTCGGTCTCTTCGAAGAACCCGAAGAGCTTCGGCCTTTTGCCCACCATTTATTATCCGAACTACAAATTTTCGCAGGAGATCGCGGAAGCGATGAAGAATGCGGACGCGGAGACGGTGGCGGAGGAGTTCTGCGACCGCATCAACGCCGTGTACTTTACCGCGGAGACCAAAAAGACGGACGACGAGAAGCAGGAAGAGCGCAAAAACCGCGAAAAGCGCAAAGAAAACCGCGTTAAATTCTGCGAAGCGTGCAAAAAGTTCCACGAGATCCTCGCGAGGGAAGAGGTGTATATCTCTCCCGAAGAGAAAAAGGCCATCCGCCCGCTCGTCGATAAACTCAATCACAGGCATATCACGGTGGACGACGTCATCGCCGCCGTTTCGACCAACCTCGATCTCCGCTACGGCATCGGCACGATCGACAACATCGACCACCTCGGCAACCGCCGCGTGCGCAGCGTGGGCGAGCTTTTGCAGAACCAGCTGCGCGTGGGCATCGCGCGCCTCGAAAGGCTCATCAAAGAGCGCATGGCGACGCAGGATCCCAACGAAGTCACCCCTTCGGGGCTGATCAACGTGCGCCCCGTTTCGGCGGTCATCCGCGAATTTTTCGGGTCTTCCCAGCTGTCGCAGTTCATGGACCAGACCAACCCGATCGCGGAACTCACGCACAAGCGCAAGCTGTCCGCGCTCGGCCCGGGAGGCCTCAACCGCGACCGCGCCACCTTCGACGTGCGCGACGTGCACCACAGCCATTACGGCCGCATGTGCCCGATCGAAACGCCCGAAGGTCAGAACATCGGCCTCATCTCTTCGCTCGCCACTTTTGCGAAGGTCAACGAGTACGGCTTTATCATGAGCCCTTACCGCAGGGTACAGAAGGAATATGACGAGAGCGGCAAGTGCGTGCTCGTGCGCGTCACGAACGACGTCGATTATCTCACCGCGGACGAAGAGGACAAATACGTCGTCGCACAGGCGAACGAACCGCTCAACGATGACGGCACGTTCGTGAACGAACGCGTTTCCTGCCGCCGCCGCGCGGACATCACGCAGCTGCCGCAGGAGCGCATCGACTACATGGACGTATCCCCCAAGCAGCTCGTTTCCGTTGCGACCGCGCTCATTCCGTTCCTCGAAAACGACGATACCAACCGCGCCCTCATGGGCTCGAACATGCAGCGCCAGGCGGTGCCTCTTCTGAAAACGGAGAGCGCCATCGTGGCGACGGGCATCGAGGCCGCCATCGCGCGCGACTCGGGCGTCATCGTCAAGGCGAAAAACGCGGGCACGGCGATCGGCGTCGCGTCCGACCTCATCCGTATCCGCCAGGACAACGGCATCGTAGACGAATACAGGCTTAAAAAATTCGAGCGCTCCAACCAGGGCACATGCCTCAACCAGCGCCCGATCATCAATACCGGCGACAGGGTGGAGGCGGGCGAGATCATCGCCGACGGGCCTTCCACCAACAACGGCGAACTCGCGCTCGGCAAAAACATCCTCATCGGCTTCATGGAGTGGGAAGGCTACAACTACGAAGACGCTATCCTCATCTCCGAAAAGCTCGTGCGCGAGGACGTGTTCACTTCCATTCATATCGAAGAGCACGAAACGGAAGCGCGCGACACCAAACTCGGCGAAGAAGAGATCACGCGCGACATCCCGAACGTCGGCGACGACGCGCTGAAAGACCTCGACGAGGACGGCATCATCCGTATCGGCGCGGAAGTGAGCGCGGGCGATATCCTCGTCGGCAAAGTCACCCCGAAGGGCGAGACCGAACTTACCCCCGAAGAGAGGCTTTTGCGCGCGATCTTCGGCGAAAAGGCGAGGGAAGTGCGCGACACCTCCCTGCGCGTTCCGCACGGTGAGGGCGGTATCGTCGTAGACGTAAAAATATTCACGAGAGAAAACAAAGACGAACTTTCCCCCGGCGTGAACAAGCTGGTGCGCGTATACATCGCGCAGAAGCGTAAAATTTCCGTCGGCGACAAGATGGCGGGCCGCCACGGGAACAAGGGCGTCATTTCGCGCATCCTGCCCGAAAGCGACATGCCTTTCATGGCGGACGGCACGCCGATGCAGATCGTTCTGAACCCCTTGGGCGTTCCTTCCCGAATGAACATCGGTCAGGTGCTGGAAGTGCACCTCGGACACGTCTGCAAACAGCTCGGCTGGAAGATCGCGACCCCCGTGTTCGACGGCGCGACCGAAAAAGACATCAAAGAACTGTTCAGGGAAAACAACATCGTCAACCCGCAGGGTGAAGTGGACGGCAAGATCCAGCTTTACGACGGACGCACGGGCGAACCGTTCGAAAACCGCGTCACCGTCGGGCAGATGTACATGATCAAACTCATCCACCTCGTGGACGACAAAATACACGCACGTTCCATCGGGCCTTACTCGCTCGTTACGCAGCAGCCGCTCGGCGGCAAAGCGCAGTTCGGCGGCCAGCGCTTCGGCGAAATGGAAGTCTGGGCGCTCGAAGCGTACGGCGCGGCGCACATCCTGCAGGAGATCCTCACCGTCAAGTCGGACGACATCGTCGGCCGCGTCAAGACGTATGAGAGCATCGTCAAGGGCAACAACATCTCCGAGCCGGGCATCCCCGAAGCGTTCAAGGTGCTGTTCAAAGAATTGCAGTCGCTCGCGCTCGACGTCAAGGTACTCACCGAAACGAAAGACGAGATCCAGCTCAAAGACTTCTCCGACGCGGAAATGGACGAGGAAGAGGTCGACCGCCGCGACGAGGACACCGAAGAGATCGACTTCAACTTCGACGACAAAGACGAGGACGAAGAGGACGGCGACGACGTCGATTCCATCTTCGA
>DWXC01000037.1 GCA_019119395.1 Candidatus Borkfalkia stercoripullorum | reverse complement strand
CGGCCTTGTTTTCAGATACAAAACGAAATCATTTCAAAAACGCTTCGAACGCCGTTTTCATCTTTTCGAACGCCTTTTCCGCGGACGCCTCGTCCTTCGCGCGCACGGAATAATAAATTTTCAGTTTCGGTTCCGTGCCGCTCGGGCGGACGCAGATGAAACTGCCGTTCTCCAACTCGTAATACACGGCGTTGGTCTTGGGAATGTTCAGCGCTTCCTCGCTTCCGTCGGCGAGCCTTCTGACCGAGGAAGAATAATCGCGCACCGCGACGACGTTATAAATGTCGAACTTCTCCGCTTTTTTGGTTTTGAGCGAATCGACGACCGCGTTCATCTCCTTCATCGCGTCCAGCCCCGAATATTTGATGCTGATATTCCTGTCGAGCACATATCCGTAACGGGCATATATATCCGCGAGGATGCCGTAAACGCTCTGTTTTTTGGAGGTATAATAGCAGACCATTTCCGCGCAGAGCATACTGGCGACGACCGCGTCCTTATCCCTGCTGCCCTCCGTGCCGCGAAGATACCCGCAGCTTTCCTCAAACCCGAAGATAAAGGTATGCGAATGATCCGCCTCGTATTCCTTGATCTTTTCTCCGATAAATTTGAACCCGACCGGCACGTCGACGAGTTCCACGCCGAAGTCGTCGCAGATCGCCTTTGCCATGCCGGTGGTAACAAAACTTTTGACCACGACGCCGTTGGCAGGCAATTTCCCATCCTCTTTCAAACGGGTCAGGATATAATTCAAAAGAAGAATGCCGACCTGATTGCCGGAGAGGGCAACGAACTCCCCTTTGTCGTCTTTGACGGCGACGCCGAGACGGTCGCTGTCGGGATCGGTGCCGAACACGACGTCCGCGTCGATCTTCTGCGCAAGGGCGATCCCCATGGAAAGCGTCTCTTTAAATTCGGGGTTGGGTACTTCCACCGTGGAAAATTCGGTGTCTTTTTTGACCTGTTCGGGAACAACCGTCACGTTGATCTTCAGCTTTTTGAGAATGGTCGTGACGGGGACATACCCGCTGCCGTGTACGGGCGTATAGACGAGTTTGAGTGTTTTGCCCACCTTTTTGACCGCGTCGGGCGAAAGGGTGAGTTTGGTCAGCTTTTTATAATAGCTCTTATCGACCGATGCGGGCACTTTTTTGACGAGCGGGGAGCGCTCCGCTTCTTTTACGGAAAAATAGTCGGTGATCTTTTCGATGTACCCCACCACGACCTCGGTCGCCTCGGGAGACATCTGCGCGCCGTCCTCGCCGTATACTTTATAACCGTTATATTCTTTCGGGTTGTGGCTCGCGGTGATCATGATGCCCGCGACCGTGCCGAGTTTGCGCACCGCATACGAGAGCATCGGAACGGGATGGACGTCAGCAAACAGATACGCGACGATCCCGTTGGCCGCAAGCACTCCCGCCGCCGCTTTTGCGAATTCGTCGGACTTGCGGCGGGTATCGTAAGAAATGACGACCCCGCGCTTCATCGCGGCCGCCCCCAACGTTTTGATATATTCGGAAAGCCCTTGCGTCGCGCGGCGGACGGTATACACGTTCATCATGTTCGTGCCGTAGCCGATGATGCCGCGCATGCCCGCGGTGCCGAATTCGAGTTCCGCGCCGAAACGGTATTCGACCGCCTTTTCGTCGCCCTTTACGGACTCCAGTTCGCGCCTGCCCTCTTCGTTCAGGGCGGGGGCTTTGAGCCACTTTTCGAATTCCGCTTTATAATCCATACATAACCTCCGGATTTTCAAAATTTTTATTTTCGCGCGAGGCCGAAGCCTCACCGCTCAAAGATCGAATTGGTCGTAAAAGTCCTCGGTACTATTTTCTTTCGGCTGTACGATTTTATCCTTGGCAAGGAAATATTTCTTTTTCGCGAAAGTATAATACGAAACAAATTGTATGCAGATGAGCATCATAAAAGACATCGGCACCGTCAAAAGGAGCGCCGCCCCGAAAGAAAAGACCGCCCCCGCCGCACACACGCACAAAATGATGACGGACGTAACGAGATAAGTGGAAAAAAGCGGGCCGAAGTTTTCCCTGCACTGTCTGAACCCGATCTTAAACGCCTGAGAAAGCTTCGCCCTTTCGCTGACCATGGCGGGAACCATGCCGTTGAACACGGTCAGTTTGACCGCCTGCGAGACGAGGGAAAGCGCAACGGACAACATGAGCGCGACGCCCGTCGCCAAAAGCGCAAAGGATATGATGTTGAGCAGCGCCAGAAAGAAAAGATAGCATATCGCAAGCACGGCGATGTCGTAAAAGAACGTGACGGGCACATAAATGACCTGCCAGAGAGCCGCCCTGCCGAGATTGCGGATGTACGAAGCGGTAAACGCCGTTTTCGCATAGCTGGACATTTTGTCGTCGATGAGCCCGCCGAACACGAAATTCCCGATACCGCTCAGAAAGCGGTAAATGAGGACTATGACGATCGCCGCGACGAACACGAAAACGAACTGCCCCGTGCGGGAAACGATCAGATCGCCCAGCGCACCGATGCATTCTTTGAATTGAGACGGGAACTGATTGAGAAATTCCACGTTGCCCGAAACGAGCGCGCGCAGAAAATCTTTGATAAGACCGATCAGATCGCCCAGCTCCGCGCTGTCGAACAAAAAGGAAACGTTCGGCACGATGAGCGCGGCGGCAAGCCCCAGCGAGATCGCACCGATAATGATCTTATAAAGAAGATATTTATAGTTGAGCGAAAAATTATCTACGAGAAGATGAAAGGCATTCTTGAAAAGCACCCCGCGACCTCCGAATCAAAACCGCTTTTTCAGATCGGCGCGCTCTTCGCCCGCGGCATCGAAATACGCCGTATACATGAGCGCGCAGAAATACAGGAACAAAAGGATATAGATGAGTTCGATCAGGACGAATACGGGCACGATGATCTCATACATGCCGCACACGCCGACGGCGGCAAGAATGAGCGCCATGCCCGCCAGGTAAGGCAATAAAACGGCAACGTAAAGCCTCTTCTTGTTCGACCCGATCGTTTGGGAAGAAAACACGAGCGCGTCCATAAAATGATAGCCCGTGATGTGCAGACAAGGAAGCCAGAGCCAAAGCTGCGTAAAGATATAGGCGAGCAACGCAAACATGCCCAGCGCGATAACGATGGCAACGACCAGGCACGCGACGCCGCCGAACAAAATGACCGACGCATAGATAAGCCCCGACGCCACCAGCGCCCAAAGTTCATAGATCGCCAGAGCAATGATCAGCATGACGAGCGTCGTCAGGAAATAATAATTGATGCGCCTTACGACCCCTTTGAAAGAACGCGCCCCGATGCGCATATGCCTTTCGATAAAAGCAAAAAGCATCGGCATGCACACCGCCATGCAGGCAAAACTGATAACGCCGAACACCCAGCGGGGGCCGTTGATCAACGAAAAGCTGTTGAACACCGCGATAAAGGCGACGTCCGAATCGGCCGCAAGCAACTTGCGCACGATCAGTTCAAGGCTCTCCAGATCGAGCGCCGCCGCGAAAAAATAAGACGGGAGCAGAGCAAACGGGAAAATAAATATGAAGTTTTTGAAAACATATTTCAGCGCTCCGCCGATATATTTCATACTTTTTCTCCGTATCCATCCGTTTGTGAGACCGAAGAGAGCATGCGCGCCCCCGCGTCCGATATACCACATATATTATATAATAAAAAAAAGGCTATGTAAAGCCTTTCCGGAATTTTTACTCAAAGTTTTACCGCTTTTGCCCCGTCGCGCGCCTTTGAAAGCGCAACCCGCGGCATTCGGATACGCGGCAAAACCGAACGGGAGGCTGCCGCCGCCGTCAAACGGTGACGGCGGCCTCGCCTTTCGTCTCTGCGTCCGAATCCGCGTCTGCCGCACCGGAGACATCCCTTTCGCCGCAGACGGACGATCCGCCATGCACCTTCTCCCCGCAGTCAAAAACCATGGGCCTGCGATAGAGCGATTCATATTTTTCTATCATCGCGGCGCGCACTTTTTGCAGGAGCGCGTCCGATTTTGCGCGCAGCGTCCCCTCCTCTTCGGGATATACCGCGGGCAAAATATGCACGACGACTTTCTCTTTCAGGCGAAGAACCTTGCGCGGCTTCGTCTGTCTGAATTCGATAAAGAGCGGCAGGACGGGCACATTGAATTTCACGGCGAAGCGGAACGCGCCCGGTTTGAAGGGGCGCACCTTCTCGTACCGCCGCCACAGCGCGTGTTCGGGGTAAAAATTGACGATCTTTTTTTTGCCGAGCAGCTCCCGCACGGTGTTTTGCAATTTTTCGAGGTCTTTGACCGTGCTGCCTACGGGCAAAAAACCGCCCGCCTTAAATATGCGCCCCGCCCAGCCCTTTTTTAAGAGGTAATAAGACCCCGTATGAAAAGTCCGCCTGCATCCGAGCGCCAGTTTCACCAGCAGCGTGTCCATTTCGTGCGCGTGGTTGCATACCGAGATCGCGCCGATCTTTTTGATCTTGCGGAGATTCTTTTTCCCCTTCACGCGGAAGCCGAACGCAAAAAACGTGTAGACAGACCCGAAAAATTTGACCGCGGGCAGAAGGAAAAAACGCCTGATCTTTTCGCCCGGCGTCTTTGTCAGATAGCGGTATCCCTCGCCGATGTCGCGCGCGTCGAACGTGCGGTGCTCGTCGTTGAGGTCGCGGTCGAACTGCCCCGTCCTTTCGTATTCGAGTTCCTTTTCCCTGTAATTTTTCGCCATGCCTCACATTCTCCGAAAAAAATGTCATGCTTTTCTATTACATATTATAACATACGGCGAAAAAAAATACAATGTTAAAAAACTTCGTCTTTTCAAGATTTACAAGACTTTAACATATTCAGTCCAGTCCTTCCATTTCGTCGAGGGTCAGAAGAAAGCCGGGAAGAAAATTTTCCATAAAATAATCGAGGCAGGGAAGTTCCCGCGCCTTCAATTCCTTTTCGATGCCCTCTTTCGCCTTTTTGAATTCCGAGTTGCCCGCCTTGCACTCTTCCAGGCATTTGACGTATGCGGAGAGTTTGTCCGCCGCCTTGGCGAGTTTATATTCGCGGCTGTCCTTGTCGGGCAATACGAGGGGAGCGAGTTCCCTCTTCATTTCTTCGGGAAGCATGGACAAGAGCGTGCCGCTCGCCTTGTCCTCGATCTCGCCGTAAGCGCCGCGCATCTGCGCGTTGTAATATTTGATCGGCGTGGGGAGATCCCCCGTCATCACCTCGCTGCATTCGTGGTACAATGCGTAAAGCACCGTTTTGGCCGCGTCGGGGGAATTGCCGTACACTTCCCTGTCGACGAGCGCGAGCGCGTGCGCGAACACGGCGACCTGCCAGGAATGCTCCATGACGTTCTCTTCCCTGGAAGAGCGCATCAGCGACCAGCGTTTGATATACTTCATCCTGTCCAAAAAAGCGTAAAAATTGTACATAACGACCTCACTTTCATCTTTATATGTATTGTACCACATTTGTTTGTTCATTTCAATTGACTTTTGCGCCCTTTTGTATTATAATTTTTGAGGATTTCGGGAAGCGGCGCATTTGTGCCGCATGCCGCACTTACCAAAGCTCGCGCCGCCCTTTTTTCGGGCGCGTGAAATAAAATTTTATATCCGCCGGGGGTGCTTTAAAAAGCTGAGATCATACCCTTTGAATCGGGCAAGATAATACTTGAACGAAAGAGCAAAGACGAGATATTTGGCGCGCCCTTTTTATGCTTCGGGGCGCGTTCTTTTTTATACACGTCGGCGGAAAACCCAAAGGAGGTTTTATGTTACCCAATTTGCTCCATGCCTATATCGGCGCGGAAGAAGTGGGCGACGAGACGCACTACACGTACAACGACGTGTGGACGTCCTTCGCCAAAGACGCTCTCGGCAGCGTGTTCCTGTGGGCGGCGATCGCCCTTGCGGTCATCCTGATCGCGGTCGGGGTCTTTGTCCGTTTCAAAAAACAGGAATCGTTCGGGCGCTTCGTGAAAACAGCGATCGCACTCGCCGTCGGGTTTGCCGTCACCGTCATCGTGACGATGCTCGCGCTCGAATTTTACGACATTTATGAAAACGGCTACGTTTTCGACATGGTGCTCTGGCCGACGGTGGCGTTCGGCATCGTGCTCGTCGCAAGCGTCGCGGCGGCATACGTTTGCAGCCTGTTCTCCCAAAAAACTTTCAAGGTATCCCTCATCGTATGCGGAAGCCTGTGCGCGGCGGCGTTCATCGCGCTCATCGTATGCCTCGCAATCTATTACGGTTCGGGCGACGCGGCGGGCAACAACCTTTCCGACCCTTCCACGGTAAAAGATTTAGCCCTCTATCTGAGCACGGCGGGCGTCATCGTCGTCGTCGCGCTCCTCACCGTGTTTTTCGGCAAAGGCGAAAAGAAAGGATTTGACACGCGCAGCATCGCTTACGCCGCGATCTGCATCGCAATGAGTTTCGCGCTCTCCTATATCCGCATCGTGCCGATGCCGCAGGGCGGTTCGATCACCCTCGCGAGCCTTCTCCCGCTCATGATCTATTCCTATATGTTCGGCGTGCGCAAGGGCGTTTTCGCGGGCTTCATTTACGGTATTTTGCAGGCGGTGCAAGACCCCTGGATCCTCCACCCCGCGCAGTTTTTGCTCGATTACCCCGTCGCTTTCGCGGCGATCGGCCTGACGGGCATGTTCCGCCGCGTGAAAGCGTTCGAAAAACTCCCGCAGGTCTCGTTCGCGCTCGGCGCGATCGTTGCGGGCGTGCTCCGCTTCGTGTCGCACGTGTTTTCGGGCGTGTTTGCCTTTTCCGAATACGCGGGCGGCGATAACCCCTGGCTTTACAGCCTCGGCTACAACGCTTTCGTGTTTGCGGACATCGCCATCGTCATCGTCGTCGGCGTCCTGCTCCTCTCTTCCAGGGCTTTCCTCAAAGAGATGAACCGCTACTCCGCCGCGCCCGCCGCGCAGGGTAAACCCGCAAACGGCACGAAGGAGACTTCCAAAGACCTTTCCGAAGGGACGGAATCCCCTCTCCCCGAAAACCCCGAAAAGAAATAACATTCCGCAAAAGCCAAAACGCGGCCCCGCAGACTTACGTCCGCGGAGCCGCGTTTGTTTTTAACCTATCCGTTCAGTTTTTCTATGCAAACGTCTTTGATCAACTCCGTGATACCTCTGTTCGTCTCCGTTAAAACCAACCGGTCGTACGGAAAAACGTCGCAATCAAACATTTCATCGTCGAGTGCGACAAACGAATGAATTTCGGGGTGTCTTTTCAGATATGCCATGATTTCCTGTCCCCGCTCATCCAAAAGCGGGGTCTTTCCGATAAAATCTTCCCTCTCTATGCCGCATTCGCGGAATTGTTTGAGCGCGTAACGGACGCTTTCGGGGAATAATCTCCACGAACTTGAAAGCACCAGCTTACACCCCGTTTCCTGCATGATTTCTTTCAGCCGCCTGCAGCAATCCTGATCAAAAATCTCGTCGTCGTTCCAATCGTTTTTCTTTTCATGCAGGCAGACCACGCCGTCGACATCCAAAAAAATGACTTTCATCCCGTTCCCCCGAAAATCAAAAATCATGCAGATCGGTTTCATCGGAAACCCTGACCCAAATACGTTTATCGGGCGTACTTTCTGCGGAAAGTTTATAAACGCCTTTAAAGACGAACCTGCCTCTCTCTTTTTCCTTTTCAAAAAGCGCCCTGTATTTATCTTCCGGCAATCCGTTATGCGATTCGAATTTTTTGGCATACGTTCCTACATATTGCTCAACGACCGTACCGTCCGCCAATTCCCGGTTGAGCCAGCCCGCCTGCGTGACCCGATCGAACATGTGCATCAACAGCACAAATGAATCGGTAAGCATATATGTGCACTTCATATACCCCTTCATGCTTTTGCCGAGAAGCATATTTAAAAGTTCCGCGTTTGTGCGTGCGTTAAACACATCTCCGCGCCGGATCACGCCGAGTTTTGCAAGGCGGCTGTCAGCCTCCACAACAGCCCGCTCTGCACACGCCGTAAAACTGTCTTCATCGGAAGGATCGAATCTGAATTCTTTCCAATCGCCGCCCTTTCCGCTTCCCACGAAAATCGTTCCCTTTTCCGTATCGATACAAATTTCGGTACTGCCGCCGTTTTCCCTCTTTGCGGTACAAATATTGTCCCCTGTCTTTTGTAAAGAAAACGGTTCTCCGTTTTCCATAAGCACTTCGCGAAACAGTTCCCAACCTTTTGCGTTCGTCATTTTGTATTTCTCCTTTTACAAATTTTCCTTATTATTCTATTTCTTCGATTTCATACCCGAAGCGGCGCGCCTGTTCCAAAAATTTCGGGATATTCATAATGCCCCATTGCGAACATACGACCGCATCTCCGTCGGACAGGTGCAGTATCTCATCCTCTTCCGCAAAAAAACGCGTTCTGTAATCGCTCCTTTGTTTTGCCACTTCAAGGTTTTCCACGACGCCGAGCGAACCCTGCAACGATTTCGGAAAGGCAAGGCGCAAATCGTCTCTCGAAAGCGCCCTGCCTTCATTAACATAGGCACGTACGACGGCAAAAACCAAATGATTTTTCAAATAAACATTGCCGCGGAACATATACCGGGTTTTATTTCTTGTTTTTGCCGTTTGACCGATATCGCCTTGCGCAACGCGATTCGCCGATATCGCGGCAGACATTTCCTCAATGCTTTTTGCCTGTTGCACCGCTTGATTTTTCAAAGCGGCGACCTCTTTTTCCAATTTGATGAGCCTTTCCTGCATTTCCAAGATCAAATTTGTGAACTCCATACCCGACCTCCCACGTGATCACAACAATATTATACTAGTAAAATATCTTTTTTGTCAACACATTTTTAGATATTTTAGATATTTATTAGTAAAAAACAAAGTCAATTTTTCACCCCCGCTCCGAGGCATTTTTATTTTTTATAAATCACCGCGTTTCCCCTTGCTTTTTCGGCGCGTTCCGTTTATAATAGAATTGTGAACAAATGTTTGAAAACGGAGAGGGAAATGCGGGAACTTGTTCAACTTTTTGAAAACTTAAACGAAAACCAGCGCGCCGCCGTGGAAGAGACGGAAGGTTATGTGCGCGTTGCGGCGGGCGCGGGCAGCGGCAAGACCAAGGTACTCACCTGCCGCTATGTATACATCGCGAAAATGCTCGGCGTTGCGCCCGAGCATATCCTTTCCGTGACCTTCACGAACAAAGCGGCGTGGGAGATGAAAAAACGCATCCGCGCCTATATGCCCGACGAGGACGGCGGCTGGATACTCACCTTCCACAGCGCCTGCCATAAAATACTCAAATACGAGATCGCAAACCTTTCCTACCCCTCCAACTTCATGGTGCTGGACGAAGAGGATCAAAAGACGATCTTGCAGCGCATTTACACCGAAAACGGGCTGACGCTGCGCAATTTCCCTTTTAAGAAATGCCTCGACGCGATAGAAATGTACAAATCGCAGAGCGACTATGTGCCCTTCCTGACCGATCCGAAACGGCAGACGCCCGCGCCCGACCTGCCCCGTGCGGACGATAAAAACTCGATGCACTTCGTCATTTTGAAGTACCTCGAAAACCAGCGCAAAAACTTCTTTCTGGATTTTGCCGACCTCATCCAATTTGTATTGTTCCTCTTTGAAAAGGACGCGGCGATCCTCGAAAAGTGGGCGAACAAATTCGAATACATTCAGATAGACGAATTTCAGGACGTTTCGGGCGAACAATACAAACTCGCGCGCCTTCTTGCAAGCCGCCACAAAAACCTGTTCATCGTGGGAGATCCCGATCAGACCATTTACTCGTGGCGGGGCGCAGACGTGCGGTTCTTTAACGGGTTCGACAAGATGTTCGAAGGCGCAAAGACGATCGTCCTCGACACAAATTACCGCTCCGTGCCCGAAATACTCGCCGCGTGCAACAGCCTGATCTCCCGCAACGCCGACCGCTTGGAAAAGACGCTCAAAGCCGCGCGCAAGAGCGGCGCGCGCCCCAGATACTTCCATGCCCGCTCGCGCATAGAAGAGAGCGACTTCATCGCGCAGGAAATTGCCCGCCTGCACGAGAAGGGCATTCCCCTTTCGGACGTCGCCGTGCTCTACCGCGGCAATTATATGTCGCGTGCGGTGGAAGAGGCGCTCGTGCGCAAAAAAATACCTTACGTCATTTACAGCGGCGTCGCGTTTTATCAGCGCAAAGAGATCAAAGACGCGCTCGCCTGCCTGCGCCTCTGCGTGTTCGGCGACGACCTTTCTTTTCTGCGCACGGTGAACGTGCCGCCGCGCGGCATCGGCAAAACGCGGCTCTCAGCCCTGCAAGCCTATGCAGCAGAGAACTCGGCTACGTTGCTCGGAGCGCTTCGGGCGCACCTTTCGCATCCCCTTTTCAAAAATACGAAGGCGGAGCAATTTGTCGCCGCCATAGACGAAGGAACCGCCTTTTTACAGGCGCACGACATTGCCGACGCACTCGACTTTATCCTGCAAAAGAGCGGGTACACCGAATACATGATGCTTTGCGGCAATCAGGACAGGCTGGACAACCTGAACGAACTCAAAGCGTCCGTGCGCGACTTTGTGGACTCCGCCGGGGAAGAGGTGACGGCGGAAGATTACCTCAACGGCATTTCCCTCATATCCAATGCGGACGCGGAGGAAAAGAAAGACTGCGTAAAGCTGATGACCATTCACACGGCAAAGGGGTTGGAATTTAAAAACGTTTTCGTCTGCTGCCTGAACGAGGGGCTGTTCCCCTCCCGCAAGATACGCGGCAAAGAAGAGATGGAAGAAGAGCGGCGCGTCGCCTACGTCGCGCTCACGCGCGCGGAGGACAGGCTTTACCTTTCGGACGCGGAAGGGTTCGACGCGCACGTCGACGGCGCGCTGTACACCTCGCGCTTCCTTTTCGACATAGACGAAAAGACGCTCGACGCGGAAGGCAGTTTTTCCGAAGGCCACCTTGCCCGCTCGAAAAACTATATACAAAAAAGCGAATTGGATATGGGCTGCACGCCTGCGCATGCGAACATTCAGATCTTCGGCGCGGGAGACAAAGTGCGCCACCCCGTTTTCGGCGCGGGCGTCGTGCAGGAGACGGCGGGCGGCTCGTACACGGTGCTCTTTGCGGGCGGGAAAACGCGCTCCATCGCCGTTTCCGCCGATATACTCATCCCCCTTTACGAAAAGAAAGCCTGAAAAACCGACCCAAACGCGCAAGCGCCGCGGCATCAGCCGCGGCGCTTGTATTCTTTTTATTCCCCGATCACGGAAAAACGCTTTTGAATGTTGTTCGCGTTTTCGATCTCGTCGATCATGGCAATGGCGTAATCGGCATAACTGATGCGGCTTTCGCCCTTATCGTTGACGAAGTATTCCTCTCCGCCCAAAAGGTATTCGCCCGTCCTTTCGCCGTCCGCCACGAAATCTCCCGCGGGGGAAAGGAATGTCCATTTTACATCATTCCGTTTGCGCAAATCGTCCAACGCCGCGCCCTGCATATTTGCCAACGGCTTGAACATATCGGGGAAACTTTCCAGGTCTTTGACCTGCACGGTGTGTTCGGGGTTTACATACAGGCTGCCCGCGCCGCCCACGACGTTCAATCGTATATAAATGTCCGTGACGGGAAAAGAAAAAGCGGAAAACTCCGAAGAAAAATAAACGATCCTGCCGAGCGTTTCACCGTCGGAGGAGGAAGGTTCGCCCAGGCGGTCGAAAATCAAAGGGTTCGCCGCAATGCCGACGACGGTATACGTCTCTCCCAAAACGGTCACCGTATCTCCCACGGAAAGGGCTTGCGTGCCGTTGTTTTCCCTCTCCGCCAAAATTTCGACCACGATATACTTTTTAACGATATTTTCTGCCCGTATCAATTTTTCACCTGTTCCGCGATAAAATTTCTCTCGGACGGCCTTTGCCGCACGTTACAGCCTGCGCTCCAGATCCTGCGCCAGATCGTAAAGCGTGACCTTTTTCAATTCGTTCTCCAACGCCCTCTGCGCGTCGGCAAGGTGCGTATCGAGCACGGCGTGGACGTTCTTTCCCACCGCGCAGCCGGGGTTGGGATTTTCGTGAAAATGAAAAATATCGCCGTCCACGCTGTCCACCGCCCTGTATACGTCGAACAGGGTGATGTCTTTCAGGTCTTTTACGATGCTCGCGCCGCCGCTGCCCGCCTTCACCTCCACCATGCCCGCCGCCTTTAAGCTCAACAGGGTGCGGCGGATCACCACGGGATTGACGTTCACGCTCGCCGCGATGAATTCGGACGTCGTCTTTTCCTTTCCTTCAAAATGATAAATGACCAGCAGCGTATGTACCGCCACGGTGAACCTTGATGTGATCTTCATGCTCCTTTCTCCTTTCCCGTCATTATAGAACAAAAAATGATGTAATGTCAAGCATTACATCATTGCATCATGCCAGCGTCTTCAATTTTTCCACGGCGGGCGCGTCCGCAGGCGCCCACTCCTCCGCATTCAATCCGGAAACGGGCATCCAACACAGCGATTCGTGTTCGGTAAGGCGGTACTCGCTCAACAGTTTGCAAAAATACACCGAAAGTTCGATGGCGAAATCGGGATATGTATGCTCGATGCGGACGAGATGCCCCGTCACCTCGACCTCGGCTCCCAATTCTTCGCGTACCTCGCGCACGAGCGCATCCCTTTCGCTCTCCCCCGCTTCCACCTTTCCGCCTACGAACTCGTATTTGTGCGCGACGTATTCGTATTTGCTTTCGCCCCGCTTTGCGGCAAGCACCTTGCCGCCCTCTACGATCGCCGCGCCCACGACGTGCAGTTTCTTCATCGCCCTGTTTTCTCCTCGCCGTTTTATTATACCAAAAACAAGCGCGGCACGCAATCGTCTCGCATATTTTTTTATAAATTAACCATATTTAACTTTTCTTTCCCGCAAAAATGCGTTATAATACGCGTATGGACATTTACAGGAAGTGCGACCTCGCCGCGGGCGACAACGTGACCGTTTCGCGGCAGGGGCGCGTAACGGCTTATTCGCTCCGCAACGCGGGCGGTTCGGGCATTGTGGAAGCGCACGAACTTTTCGAAGGCGCGCAGGTCTTGTACGACGACATGCACCTTAGCACTTTCGGCGCGCCTCTCGCGCGATCCTCCCTTTGCGAACAGGATCGATCGTCGCTGTTCGGACGATCCTCGTTTATCAATGCACGTTCAGCAAAGCGGGAAGCCCCGATACGTCTTTCAGATAGTCGTCCGCCCCCGCGGCATCCCCCACACAGACGACGCGCACGCCGCCCGCGCGGGCAAACTTTATATCCGTTGCCGTATCCCCCACCATGCACATCCCCTGCGGGGGAATGGCGTATCTTTCGGAGATCGTTCGGATAGCGGCGGGATCCGGCTTTGCGGGAAGTTTGCCGTCGTCGCAAAAGACCTCTTCGAACAGGTCAGCGATCCCGAGCCCCGCAAGGCACAATTTTGTGATCTGCGGCGAATCGGTCGTGACGGCAAAGAGCAGAAAACCATTTTCGCACAGAGTTTCAAGCGTTCCGCGCAGATTATCGCAAACCGGGAGGATCTTTCCCTCCCCGGAAAATTCGCGGAAGAGCGTTTTCATATCCTCCGCCGTGACGGACGCGCCCGTTTCGGGGAAGAGGCGGCGGACGATCTCCGCCATCTGCGCATATGTGCCGGCGCAGAGCACGCCGTCGCCCGCAACGGCATCTCCGTGCAGGCCGACCGCAGCTTTGAGCGCCGCGGCTCTCTCCGGCGCGCCGAGGCGCAGGGAAAGCGCCGAAAGCGCTTTATCGGCGACCGCCGCCCAAAACGGTACGAACTGCATGAGCGTACCGTCCTTATCAAACAGCACCGCGCGCATCAAAACGACATCTCCATGCCGTCGTACGCGACGATATAGCCCTCTTCTTCGGCGGCGGCCATTTCGTCGTATGTCTGCCCGCCGTTGTGCGAAAAGTGGCTGAGCACCTTAACGGTGTTTTCGTCCGCCGCGCCGAGCGCGCAAAGCCTTGCAAACACTTCTTTTACCGTTTTCAGGCTCATGTGTCCGTTCCGCCAGTCTCCTCCCAGGCCGAGGCAGCCCGTGCAGTCGAAGGAAATAAAATCGAATCTGCCGAACGAAGCAATCGCCGAGAATGTCTCTTCGGGAAAAACACCCGTGTCGTGCGCGTACAACATACGCTTCCCCTTGCTTTCCACCGCATAAATTACGGGCGAAGACGCGGGATCGTGGTTGGCTTTCAGCGGCAGAATCCGGTATGCGCCGGCGGCGGTAAATTCTTTTCCGGCCTCTATGAGTACCGCGCTCGCGTTGCTGTCCTCTTTTTGCGTAATCGGTATGAGCTTTTTATAGCCGTCTTCCGCGGCATAAAAGCGGATGCGCGCGTGCTCGTGGCTATACGGTTTTGCCGCGATCTCGACGTCGTCGGGGTATAAATGATCGCAATGGCTGTGGGTGATGAGACAGTCCGCGACTTTATAGAGATCGAGGCCGTACCGCTGCGCATGACTTACCGTATCCGCATTGAAATCGAACAACAGCACGTCGTCCAGAATCGCCTGCTGGCGGGAACGGATATTGCGCCCGCCCGCCGCGCGCGACCCGCGGCACACCTCGCATCTGCAAAAGAGCGCGGGCACACCCTCGTATGCCGCCGTTCCGAGATATTTGATCTTCATGGTTTGCATTCCTCAATATGTCAAATTTGGCCGAATAAATTTACGTACAAATATATTTTGAACGCGTACCCGTTCTGCGCCTGTTTTGAACGGCGCTTCCCATAACGGTCTTTCTTTTCCGAACGATTCAATTCAAAACGATTTTCTTTGTAAGGCGGATATCGCTGACCGACGCGCCCACGCGGATTTCAAACACCCCGGGCTTGACAGTCCAACGATCTTTTGCCACGGAATAGTACGCAAACGCGGATCTGTCCAATACAAATTCCACCGCGGCCTTTTCGCGGGCCTTGACAAAGACCTTTTTGAACGCCTTTAATTCCTGGTACGGGCGGTAGACCTCCTTCGTGATTTCCCGCACGTACAGCTGCGCGGCTTCCTTGCCGTCTATATCCGATACGTTTTCGATTTCAAAGCGTACTTTGATGTTTTCACCGTCCTTTCCGACCGTCAGGTTGCCGTACCGAAACTCCGAATAGGACAAGCCGAACCCGAACGGAAACAGTACGGGAACGTCGAAGCTGTCGAAATAGCGATAACCGACGTTCAACCCCTCGCTGTATACCATCACGGCCTCGTCCCGATAGGCGTTTTCGGACGGCACGTCCTCCAAAGACAACGGAAAAGTTTCCGTCAGCTTCCCGCTCGGGTTGACTTTACCCGTCAACACTTCGGCGACGGCTCTGTTGACAAACTCGCCGCCGTACCCCGCCCACACGACTGCGTCCGCTTCGTCGACCCAATCGCTCATATCGATCGCCGCGCCCGCATAAACAACGACGATGAGTTTTTCGCTCGCGCGTGCCAGGGCATGGATCGCCGTTTCTTCTTCTTTGCTCAGCTTTATCTGCTGCCTGTCCGCGCTCTCATACTCGCAGCTGCACGGTTCTCCGACGCAGAGCACCGTGTAGTCGCTTGCCGCTGCCTTCAAAACGGCGCCTTTCAGATTGCCGAGGTTTGCCTGGTGTCCGTTCACCTCCCATACGCTTTCCGCGTACTCCGCGTCCGCACCCTCATGCCTGAGCGCATCTTCCAGCGGTTCGAATTCCCGTTCGGGATATACGTTTGAAGAACCGCCGCCGAAATAATAACGCCATGCCGCCGCGCCCGTAACGAACACTTTGCCGCCGTGCAGAGGAAGCACGCCGCTGTTTTTCAAAAGCACGATGCCTTCTTCCTCGATCTTCAACGCGACCGCCCTGCGATCTTCTAAATTCATATCGATCTTGCGCAGCTTACTCTCTTCCTCGCATCTGTCGGCAAGTTCAAGCACCCGCTGCGCGTTTTCGTCCAACCTGGCGGGATCGAGCTTATCCGCCTTTGCAAGCATCTCCCGTTGATGCGCGGCGTTATACGGCATCTCCAGGCTCAGCCCCGCATTCAGGCTCGCCTCGCTGTCTTTGACCGCGTCCCAGTCCGAAACGATCAGACCGTCAAACCCGAATTCGTTCCGCAATACGCCGTACAGCTTTGCGTTTTCGCTCATGCGCACGCCGTTGACGAGGTTATACGAGCACATAACCGTCCACGGATGCGCCTCGCACGCCATTTCAAACGCACGGAGATAGATTTCGCGCATTGTCCGTTCATCCACTTCCATGCTCATCCATTGCCGCGATTTTTCACTGTTATTGCAGCAGAAATGTTTGAGCGAAGTCCCGACGTGTTTGCTCTGAACCCCTTTTATGTATTCCCTCGCAAACGTTCCGGCAACATACGGGTCTTCCGACAAATATTCAAAATTTCTGCCGTTCGTGGGCAGACGCTTGATATTCACCCCCGGCCCGAGCAGAATATCGACCTTTTGTTCGATGCAGTCGTTGCCGAGGCTTCTTCCCATTTCATACGCCAGTTCAGCATCCCATGTCTGCGAGAGCATCTGGAAAGACGGATACGCCACCGATTTTATGCAATCGTGTTGTTCGGTCGTCATTCTGTCCAACGGCTGACGCAATCCTATCGGCCCGTCCGAGACCACGAATTTATATATCTGCCCGTCCAAGTCGTAATTTGTCCAGAAGTCTGCACCCATAACGAGTTTGATTTTTTGTTCTTTTGTCAGATTTTTTATTCTTTTCATTTCTGCTCCTTATAATCGCTTGAAAATTTCATTCGCCCGAGCAAGCATTTCGGGGAAGTCGGTAAGTTTCATCTTCTTTTCCATGTCGCGGAATTCCGCCATGAATTGCAGAGTTTTCGGTTCGCTTTTCATCCACGCGATCTCGCTGCCCGTGAAAATGCCGCCGAACACTTCGTTGAACGCCCGCACCGCCTTGGGGTTTGCAAACACTTCCGTCACCACGCTTTCGGGCGTGTACGGCTCGCAGTACAGATCTTCCGAGTCGCGCCCGAAAACATACCTGCCGCCTTTGACGAGTACGGGCTTTTCACCGGGCAAAACGATCTCCGCCTCTTCCGGAATTTCTATGACGTATTCGATTTTCCCGTCCTTTTGGCTGTACCCCGAAACGATTTTGCCGCGCACGCTGTCGTATTCGGCTTTCATGACAGGCAGCCCCTTACAGGGATGCGGCGCAATTTTAATCTTTGCAAAGCCCGCCTCTTTCGCCTCGATGCCCGCGATACGGCGGTAGACAAACTCCATGACGCTGCCGTAGGCGTAGTGGTTGTAGCTGTTCATGCCGTCCGGGTTGGGCCTGCCGTCCGGCATCAGGCTGTTCCACCGCTCCCAGATGGTCGTCGCACCCATGTCCACCTCGTACAGCCAACCGGGGAATCCGTTGTTCAGAAGCACCCGCCGCGCCGTTTCGAAATACCCGTTGTCCGCCAGCGCGAACAGCAAAAACGGCGAACCGATGAACCCCGTTACCATGCGGCAGCCGTGGCGCACCACGTTCTCGTTGAGCTGTGCGGCGAGTTTAGTGCGGTGTTCTTCCGGGACGATGCCGAAGTGCAGAGCGACCGCCTGCGCCGTCACCGTGTCGAATGCCAGCCTTCCGCTTTCCGTGAAATACTCTTTCCGCACGCGCACAAGATGCCGTTCATATTTTTCGCGGTAAATCTTCTCCTCTTTTTCTTTTCCGAGAAGGCGCGCCGCTTCCGCTGTGATCTTCAACGAATTTGCGTGCAGAACATTGGCCAGATAACAGTTGTCCGTTCTGCCCGACGGAGAATCGGAAATCAACTGTTCCCTGTCCATCGCCAGCCAATCGCCGTATTCGTGCCCGCGAGCGATGAGCCCGTTTTCCATCGTCGCCTCGCGCGCGGAGACGAACTTCTCCATGGCGGGGAAGTTCTCTTCCAAAAAGGAAACATCCCCGTACATTTCGTACAGCGTCCACGGCACCATGGTGACCGCGTCGCACCACATCGCGTCCGTACCGCATTCCCCCGTCGCAGAGGGTGCGACGTACGGGATACGCCCGTCCGCCGTCCGATCGTCGCGCAGCGTTTTCAGCCACTTTTTCATGAACGCGCGGATATCGTAGTTGTATGCCGCCGTGCGGCAGAACGCGTTGATGTCTCCCGTCCAGCCCAAACGCTCGTCCCGCTGCGGGCAGTCCGTCGGAATATCCACAAAGTTCCCACGCTGTCCCCATATTACGTTTTCGTACAGTCTTTGGAAACGCGCGTTGTCCGTTTGAATATACCCCGTGCGCCGCATATCGGTATGCCGCACGAGGGCGGTAAAACACTCCTTCGGAAGTTCCGCGCCCTCCACTTTCAGGTAACGAAAACCGTGGAAGGTAAACTCGGCGGAAAGCGTATGTGCGCCCTTGCAGGTAAAGGTGTCCGTCGCCTTCGCCGAACGCAGGTTTTCGGTGTAGAAATTGCCGTTCACCAGAATTTCGGCGTGCCGCAAAACGAGCGTGCCTTCGAAACCGACGGGCG
Organism: Candidatus Borkfalkia stercoripullorum; assembly: GCA_019119395.1. Taxonomy (GTDB): domain Bacteria; phylum Bacillota; class Clostridia; order Christensenellales; family Borkfalkiaceae; genus Borkfalkia; species Borkfalkia stercoripullorum. The sequence goes on along the minus strand of DWXC01000037.1, from coordinate 2,255 downwards.
TTTTTACTTCCGCCACCCCCGCAAGGTTTTGCCCGAAATCGTACACAAGTTCGCCCTTCGGCGTGCGGATGACCTCTTTGACGGGGATTCTCTCCACGGTGCGCACAGGCTCGCACATCTGCGGCACGAGCGCCTTTTTATCGAACGCAACAGCGACGGGCGCGAGCGGTTTTAAGTCCGCCGTATAATCCTGCGTCTCCCCGTCGTAGATGCCGCTTGCGCGGATATAACTCTCGCGTGCCGCCCAACTTTCATCGGTCGAAAGAATTACGCTCCCGTCCGCAACGAGGTCGGCGCAGACGGCGGTCTGTTTTCCGTATGTATCGCGCTTTCTCTCCCATGTGAGCGGGCCGCGATACCAACCCTCTCCCACCGTGAGCGAAAGGATATTTTCGCCCTCTTTCACAAGCGCCGTAATGTCGTACTCCTGCACCTGCAGGGTCTTGTTGTACGACGTCCAGCCGGGCGCGAGATACCCGTCCCCAACGCGCATGCCGTTTACTTCGGCAAAGTATACGCCCAAAGCCGTAGCGCGCAATGTCACCTGTTTTGCGGAACGCACCGTGAATTTGTGTTCCAGAACAAAAACATTCGTCTGTTCCGCCACACCGATAAATTTTCCGTTCAACATATCATTTCCTCAATACAAGCACCCCGTGGGGCGCGAGTTCGATATTCCCGCAGAGCGCTCCGACCGTGAGCAGGCCGCGGCAGCCGCCGTCCGATCGGACAGAACATTCACCGTTTTCCGTTTCCACCGCCGCGACGACCTTTTCTTTGCCAAACCGCGCGGTGTTAAATCGCTTGACGAACGGCGCGCCGCCGAAGCCGTTCAGCCCGGTACTCGAATAGTGTAACGCAATTTCCGAGCAAATGCAAGAGTTCTGCAAAAATTCGCAGCACTTTTTCAGGCCGGCGGCGCGGCCCGCTTTCGCCGACGCCCGATGCGCCGCGGCCCGAATACGGTTTGCTTTCCGTATGTGTCCTGTCCAAAACTTAAAGAATACGGGGACATACTCTGTCCCCGTATTCCATTGTCTACAGAAACCCCGGCTTAAAACGCAATTATCGAATATGATTTCCTGTCTGCGGCAAACCCTGCCGCTTCCGATGCCGCATAAATATCGCAATACCTTTCGCTTTTCGGGAGCGATCCGACGAACGGATCCCCCGAAACCTTCAGCCGCGTCATTACTCTTTGCCGCCGCCGAAGGTGATGCCTTCGATAAAAAATTTCTGGCAGGCAAGATATACGACGATCAGCGGCACCATCGCCATCAGCGCCACGGCACAATCGAAATTGTAATCGTACGCCGACGTGGACATATAGGCGATGAGCTGTTGCAACGCGATCTGGAGCGTCCACATCGACGGATCGGCGGTCTCCAAATAGACGAGCGCGCCCGCATAGTTGTTATAGCCGCCTACAAAGCCGAAGATGAACTGCGCGATGAGCGCGGGCTTGGAAAGCGGAACGACGATCACAAAAAAGATCTGCCAAAAGCCCATACCGTCGATCTCCGCCGCCTCGATGATCTCCTTTCCGATGCCGTCGAGATAAGGGCGCAAAAAGAATATCGTGCCCGCGCTCGCGAACAGCCCCGGTATGACCATCGGAAGCCACGCCGCATAACCCTCCGTCCAGCCGATGTTCTGATAGAACATATAGCTCACGAAGCCGAACGCGCCCAAGGGAATGAACATCAGCGTAACCGTGAACATGAACAGGAAGTTCCTGCAGGGGAAGTTATATTTGGAGTAACAATAGGCCACGAGAAGCGATTGCAAAAGGCTCGAACACAGCGGGACGAGAGTGATCCACATGGTGTTGATGAACCCCCGCAGAATGGACGGGATCCCGTCCACCATGAACGGATCTTCTCTGAAAAGGCGCAGGTAGCCTTCGAGCGAAATAATATCCGGCCACCAGATATAACTTGTGGCGGAAAGATATTCCGTACTGCTGGTGAGCGACGTAACGATGATGATCGCGAAAGGCGCCAAAAGCCACAGCGTGTAAACGATAAGGATCGCGTAGATAATGATGCGCCCGATGTAAATCGGCTTATCCCTCTTTTGACGGACAGGGCGTTCCTCCGCGCGCGGAAGCTGCTGTTCCAATGTTTTCACGTTTTCCATTCCGATCATTCCTCCGCCGTCGCTTTATTTCTCGCGCGTATTACAAAGAACGAGATAAGGAAGGTAACCACGAACAGCACCCAGCTTATGACAGAAGCATATTCCATATCGCGGTT
>DWXC01000036.1 GCA_019119395.1 Candidatus Borkfalkia stercoripullorum | reverse complement strand
TGGTAAAATGGTGGTAGTTCATACAGATCTCCTTTGGTGTAAAATTTGTTTCGCAACTCTATTTTACCACAGATTTGTATGAACTCCTTTTTTTCCCTCATCTGTTGCACTTAATAGTATAATTCACCCGGGCAAACAAAAAAACACCCGAAACGTTTCGGGTGTTTTTTGCTTCGCCGAATGCGAGAAATTAGTCGATGGTGACTTCCGCGCCGGCTTCCTTCATGCGGGCGGCGATCTTTTCGGCTTCTTCCTTGTTGACGCCTTCCTTGATCATGCCGAGGCCTTCGACGAGAGCCTTCGCTTCCGCAAGGCCGAGGGACGTGAATTCGCGGACAGCCTTGATGACCTCGATCTTCTTCGCGCCGATGTCTTTGAGTTTGACGTTGAACTCCGTCTTCTCTTCGACAGCTTCGGCAGCGGCGCCCGCAGCGGGAGCGGCCGCAACGGCAACGGGAGCGGCGGCGCTTACGCCGAACTCCTCTTCAAGAGCCTTCACGAGCTCGTTGAGCTCGACAACCGTCATACCTTTGATCTCTTCGATAAACTTAGCGATATCAGCCATTTTTAGATTCCTCCGTTTAATTTCGATTTAATAAATTTTTCCGCCCGATTTTACGCCGAAGCGGGAAGGCGGCGGCAGAGCCGCATCCGAAAAAGCCGCGTTACTGCGCCTTTTTCTCCGCGATCGCATTGAGAGCCACGACCACCCCGCGGAGCATCGCGGACAGCACGCCCGCAAAATTTGCGATGGGCGCCTGCATGGAGCCGAGCATCTTTGCGATGAGTTCTTCCTTCGAAGGCATATCGGCAAGCGCCTTGATGCCTTTCGCGTCGATGTAAGCATTGTCTACATACGCGCTCTTGGGAACGATCTTTTCGGGCATGGCCTTGACCGCTTCCGCGAAGATCTTCGCCGCCGACGTTTCGTCGGGGCTGAACGCGGTCGCCGTCGGGCCGTTGAGGTCTGCATCGAACGCGTCTACGCCGAGTTCGTTGAACGCCTTGCGCAGAAGGGTGTTTTTGTACACCTTGTATTCGACGCCCGCAGCCCTGAATTTATTGCGAAGATCGGAAACTTCCGCAACGGTAAGCCCTTTGTAATCGACGAAGACGACGGACTTGCTGTTTTGGATCTTTTCCTTGATCTCTTCCACAACCTGCTTTTTTGCTTCCAGATTCGCTGACATTGGTTACCTCCTATATAAAATTTTCTCACGAAAAATGTTTTAAGCCGTTAAAACATTTTTCCGTGATTTTTGAGGACAACCCCGACGGCCGCTTACGCTTCGCGTCGGTGTTTTCCTCTTTGCGCGATTTTTTAAGGGCACGCCGTAATGAATCGCGCAAATTCACCTTTCCCCCGAAAGCCAAAGTATTGGCAAACAGGGTGCGCTCGCAAAAAATGCGATTTTCGCTCGCGCAGGATAAACAACAAATTTTTCTCACGCGTTTCTCGCAAAAGAGATGCTGCGAAACGCCGTGACTTTGGGAGACACCTCCGCACGCCTTTCGGCTGTCGGCGTTTTCTCCCTCTGCGCGCGCCTTTTAAAGGCTCCCGCATAAGTATGCGCGCGCATTCACCCTCTTCCCGTAAGCCTTACGGCAAATTGAGTGCGCCGGCGCAAAAGCGCGGTTTTGCTTGCGCAAATAAACATACACTTTCACGAAAAATGTTTTAAGCCGATAAAACATTTTTCCGTGATTTTTGAGGACAACCCCGACGGCCGCTTACGCTTCGCGTCGGTGATTTCCTCTTTGCGCGATTTTTTAAGGGATTTCCCCGCATTTTTCGCGTGCCGGCAAAACAAAAAGTCCTTATACCGCGGGGATATAAGGACTTGCATGCGAATAAGACAAGCAGTCTGAACTTATACCTCGGCGGGCGTTTCCATTAAACCTTGCGGTGCCTGCTTTCTGCGGTACGGAACTATTTATGCCGAAGCAATTTTCAAACGCCTGTACATTATACCGAGATTCTTTCGGTTTGTCAACCGTTTGACCCGGAAACTTTTAAATCTTGTTGAAGTTTACTTTGATGCCGGGGCCCATCGTGCTGGAAACGGCGACGCTCTTGATGTACTGGCCTTTCGCCGCGGCGGGTTTCGCCTTGACGATCGCGTCCATCAGCGCGTTGAAGTTTTCCGCAAGTTTCTCTTTGCCGAAGCTCTTTTTGCCGATCGGGCAGTGGATGATAGCCGTCTTGTCCAAACGGTATTCGACTTTACCTGCTTTCACTTCGGAGATCGCTTTCGCGACGTCGGGCGTGACCGTGCCGGACTTCGGGTTCGGCATGAGGCCCTTCGGGCCCAGCACTTTACCGATGCGGCCGACGACGCCCATCATGTCGGGAGTCGTGATGACCACGTCGAAATCGAACCAGTTTTCCGTCTGGATCTTCTGCACCATTTCTTCCGCGCCGACGTAATCCGCGCCGGCCGCCTGCGCGACGTCAGCCTTTTCGCCCTTGGCGATGACGAGCACTTTTTTGCTCTTGCCCGTGCCGTTGGGGAGGACGAGCACGCCGCGGACTTGCTGATCCGCCTGACGGGGATCTACGCCGAGACGAACGTGCAGTTCGATCGTCTCGTCGAATTTGGCTTTGGCGGTGTCGACCACAAGCCCCATGGCTTCGTCGACGTCGTATGCTTTGGAACGATCGTATGCCTTCAGGCTGTCGGCATATTTTTTCCCGTATTTCATTCTATTTTACCTCCTTGTGGTACATGCGAGAAAATTCTCTCCCACATTCTCCTTTCGATTTATTCTTCGACGGTGACGCCCATGCTGCGCGCGGTGCCGCGGATCATGCTCTTTGCCGCTTCGAGCGAAGCCGCATTGAGGTCGGGCATCTTCAGCTTGGCGATCTCCTCGACCTGCGCGTCGGTCAGCTTGGCGACCTTATCGCGGTTGGGGCGGGCGCTCCCGCTCTCGATCTTGCACGCCTTTTTGATAAGGACGGGCGCGGGCGGGGTCTTGAGAATAAACGTGAAAGACCTGTCCTGATAAATGGTGATGACCACGGGGATGATAAGCCCCGCCTGGTCAGCGGTCTTTGCATTGAATTCCTTGGTAAAGCCGGGAATGTTGATGCCGTGCGGGCCGAGCGTCGAACCGACGGGCGGGCCGGGCGTGGCTTTACCTGCGGGCAGCTGCAATTTGACTACCGCGGTGATTTTTTTAGCCATAAGTTCTCCTCCGGATCGTGGTTTTAGCAAAGCGCCGGAAATATTTGCGCTTCTCCCACTTTATTAGAAAAGGGCAAACACCCTGTTCCTTCTACTGTTCTTCTTTGGGCTGTTCGGCGAGGTTGAGCTTTTTGATCTGAACGTACTCCACCTCGACGTCGGTATTCCTGCCGAACATGACCACGTTGACCTTCGCTTTCTGCGCCGTGTCGTTGAGCTCCTTGATCTTCCCGACAAAGCCCGCCAAAGGGCCTGCGTCGATGCTCACGTCGTCGCCGACCTCGAAATCCGCGTCCACGACGACGGATTCGAGCTGCATCTTCCTGACCTCTTCCTCTTTGAGCGGCAAAGGCCTGCCCAGCGGGCCGACAAAGCCCGTGACCCCTCTCGTATTGGTGACGAGATACCATACCTGGTTGGAATAGATCATTTTGATAAAGACGTAGCAGGGAAGGAGCTTTCTTTCCACCACCTTGCGCTTGCCGTTCTTTTCCTCGATGGTCTGCTCCATCGGTATTTTGAGGTCGAAGATGCTGTCTTGCAGGTTGTTGTTTTCGATGAGCCTTTCCAGGCTGTCTTTGACCATCGCCTCATACCCGGAATAGGTATGAAGGACGTACCATTTTGCCTGGCTTTCGGGCGAATTTTCCATATGCTCCCCTTATGCTCCTTTAACCGCCGATGCTGGTGACAAGTTCAAGAAGCGTGCTGAGCCCGAAATTGATCGCCGTGAAAATAATGAGAAAGATGACGACGACGGAAATGACGATGCCCGTCGACTTGACGACTTTGCCGAACGAAGGCCACGTGACCTTTTTGAGTTCGGAAAAGACCTCTTTGATCTTTCTGCCCATTCTCACAAATATGTTGGGCTTCTTAACAGCTGTTTTCGCTTTCATTTTTTCTCCTCGATAAAGCGGGATACCGCTCCGTATCCGCAAAGACGATTACTTGGATTCTTTGTGAACGGTATGCTTTTTGCAGAAAGGACAATACTTTTTCAGCTGCAGCCTCTCGGGGTCGTTCTTTTTATTCTTCATATTGTCGTAATTTCTGTGCTTGCATTCGGTGCACTCGAACGTGATCTTGGTTCTGTTGATGGCAGCCATTTTTCCTAAAAACTCCGTGCAAAAAAATCACACCTCGGGTCGGTGTGTTTCTAAAGTCTATCATAAAGTTTTTGCCTTGTCAATTGTTTTTGCACGCGTTTGCGCAATTTATTTGCCGCGAAAGCAAAATCAGCCGGGTTTTTTCCGAAAGAATACCCCGCCTTTTGTTTCTTTTTGGATAAAGCCTCGGCAAAACTCTTGCATAAAACCGCACTTTCGTTGTATAATAGCACCGAAAAACCGCCGAGCGGCCGCCTGCGGGCGCGCGCATGCTTTGCCTTATATTATTTATTATTATTGAAAGGAGAATACGCACACATGAACGCCATTCGCATCGCAGAGGGCGTCTACTGGGTAGGCGCCATCGACTGGAATCTGCGCAACTTCCACGGCTACGAAACGGAAAAAGGCTCTACTTACAACGCCTATCTCATCCTCGACGAAAAGATCACCCTCATCGACGCGGTGAAAGAACCATTCAAGGAAGAGATGCTTTCGCGCATTTCCTCCGTCATTGACCCCGCAAAAATCGACGTGATCGTTTCCAACCATGCCGAACCCGACCACAGCGGGGCGATCCCTTTCATAAAAAACATCGCCAAAAACGCGAAAATTTACGCCGCGTCCGGCGCGGGCGTGAAAGACCTTACCGCCTATTACGGAGACCTCGGCTATATCGGCGTGAAAGCGGGAGAAACGCTTTCCCTCGGGAAACGGACGCTCGCCTTCGTGCCCACCCCCATGGTGCACTGGCCGGACAACATGGTCAGTTACATGACGCCCGAAAACATCCTCTTTTCCAACGACGCGTTCGGGCAGCACTACGCTTCCGACGAGCGGCTGGATACCGAATGCGACCTGCCCGAAGCATACATTCAGGCGCGCAAATACTATGCGAACATCGTACAGCCTTACGGAATGCAGACGGGGAAAGCGCTCGAAGCGCTCGCGGGGCTGAAAATCGACATGATCTGCCCCAGCCACGGCATTATCTGGACAAAACATATCCCCGACATCCTCGCGCTGTACAAATCGTGGGTGAGCAGCGGATACGACGACACCGCGGCGATCGTTTACGACACGATGTGGCACTCCACCGAGGCGATGGCGCACGCGATCGAAAACGCCTTTCTCGCCGCAGGGCTCAAACCCCGCCTTTACAACCTGCACTACTGCCACAATTCCGACGTCATCGCGGACGCGATGACGGCAAAATACATTGCCGTGGGCTCGCCTACGCTCAACAACAACATGATGCCGTCGGTCGCGTCCTTCCTCACCTACTTCAAGGGGCTGAACGGCAACAAGAAAAAATTTATAGCGTTCGGCTCGTACGGCTGGGGAGGCCAGTCGCCCGACCAAGTTTTCGAAGGGCTGAAAAGCCCCAAGTGCGAAGCGCTCATGCCCGCGGTGAAGATCGCGTACAAGCCTTCGGACGAACAGCTCAAAAAAATCGAGGCTGACGTTCTCGAAGCGCTGAAAAATCAAAACTGAACCGCAAAAACCGGCACAACGGGGCGTTGGCAATGCGGTTTATGCACGGATCAAACAAAAAAGGATAACGATTTTTTTCGTTATCCTTTTTTGTTTTCCTCGCCCGCCTTTACGGCGGGCGTAATTATTTTTCGTACACTTCCCGTTTTAAAATGCCTATGTAAGGCAGCCCCCTGTATCTCTCGGCATAGTCCAGCCCGTACCCGACGACGAATTCGTCTTCGATCGCGTATCCGACGAAATCGACGGCGACGTCGGCCGTCCGCCGCGATTCTTTGTCGAGAAAGGCACAGATCTTCACCGACGCCGCGCCCCGCTCCGTAAGGAAGCGTTTGAGCGCGCAAAGCGAATTGCCCGTATCGATGATGTCCTCGACGATGAGGATGTTTTTGCCCTCGACGGGGAAAGACAGCCCGCCGAGTTTCACCTCGCCGGACGAAAACACCCCCGCGCCGTACGAGGACGCCGACATGAACCCGATGCGCACGGGAATGGTGACCGCGCGCATGAGGTCGGCAAAAAATATGCACGCGCCCTTCAGGATGCAGACCATAAAAAGTTCCTGCCCCGCGCAGTTGCGGGAGATCTCTTCCCCGAGCTCTTTCACGCGGGCGGCGATCTCCTCCCTCGTGAACAAAATGCGGCTCAGATCGCGGTCTTCTTCTCTCAATTCCTGCATGACTCTTCTCCTTTTCCGTATAAAATAAGGGTAAACGCCCCGTCGCAACAAAGCCGGCCGCTCTCCTCGGGCAAACGCGCTTTATCCGAAATTTCCAGCCCGCAAACGGCGAAAACTTCTTTCCCCTCGGCGATGAGCGGGTAAGCGTCACGCCGCCGCGCGGGTATTTTTTTATCGATAAAATATTCTTTCAGCTTTTTCGTGCCGCCGCCGAATTTTCTGAACACGTCTCCGTTTTGCCTGGGCCGTATGACCGCGCCGGCAGGCAAAGCCGCGCCGTTCAGATACAGTGCCCTGCCGCAAGTTTTCCCCTCGGCGGCGCGGACGCCGCGCGAAACGCGCAGCACGTACCCGCCGCAACCGAACTCCCCTTCCGCAAACGGATAGGAATACGAAGGAGGGGGGGCGGGGCGGTAGACCGCGAGAGAGCCGTAGTCGTTGACCGCTTTCAGCCCCTGCGGCAGATCGGCCTCCGCACCGCTCTCCTTGCCCAAAAGCGCGCACACGGCGGCAACGTGCGCGGACGTATAATCCTTTTCCGCCCCGAAATACCGCAAAGCGCGGATACAGCACCTTTTCAAAACGGGCAGGGGCGCGCCCGCGCGTATGATAAATTCTTTCCCCTCTTCGACGTATCCGTCCGTCAGGGAAAACAGATATTCGTCGTCCTCACGGGCATTGCGGGAAAAAGCGTACAGATTCTTTTCGCAACCGGGGAACATTGCCCCCGCGGGCGCGAGCACCTCGTGCCGCAAAAAATTGCGGGCGTATGCCCGGTCGGCGTTCGTAGAATCTTCCCGCCATGCGGCGCCGCGTGAGCGGAGATATTCCAAAATATCCGCCTTCGTATACGCGAGCAAGGGACGCACGATGCCTTTATCGCCCGTCACGGGCACAAACGCGCGTATGCCGCCCGCACCCGTGAGGGACGCGCCGCGGAAAAGATTGAACAGGACGCTCTCCGCATTGTCCCCCGCATGATGGGCGGTGGCGATAAGATCCGCCCTGTCCTCTTCGATCAGGCGCTCAAACGCTTTGCGGCGGTATTCGCGCGCTTCCTCTTCCAAGCCCCTGCCGCTTTTTTTTGCGAGGGCGGGGATATCTGCGGAAAAACAAAAGAGGGGCACCCCCGCTTTTCCGCACAGATCTTTCACGAAAGCGGTATCGGCAAGGCTCTCTTCCCCGCGGATGCCGTGTTCGACGTTGACTGCCGAAAGCGCGATATGAAATTGTTCCGCGTTTTCCCGAAAAATGAGGAACAGCGCGACCGAATCCGCCCCGCCCGAAAGGGCGACGCAGACCCGCTTGCCCGCACAGCGGGAAAAATCGACGTCGGTCATGCAAAAAGTATACCCCAAAACGAAAAAGAATGCAATTAAAAACCGCCCCCGCAAACCGTTATTTAAGTTTGCCGAATAAAAAAGCCCTTCCGCCAAGCGGAAAGGCCGTTCAATACAATTTTTTCATCGGCGTATAGGGAAACCGTTTCTTTTTTCCGCGCAAAACGAGAGGCGGAAGCGGTTTTCCCAAAAAGCTCTTCCTTCCGTAAACGGAAAAGCCGAAGCTGAAAACATATGAAAACAGGCATGCCGCGATCAGGTACGGCGCGGCTTCGAACCCGAAAATTTCTCCTCCGATGAGGACGGGTGCGATCAGCGTACCGGTGGAAGAGGCGAAAACCGCCGCATAGCCGAGACAGACGGCAAGTTCCGGGGGAACGGAGAACGCGTCGGACAGCGCCGCTCCGAGCAGAGAACCCGCGGCGAACATGGTCGTCACTTCCCCGCCGATGAACCCCGCGCCGAGCGTTGCCGCCGTAAACAAAATTTTGACGGCCCAGTCCCAGGCATAAACTTGTTCGCCGCCGAATGCCGCGTCCACGAGGTCGGCCCCCAGCCCCGAATAGCGCCCGTTGTACGCCAAAAACAACAGACACGCGAGCAGAACGCCGCCCGCCGCCGCGCGGAGAACGGAATTTTTTGCGGCACGCGCGAACAGGGCGCGCATCGCCCGCAGCGCAAAACTGAAAAACAGCCCGCAGAGCCCGAACAGTACGCCCAGCCCCGCGCTCTTCGCGACGAGCAGCCAGTCGAAAACGGGGATCTCGGGCAAAACATACGTATGCGCCCGCGTTCCGATCAGCCCCGAAACGAAAAACCCGGCAAACGCCGCCGTGAGCGAGGGCAATACGGCGCGGAAACCGACCTTGCCCGCGAACGTGACTTCGAGCGCGAAGCAAAACGCCGCGAGCGGGGTCATGAACAGCGCGGAAAACCCCGCCGCCATGCCCGCGACCGTAAGGACGCGCGCAGCGTCTTTCCCTCCGAGCCGGGAAAGCGGACGGGAGAACAAATTCCCCGCGCCGCCGCCGACCGCCGCGCCGATCTGCATGGCAGCGCCTTCCCTGCCGACGCTCGCACAAAAGAGATGCGCGCTCCACGTGCCGACGAACTGAAAGGCGACGTTGCGAAGGGGCACGCTCCCCTCTCCGCGCGCAGAACGCAAAACGTAAGACATCCCCTGTTTTTTGTTGCCCCAAAGGCGGAACATCACGGCGGTCACCCCGCCCGCAAGCGGCAGAAACCACACGAGGGTATCGAAATTGCCCCGCGCGAAAGGCACGATCGCGTTCAGCCCCGCGCCGAAAACGCCGCAGACCGCGCCGGAGGCCGCGCCGACCGCCGCGCCGAGGGCGGCGAGCGCGATGTGATATAATACGGCGCCGATTTTCCGGTTCATAAAACGCCGCGTCCTCCTTTTCCCGTCACTCCGTTTTCAGCGGAGCAAACGCAGCCCCGCAGAATTCCGCCAGCGCCGACGGCGAAAGTTTCATCTGATGCCCGAGCCTGCCCGCGCTGACGTAAACGCCGCCGAACCCCCGCGCGCTCTCGTCTATAAAGGTGCGGAAACGCTTTTTCATCCCGACGGGGCTGCATCCGCCGTGAACGTAACCCGTGAGCGGTTCGAGCTCTTTCTGCTTTATCATCGCCGCCGATTTGACCCCCGCCGCTTTCGCCGCTTTTTTGAGGTCGAGCGACGCGCACACGGGAACGCAGAAAACGAGATGCTCGCCCCTGTCCGAAACGGTGACGAGCGTTTTGAAGACCGCCGCGGGATCTTCGCCGAGCTGTTTTGCGACTTCTTCTCCGTCCGTGATCTCGGGCGGATAAGCAAAACTTTCGTAAGGTATTTTTTTCGCGTCCAAAAGGCGCATCGCGTTCGTTTTGATCATGTTTCTCCTCTCTCAAAGAAAATTATAGCACTTGCCCGAAAGAATATCAACAAATAATGTCTGCCCGCCGCGCGAAAATATACAAAAAAGCGCGCAGAGGCGATCAAAAAATTGACTTTGCGAATGCAAACTGCTATCATATACCCGCCGCGGGAGATCGCGGCAATTTTTCCGTGCGGAAGGCTTACCATGAAAGCGCTCGACCTCGGCAGCAAAAACGTGTTTTCCACCGTTTTGAAACTCACCCTGCCCGCCATGCTGGCACAGTTCATCAACGTTTTATACTCCGTCGTGGACAGGATGTACGTCGGCAACATCGAAGGCATCGGCGATACCGTTCTCGCGGGCGTGGGCGTGTGCGCGCCGATCTCGACGCTCATCACTTCCTTCGCTTATCTCATAGGCCTCGGCGGCGCGCCGCTCTTCGCCATGTCCTTGGGCGAAGGCAGGGAAGAAAATTCCAAAAAGATCTTATCCAACGCGTTTATCGCACTCGCAGCGCTCGCGGTGCTCGTTTCCGCGCTCATGATCTCGCTCAGGAGGCCCATGCTGATGACCTTCGGCGCGAGCGACGATACATACGTTTACGCGGAACGCTACCTCGTGGTATGCGCGGCGGGCGCGGTCTTTCCGATTTTGGCGACGGGGCTGAACCAGTTCATCGTCGCGCAGGGGTATTCGGGCATCGGCATGGCGACCACGGCGATCGGCGCGGCGGCGAACATCGCGCTCGACCCCGTTTTCATCTTTGTTTTCGGGCTGGACGCTGCGGGCGCGGCGGCCGCGACCGTCATTTCGCAATTTCTATCCTTCCTGTTCGTCATCGTCTTTTTGCGCCTGAAAAACACGAAGGTGCGCCTTGCATTCACAAAACCCGACTGCAAGGTCATATTCAAAACGATAAAACTGGGGCTTTCCCCCTTTATCATCATGGCGACGGACAGCGTCATCATCATCGTGTCCAACGCAGTCCTGCAAAAGTACGGCGGTGCCGACGGGGACATGTGGATCACCGTTTCCACCGTGGTGCAGGCGTTTTTCTCGCTCATCTCCATGCCGATGATGGGCATTTCCACGGGTTCTCAGCCCGTGATCAGCTATAATTACGGAGCGAAGAACACCGGACTCATCAAAAAAGCGGAAAAGATCATCCTTTGCATGTGCCTCGCCTTTACGGGGATCATGTTCGCGCTTTCCTTTGCGATCGCCGCGCCGTTCGTTTCCCTGTTCACCTCCGACGGGCAGATCGCCGCAAAGAGCGTATGGGGCATACGGGTGTTCATGATCGGCGTCATCCCGCTCTCATTCCAATACGCGTTCGTGGACGGGCTGACCGCCCTCGGCCAGCCGCAGTATTCCGTCGCCCTGTCCATGTTCAGAAAACTCGTCGTCTATCTCGGCTGCACCCTCGTTTTGCCCGCGCTGTTCGGCGCGCAGGCGGTGTTTTTTGCCGAACCCGCGTGCGACGTCGCGGCGGCGATCGCCAGCACCGCGGTGTTCCTCGTCGCGTTCCCGAAAATACTTAAAAAGCGGCAAAGCGCTTCCGACGCCGTTTTACCCGGCTGAAACCCCGAAAAAAGACGATAAAGCGGGGCGTTCCCTTTTTGAAGGGAATGCCCCGCGCTTTTAGGTATCGATTTATTTTACGAGGGTGAGTTCTGCGGAAAGAGAGGTGCTGCTGTCCAGCCCGACGAACACGTCGAACTTGCCCGCCTCGGACGCAAATTCGCCCGACGCGGTATAAAAGCGGAGCATCTCTTCGGAAAGATCGAAGCAGACCTCGCGCTCTTCCCCCGCCGCAAGGGAGACCCTTTGAAAGCCCTTCAATTCTTTGAGCGGGCGCACGACGGAAGCGAAGCGGTCGCGGATATAGAGTTGCACGAGCGCCGACCCCGCCCTTTTGCCCGTATTTTTCAGGAGCGCGGAAACCGTGACCCTGCCGCCTTCGACGATTTTTTCGGATGAAAGGCGGACACCTTTGAGTTCCCAATCGGTATACCCGAGCCCGTAGCCGAACGGGTACAGCGGCGCGTTGAGCGTATCGCGGTAAGAACTGATATAATTGCTGTTTTCGAGGGTATCGGGAATGCGCGGGCGGCCCGTATTGAAGCAGTTGTAATAGATCGGGCACTGCCCCGTTTTGCGGGGGAAAGACATCGTAAGCCTTGCGGTCGGCTCTTCCTTCCCGAGCAGAAGGTCGGCGATCGCGTTGCCTCCCTCCGTTCCCGGCTGCCATGCGTACAGGATCGCGTCGCAATACGGTTCGATCTCGGAAAGCACCTGCGGCCTTCCGCCGAACACCACCGCCGCGACCGTGTGCCCCGCCTCTTTAAGCGCCTTGACGAGCGCCGCTTGCGGCGCGGGGATGCGGATATCCGCGCGGCTCGCGCCCTCGCCCGAACTTGCGGACGGTTCGCCGATGCACGCGACGATCGTTTTGAACCCCTTGACCGCTTCCAGGGCCGCGGGGATGCCGCTCTCGTCGGCAGCGAGGATATCGCCTTCGCATCCTTTCGCCGAGACGAGTTTTCTGCCGAGCGCGGCTTCCAGCCCTTCCTTTACGCTGACCGCATCTTCCGGCCTGCCGTGGCAAGCCCAACTGCCCAAAATATTCTTTTCCTCGGCGAACGGCCCCGCGAGGGCGAACGGCCGATCCGCCGAAAGGGGCAGAACGCCGCCGTTTTTGAGGAGAACCGCCGACCGGACGGCCGCTTTGCGCGCCAGCGCCCTGTGCGCGGGGGAGAGGTTGACATCTTTCGCCTTTTCCGCATCGGTATCGCCGTAAGGGCATTCGAAAAGGCCCGCTTTTTCCTTCATTTCAAGTACGCGGCGGAGCGATTCGTTTACGCGCTCCTCGCTCACTTTCCCTTCCTTGACGAGTTCCGGAAGATGACGGACATATGCGGACGACATCATTTCCATATCCAACTCGTTGCCGATGGCCGTTTCGGCACACTCCTCCATCGTTTCAAGATATCCGTGCGCGATCATCTCTTTGACCGCCGCATAGTCGCTGATCAAAACGCCGTCAAATCCCCATTCTTTGCGGAGCGTATCCACGAGCAGGTCTTTATGGCCGTTCAAAGGTATACCGTTAAGAAGGTTGAAGGAACTCATTACGAGATCCGCCCCTTCTTCCACACAGGCTCGGTAAGCGGGGAGAAAGTATTCTTTCAGATTGCGCTCGCTCACGTCGGTCGTGTTGTACTCCCTGCCGGCCTCCGCCGCGCCGTACGCCGCGAAATGCTTGACGCAGCAGAGCATGCCGCCTTTATGATAACCGCGCACGAACGCCTTGCCCATCAGTCCGTTCAGGTACGGATCTTCGCCCGTCGATTCCATGACGCGCCCCCAACGCGCGTCGCGCACGAGGTCGACCATCGGGGAAAAGGTCAGCTGCACGCCGTTGAGCCTCGATTCGACGGCAGACATCTCCGCGCATTCCTCCGCGAGAGCCTCGTCGAACGAGCACCCGAGCGCGAGCGGGACGGGGAAGATCGTATGGCAGCCGTGGATCACGTCCTGCATGAATATGAGAGGGATCTTGTGCGGGTCTTTGGAAAGATGGTCGTCCTGCACCGCTTTTTCCTCGTCGGCCCCGCTGAAATTGAGCACCGAACCGATGCCCGCCTTATCTTCTTCGGACAAACCCATAGCCCCGCCCGTACCCGTGATCGCGGCAGTCGTTGCCGTGTAAACGATTTTTGCGTTCACCTGCGTGAGTTGGCGCGCCTTTTCTTCGAGGGACATTTCCTCTATCAGCTTTTCAATTCTCTCCGTCATTTCGAATTCCTCCGTTTTTCCGTATTCCGCGATAAAATCGGCAATGTCATGCTATTATAACACAATAAAATGCAATTATCAAGCGGCACGGAATCCGATTTTCGTAAAAAACCCACCGTTTTTGCACAACCGCGTTCTTTTTTTCCGCCAAAACAGTCGCACATTCACAAATATTGATAACTTTGATAACCGTCCGCCCGAATTAAACATTTTTATGCCTTTTGTTGCTTTTGCTCTCCGATTGTGTTATACTTGAAATGCAAAGCAAGAAGGCCGGCTGCATTACTGCGTATTTTTATATTTGCGATTGCACAAAAAAATCTTATCTGGAGGTTTTGAGGCATGAAAAAGACGGTCAGAGGCGTCGAGTACGACACCGAAACGATGACGGCGGTAAAAAAGGTCACGCACGGCGAATTCGGGGATCCCGCGGGGTATGAAGAGACCCTGTACGTTGCGGAAAACGGTTCTTATTTTCTGTACACGAACGGCGGCGAAGCGTCCAAATATACCGCGGAAAAACTGACTTCCCTTTCCAAGGCCAAAGCTGCGGCGTGGGAAAAAGAGAACGCATGACGCGTGCGCGCTTTCGGCGCGCTTTTTTTCGATGAAAAAACGGACAAAATCCTCGGCTCTTTTTCGGAAGAGCTGAGGATTTTTCTCTTTTTGCCGTTTTTCCGCCGCACGCCGCTTGCGAAAGGAGCAAAATTTCGTCATGCCAAAAAGTATATTTTTCTCTCCGAACCGGCGAAGCGCCGCCAAAGCCGCGCCAACTGCCCGTCCGTAAAGCGGGAAGCGATGCCGCGCTCTTCTTTGAGCGTCACGGGGCGGGAAAGATCCGCCCAGCTCTCCGTATAATGCGAACAGAGCCGTTCGGGATTGTCGTACAAGAACACGCCGTTATCGTAGAGGAACGGGCGGACGAGTTTCAGAAAAGGCGTCTTTTCCGCCTCTCTTTCAAATTCGTCCAAAAGGGCGAGAAATCGCTTCTTTTCCTTCCTTTTGATATAGGTCGAAAAGGAAAACACGATCTCGTCGCCGAGGACGGAATACGAACCGTCCACCGAATAAAAGTGAAAGCCGTTCCGGTCGAAAAACCGCAAAAACGCCGCGTCCATGCCGTCGAACAGGGCGCTTTTGAGCCAATAGGCGGCAAACTTGTCGCCGTCGTTTGCGCCCTCGAGATGATAGGTGACGAGCACTTGCAGATCGCGCCCGCGGCCGCGCTTTTCGATTTTTTTGCGCGCCTGTTTTTTGCCGTATTCGGGCACGTATCCATAATGCCGCAGAGGGATTTTCCCGAACGTGCCCCGCACCGTTTGCAGGTCGCGCTCCGAAAGCGCGCCCGCGGCAAAGACCGCCATACCGTCGGTGAACAGGCTTTCACGCGCTTCGGCGATCTCCTCTTCCGTAAACGAATCGAGATCTTCCGCCGTGCCGAGCACGGATTTTGTGAAGCGGCCGTCGTACCAACTCTCTCGCAGGATGTCCGCGGTGCGGTTGTCGTAAAACTCGTACTCGAAAATTTCGTTGGAAATGACGTCGAGCACGGACTGTTCTTCCTCCTCCCCGTATTCCTTTTGCGTGAGCATGGAATACAGCAGCGCGAGCTGGTCGGCAAAAACCTCTTTGCGGCAGGAAAAGTTGAAGCACATATAATTTCTGGTCGTGTAGCCCATGATCTCCGACCCGCGCGAAGTCATTTCGGCATTGATTTCGGGCGCGCGTTTTTGCCCCGCCCGCTCGAAAAAGAGATGTTCGACGCAATGGTAGCTGCCCGCCCTGCCTTCGGGAACGAAGGGCAAAACGACGGAAAACGCCGCCGTATTGAGCGCGGGCGCGGCAAAGGAGATCATTTGCGCGCCGTTTTCCAGTTTTTCCGACTTTTCCGCCCGTGAGAGAAAATCTTTTGCGGTCTCCTTTCCGTCCATGGCGCACCTCCCGATATTCTGCGATATTGTAGCATATCCGCGCGCGCCTGTCAACCGCGATGCGGCGCGCCGAACGGCGCAAAATTCAAATCCGACTTGTTGAGCAAGGAATAAAAACGGGCTTTAAATTTGCATAGGAGCACCGCGAACGCGGTGCTCCTCCCTTTTTTATACGTTTATTCGCTCAAAGACAGGCCGAACGCCGAGAAGGTAAGGTCGCCGTCCGCGGCAACGTTGCCCCCTCTTCTTTACTTTTAACAGTTTTCTTGATCACCTTTCCGCGATGAGGCGCAGACCGTCGACCCGCATTTTGCAGATGCGCGCGGTGCGCGTGTCCTCCGCCTTTTTGCCCGAAACGTCGCGCGCGTGGTAGACGATGTAATATTCGCCCCCTTCGCGGATGACGCTGTTGTGCCCCGTCCCCTCTTCTTCCGCATTCTTTGCGAGCAGGGGCGCGTACGCCTCGTCGGACGGGTATTTGCGGAAGGGAACTTTGCGCAAATCGTTCTCCGCGCTCTCCGCGCAGGCATACCCGACAAAATACTTTTCGTTCTGATAGCAGTTGCCCGAATACATGAGGAAATGCCGGTTCCCCTCGCGGAAATAAAACGCGCCCTCGACGGTGTGCCAGTTTTGCCCCGGACGGAAGCGGTCTTTCATGAAAATCTCTTCGTCGACCGTGGGCACGACGACGGGCACGGGTTTCCCTTCGGCGGTGAACATGTCCGCCAGCCTGTCCACGGCGATGTAAGTTCCCGCCCGTTCCGCTTCATAATCGTTGAGAGAATAGAAAATATAATATTCCCCGCCGCTCTTTACGACGTGCGGGTCGATGGAAAAGGCGGGGATGACCGTTTTTTTGTATTCGTACGGCCCTTCGGGAGAACGCGACACGGCAACTTTGACCGCCTGTTTGTGATGGTCGGTCTCCCCCTCGGGAATCGATGAATAGTACATATAATACACCCCGTCCCGCTCGATGACGCAGGGCGCCCAATAAAAGTGTATCCCTTTTTCGGCGATGGCCCTGCCGATATATTTCCACCCCTCGGTCAGTTTTTCGGACATGTACGTTTTTACACCGCCGTCGCCCGAAGCGTAAATATAATATTTCTCTCCCGCTTTGAAAACGTAGGGATCGGGCTGGGACGGCGGCCCGCCCGCTTCCGGTAAGATCAGTTTCATCACATTCCCTCCTCGATTTATCTTTTCCGACGAAAAACCCGGGCGGCGACGGCGGCGACCGTGCCGCCGATATCCAGTCCGTCGCAATCGACCGTTATGTCGGCATACTTTTCATAGAGCGGGGCGCGCTCGGCGTAAAGTTCGGCGAGCGTTTCCCCCTTTTTCCGCATCACGACGCCGCGGCGGAAAATATCCTTGCCCGCGAGCCGCTTTTCCAGTTCTTTCAGCCCCACCCGCAGATACACGACTGTGCCGAGCGATTTCAGATGCGCCATCGCCTTTTCCCCGTACACGGCGCTGCCGCCCGTGGATATGACGCAACGCCGCGCCCGTATCGACGCGTTCACGCGCTCCTCGATGCCGATGAACCCTTCCGCGCCCTCGCGCGCGATGATGTCGCACAACAGCGCGTTTTCTTCGTTTTGTATGAGAAGGTCGGAATCGATATAACCGTATCCGATCGTTTTTGCGAGCAAGACCCCCGCCGTGCTTTTGCCCGAAGCGGGCATGCCGATGAGTATGACGTTATCCATATCGGCAAGATTATACCGCAAAATCGCGCGTCCGTCAATTTTTTCCGCGGGCGTTTTTTTTGTTTGAAAAACAAACGGCTTTTCTGCTATAATAGAGGCATGGAACGCAACGAAAAACTTTGCGCGCTTTCCGCGCCCCTGCTCGCATGGTACGACAAAAACAAGCGGCTGCTCCCCTGGAGAGAGAATGCCGACCCCTACCGCGTGTGGGTTTCGGAGATCATGCTCCAACAGACGCGCGTGGAAGCGGCGAAAGACCATTATGTCCGCTTTTTGCGGGAACTCCCCTCCGTTTCGGCGCTCGCGGCATGCCCCGAAGAAAAACTTTTGAAACTTTGGGAAGGCCTCGGCTATTACAGCCGCGCCAAAAACATGCAGAGAGCCGCAAAGGAGATTGTCGCGCGCGGCGGCTTCCCCGACACGGCGGAAGAACTGGAAAAACTGCCGGGCATCGGGAAATACACGGCGGGCGCGATCGCATCGATCGCCTTCGGCAGGCCCTCCCCCGCGGTGGACGGCAACGTGGTGCGCGTGCTTTCCCGCATTTCGGGCGACTCCGAACCGCAGGAGATCCTGCGCGGGCGCTATTTTGCGGAACTTACGCCCGCATACCCGCAGGGGCGGTGCGGCGATTTTACGCAGAGCCTTATGGAACTGGGCGCGACCGTCTGCACGCCCGCTTCCCCCAAGTGCCTCTTGTGCCCCGTTTGCGGCATTTGCGAAACGAAAAGCGACGCCCTCCCCGCCAAAAAGCAAAAGCCCGCGCGCAGGGAGACGGAAATGACGGTGTTCCTCTTTGCAAACGAACGCGGCTTCTGGCTCGGAAAACGCGGAGCGGGCGTACTTGCGGGCATGGCGGAATTTTACAATGCGGACGGGCGGATGAACGAACGGGAAGCGACAAACTTTCTGCGCGGCGCGGGGCTGACGGACTTTTCCATCGGAAAGGCGGGCGGACACAAGCACGTTTTCACCCACCTTGTCTGGCACATGACGGCGTACACCGTGCGGACGGAGGAAAACCTTGCCGCCCTGCCCGCCTTTTCTTCCCTGCGCTTTTACGCGAAAAAAGAGGCGGAAGAGCGCGTTTCCGTCCCCTCCGCATTCCGCTGGTGTTTTAAATATCTGTAACGCTTTTATCGGAAACCGACCCATCCCGATGATTTCGGGGATGATGATGCAAAGCCGCCCGCGCGGGAACGCGCGGGCGGCTTTCGGTTTCCTGAAAATCACGGGTTCATGATCTTATACAAACTTTCCGTATCCGTTTCGGAAAGCATCGCCCGTAAAAACTTTTCGGCGTTTTCCTTCTTTTCGAACAGCTCCTCGATGAGCGTTTCCCAGGAAAAGGCTTCCTCTTCCGTTTCCTCGCGGGGAATGAATTCGGCGCCGCTTTCCCTTTCCAATTCTTCCTGCGGCGGTTCGTCGGGCAGCCGGAAAAACGGAGCGCTCATCCGCGCGCAGTAAAATTCGCCCTGAATGCAGACGAATCCGCGCAAGAGCCCGTCCTCCGAATGGAAAAAGACGGCGTTTTCCTCCTTGGCTCGCTCCTCGGCGGCGTACGCCATGAGCAATTCGCGCTCGAGGGCGGTATTCTTTTCGGAATCTTCCTCTTGCTTTTGACGGGAGCCCCCGTATACGGCGAACAGGTCTCTTCTGCGGGGAAACCCGATGAACGTGACCCCTTTATGCACGGCGACCGCCACGTAAAACTCGCGCGTTTTGCCCGTTATCTTGTAAACGTCCGTCTCTTTTTTGTGCCCGAACACGTCGAGCGTGACCGCAGGCCCGGGTTCGGCGGGCGTTTGGTTTTCGGTTGAGAGGACGTTTACGCCGTCCATGTAATATTCCGAACAGCGGGTGAAAGCGCCGGGTTTGCCGAAGTATGTTTTGGGTTTGAGCGGCGACGTTTTCCGCACGCCGCGCGGCTTTACATCGCCCCGCCCCGCGCCGTTCCTGCGCTTTACAAAGAAATACAGCCATATCCCCAGCCCCGTGACAGCCAGAACGAAACCGAGCCCCGCGGCGCAAAACCGCGCAAAGGGGATGAGCGCCGCGAAAAACGCCGCGTGCAGCCCGCAGGATACGAGGACGGCTGCTTTATATCCCTTTCCGCGCAAAAGAGGCGAAGTTTCGGATTTTTCCGCGCCGTGTTTTTCTTCTTTCGCCGCTTGCCGCCACAGCGCCAGATTTATGACCGCCCCGGGGAAAAAGATGAAAGACGCGATCGCCGCAAACGCATTGTCGTAATCGCCCGACACGGCGGAGACGACCGCAAGCGCCGCAAACAAGGCCGAAAGCAGGAGCAGGCAGAAAAAACAGAGCGCCGCGTTCACTTTTTTCGCGCGCGGGGTATGGCCGCCCCGCCGGGCCATGAATCTTTTCGCGCCGCGCGCATAGCGCGCGGCGGCTTCGAAATCGTGTTCGCCGAACAGTTCCGCGGGCGCTTCCGCCGCGCTTTCGGCAGGCGCGAGCGCGGAAAGTTCGGTAAAAAAGCCGTCTTTCCAGTTCTCCCGCCAATACCTTCCTCGGGCGGCGAGTTTGACCTCGTCCGCCGCGTACAGCCTTCCGCCCGAACATACGAGAAGGCGAGCCGCGCACAGTCTCGAAACCGAGGCATTCAGCGCGTCCCGCCCGATTTTTCCGCCGCCTTCGAGGATGCGCACCGCGGCAAACTGCACGGGGTCTTCGAACGGCATATACTGTACAAAGACGGCGAGCGTTTCCCGGTCGAAAGCAGAAAGTTCCATATTCTCTCCCGCGTTCAATTCTTTTTGCCGACCGCGGCTTTGCCGAGGTCAAACGCGCGCGCGTTGATCTCCATAAGCGCGGGCTTGCCCACAAACTTTTCGTTCAGGCAATTGATGATGCTCTTATCCTTTACGATGTGCGTGATCTCGCAGAGCGCGCCCAGGATGACGTTGTTCGCGCTGCGGATGTCGCCCGCTTCCATTGCGATGTCGTTCGCGGCGATGTCGTAGACGGAGATGTCGTCTCTGCCCGCATAACAGTCGGAAAGGGAACCGTTCACGATGACGATGCCGCCCGAGCGCACGCGCGGGGCGAATTTATGAAAACTCGGCCCGTTCATGGCGATGAGCACGTCCGGATTGTTGCAGAGCGGGGACGCGATCTCCTCGTCGGAGATGATGACCGAGCAGTTTGCCGTGCCGCCGCGCATTTCGGGGCCGTACGCGGGGAGATAGGAAACTTCCTTGCCCTCCCACAGCCCGCTCTCGGCGAGCATCTTGCCTGCAGACAAAACGCCCTGCCCGCCCTGGCCTGCCAATAAAATACGGATCATTTTCATTCCCTCCCTTCAGACTTGTCGCGATACACCCCGAGCGGGAAAGTTTTGCTCGTCTCTTCCGCCATAAAACGGAGCGCCTCGATCGGCTTCATGTGCCAGTTCGTGGGGCAGGAAACGAGCACTTCCACAAAGGAATACCCCCTGCCCTCCGCCTGAAAGCGGAGCGCCTTTTTGATCGCCTTTTTCGCCGCGAGAACGTGCTTTACGTCGTGCGTGGAGACGCGCTCGATGTAATAAGGCGCGTCGAGGGTGGCGAGGAGTTCGCACACGCGGATGGGATAGCCGTTGACCGCGGGGTCGCGGCCGTTTTGGCAGGTGGTCGCCTTCTGCCCGATGAGGGTGGTCGGCGCCATTTGCCCGCCCGTCATGCCGTAAATGCTGTTGTTGATGAAAATGATGGTGATGTGCTCGCCCCTTGCCGCGGCGTGCACCGTTTCGGCCATGCCGATGGACGCGAGGTCGCCGTCGCCCTGATAGACGAACACGAGCCTGTCGGGCAGGCACCTTTTGATGCCCGTCGCCACTGCGGGCGCGCGGCCGTGCGCCGCTTCCTGCATGTCGCAGTTGAAATAATCGTATGCAAACACCGCGCAGCCGACGGGCGCGATGCCGATCGCCTTATCCTGGAGCCCGAGTTCCTCGATGCTCTCCGCAACGAGCCTGTGCACGATGCCGTGCGTGCAGCCGGGGCAGTAATGCAGGTGCGCGTCCGTCAGCATTTTCGTTTTTTGGAATACTTTCGCCATAGTTTACACCTCTTTCGCAAGCTCCGCTTTCGCGAGCGCGTCCTTCGCCGCCTGAACGATCTCTTCCTCGTCCATGACGTTGCCGCCCGTCCTGCCGTAGAAATAGACGGGCTTTTTGCCGTTTACCGAAAGGCGCACGTCCTCGACCATCTGCCCGAGCGAAAGTTCGACGGTAAGGAAGGCTTTCGCTCCCTTTGCAGCCTCTTCGTACGCTTCCGAAGGGAAGGGGTACAGGGTGATCGGGCGGATGACGCCCGCCTTTATGCCCTGCTTTCTGAGCGCTTTCGCCGCGCTCTTGCAGATGCGCGCCACGGTGCCGTATGCGGTGATCACGATCTCCGCGTCGTCCGTCATGAACTTTTCGCACTTCTTTTCGTTTGCGGCGATCTCGTTATACGTCCTCTGCATTTCGTTGACGTGCGGTTCGAGCTCTTCCGGCTTGATGATGAGGCTGTTGAGTACCCGCCTGTTTTCGCCGTAACCGCCGTCCGTCGCCCAGTCCTTTTTCGGGATGTCCGAAAGCGCCCGCATGGGAGGAAGCTCGACGGGCTCCATGAGCTGACCGATCATGCCGTCCGCCAGGATCATGACGGGCACGCGGTATTGATCCGCCAGGTCGAAGGCGCGGTAAGTGAAGTCGCACGCTTCCTGCACGGAAGAGGGCGCGAGCACGAGGAGATGATAGTCGCCGTGGCCGCCGCCCTTGGTCGCCTGAAAATAATCGCCCTGCGCGGGCAGGATGCCGCCCAGCCCGGGGCCCGCGCGCATGATGTTTACGATGACGCACGGTATGCGCGCGCACGCTATGTAGGAGATGCCTTCCTGTTTGAGGCTGATGCCGGGGCTCGACGAACTCGTCATGGCGCGCACGCCCGCGCCGCCCGCGCCGTACACCATGTTGATCGCCGCGACTTCCGATTCCGCCTGTACGAACGTGCCGCCGATCTTGGGCATGACGACGGACATATATTCGGGGACTTCGTTCTGCGGCGTGATGGGATAGCCGAAGAACGCGCGGCATCCGTTGCGGATCGCGCCTTCGCAGATGGCTTCCGTTCCGTGCAATAAAATTTTAGACATAAAAATCCTCCTCCAAGTTCACACATTTTGTTTTGTGCTGACAAAACAAAATGTCGTGAGTTTGAGGGCGCTGCCCTCTGCGGCGCGCTTTTTGAGTGCACACCATATCATGCGCACCGCATTCACCCGTTGAGACCGCAAGTATGCGGCAAATTGAGTGCGCTTTTTGAAAAGCGTGGTTTTCAAACGCGCCTTTAATTATTTAAATAATAAATCGCGCAAGGGAAATCGCAATTTTCCGCAGCGCACCCCT
>DWXC01000035.1 GCA_019119395.1 Candidatus Borkfalkia stercoripullorum | reverse complement strand
GATTTCGGCTTTCGCCCTTCGGCACGTTTCAGCGCATCTTTTAATGAAATCTTACCTTCTCCCTCGCCAAACTCGACATCAACTACGATATGACTGTCAGGCTTTTTTTTGGAAAGCAGTACCAGTGTCTCAACATGTTTGGTCTGCGGGAACATATCGAAAGGCTGTACGGATAAAATTTCGTAATACCCCTTCAATCCGTCGCCCGTATAAGCGGGGTTCTTTTTGAGTTCGTTCCCCTCTTCGATCAGCGCGCCCGTCAAAAAACCGACGTCGCGCGCCATCGTGGAAGGGTTGCAGGAGATCATCGCGACCTTTGCGATGCCGGACGAAAGGATGGCCTTGAGCGTTGCCCGGTCTATCCCTTTGCGGGGCGGATCGACGAGCAGAAACGCGTTTTCCGCGCCGATTTCAGCGATCAACCCGGGAAGCACGTCCTCAACTTTCCCGCAGATGTTGAACATTTTATCTTCAAGCCTGTTGTTCGCTTTGAGAGCGTCGGCACATTCGACCGCCTCGCCGACCGATTCGATGCCGTAAGCCCTGTCCAGCGTCTTTGCCAGCATTGCCGTAAGAAGCCCGCCGCCGCTGTACGCGTCGATCGCGACTTTTGCGCCGCTCGAAGCGGCAAAGCGGACAGCTCGGTCGTACAGTTTTCTGCAAACGCCCGAGTTGACCTGAATAAACGTGTTCGGCCCCGCTTCATACCGTATGCCGCATTCGTTCGCGGTATACCTTCCCTCGCCGTGGATCAGCCTGAATTCCGGGCCGAACACGGTGTTCGTGTCTTTCGGGTTTACATTGTGCCAAAGGGAAAAGGTATTGAACTTCTTTTCCAGCATGGCAACGAGTTCGCGCTCTTCGGGCAATTCCCGCCCGTACGTGACGGCGGTGATGATAAAAGCCCCTTCCACTTCGCGCACGACGATGTGCCGCAGCGTTCCGCTGCGGGTCGTTTCGTCAAACCCGCGCACGCGGTGCTGTTTCATATATTGCTTAAATACGGAAATGATATCCGCCGCCCACGAAGGATGGATCGGGCAGCGCTCTACAGGTACGATGCGGTGACTGCGTTCCGCATAAAAACCGATGACCGTATTGCCGTTCGCGTCCCTGCCGACGGGGAGCTGCAATTTGTTCCTGTATTCGAACTGGCGCTCGCTCTTGACGGCAAGCGGCACTTCCGCTTCGATCCCCGCGATCTTGCGCAGGGTGTCCTGCACCGTTTTGCTCTTCAACTTGAGCTGTGCGCCGTAGCGCAAATGCTGCAGTTGGCAGCCGCCGCATTTTGTGAAAACGGGGCAACGGGGACGCACCCGTTCGTCCGCAGGGGTCAAAATTTCGAGCGCTTTGGCATAACCGATGCGGCCTTTGACTTTGAGCGCCTTGAATTTGACCTTTTCCCCGACGACGGTAAACGGCGCAAAAAACACCGTTTCGCCCTTATGTACGATCCCTTCCCCGTTTGTGCCGAACGACTCCACCGTTCCCGTGAACTCGAAATTTTTTTCCGTTACGACTCTTTCCACAATTCTCTCCCGCACGGCGAAAAACTATTGTCCGCCCTCGCCGTTTCCGCGGCTCTCACCGCCGCTTTCTTTGTTTTCTGAATTACTCCCGGGCGCGCTTTCGTCCGCACCCTCTTCCGGAACGTCCGCTCCGAAATCCCCGCCGAATACGTCGCCCACGTCGTCTCTCGGGGTCTGCGGATTCGTTTTTGTCCGCCGCCCGCCGCTTTTATCTATTTTCGAAACGTAAAGCGACACCAGTTTTTGCGCCTCGTACATCATCCACTCGTACAGGAAAAACACCGCCGTACCGCCGACGATGAGGATCAACCAGATCCAGTCGCGCATCCAATCGAAAGGCAGGGCGAACATCTCGCTGAACAGCGCCCATGTCGCGCACAGCATCCCGTCGAACCAGACCGCCTTGACGGGGAAAGCGACCCACCGCCCGATCTTCCACTTTTCCTGCAAAGAGGCCGCGACGGGGTACAGCCCGAAAAACACGATAAACGGAAAATGCTTGTAGAAATTGGCGATGCCGCCGAGCGGAAGGCATAAAAGCGAAGCCGCCGCATATGCCAAAAAGCCGCCTGCACGGAAATTCTTGGCAAGCGGCAACATAAGGGCGACTCCGGCGAACACATAACCTACTATGAAAGTGAAGGGCACGTTCAGCCCGATGATCATAAATACCGCCGCAAGCGCCGCCGAAACGGCGGACAAGGCGATCTGGAAAGATCTGTTTTTCATTGCGGGTCAAAGGCGGCGCGTCGCGCCGCCGTCTACGCGGCTTTTATCTGCAGCCGCAGCAGGCATTCATGCAGCAATTGAAGAGCATATTGCAGGCGCAGCACGTAGCGCAAGACTCGCACAGCCCGCCGGTTCCGCCCATCTGCGACATGCCGTTCCCGTTATTGCCGTTGCTGTAAGAAGAATCGTCGACAGGCCTTGCCGGGCCGCTCCTGTACGAATTGCCGCCCGTCTGCGCCTCCGACTGACGCCGGTCGTACTCTATTTTTTCTTTGAGTTTGGCGTACGTCGTCTTATACTTTTCGTTTTCGGGTTCGAGCTGCAGGGCGATCTCCAGCTGTTTTTTGCTCTCGTTCACCCAATTCTTCCGGTAAAACACGATGGATTGCAGATAATGCCATTCGGCGGGACGCTCGTTGAACGCGTCGAGCGCGCTCTGCGCGGCATTATATTTACCCTCGCGGATCAGTTGCTCCACGTTGGCATAGGAAGAATCTGTTTTGCTGGAAGCGGCGCTCTCGCGGCGTTCCGTCATGATCTCGTTATAAGCGACGTCTATTTTCCCGAGCATCTGCGCCGCTTCGTTGCCGGCCTCGCCTTCGAGAAAGCGCTCTTCCGAGTATTTCTTTTTGAGCGCCTCGTACCGTTCGGCGATCTGTTCGTCCGTCATTTCCTCGGTGACGCCCAGAAGATCGTAATATTTTTTATTCATGTTTTCCTCCGCCGACTATTCGGAAGCGATGTTCGTCGGCTTGACTTTTTTGTGACAGCCGCACATGACCTTTCGGGTCGACGCGGGCATGCCTCGCAAAATGATGTTGTCCGTCAGATCGGTATTGAAGTAAAACCTGATGTTTTTCAGGCACTCCGCATTTTCCGCAAATACGCTTTTAAATACGAAGTCCACCTCTTCCCTGTTTTTTGCCAGCATTTCGTCTTTTGTCGGCGCTTTGTACGCCGAAACGAACGGATTATAGTTTTTCTTTTTTACGTCTTTATCGTAATCGTCCAAAGCGTCGATGAGATACACCCACTTGCCCACGCCGTAAAAGAGCTTGCGCGTGTATTCGGTCGCGCTTTCGCCCAGGCAGTAATCGGAAAGATCGGCGATCATCAGCCCGAACGGATCCGCCGCCATATCGAGGCTTGCACATCCCGCCTTTTCAAGTTCGAAAAGTTCCGCCATGCGCGCCTTGACGATCCCGGCGGCATCGGGGTGCAGTGCTTTCGCCTTCTTGTATCCCCTTTTGAAAAAAGCGCGGGAGATCCTCCCTTTATGCTCGTCCAGGATGTCGTCCGTGAGTTTATAATAGGTGAGCAGCGTATTCAGGCAGGCGACCGTTTTGGTGATGCCGTCGTCCAGCGCCATGGGCCTGCGGGTGAAAACGTTCGCCGCGCAGCGCTGTTTTTCGATCGTGACGTCCGTATTCTTTATATTGTGCAGAAGCGCGGACAAAAATGTCATGTCGTAGGAAAGCCCGAATCGCGCCGTCTGCCCGCAGCTTCTGCCTATGCTCTTGCAAAGCCCGCAGTACAGCGCCTTGTAAAGGGTCGCGTCCTTGAAATACAGATACGGAATATCCGGCTGAATATACCCGAACATCGCTCATTCTCCCTGATAGAAGCCGACCTTCCTGTAAACTTTGGAGAGCGTTTTGCGCGCGATGCGCGAAGCCGTCTCTTCCCCTCTCTTCATGACTTCGTTCAGATAGCCCTTGTCTTTGAGAAGGCGCGCCTTTTCCGCCTGGATCGGCGCGAGCGCGTCGGCGACCGCTTCGCCCACGGCGAGTTTGAAATCGCCGTAGCCTTTGCCCTCGAACTGCTTTTCCGTCTCCTGCGCGCTCTTGCCCGTGAACGCGCCGTAGATCGCGATGAGGTTGGAAACGCCCGGCTTGTCCTCGGAAAGGCGCACTTCGTTCCCGCTGTCGGTAACGGCGCGCTTACACTTGCGGATGACCGTGTCGCGATCGTCCGACATGGTGATGAATCCGTTCGGGTTGTCGTCGGACTTGCTCATTTTACGGGAAGGGTCTGCAAGGCTCATGATCTTCGCGCCGCTGCCTTTCATGATGTACGGCTCGGGCACGGTAAACGTGTCGCTGTAACGGTTGTTGAAGCGTATCGCGAGGTCGCGCGTAAGTTCCAGATGCTGCTTCTGATCCGCACCCACGGGCACGGCCGCCGCCTGGTACAAAAGAATGTCCGACGCCATGAGCACGGGGTAATCCATGAGCCCCATGTTTACGTTTTCCGCATGTTTCGCGCTCTTGTCCTTGAACTGGGTCATGCGGGAAAGTTCGCCCGGATAGGTGATCGTGTTGAGGACCCACGTAAGTTCGCAATGCGCGGGCACGTGCGACTGCACGAACAAGACGCATTTTTCGGGGTCTATGCCGCATGCGATGAACAGCGCCATCAGCTCGAGCGTGTTCTTCCTGAGCGCAGCCGGCTCCTGGCGCACCGTTATGGCGTGCAGGTCTGCCACGGCGTAAATGCAGTCGAACTCGTCCTGCAAAGCGACGAAATTTTTGATCGCCCCGATGTAATTGCCTATCGTTACCGCGCCGCTCGGCTGAACGGCGGAAAACAGCTTTCTCTTCTCTTCCATGCCCCTGCTCCCACTGTCTTTTGCTTTTGATAAAAGATTATAGTCTTGATTCAGTATAACACAACCGCATTTAAAAAGCAAACGGCTGACCGCGCGATTGCCAAAATTCACCGAATTCGACGTAATTTTCACCCGATTTTAACCGCATTGAACTTTTTCTCGTCCTGATACGAAAAGAGACCGCTTGCAAGCGGTCTCCTGCGGGCAAAAGCCCTTTTATTTCTTTTCTGCGAATTTGAGTACTTCGGGGTAAAGTTTGTCTTTGTCGGCAACGGTGTCGAAGCGCACCTTTTTGTCGCGAAGCCCCGCAAGATTTTTGGGCACTTTCATCGCCGTAGTAAGGTTGAGGTGTTTGATCGCCTTGAAGCTGTCCTTGATGTCGTTGCCCGTGAGCGCGTACATGACGTCCTGCGGGAACTTGTAAGGGCTTGCCGTGGATACGACGACCATAGGCGTGTCGTGGTCTTTCTCCTTTTCCATATAGTTCGCGGCCGCGTACATGGCGCAGGCGGTGTGCGTGTCCATCGGGTACTGATATTCTTCGAAGAATTCGTAAATGGTCTCCACCGTCTCGTCCTCTCCGCAGTAATCGGCGTAAAAGAGTTTGGAGATCTCTTCCTTTTCCTCGTCGTAAATTTCGTAAACGCCGTCCTCTTTCAGTTTGTCCATGCGCAGTTTCGTGCGCACCGCGTTCCTGCCCGAAAGTTCGAACAAGAGCCTTTCGAGATTGCTGGAAATGAGGATATCCATGGACGGCGACATCGTTTTATAAAATTCGCGCCGCTTGTCGTATATGCCCGTCCTGAAAAAGTCGGTGAGGATGTTGTTTTTGTTGGAAGCGCAGACCAGCCTGCCCACGGGCAGCCCCATGCGCATCGCATAATAGGCGGCGAGGATATTGCCGAAGTTGCCCGTCGGCACGGCAAAATTCACCTTGTCGCCGAGCTGTATCTGCCCCGAGGAAACGAGGTCTAAATAGGCGGAAAAATAATAGGCGATCTGCGGGGCGAGCCTGCCGAAGTTGATGGAATTCGCCGAGGAGAGGATATACCCGCGCTTTTCCAGTTCTTCCTTGCACGCGTCGCTCGTGAAAATGGTCTTTACCGCGCTCTGGCAGTCGTCGAAATTGCTCCTGACCGCCACGACCGCCACGTTGTTCCCCTCCTGCGTCGCCATCTGCAACTTCTGCATCTTGCTGACGCCCTCGTTCGGGTAAAAGACCATGATCTTTATTCCGGGCGCGTTTTTGAACCCTTCGAGCGCCGCCTTGCCCGTATCGCCGCTGGTGGCGACGAGGATCAAAACGTCCTCTTTGATGCCGCACAGGTCGCACCCCTTGCGCAGAAGATAGGGCAGCAGAGTGAGCGCGAGGTCTTTGAAAGCGCACGTCGGCCCGTGGAAAAGTTCGAGCATATAGAGGGACGAATCGATCTTCACGAGAGGCGCGGCATCCCCTTCGTCGAACTGGGAATACGCCTTTTCGCAGGCGGCTTTGAGTTCGCCGAAATCGTACTCGTCGAGATATTTATAAAGGACGGCCGCCGCGCGCTCCGCATAGCTCATGGAGAGCATCCCTTCGAGCTCTTCGCGCGTCACGGCGGGAAAGGTTTCGGGCACGAAAAGCCCTCCGTCGGACGCGATGCCGTGTGCGATCGCCTCCGCTCCGGTAACCCTCTCATTCCCCCTCGTGCTGATAAATTTCATAAGTCCTCCTGTATGGCGCGTTCAAAGCGCGCCGCAAATGCACGCCCTCCCCCGCATCGAGGGAGGGCGTGCGCAAACCGTAACCGCGGCGTATCAGATGTATTTTTTGACAAAGTCGGGCAGATCCTCTTTCGAACTGCTGACCGTGACATAGATCGTCAGCCCGTTCGTTTCGGAAAGTTTGTCGAGCATGTAATAGAAAGCCGCCATGTCTTTGATGTCTTTGCCGGCGATGCGTGCGGCGCCGTCAACGAAGAGATATTCGTTGTCGTTGTTTGCCGCAACGGCGCCCTTGATAAAGCCGATGAGCGCCTCTTCCCCCGCGATGTCGTAATCGGTCGTATCGATCAGACGGATATCTCTGTGCAGGTCGTACATGTAACGCTTTGTATTGGTGATAAAGATCATGTGCCCTTTGGCGGACGCAACTTTGCCGTTTGCCTCGTCGATGATGATTTTCGTCTTGCCGGTGCCCTTAGGGCCGTAAATAACTTTGATCATGGAAACCTCCGTCGAATTTTCTTGGTGCTTCTATTTTAAACTATTTTTCGGATTCTTTCAACAGCTTTTCAAAAATTTTTTGGATTATTTTCGAAATATTTTGCGAAAACGCCGTGAAAGCGCCCAGCCGCATTCCCCGGAAGTTATTTCTTCTGCCGGACGCCGCCGAAAGCGACGAATTCCCTGTGGCGGTCTCTGTCGATCGAACGGATCATGTTGTCCAGCTCGTCGTCGCCGAGAATGCTGTTGCGCCCTTCCGCGTATTCTGCGTCGATGATCTCTTTCATCTTCACGATGAGCGGATCTTTTTTATCGATCTTGAACCCTTCGGGCAGGCAGTAATAGTCGTTGAGCCAGTAAGCGATGCCCGCAAGCCCGCTCGCATTGTTGATGGAAACGCGCGCGGGACGGTTGAGCAGCTTTTCGGTATCGAAAATATTGTAAATTTCGGGGTCTTTGAGCATTCCGTCCGCATGGATGCCCGCGCGGGTGGAGTTGAACGCCCTGCCGACGAACGGGGTGTCGGGCGGTATGATGTAGCCGAGTTCCGATTCGAAATAGCTGGCGATGTCGGTAATGGCGGTAAAGTCCATGCCGTCGTCCGTGCCGCGCAGGGAGGCGTATTCGATCGCCATCGCTTCGAGCGGGCAGTTGCCCGTACGCTCGCCGATGCCGAGCAGGGAACAGTTGACCGCACTCGCGCCGTACAGCCACGCCGTGGCGGCGTTGGTGACGACTTTATAAAAATCGTTGTGGCCGTGCCATTCCAGCATTTCGCTGGGCACTTCCGCATGGTGGTGCAATCCGTATACGATGCCCTGCACGCTGCGGGGAAGGGATGTACCCGGATAATTCACGCCGAAGCCCATCGTGTCGCACATGCGGATCTTGATCGGGATCCCGCTCTCGCGCGAAAGTTTCATCAGTTCGTTGGCAAACGGCACGACGAAACCGTAAAAGTCGGCGCGGGTGATGTCTTCGAAGTGGCAGCGCGGCTTGATACCGTGCGCAAGCGCGCTCTTTACGATGCCGAGGTATTTGTCCATCGCCTGGGCGCGGGTCAGATTCATCTTTTTGAAGATGTGATAGTCGGAACAGCTCACGAGGATACCCGTTTCGGCGACGCCCGCGTCTTTGACCAGTTCAAAGTCCTTTTCGTTCGCGCGTATCCACGTGGTGATCTCGGGAAATTTCAGCCCGAGGTTCTGGCACTCTTTGAGGGCGCGGCGGTCTTTTTCGCTGTACAGGAAAAATTCGCTCTGCCGCACGATCCCCTTCGGCCCGCCGAGGCGGGACATGAGTTTGAAAATGTCGACGATCTGCTTGACCGTGAAAGGCGACGTGGACTGCTGCCCGTCGCGGAAAGTCGTATCCGTGATCCATATCTCCGAAGGCATATCCATCGGCACGTTGCGGTAGTTGAATACGACTTTGGGGATCTCGTCGTAAGGGTACAGGTCGCGGAAGAGTTCGGGCTCTTTCACGTCCTGCAGCTCGTAATGGTACTTGTCCTCTTCGA
This sequence comes from Candidatus Borkfalkia stercoripullorum, assembly GCA_019119395.1. Classification (GTDB taxonomy): domain Bacteria; phylum Bacillota; class Clostridia; order Christensenellales; family Borkfalkiaceae; genus Borkfalkia; species Borkfalkia stercoripullorum. Next base: position 13,990 of record DWXC01000035.1, on the reverse strand, counting down.
GGAGGTTTTTGCTCTTGTCAAAATAGATCACTCTTAAAAGACCTCCTTGACGAACGATTCGATGCGGTCGAGCCCCTCCGCGATATCCTCTTTCGAAATCGCGTAGGAAAGGCGGACGCATTCGTCGTCGCCGAAAGCGATGCCGGGAACGACCGCGACGCCCTTTTCGAGGAGCATGTCGGCAACGTCCATCGAGCCGTTGATCTTCCTGCCGTTATAGCGCTTGCCGTACAGCTTGTCCACGATGAGCATGATATAAAACGCGCCGTCCGGTTCGATGCAGCTCAGATTTTCGATCTCCTTGATACGGGAGATCATGAATTTTCTCCTGTCGTTGAAGATCTCGCGCATTTTTACGAGTTCTTCTTCGCTGCCGTTCAGCGCGGCGAGCGTCGCGTACTGCGAAATGCTGGTCGGGTTGCTCGTGGCGTGGCTCTGGAAAGAGTCGATCGCTTTCGCCACGTCCTTCGGAGCGGCGAGCCAGCCGATACGCCAGCCGGTCATCGCATACGTCTTGGAAACGCCGTCCACGACCACCGTGTGATCCTTCATGTAATCGCCCGCGCGGGCGATGGAGAAGTGCTTTACCCCGTCGTAGATGAGTTTGGAATAAATTTCGTCGGAAAGCACCCAGATGCCCGCCTCTTCCACGACTTTTGCGATCGCGCGGATCTCCGCTTCGGTGTATACCGCGCCCGTAGGGTTGGACGGGGAATTGAACACGAGCAGTTTGGTTTTGGGCGTGATCGCCGCTTTCAGGTCGGCGGGATTCATCTTGAAGTGATTCTCCTTCCTGCCCTCCACGAACACGCTCTTTCCGCCGCAGACCTTGACGACTTCCGGATAAGTCAGCCAATAGGGCGCGGGGATGATGACCTCGTCCCCGTCCTCGACGAGGGCGAACATCGCGTTGAAAATGGAGTGCTTCGCGCCCGAGGAAACGACGATCTGCGACGGGTCGTATTCGAGCCCCTGTTCTTCCTTGAATTTGTCCGCGATCTTTTTGCGGAGCGCGGGAAGCCCCGAGGAAGGCGTATATTTGGTATAACCTTTATCGAGTGCGTCTTTGGCGGCGTCGATGATGTGCTGCGGCGTGTTGAAATCGGGTTCACCCGCGCCGAAACCGATGACGGATTTCCCTTCCGCCTTCATAGCCTTGGCTTTTGCCGTAATAGCAAGGGTGAGGGAGGGAGAAATGGAAGAGATCCTCTTTGTCGTTCTCATAAAATTTATACCTCGTAAAATTTTTTTTAATTTCGGAAACGCCTGCAAAGGCATATCACTCCGCTTCGGAAGCGAGAAGTTTTTCCCTCTCGGCAATGGCGAGGCTTTCGAGCATCCCGCCGATGTCGCCGAGCATGAAAGAATCGAGGGAATAGAGGGTGACGCCGATACGGTGGTCGGTGACGCGGTTCTGCGGAAAGTTGTAGGTGCGTATGCGCTCGCTCCTGTCCCCCGTGCCGACCTGGCTCTTGCGGTTTTCCGCATAGTCGCTCTGATATTTCGAATTATAATGATCGTAAAGGCGGCTCTTCAATACCTTCATCGCCTTTTCCCGGTTTTTGATCTGCGAACGCTCGTCCTGGCAGGTCACGACGATGCCCGTAGGCAGATGCGTGATGCGGATACAGCTCTCCGTCTTGTTGATGTGCTGGCCGCCCGCGCCGCCCGAACGGTAGGTGTCTATTTTCAGATCCTTTTCGTTGATCTCCACTTCCACGTCCTCGGGTTCGGGCAAAACCGCCACGGTGACGGTGGAAGTATGCACCCTGCCCTGCGATTCCGTTTCGGGCACGCGCTGCACGCGGTGCACGCCGCTCTCGTATTTGAGCTTGCTGTACACCCCCTTGCCCGACACGGTGAACACGACTTCCTTCATGCCGCCCAGTTCCGTTTCGCTCAAATCGACGATCTCCGTTTTCCAGCGCATGGAATCGGCATAACGGCAGTACATGTTGTAAAGATCGGCCGCGAACAGGCTCGCTTCGTCGCCGCCCGCGCCGCCGCGTATCTCCATGACGACGCTCCTGTCGTCGTTTTTGTCTTTGGGAAGCAGAAGAATGCGCAGCTCGTCGTGTATTCGAGAAAGCTTTTCCTTCAGGGCGTACCCCTCTTCGGTGAGCATCTCCCTCATTTCGGCATCGCTTTCCGATTCGGCGGCGGCAAAGTCGTCGTTCATTTCCTTTTCCGTCTTTTTGTATTCGAGGTACTTTTCGGCGGCTTCGGAAATTTCGGCGTGCTCTTTGGCGCATTGCGTCCACTTTTCGGGCTGCGCGATGACGGCGGGATCCGCCATCTCCGCGGACAATTTATTGTATTTGTCTAAAATGTCGTCTAATTTTTTTAACATATATACTTTTTTCACAAAATTCTCGGCGTGCTGACGCCTGCGAATTTTCGTGAGTTTTAGGGAGACACCGCTGTTCGCCGACTATTGTCGGCTCGGCAACGGTTTCTCCGCTCTTTGCGCCCTTTTCAGGGGCACACATAGTTTGCAAGGGCGCAAATTCACCCTCTTCCCATAAGGCAAAGCGTTACCAAATTAAGTGCGCTTATCCAAAATAGCGATTTCGGAACGCGCCTTGAATCATTTAAATAATTACGCGAAAAAGCAAAAACGACGCTTTTTGCTTTTTCACTCAATTTGGCAATCCTTTGCCTTACGGAAAGGGTGAATTTGCGGCACTGTATAGTTTGCGTGCCCTTAAAAGTGCCGCAAAGAGGGGAAAACCGTTCGGGTTTCCCCTCGAATCACGACGTTTCACAGGCAACATCTTGCCGAGAAACGTGTGAACCTTTTCATAGCACCGCCCTTATATACCGCTCAACCCCTTCGAGGTCGCGCGTGATCATCGCGTAATCGAATTTTTTAAACAGTTTGACGATCTCCTGCGCCTGGCCCTGCCCGCATTCCATCAGAAGCGTGCCGCCCTTTTTGAGCTTTTTGGGCGCGTCTTTGGCGAGGCGGCGGTAAAAATCCAGCCCGTCCTCACCTCCGTCCAAAGCGGACATCGGTTCGTAATCGCGCACTTCGCTCTGCAAAGACGAAAGATCGCCCCGCTTTATATACGGCGGGTTGCAGACGATCACGTCGAATTTGCCCCTGATGCCGGAAAGCAGGTCGCTTTCGACGAGCGCGACCTCCGCGCCGTTCGCCTTTACGTTCTCGGCCGCAAGCGCGAGCGCGTCCGCGCTGATGTCGGAAGCGGTCACTTTGACGCTCTTGCCCTGCTTTTTCGTTTCGTTCGCGACGGCGACGGCGATACAGCCGCTGCCCGTACACAGGTCGAGCACGCTGTTTCCGTCCTCCGCGGTCTTGATCGCAAGTTCTGCGAGCATTTCCGTTTCGGGGCGGGGAATGAGCGCGCGCGCATCCGTTTTGATCTCATAGCCGTAAAAACTCGCGCTGCCCAGCACATACCAAAGGGGTTTGCCCGCCATGCGCTCGCCCGCGAGCGCGTCCAGCTCTTTTACCTCGCTCGGCACGAGCATCTTGTCCGACTCCGCAAGCCCGCTCCTCGCAACGCCCGTTTTCATCGCCACGAGCCACTCGGCGTCGCTCTCGTCGATCCCCTTTTCCGCGAACAAAGTTTTCAGCTCTTCCGTATACTTTTGCACCGATTTGGAAACGGTGAAGTCGGTTTCGGGAACGGAAGGGTCGGCGTCCATCTCGTATACCTTTTTGAACGCCGCGATGGCGACTTCGAGCATATCCTCGGACGGTTCGCGCGTCGTCAGCTTCTGAAGCGCGAAGCCGGGCGCTTTGACCGGCAGAAGTATTTTGCTCTGCGATTTTGCCAAAAGTTTCAACACCTCGTAAGAAATGCCCGCAACGATGGGCAAAAAGAGGATTTTTATGGCAAATTCGATGAGGAAATTGACAACCGTGCCGTAATCGAAAATATCGAGATAAGCGTCGCACACCCAGTTGACGACAGAAAAGACGACGATGCTGATCGCCATGACGAGGAACAGAAAAGTCGTGCCGCAGCGGTCGTGGATGCGCGAACAGGTCTTCGCGTTTTCGGGCGTGAGTTCCATGCCCTTTTCAAAACAGGTGATCGTTTTATGCTCCGCGCCGTGGTACATGAACACGCGGCGGATATCCTTCATCGCGGTGATCGCGACGATGTAAAGGATAAAAATGATGAGACGGAACAGCCCCTGCAAAAGGTTATAACCGATGCTCCTCGGCGCCAGCCAACCGCCCGTCCGCACGAGCAGATTCACCAAAACCATCGGCAATACGATGAACAGCCCCACCGCCAGAACGACCCCGAGGATCGTCGCGATGAAAGAAATTGCGGACATGAGGTTGATATGCAGTTTTTCCTCGCACCACTTTTCGAATTTGGAAGGCTTTCCCTCGTCGCCGTACACTTCGGCGCTGCGCATCAGAATCTTCGACCCCGTCACGAGGGAGGAAACGAAGTTGACCACCCCGCGCACGAGCGGGATCTTCGCCACGCGCTTCATGCCTTTGGAGGCGTTCAGCCTGCGGCTTTCGACCTGAATGTTCCCCTCGGGGTCTCTCACGGCGGTGGCATACGCCGTTTTACCGCGCATCATGACCCCTTCGAGCACCGCCTGCCCTCCGATATAGGTGCGGCTTTCCTTTTTTTCTTTCTTTTTACTCATGCAATGCTCCCGACGGCCGCGACTTTGCCGAATGGCCCGAAAAAAAGAAAATCAGCCCCAAGCAAGCACTTAGAGCTGAAAACACAAAACTAAATTCCGTATCTTTTTTTGAACTTATCGACTCTGCCGCCTGTGTCAACGAGTTTCTGCCTGCCGGTGAAAAAGGGATGGCATTTGCTGCAAATATCCACTTTGAGGGTATCGCCTTTTTTCGTGGTGCCCGTTTTAAACGTAGCGCCGCACGCGCAGGTCACGGTGACCTCGTGATAATCGGGATGTATATCGGGTTTCATTCTTTCACCTCTCTATGCGTACTTTCTTTAAGATGCTGATTTATTATATATCATTTTCCCCGTCAAGTCAAACGATATTTGCCCGCAAAGCGAAATTTTTTCGCGCAGTTGGACAAACTATGAAAAAAGCGCGGAAAAATCGCCTTGCGATCCCCGTTTTTTGCCGCGGCGAAAGGCCCCGATCGGTTTTTGTGCGTTTTTTGCTTGCTAATTTTGCGGGATTGCTATATAATTGACCTTGAACAATTCTTTTCGAGAGGATGCCATGAAAGTTTGGAAGCTCCTTTCCCCCAAAGTCATCGCCGAGGAGGAAAGGCCCGACAACATAGCCTCGCCGACGCAGGCAAAGGTAAAGATCACCAAAGTTCTGCTCGCATATCCCGAGATCCGCGCCTATACCGGCGCGGCGGGCATACGCTATCCGCGCGTGCCGGGGATGTACGCCGTAGGCATCGTCGCCGAAACCGGGGGAGGATGCGTGACCGTGGAAAAAAATACGCGCGTGTTCCTCAACGGCATAGCGCCCTGCGGAGAATGCGCGGAATGCCGCAAAGGCAACGGCGCGGAATGCCTTTCGCCCAAAGTCGCGGGCATAGACAGGGACGGGTTCCTCCGCGATTTCATCGTGACGGAAGAATCGGCGCTCACCCCCCTTCCCCCTTCGGTGAAAGACGACGCCGCCCTGTACGCGGGCATCCTTTCGCTTTGCGAAAACATTTCGGATAAACTCGACGTACCCAAAGGCACGCATGTCGCCGTGATCGGCGCGGGAGAGACGGGCAACATCCTTTCGCAGCTGCTCATCTACCGCCAGGCCGTGCCCATCCTCATCGATACGGACGAAGAGCGGCTCGCCAAAGCCGCCGCGGGAGGCGTGTATTACACGCTGAAAGCGGACGAAAACCTTATTTCCGGGCTCTCGGAGATCACCGGAGGAAGAATGGCGGAAGGCTGCGTTTATACGTCGTTCAACGACATTTCCCCCGACCTTTCGTTTGATATTACCGCCCCGCGCGGCAAAGTCATCTTTGCCGGCATGGAATTCCCGGAGATCAGCGTACATCTCAAAAAGGCTCTGAGCAAAAAGCTGACCGTAACGGGAGTCACCAACGATTACGAACAGAGCGCGGCGGCGATCAACCTGCTCGTGAACAAGGCAGTCGATTTTTCGGCGCTTACGGGCGAGGAAAAGAGCGCGGCGGACATTCAGGCAATGTTTGCCGCAAAAGCGGAGCTATTGGAAAAGGACAAACGGGTCTCCCCCTCCATACTGAATATGATGTGACCCTCCCAAAGCGCCGTGCAGTATTCAGCGGCGCTTTTTGACTTGATCCGGGATATTATATGCGAAAAATATTTAAGCTCTTGACAAGCAAATTCTTTCTCGTCGCGATCCTGCTCCTTTTGGAGCTGGCGATCGTCCCCGCCACGCTGATCTGGCTTTCCATGCAGTTCCCTACGGTGGGGACGTATGTAAGCGCCGCGTTTCTGATCATCGACATCGTGCTCGTGCTTTACGTTATCAACTCGGAAATGAACGCGGAATACAAGATCGCCTGGATCGTGCCCATTCTGCTCATACCTCCGATCGGCGCGTGTCTTTACCTGATATTCCGCAGGAAGAAAAACCCGCGGCGCAAACTGAAAAAACACCTGATGCACGACCTGCCCGAAATCGTGAAGATGTACGAACGGCAAACGGACGCGGACGTCCGATTCCTGCAGATCGGCGCATTCGCGCAGCAATGCGCGGAACTGGTGCGCAAAGAAAGCGCCATGCCCGCAACCGATTGTTACGAATACAAGTACTTTTCTTCGGGCGAAGAATACGGCGCGCAGTTGGAAAAGGAACTCGCCGCGGCGAAAAAATATATCTTCCTCGAATATTTTATCATTTCGGAAGGAAAGTTTTGGGACAGGGTACACAAAATACTCCTTGAAAAGGTCGCAAAGGGCGTGGACGTGCGCATCATATACGACGACATAGGCTCGCTTTTGGGCATTCCCCACAATTTCGCCGCGCGCATGGAAAAAGAAGGCATCCGCTGCCTCTGTTTCAACCGTTTCCGCCCCGTTCTGGACGTCGCACAGAACAACCGCACCCACCGCAAGATCGCCGTGATCGACGGCGTGACGGCGTTTACCGGCGGCATCAACATTGCGGACGAATATACCAACGAAATCGAACTGCACGGGCATTGGAAGGACACGGGCGTCATGGTACGCGGGCGCGCCGCGCAGAATTTCACAGCCATGTTCCTGCAGCTTTGGGAACTGAAAAACGCGGACGACAACCGCACGGAAAAGGGATACGACAAATTCCTCTCCCCCTGCGACGAAGGAAAATACGCCTGTCTGCCCTTTGCGGATTCCCCTTTCCAGGGCGGCAAAAACATCTGCGAAGCGCTGTACCTGAAAATCATCTACAACGCGAAAAAGTACGTGTACATCAACACCCCCTACCTCATCCTCGACGACGAGATGAAGCGGGCGCTGATCACCGCGGCGCGTTCGGGCGTGGACGTGCGCATCACGATCCCTCGCATACCCGACAAAAAATACGTCTATGCCGTGACCAAGGCGTTTTACACGCAGCTCGTCAAAGAGGGCATCCGCATTTACCGTTACACGCCCGGGTTCATCCACGCAAAGAGCATCGTCAGCGACGGGAACGTGTGCATCATCGGCTCTTCCAACATGGATTTCCGCAGTTTTTACCTGCATTGCGAATGCAACATCATGTTTTTCGACGAAGAAGTTGCGGACGATCTTTACGAAGATTATCTGCACGTATGCGCCGAAAGCGAGCTGATGACCGAATCGGGCACCAAAGACACGCTTTTCAGAAAAATTTACCGCTCCGTATTGCGGTTTTTCGCCCCCCTTATGTAAGGGCAATGTTTAAATACTGACGACAGAGAGAACAAACACATGATCAGACTTGCCGCAAGCGACCTCGACGGGACGCTGCTCGATTCCTCGGGCAATCTCCCCGACGGAATATTCCCCCTCATCGAAGAATTATACAAACACGGCATTTATTTCTGCGCGGCGAGCGGAAGACAGCTCGTTTCTTTGGAAAAAATGTTCGCGCCCGTGCGCGACAAGATCATTTTCATCGCGGAAAACGGCGCGATCTGCGCATACCGCGGCGAGATCTTTTTCTGCAAACTTCTGAGCGCGGAAAAAACCCGCCTCGCCCTCGGCGAGATCTGCAAGATCCGCGGCGGCGACGTATATCCCCTCCTTTGCACGCCCGACTGCGCTTATTACGAGGACGACGTTCAGCCCTTCGTTTCCTATGTGGAAGCGTCTTACCTCAATACGGCGCACAGGCGGTTTTCGGACGTTTTGAAAAAGACGGGCGTCTGTAAGATCGCACTTTTCGACGGGAAAGGGCCCGAAAACAACACGATGAAGATCCTGCCCGAAAAGCTGGAAGGGATGCGCGTCATTCAATCGGGCGCGACGTGGCTGGATATTTCCGCCGAAGGGGTGAACAAGGGCGTGGCGCTCGGGTTCGTGCAGAAAAAATTCGGGTTTCTCCGATCGGAATGCGCGGCGTTCGGCGACCACATGAACGACTACGAAATGCTGCTCGCCTGTGAACACGCGTACGTGACCGAAAATGCCTTTGAAGGTCTGAAGTCGCTCATCGGCAAAACCATACCCTCCAACGACGAAGGCGGCGTGCTGCACGCGCTGAAAAACATCCTTTCGTGCGCGTTTTCTAAGAAAAAGAAGTAAAACGGATATATCAAAAACAAAAGCGCCCCTCGGCGCACGGTATCCCGTGCGCCGAGGGGCGCTTCCCGTTATGCGACGTTTCGCCGCTTACCCGTCCGCCAGATATGCTCCACGCCTTCTTTGCCCGCAAGCGAAAGCAGTTCGCCGTTTTCGCCGAAAGCAAACAGCAGCCGCACGCGATATGAATCGGTGAACACCAAGCCCGTTTTTTCGTAACAGACGTATACCCGCAGATAAACGACCCCGTCGTAAGCGAGCGCCGCGTCGGGAACGATATCCGTCACATAAGTCGCACCGAATCCGCGAGACGATTCGAACCCGGAAAGATCTTTCAGGCGGGCGCTGTTGCCGATGCAATACTCTTCGTCGTAAAACGCATACGCTTCGCCCGCCGTTCCGACGAGGCTGACGGCATGCTCCGCCCGCGCGTCCGCCCAAACCCCGTCCGCCAGGCGCCTGTAACGGGTGCGCTCCGCCGCTTCCGCTTCGTTCAACTGCTCGCCGGAAACGATGTCCTGCGCACAATATTTGCCCGCCGCCCTGCTTTCCGCGATCCCGTTGCATACGGAATCGGGCACTTCACGGAAGAGGGACGGGTACTGCACGACGACGCCTTCGGCGCGCAAAAAGCCGAAACGGCTCCCTTCATCATCCGAAAACCACAGAAAGCCCTCCCCCGCGAAGTACAGGTCGTCAAATTCCGCACGGTAAGCCGTCTCGCCCGTCGCCGCGTCTATCAGCAGAGCGAATCCGCCCAGCCTCACGAACACTTTCCCGCCCCCGGCGGATGCGATCCTGCCGGAAACGGACTGTTCGAAAGATTCGGTGTAGACGATTTCCGTCTTTTCCGAAAACAGCCTCGTAGAACAGAGAAAGCAGGCGCTCCCGCCGTTATACAGGGGCAATTTCACGAGAAAATAAACGTTTTCCCCGTCGGCGATACTGTCCAGGCAGACGGCGTCGCCGTCCGACACGACCCCGCCTTCGCTCCGATACGCTTGGGCAAAACTCTGCCCGAAGGAATACTTGTAATTTTCCCCTTCTATGCGATCGCCGTACAGCAGGTAATAATTCTCGGCGCCCTTATCCCTGCCGCCGAGCAATTCGCCGAAACGTTCCATTTCCCGCTCGAAGCGCTCCTCGCTCTTTTGACAGGCCCGCACCAACAGGAGCGGCGACAGCAAGAATGCCGCCGCCGACAGCGCTACAAGCACGGCGACGATTTTTTCAACGACCTTCCAAACTTTTTCCACAGCGGCCTCCTTTGCGCCGAAACGTTTTTATTCTCCCGAAACAATCGTAACATAACCGCAGACCGTTGTCAATACTTTTTCTTTTTTACACAGAAAACGGCCGAAGGCGTCTTACGATGCCTTCGGCAGTATGCTGCTTTATTTACTTCGCAACCGTTTCGTCTTCAAGCTCTTCTGCCTCGACGAGCGGGTCGCTTTCGCGATGTCCCGCAACCAGCTGCGGGCTCATGTTCTTGTAATCGCGCACGCCCGTACCTGCGGGAATGAGTTTGCCGATGATGACGTTTTCCTTCAAGCCGATGAGCGGGTCGACCTTGTTTTTGATCGCCGCCTCGGTGAGCACCCTCGCCGTTTCCTGGAAAGACGCGGCGGAAAGGAAGGAATCGGTAGACAGCGCGGCTTTCGTGATACCCAAAAGCACGCGTTTTGCCGTAGCGGGCCTGCCGCCCTTTTCGAGCGCTTTGAGGTTTTCGTCCTCGAAGGTGAACATATCGACGAGTTCTCCGGGGAGCATATCCGTATCGCCGCAGTTTTCGATGCGGACTTTGCGCATCATCTGGCGCACGATGATTTCGACGTGTTTGTCGTTGATGTCGACGCCCTGCGAACGGTAAACGGACTGCACTTCATGCAGGATATAGTCCTGCACGCCCTTGACGCCCTGTATGCGCAGGATGTCCTGCGGGTTGACCGAACCGCCGTTGAGCTGGTGCCCGGGTTCGACCTTGTCGCCCGTTTTGACTTTGAGTTCGGCGTTAAACGGAAGCACGTACTCTTTCTTTTCCGTACCCGCAAACTCGTCGCGGATGACCACATGCTTCTGGTTGTCCTGCTCGGAAACGTATACGATGCCGCCCACTTCGGTAAGGGTCGCGACGCCCTTCGGCTTCCTCGCCTCAAAAAGCTCCTCGACGCGCGGGAGACCTTGCGTGATGTCGCCCGTGGCGGCGATACCGCCCGTATGGAAAGTACGCATCGTGAGCTGTGTGCCCGGTTCGCCGATGGACTGCGCCGCGATGACGCCGACCGCTTCGCCAACCTGGATCGGCCTGTCCGTCGCCATGTTCTTGCCGTAGCACTTCGCGCAGACGCCGTGACGGGAATTGCAGGTGAACACGCTGCGGATCGAGACCTCTGTGATGCCCGCTTTGACGATCGCCTTCGCGGTGTCGTCGGTGATCATCTCGTTGGTCGCGACGATGATTTCGCCCGTTTTCGGATCGACGACATCCTCGGAAGCAAACCTGCCCGCGAGCCTGTCTTCCAGGCCCTCGATGACGTCGCCGTTCGCGCCCGTGATCGCGGAGATCTTCATGCCGCGCGGTTTTCTTCCCGCACAGCAGTCGTCCTCGCGGACGATGACGTCCTGCGAAACGTCGACGAGACGGCGGGTAAGGTAACCCGAGTCAGCCGTTTTGAGCGCGGTGTCCGCCAAACCTTTGCGGCCGCCGTGCGAAGAGATGAAGTATTCGAGAACGGTCAGCCCCTCGCGGAAGCAGGATTTGACCGGGATCTCGATCATTTTGCCCTGCGGGTTGACCATGAGGCCGCGCATGCCCGCAAGCTGTTTGATCTGGTCGATAGAGCCGCGCGCGCCCGAGTTCGCCATCATCCAGATCGGATTGAACTTGTCGAGGCCCTTTTTCAGCTCGTTCGTGACCGCGTCGGTCGTGTCTTTCCACACGTTGACGACCGCATTGTAGCGTTCTTCGTCTTTCAGAAGGCCGCGCGCGAATTTCTTCTCGATCGTTTCGACCTTGTGTTCGGCCTCGGCGATGAGAGGTTTTTTCGCGTCGGGGATGTGCATGTCGAATACGGAAGTCGTGATCGCGCCGATCGTGGAATATTTGTATCCGAGCGCCTTGATCTTGTCGAGCACGTCCGCCGCCTTGGGCGCGCCGCCCGTTTTGAAGCAGCGGTCGACGATCTTGGAGATCATCTTTTTGCCGACGGGTTCGTCCTCCTGCTCCTGGCGGACGGTCTTGCCGTCAACTTCGGTTTCGTACCTGTCTTTGAGTACGGTAAGGTCGCACTTGTTGCTCCCGCCGATCTCGTATTTGAGGTAATCCGCCTTCTTGTTCCTCGTTACAAAGCCGAGATCCTGCGGGATCGCCTCGTTGTAAATGATGCGCCCGACCGTCGTTTTCACGCGGCCCGTCACTTCCGTTTCAGGCTCGCCGTTTTCGTCGAAGAACTTGCCCTCGGGGAGTTTGACCGTGCGCTTGACGTAAATTTCGTCCTGCAGGGTGATCGCCTTGGTCTGGTATGCCATGATCGCCTCGTCCTCCGAGGTGTACAGCGGCGCGCGGTACTGCTCCGCGCCTTCCGTGCCTTCGGGAACTTCGTCATGGTTTTCGTTGTACCATTTGTCCTCGTAACGGCGGATGATGGTCAGATAATAAGCGCCGAGAACCATGTCCTGCGTGGGCGTCATGACCGGTTTGCCGTCCGAAAGTTTGAGGATGTTGTTCGCGGAAAGCATGAGGAAACGCGCTTCCGCCTGCGCCTCGATGGAAAGGGGCACATGGACTGCCATCTGGTCGCCGTCGAAGTCGGCGTTGAACGCGCCGCAGACGAGCGGATGGATCTTGATGGCGCGGCCTTCGATGAGCACCGGCTCGAACGCCTGAATGGACAGGCGGTGCAGCGTCGGCGCGCGGTTCAAAAGCACGGGGTGCTCTTTAATGACCCCTTCCAGCACGTCCCAGACGGCGGGTTTCGCCTTTTCGACGGCGCGCTTCGCGCTCTTTATGTTGTGGCACTGGCCGCTTTCGACCAGCTTTTTCATGATGAAAGGTTTGAACAGCTCGATCGCCATTTCTTTGGGCAGGCCGCACTGATAAATTTTGAGTTCGGGCCCTACGACGATAACCGAACGGCCGGAATAGTCGACGCGCTTGCCGAGCAGGTTCTGGCGGAAACGCCCCTGCTTGCCGCGCAGAAGCCCCGACAGCGATTTGAGTTCGCGGTTGGAAGGCCCGGTGATCGCCTTGCCCTTCCTGCCGTTGTCGATGAGCGCGTCCACCGCTTCCTGCAACATGCGCTTTTCGTTTTTGACGATCATGTCGGGAGCGCCCAGTTCCATGAGCCTTTTGAGCCTGTTGTTGCGGTTGATGACGCGGCGGTACAGGTCGTTGAGGTCGCTCGTCGCGAACCTGCCGCCGTCCAGCTGCACCATCGGCCTGAGATCGGGCGGAATGACGGGCAGAACGGTCAAAATCATCCATTCGGGGCGGTTGCCGCTCTTACGGAACGCCTCGATGATCTCGATGCGCTTGACCGCTTTGAGCCTCTTCGCGCCGCTCTGATTGTTTTCGATGATCTCGCGCGCTTCCTTGCTCTCTTTGTCGAGGTCTACCGCCTGCAAAAGTTCGCGGATCGCCTCGGCGCCCATGCCGACTTTGAGCCCGGTGACGCTCTCGTCGCCGTACTGCTCTTCGATCTCGCGCAGTTCCTTATCGTTGATGACCTGTTTATAGGTGAGCGTAGGGATCTTGCCGGGGTCGAGAACGACGTACGCGGCGAAATAGATCACCTGGTCGAGCTGTTTGGGCCCCATATCGAGCAGAAGCCCGATGCGGGAAGGCACGCCGCGCGAATACCATACGTGCGAAACGGGCGCGGCGAGCTCGATGTGCCCCATGCGCTCGCGGCGCACTTTTGCGCGCGTGACTTCAACGCCGCACTTTTCGCAGACGATGCCCTTATAGCGGATGCGCTTGTATTTGCCGCAGTGGCATTCCCAGTCCTTGGTCGGCCCGAAGATCTTTTCGCAGAACAGGCCGTCCCTTTCCGGTTTTTGCGTGCGGTAGTTGATCGTTTCGGGCTTGGTGACTTCGCCGTAAGACCACTCTCTTATCTTTTCGGGAGACGCAACTCCGATCTGTATTGAGTCAAAATCGTTTAATTCGAACATAGTAATCCTCCCGTCGGTTATTCTTCGTCGTGATCCGCCTGATCGTCCGCATCGTCCTCGTCGTCCCAATCGTCGAGGTCGTCCTCCTCAAAGAGGTCGGATGAAGTAAAGTCTTCGTCCTCCGCGTCCTCTTCGTCCTCTTC
>DWXC01000034.1 GCA_019119395.1 Candidatus Borkfalkia stercoripullorum | reverse complement strand
CGCGCACACTTCCCGCCTTTCGGGGCTGTATTCGATATAAAGTATGTTCACGAAAAATGAGTTCATATTCACAAAATTCTCGGCGTGCTGACGCCTGCGATTTTCCGTGATTTTGAGGGGAAACCCGAACGGCTTTCCCCTCTTTGCGGCACTTTTAAGGGCACGCAAACTATACAGTGCCGCAAATTCACCCTTTCCGTAAGCCAAAGCATTGGCAAATTGAGTGAAAAAGCAAAAAGCGTCGTTTTTGCTTTTTCGCAAGATTGTTTAAATAATTTAAGGCGCGTTTGAAAACCACGTTTTTCAAAAAGCGCACACAATTTGCCGCATACTTGCGGCTTGCCGAAAAAGAGTGAATGCGAAAATTGCTATAATAGGCAAGCCCTTAAAATTTTTCGCAGAGAGAAAAACGCCGCAGAGCCGACCTTGTGTCGGCGAACGGTGGTTGTCTCTCAAATCACGGCGTTTCGCAGTGCCTTTGCGCGAGAAACGCGTGAATCCATAAGGAGTTTTTTTATGCTCGGTTATATCAAAGGGAAAGTTTTATATTCTTCGGACGGCACGGTTCTGTTAGAAAATAACGGCATCGGCTACGAAGTGCTATGCTCCGGGGCGGCGTACGCCAAACTTATTTCCGACGGGCAGGGCGAAGTGTATACCTACCTGCAAGTGCGCGAGGACGGCGTTTCTCTCTTCGGATTTGTTTCCTTGGAAGAAAAGAATATGTTCTTAAAGCTCATATCTGTATCGGGCGTCGGGCCGAAAATGGGTATCACCGTGCTTTCTTCCATGAACATCAACGACATCGCCGTCGCTATCGCCAATTCCGACGTGAAAAAGCTCACCGCCGCGAAAGGGCTGGGCAAAAAGACGGCGGAGCGCATCATTTTGGAACTTCGCGAAAAGGTTTCCGCGGAGGGCTTGTCTGAAAAGGGGGCTGCGGCACCCGAACAGCCCGCCGAGAAAATTTCGGACAAGGAAGAGGACGCGGTGGTCGGTTTGATGTCGCTCGGGTATACCCGCGCGGAGAGCGTACGCGCCGTAAAGCGCGCGGAAGAATCGGGCGCGGAGAGTATGGAAGAGATCATCATGACGGCGCTGCGCACTATGTGAGCGGAGAGAAGGGGGTAAAACAATGAGTTTTGAAGACGATCTGGAAAACGGGTTCGAGGACGAACGCCTCGTTATGAGTACGAAGGGCGAATACGATATTGAGGAAAACGCCCTTCGCCCCAAAACGATGGAGGGCTACGTCGGGCAGACCAAAGTCAAGGAAAATCTGGGCGTGTACATCTCGTCTGCGAAACTGCGCGGCGAGCCGCTCGACCACGTCCTTTTGTACGGCCCGCCGGGGCTCGGCAAAACGACGCTCGCGCACATCATCGCAAACGAGCTCGGCGTGCAGATAAAACTGACGAGCGGCCCCGCGATCGAACGGAGCGGCGACCTCGCGGCGATCCTCACCAACCTCAACGAGGGGGACGTGCTGTTCATAGACGAGATACACCGCCTCAACCATTCGGTGGAGGAGATCCTGTATTCCGCGATGGAAGATTACGCGCTGGACATCATCGTGGGCAAGGGGCCTTCGGCGAAGAACCTGCGCTTTCCGTTGAAGCATTTTACCCTGGTCGGCGCGACCACCAAGGCGGGGATGCTCGGCTCGCCTCTGCGCGACCGCTTCGGCGTGCTGTGCCGGTTGGAAATGTACACCGCCGACGAACTCGCCGAGATCGTCACCCGTTCGGCAAAGACGCTCGGCATCGCCATAGAGGACAGGGCGGCGAAAGAGATCGCCCGCCGTTCGCGCGGCACGCCGCGTATCGCCAACCGCCTGCTCAAACGCGTGCGCGACTTTTCCGCCGTGCACGGCAACGGAACGGTGACCTATGACGACGCGCGTTTCGCGCTCAAAAAAATGGACATCGACGAGTTGGGGCTGGACGACACCGACCGCGGGCTCTTGCGCGCGCTGATCGAAAAGTTCGGCGGCGGCCCCGCCGGCCTCGAAACGCTCGCGGCGACCATCAACGAGGACGCGAACACCATTGAAGACGTTTACGAACCCTATCTCATGCAGCTCGGTTTCATCGCGCGTACGCCGCGCGGCAGGGTGTGCCTGAAAGGGGCATACGAGCATATGGGCATGAAGATGAGCGAAAAACAGAAAGCGCAGATCTCTATGTTCGACGATGAATAAATCGCTCTCGCGATTTGTTCAGAGAAGGAAAGCCGAGAAATAGATATCAATGACCAATACGGATATTTTAAAAATCGCGCTGGAACAGTCGGCGATCGATTCCTGCTGTGTTCCCGAGGATTTCTGTAAGGCGGAAAACGTTGTCGCGCTGTCGCGGGAGCGTGCGGGGCGCAGGGCGTATCTTGCAGAGCCGTATGTATTCGATCTCACCTCATACGGCAAAAACGTCGTCGCCTGCGTGCGGGAAGACTTGCGGGAGATCGCTTTTTCCTATCTTGCGAAGTACTCTGCGGCGCATTGTTTCGAAACGCCCGCCCTGCACGAGCTGGATAAACTGCTCGCGCCGTTCGGGTTGAAAACAAAATTTCAGGCGGAATATTTTCTGCCCGACGTTACAAAAACGCGCATGCTCGGCTGCGCCTGCGACATGCGCGTTCTGGAACAGTCCGACTTTTCGGGGCTGTATCTTCCCGAGTGGGGAAACGCCCTGTGCAAAGAGAGAAAAGAGCGCGACATGCTCTGCGTGGGCGCATATGAAAATAAAAAATTGACGGCGCTTGCGGGCGCAAGCGCCGACTGCGATCAAATGTGGCAGATCGGCGTCGACGTTTTGCCCGCATACAGGGGCAGGGGGCTCGCGAAGGCAGTCACCTCCCGCCTGGCGGCGGAAGTGTTCGCGCGCGGCAAAGTGCCGTTTTACTGCGCCGCATGGTCGAACATCCCGTCCGTGCGCAACGCCCTCGCCTGCGGGTTTTATCCCGCATGGGTGCAACTTACGGCAAGGCCCGCCGAAGGGTCGCCGCCGACAAAGGTTTGATGAATATGCTGAAAAAATCCGATTATTTTTACGAACTTCCCGAAGAACTCATCGCGCAGACGCCTGCCGAGCCGAGGGATTCTTCCCGCCTTTTGGTATATGACAGAAAGACGGGCAAAACCGAGCACCGCATTTTCCGCGACATCAAAGAGTACTTAAAACCCGGCGACGTGCTCGTCATAAACAACACGAAGGTGCTGCCCGCGCGCATGTTCGCCTATACGAAAAACGGCGGCAAAGTGGAAGTGCTCCTTTTGAAGCGGCGCGACCTCACCGAGTGGGAAGTGTTGGTAAAACCCGGCAAAAAGGCGAAAGTCGGCACCGAACTCGTCATATCCGAAGAGCTATCCCTCACCGTTAAGGACAGGACGGAGACGGGCGAGCGCATCGTCGATTTTCATTTCGACGGCGTGTTCGAAGACATTCTCTCCCGCGTCGGTTCGATGCCGCTGCCGCCTTATATCCACGAAAAGCTCAAAGACAAAGACCGCTATCAGACGGTGTACTGCAAGACGGACGGCTCCGCCGCCGCGCCCACCGCGGGGCTGCATTTCACGAAGGAACTGCTCGCCGAGATCAGGGCGATGGGCGTCGAGGTCGCGGAGGTTCTGCTCCATGTGGGGCTGGGCACATTCCGACCCGTGAAAGAAGAGGACCTGACGCACCACGTCATGCATTCCGAATACTATTGCGTGGGCGAAGAGGCGGCGAATATCGTGAACGCCGCCAAGCGCGAAGGGCGGCGGGTCATCGCCGTCGGCACCACGTCCGTGCGGACGCTCGAAACGGTCGCCGACGAAAACGGTTTTCTGCGCCCGTGCAGCGGCGATACGTCCATTTTCATCTATCCGCCGTATAAATTCAAGTGCGTGGACGCGCTCATCACCAACTTTCATTTGCCCGAAAGCACTCTCATCATGCTCGTATCCGCTTTGATCGGAAGGGAAGAGTGCCTGCGCATTTATCGGGAGGCGGTGGGGGAAAGGTATCGCTTTTTCAGTTTCGGCGACGCGATGATGATCGTATAAGCGGCGCATTTCATTGTCGCGGTTACGGTTCCGCTCAGTCATGCACGATGTAGTACACTCCTTCGCGGCTTCCGCCCGCTCCTCGAACTGCTTGCTTCTCCGCTCCTCATCCTGTTTTTAACCTTCGCAAAACATTGTTGCGCAATGCGCACCGACAGATTATTTAATTAAGGAATAAATATTTTGGCAGATAAATTTTCTTTCGAAGTCATCAAAACCGATCCCGAAACGGGCGCGCGCGCGGGCATTTTTCACACTCCGCACGGCGATATCGAAACGCCCGTCTATATGTCCGTCGGCACGCAGGCGACCGTCAAGGGCGTGCTTCCGCGCGATCTGAAAGAGGCGGGTTCGCAGATCATTCTAGCGAACACCTATCACCTGTACATGCGCCCCGGGCACGAACTGGTAAAAAAGGCGGGAGGGCTTCACAAATTTATGAATTGGGACAGGCCCATCCTCACCGACAGCGGCGGATTTCAGGTGTTTTCCCTCGCGAAGCTCAACAACATCAAGGACGAGGGCGTCTGGTTCAATTCGCACATCGACGGCAGCAAGCATTTTTTTACGCCCGAAAAGGTGATGGAAATCGAGAACGCGCTGGGTGCGGACATCATCATGCAGTTCGACGAGTGCAGCGAATACGGCGTGGATTATAAATACGCCAAAGGAGCGCTGGACAGGACTGTCCGCTGGCTGGAACGCTGCGCCGCCGCGCATAAAAACGAAGAGCAGGCGCTTTTCCCTATCGTGCAGGGCAATTTTTATAAAGACCTGCGGCTGGAAAGCGTTGCTGCGGCAAAGCCGTACGCAAAGTACGGCCTCGGCATCGGCGGGCTTTCGGTGGGCGAACCCAAGCCGCTCATGTACGAGATGCTCGACGCGATACAGCCCGCGCTCCCGACGGGCGTTCCCCGCTATCTGATGGGGGTGGGCAGCCCCGATTGCCTCATCGAAGGGGTGATGCGCGGCATCGACATGTTCGACTGCGTTCTGGCGACGCGCATCGCGCGCAACGGCACGGCGCTCACTTCGAAGGGCAAAGTGGTCGTGCGCAACGCCGTTTACAAAGAGGACTTTACCCCGCTCGACGAAGAATGCGACTGCTATTGCTGTAAAAATTATACGAAGGCATACCTGCGCCACCTGGTAAACGCGGGGGAGATGCTCTCTTCCATGCTGTTGTCTCTGCACAACATCACGTTTTTGAATAAGCTCATGCGTTCCCTGCGGCGCGCGATATTGGAGGGCGGGCTGAAAGAATTCCGGGAGGAATTTTACGCGAAATACGGCGAAATTTGACGTCTTTGTTAAAATTTCGCAAAAATTCATCTGCCGCCCGCGCAAACGCTTGCAAAAAGGGCGCAAAAACGATAATATTAAGAAGCAGTGCGCGGCATCCTGCGTCTGCGGATGAGAGAATTACGGGAGAAGAAAGTATGATGCACGGCTTATTGATCGCGGTCAGCCAGATCGTCAGTATTGCGGCAGTCGTTTTGCTGCTGACGGGTGCGGTGATTTTGCTTGCGATCAAAAAGAAGAAGTAAGACCCCGCGCGTTCCTGCGGAGGAAGCCGTAATTTTTTCTGAAGGAGATTTTTATAGATGTTGAGCAATCTGCTTGCCATAACCTGGAAAGAAGGGCTGATTTTGGGCCTGTTCCTTGTCGTCTGCGTTCTGGTTCTGGTCGTTATGCCCATGTTGAGGAACAGGAAAGAGAAAAAGAGGCTGGACGAATACAACCGTACGATCGCCGCCATTCAACCGGGCAACAAAGTCATCACGGTGGGCGGCATTTGCGGCGAAGTTGCCGAAACCGCGGACGAAAAGACGTTTGTGCTTAAAACGGGCGCGCAGGACGGCAGGGCAAGCCTCATCACGCTGCAGCGCGAGGCGATCTGGTGGACGGACGCAAAGCCCGCGGGCGAACCGCAGGGAGACGGCTCCGATACCGCCGGGACGGACGAAGTGACCGAATCGAAGGTTGAGCCCGCTCCCGCATACTCGGCGCGCGAGCGCGGAGAATATCCGAAAGAAGCCGACCATATTCAGCCGGGGAACAAGGTCGTCACCGTCGGCGGCATCGAAGGCGAAGCCGTCGAAGTCAAAGAGGAAAACGGCACGATCGTCCTGAAAACGGGCGGGGACAGCTATGTCGAAGTAGACAAGGGCGCCGTGCGCTGGACGGACGCGGCGATCCCCGAAACGCCTACTCCCGAAGCGGCCGATCCCGATACGGCCGAAGCCGCGTCGCCCGATGCGGATGCGTCCGAAGGATCGGATGCGGCGGAAAACGGGGAAGAAAAGCCCGCCGAGGAAACCGAACAAAAAGCGGACGGGCGGGACGAAAAAGAGAATAAAACGGAATAACGCGAGCGGCCTCCGCATACGATAGAATAAATCGTGCGGAGGTCGTTTTATATGCGCGGAGGAAAGGGCGCCGCCCAGATCGGCAAGGGCGCTTGCGTTTCAATCATTTTCACATTGGCGGCGGTTCTGTTGTTTGCGCTCGCCATAAAGCTGTTTTCGATTCCGTCGGCTGCCATTACGCCGGTGAATCAGGTCATCAAATTTTTGGCCGTGTTTTTGGGGTGCTTTTTCTGCATCAAGCCCGAAAAAGCGTTTTTCAAAGGGATCGCGTGCGGGGCGATCGTGGCGGTCGTCACCTATTTTCTGTTCGCCATCATCGCGGGGAGCATTTCTTTCGGCTGGCTGAACGTTTTAGACGTCGTCTGCGGCGCGGCGGCGGGCGGGCTGAGCGCGCTCATCGCTGCGGCGGCAAAAAACAGGGGTTAAAATCGGCGCGCAAAGAGATTGCAGGCGGAAAAAACGCTTGCAATTTTTTTTGCATTATATTATAATAGAAAAAAAGCGAGAAAAGGAGATCATCGGCATGAATAAAATCAAAACGATCGCCCGCCCTGCGGAGAGAAAGATCACCGCTTGCGGCGAATGCAGAAGCACCTGCCAGTCCGCATGCAAAACCAGTTGCACGGTCGGCAATCAGTCCTGCGAAAGGATTCAGAGGGAAGAGAATCCCGAAAAGAACAGATAACTCAAAATCGAAGGGCAGTTCTACTGCTCTTTAATTTTGCTCTGCGCAATATTGTGCGGAAAGAGTGAACGCGGCGATTGCAATATGAGGGCCGTAATATATCGCCGCAGAGAAAAACCCGGGCGCAGCGCCGTTTACAAAACGGCGAACGTCGGGGGTTCTCTAAAAAATCAAACAAATTGCGCATTTCTTTTGCGCAATTTGTGCGAAGGAATTTTTTATGGTACACGTTTTTAACTACAAAGAGCATTATTATATATTCGATACGGGCAGTTCTTCTCTGCACGAGTGCGACGAGAAGGGCGCACTCCTCATGCGCGAAAAACTGGGCGAGGCGGTCGATACTTCCCGTATATCCGAAACGGAAAGAAAGGAATACGAGGCGGACTTTGCCGAACTCGAAAAGCAGGGGCTTCTTTTTAAAGAAGAAGTGCGCGTATATCCCCCGAAATCGAACGAAGTCAAGGCGCTCTGTTTGCACATCTGCCACGACTGCAACCTGCGCTGCCGCTATTGCTTCGCGGACGAGGGCGCGTACCATGCGAAGCGCGAGTTCATGTCTTTGGACGTCGCGAAAAAGGCGGTCGATTTTCTCATCGAAAATTCGGGAAACAGAAAAGTCCTGGAAACGGACTTTTTCGGCGGCGAACCGCTCATGAACTTCGACGTGGTGAAGGAGACCGTATATTACGCCAAGAAGCAGGCGGCAAAGCGCGGCAAGAGGTTCCTGTTCACCCTGACGACCAACGGGCTTCTGCTCAAAGACGACGTTGCCGATTTTCTCAATAAAGAATTCGAAAACGTGGTTTTGAGCCTCGACGGCCGCAAAGAAGTGCACGACGCCGTCAGAAAGACGGCAAACGGCAAGGGCAGTTTCGACCTCGTGATCGAAAACCTGAAAAACTTCGTCAAGATCAGGGGAGACAAACACTATTACGTGCGCGGCACGTTTACGGCGAAAAACCTCGATTTTTCCAAAGACGTGCTCTTCCTTGCGGACAGCGGATTCGACAGCATCTCGATGGAACCCGTCGTGACGGATATCCCCGACCTTGCCATCACAAAAGAGGATCTTTCGCGCGTCTGCGAAGAATACGACGTTCTGTGCGACAAATACCTCGAATACGAAGCGAAAGGGAAGGGGTTCAATTTTTTCCACTTCAACGTAGACCTCGAAGGCGGGCCCTGCCTTTCCAAACGCGTGAGCGCGTGCGGCGCGGGCAACGAATATTTTTCCGTCCTGCCGAACGGAGACATTTATCCCTGCCACCAGTTCGCGGGCGATAAAGATTTCCGTATGGGCAGCGTTTTCGAGGGGAAACTCGACGAAAACATCCGCAATAAATTCAAAAATTCCTGCCTGTTCACGCGCAAAAAGTGCGACGGCTGTTTTGCAAAATTCATTTGCAGCGGCGGATGCAGCGCGAACAACTATCACTACAACGGCGACATCGACGAGCCTTACGAAATCACCTGCGAAATGATGAAAAAGCGCGTGGAAAACGCGATGCACATCCTCGCGGTCAGAAAGGATGCTGCCGCGCGCGGGGAAAGGTGACGGCATGAAGATCGAAAAGGGGCAAAACGTATTCATCCATTCCCGAGCGTATGTGGCGGGGGATGTTTCTCTCGGCGACAACGCGAACGTTTGGTGCGGCGCGTGCATACGCGGCGACATTGCGCCCGTGTATATCGGCAAAAACACCAACGTGCAGGACAACGCAACCGTGCACGTGGGCTATCATAAGCCTGCCGTTCTCGGCGATAACGTCACGGTCGGGCACAACGCCGTGGTGCACGGCTGTACGGTGGGAGATAACGTGCTGATCGGCATGGGCGCGGTCATCCTCGACGGGGCGAAGATCGGCGACGATTGCATCATCGGCGCGGCGACGCTCATCCCGCAGAACAAGGAGATCCCCGCGGGCAGCGTGGTGTACGGCAATCCGTTCCGCATCGTGCGGTCTGTGCGCGAAGAGGAAAAACGGGGCAATGCGATGAATGCGGAAGTTTACGTGCGGCTCGCCGGCGCGTACGCGAAAGAGGAAATCGGCGATTAAGGCGATTAAATTATGATAATAAGGTAAAATCCGCGAAAAAAGAACCATTTACACTTGACTAAACGGACAAACTTTACTATAATTATTGAGTATATTTCTGATTTTGGCAAGTATACGCCCCGTTTGTTTTGACGCATGTTTTTCAGGCGGGCACGGCGGGCCGGCTGCCGCAAAAAGACGGCTGTGAATTTTAACAAGTTGCAGGAGGAGGCAATGGGCAAGAAAAAATCGGCTGCACTGATCGCGCTCGTCACGGTCGTGCTCGTGGGACTGCTGTTCTTATGCATTACGCCCACATTTCCCGTTAAGAGCCCGAACTCGTTCCGCTCTCTTCTCAGCATAGTCGAGCTGGGCAGAGATCTGGACGGCGGATATTACACGGTGTATTATCCCGAAGGCGTCATTTCCAAGGCGGAATATGAAACGCTCAAGGCAAGTTACGACTATGACAGCGAATCGACGGAAAATCCCGACGATAACTACGTCGCTTACAAAGGCATTTACCTGTCCAAGGACATCGCCGAGGGCGACGGCGTGACGCAGGAATTTCAGGATCAGTTCGACGCCGCTCTGCGTGCCGTCAACAAGCGTTACGAAAAAGCGGGCATGAGCGATTATACGCTCCGCGTGCAGGACGATTATACCATCCGCATCGAAATCCCTGGGCTCGACTTCGACGACTATTACGCCGAGCAGTATGCGCAGTCGATGATCACCTACTTCTCATACTCGGGCGGGATCGTTTTGTCCGACGCGTCCGCCGCGGACGGCGAGGCTACGGCCCAAATGGAAGGGTCGGGCGAAAACATCAGGAGCGTTACCACGGCGAATGCGGGAGACAGCGGCTATGCCGTTGTCATCAACCTGACTTCCGCGGGGCGCGAGGCGTTCCGCGAGATGACGAGCACGATCAGCTCTTCGTCCTCCTCGTCCTCCTCGTCCT
>DWXC01000033.1 GCA_019119395.1 Candidatus Borkfalkia stercoripullorum | reverse complement strand
TCACCCGTTGAGACCGCAAGTATGCGGCAAATTGAGTGCGCTTTTTGAAAAGCGTGGTTTTCAAACGCGCCTTTAATTATTTAAATAATAAATCGCGCAAGGGAAATCGCAATTTTCCGCAGCGCACCCCTATTTGGCAATGCCTTGCCTTACGGGAAGGGTGAATTTGCGGCACTGTATAGTTTGCGTGCCCTTAAAAGTGCCGCAAAGAGGGGAAAACCGCTCGGGTTTCCCCTCAAATCACGACGTTTCGCAGGCATCAGCTTGCCGAGAAACGTGTGAGTTTTTCAGTATTCCAAATTCCCCACCGTTCTCGGGAAGGGAAGAACGTCGCGGATGTTGGAAATGCCCGTAAGATACATGATCATCCGCTCGAAGCCGAGCCCGAAGCCCGAATGCACCGTGCCGCCGTATTTGCGCAGGTTGAGATACCAGTCGTAATCTTCGGGCTTTAAGTGCATCTCTTTCATGCGGGCAAGCAGCACGTCTTCTCGCTCCTCCCTCTGCGAACCGCCGATGAGTTCGCCGATCGCGGGCACCAGAAGATCTGCCGCCGCAACCGTTTTTCCGTCGTCGTTCAGGCGCATGTAGAACGCCTTGATCTCCTTCGGGTAATCGGTGAGGAACACCGGCTTTTTATACACTTGCTCGGTCAGGTAACGTTCGTGTTCGCTCTGCAGGTCGCACCCCCAATATACGGGGAACTCGAACCTGTCTTTGACCTTTTCCAAAATTTCGATCGCTTTTGTATAGGTAAGGCGGACGAACTCGTTTTCCGACACGTTTTTCAGCCGCTCGATCAGCCCCTTGTCCACAAAGTTGTTCAAAAATTCAAGCTCCGCGGGGCAGGCTTCCATGACGTGGCGGATGATCGCCTTGACCATCGCCTCGGCGACGTCCATATCCCCTTCGAGGTCGCAGAAAGACATTTCCGGCTCGATCATCCAGAACTCCGCCGCGTGGCGGGTGGTGTTGGAACGCTCGGCGCGGAAGGTCGGGCCGAAGGTGTACACGTCGGAAAACGCCATGGCGAACGTCTCCGCATTGAGCTGTCCCGAAACGGTGAGCGCCGCCCTCTTGCCGAAAAAGTCCTTTTTATAGTCCACGCCGCCCTTGATCTTGTCCATTTCGAGGGTGGTCACCTGGAACATCGCGCCCGCGCCCTCGCAGTCGCTGCCCGTAATGATCGGCGTGTGCACGTACACGAAACCCCTGTCGTGGAAAAATTTATGGATGGCGAACGCCGCCTCGCTGCGGATGCGGAACACCGCGTTGAAGGTGTTCGTGCGCGGGCGGAGATAGGCGATCTCGCGCAGAAATTCGAGGGAGTGCCGCTTTTTCTGCAACGGGTAATCGGGCGAAGAAGTGCCCATGACGGAAATTTTTTCCGCCTTGATCTCGAACGGCTGCTTGTTTTCGGGCGTTAAGACGAGCGTACCCTCGACGACGAGGCTCGCGCCCACGTTCTGGCGGGCGATCTCGTCGTAATTGGCGAGGCTTTCGCGCTCGAAAACGACCTGTACGTTTTTGAAGCAACTCCCGTCGTTGAGTTCGATAAAACCGAACGCCTTGCCGTCGCGCAGCGTCCTCACCCAGCCCGCAACGACGGCCTTTTTGCCGCCGAAACTTTCGGGCGCGCCGTAAAGTTTTTTGATCGTAGTCCTTCTCATCTCTGTATCTCCGGAAAATCGGTTTTTCCGACCGTTTTGTTTCGTCTTATTGTACCAAATCCGCACGAAAATATCAAGTATATTTTGTCGAAAAGAAAAAAACGGCAAATAAGCCGTTTTTTCCGTGAAACATTTCTCCCGCAGCAAAAAAGGCAGAGCCGAAAGCCCTGCCTTTGCCGTTCATCGCCCGTTATGCTTTTGTCGCCGCCGCTTCCTTTTCGGCGGCGCTTTCGGCGATGCTCTTTGTGAAGCATTTCCTTCTTTTGATGACGTTCTTTTCCATCGAACTCCACTGCGACTGCACCGCCGTGTTGGAGACCAGCTCGGGATTGGATTCCACCTTTTCGATCTTGTCCTCGATCAGGTTTTTCATGATGCGGGAGATCATGAGGGAATTGATGCCCGTCTTCTGATAATCGGGGCGGACGGCGATGAGAGCCATTTCCAATTCCTTCGGATGTTTGATCGCTTTCAGCACGCGGATAAACCCGAACGGAAACAGGCGCCCGTCGCTCTTTCTGATCGCCTCGCACAGGGACGGGAGCATGACCGCCATGCCGACGACTTCGTCCTTATCGTTGACCAACAGCGAAAAATAGCGGGTGTTGATGACGGTGGCAAACTGGGCGAGTATGCCGTCGACGGCTTTCCCCTCGACCGCGACATAGCAGTCGAGGGAGGCATATGCCTCGTTCACGAGGGCGATCGCCCTTCTGCCGTAAATTTTGATGAGTTTGCGCATGGGGCCGTCGTCGGCGACTTCGCGCACCCTGAACTTGTCTTTCAGCCTCTCGGCGATGCGCGCGATGCGCTCGTCCACCTTGTCGGGGATCGTGAAATCGTATTCCAGCCATTCGCTTTCGTCCGTAAATCCCTGCGATCTGACCAACTTTTCGTAATACGGATAATTATAGTTGGTGCAATATGTAGCGCGGCGGTCGAAGCCGAAAGTCAGGAGCCCTTCCCTGTCCTGATCGTTGAACCCCCACGGGCCGTGGATCGTATCCATGCCCTTTTCCCGTCCGAAATCTTCCACCGCTTTGAAGAGCGCGGCGGCGACTTCCTCGTCGTCGATGCAGTCGAAACGCGAAAAGCGGACGCACTTCCTGCCCGAAACGCGGTTGTACTTTTTTTGGACGATCCCCGCGATGCGCCCCGCAAGCTTCCCGTCCTTATAGGCGAAAAAGCAGCGGATCTCGCTGTCCTCCAGATTGGGGTTTTTCTTCGGGTCGGCGATGTTCTCTTCGTCCGAACGGAAAGAAGGGATATAATAAGGGCAGTTTTTATAGAGACGGAAAGGGTAATCCGCAAATTTGCGCATCCCTTTTTTGGTCTTTACTTCCTGAACAATGACCATTTTTGACCTCACTTTTTGTCGGTTTTCCGAAAATATTTTATCACTTTCTCGCATGTATTGCAATCGTTTGTCAAATTATCTTGACAAATTTTATCGCCAAATGCGGAAATTTATACTATTTTTCGGAGACATAATAACGCACATTGTTCAGTTTTTTTATAATTTTACGTTAAGAGATCGTAAAGCGGGAAGAGAGATCCCCGTTTTCTTCTTCCTCCTTTTTTGCGGGCAGAACGGCGCGGACGGGGGCATAACTGTCCTTGCGCAAAAGCTTTTTGCCGACGAGCACGCCGTTTTTATAGGTCAGAAGATAGCCGCGGCTTTTCAGCCCGTCTTTGGCGGCGCGCAGTTTTGCGTTATCCCCCTCCGCATATTCGGGTTCGGGCGGGGACACGACTTCGGTGACGGCGCTTTCGCGGCGGTAGGTATACGCGCTTTTTTTGCCGTATAGCGAAACGGTGATCGCCCCGTCCGCGACGCGGCAGACCATGTACACGGGCGCGCCCGTACGGTTGATAAAGCGCAGATCCGCATTTTTCCCGCTGACCATCGCGTCGAAGGACGGCTCGACGTACCCCACGGACAGGCTGTGCGGGTGGTACTCCTTGATTTCCATGCCCGCAAGCAGGGCGGCGTTGTAGACGGTGGTGCTCGCCTGGCACACGCCGCCGCCCACGCCCGAAACGAAGTCGCCTTCGAAGATGATCGGCGCCTCCGAAAAACCGTTCTTTTTGGTGCGATCACCCACCGTGCGGTTGAAAGAAAACTCTTCCCCCGCCCCTACGATCGTGCCGCTCAGCTTTTCGCCCGCAAGGGCGATGTTGCCCGCCCTGCCCGTGGCGGCAGGGTTGAACCGAGTCGTAAATTTTGCGAGCAGGCAGGTCATGTCGCGCAGTTTTTGCAGCGTGACGCGTGCCGGGGTGCGCACGGTCTGCAGCCTGATCTCCCCGAAACCGCCCTGCAGCGCTTCAGAAACGGCGCGCTCCAACACCGTTCCGTCCAGATACCTGCCGCTCCTCTCCGCCGTGTACGAAAACGGTTCGGAAGCCGAAGCGTCGAAAGACAGACTTGCGTTTTCGCTCTTGCGGTAAAAGCCGTCGCATATGCCGCGCAAAACGCTTTCGCCCCGCACGAGATAATATTTTTTGGAAAGCGGGTGCGCCCCGCCCCTCTTTGCCGCCGCGAGCGCGGCGCGCATGTCCGTCTTTACGTTGACCTCGGGATAGCGGAAGAGAAATATTTCCCCGTCCACGCAAATTTTCAGTTGTACCCCGCCGAGTTCGCGGCGCACGCCTTCCCTGACCGCCGCTTCCGCGCGCGCGTAAGTGAGGCCGGAAATATCCGTGCCGTTCACCGAAGTGCCCGCGGGGTACTTCCCGGCCGCAACGAACCCGCAAACTATGAAAAAAACGCCCGCAAGGACTGCGAGCGACGCGATTTTCCTGATCCCGCTCATCTTTCCGCCTCTGTGACAGTATGCGCGGGCAGAAAGAAAAAACACGCAAAAATCAAAGGAGTTTTTTGGCATAAAAGCCGCCCGCATCCGCTCGGCATTTTCCCGGCGGTATGCGGCGGCCGCATTTCGGGACTGCCTGCAGTTTCGCCCCGATTATGATTGCGGCAAAATTTTTCACGCGGCTATTCCCGACTTCCGTATACGGAAAAAGCAGGGATCGGGCACACGAAACGCGGGGGAGAGCAAACCGCTCTCCCCCGCCGATGCAATTCTGTTCGGCGATCGGCTCATCCGACAGGCAACCCGTCCGCCGCGCGCTCATATGTAAATTCCCCGCCGTCCGTTTCGATCGGCGCTTCCCCGGGAAGGCAGATCTGCGCGGGCACGCCTTCGGGCGTGCGGATGCGGTAGACGATCTTTCCGTCCTTGCATTCATAGGAAGAGCATATCTTCCCGCGAACGCTGTCGTACTCCGCGCGCAGGCGCGCAAGCCCCTCGCAAGGGCGGGGCGCGACCTTTATTTTTTCAAACCCGGGCGCGGCTGCCTCGATGCCCGCGACGCGGCGGTATACAAACTCCATGACAGACCCGTAGGCATAATGGTTGTAACTGTTCATGCCGTCGGGATTGGGCTTGCCGTCGGGCGTGAGCGAATCCCAGCGCTCCCAGACGGTCGTAGCGCCCATCTTCACTTCGTAAAGCCAGCCGGGGTATTCCTCGTTCATCAAAATTTTGCATGCCGTGTCGAAGCAGCCGTTGTCCGCCAGCGCGAACAGAAGGAAAGGCGTGCCCGAAAAGCCCGTCGTGACGCGGTATTCGTGCGCGGCGGCGTTTTCGGCAAGCACTTGCACGAGCGCGGGTTTGCACTCCTGCGGGACGATATCGAAATGCAGCGCAAGCGCCTGCGCGGTCATGGTGTCGCTCGCGACCCTGCCGTTCGGCGTCACGTATTCCGCCCGGATCGCGGAAATCACCTCTTCGCGCCTGCGCCTGTAACCCTTTTCCGAAGAGTCGCCGAGAACGGCGGCGATGTCCGCCGCGATCTTCAGGTCGGCGGCGTAAAACACGCTCGTAAGAAACTTCCTGTCCGTCCTGCCGCGGATGTTGTCCTTGAATTTCTCCCCGTCGAGGGCGAGCCAGTCGGCATATTCGTGCCCGCGCACGACGAGCCCGTTTTCGGTATTCGCCTCTTTCGCCGCGAGGTATTTTTTGATCATGGCGAAATTTTCGGAAAGGAAAGAGATGTCCCCGTACATCTGATACAGCGTCCAGGGGATCATGACAGCCGCGTCGCTCCAGAGCGCGTCCGCGCCGTGCCAGCCTAAAGCGTCGGGGACGACGTGCGGGATCTCGCCCGTTTCCGTCTGCTCGTTCCTTACGTCCGCGAGCCACTTTTTCATGAACGCGCGGATATCGTAATTATACGCCGCCGTGCGGCAGAACGCGTTGATGTCGCCCGTCCAGCCCAGGCGCTCGTCTCTCTGCGGGCAGTCGGTGGGGATATCCACGAAATTCCCCCTCTGCCCCCAGACGACGTTTTGGAAGAAGCGGTCGAACAGCTCGTCTCCCGTTTCGATCAGGCCCGTGCGCTCCATATCGGTATGGCGCACCAGAGCCGAAACGCTTTCCGCGGGAAGTTCCGCACCCTCCATTTTCATATAACGGAAACCGTGAAAGGTAAATTCGGGCGAAAACGTGTGCGCACCCTTTGCCGTAAAACTGTCCGTCGCCTTTGCGCTGCGAAGGTTGTCCGTATAAAAATTGCCGTCCACGAGGATCTCGGCGAACCGCATGACGATCGTGCCGTCAAAATTTTCGGGCGTTCTGATCTCCGCCACGCCCGCGATGTTCTGGCCGAAGTCGTACACGAGTTCCCCCTTGGGGGTATGTATGACCTCTTTGACGGCAAGGCGCTCCGTATTGCGGACATAGCCGCCGATCTGCTCCGCGAGCGCGCTTTTATCGAACGCGACGACGCACGGCGTGAGCGCCTTCCTATCGCAGGTGAGATCGACCGTTTCCCCGTCGTATATGCCCGAAAAGCGGATGGCGCTCTCCCGCGCCGTCCAATCGGCGCCCGTTTCGGCGACGGCCGCGCCGTTCACCGTAAGTTCGGCGCAGACGGCGCTCTTTTCGCCGTAAAGGCAGGTTTTGCTTACCCAGGTGAGGCGGCCCTTGTACCAGCCTTCCCCGACGGTAAAGGAAAGGACGTTTTCCCCCGCCTTTACGAGCGGCGTCACGTCGTATTCCTGCACCTGCAGCATCTTGTTGTACGACGTCCACCCCGGCGTGAGGAACGCGTCGCCCACGCGCGCGCCGTTGAGCTCGGCAAAATACAGCCCGAGCGCCGTAGCTCGCAGGATCGCCCGTCCCGTCTCTTTTACGGCGAATCTCTTTTCCAACACAAAGACGTTCGCGTCTTCTTTTACGCCGATAAAATCCCCTTTCAGCATCGATGATGCCTCCTTGATAAAGTGAATATAAACATTTTAATATAAAACGAGAGAAATTGCAATCGCCTTTACAGACTTTTCCCGCTATATTTTTTTATGCGGCGGTCAGGATCAGGCAATCGCCCACGGCGCGGAGCGCGCCGCCCGAATTGCTGGTTTTGTTTTTGACGCTCAGGCTGCCGTCCGCGTTTTTCGTGACGAACGTGGACGACCCGCCGCCGTCGAGATTGAGGGCGCTGACCGCGCCGAGGCTCTTGAAAACCTGCGCGAGGTCGACAAGGTTCATGCCGACCGAATAGCCGCTCTGCCGCCCGTCCGCGACGACGATGAGGAGATCGCCGTTTTCGCGGAATCCCACCGCCGTGCGCGGATGGACGTTGACGCCGAGATCGTCGCCGCCCTCGGTATAACTGATGTCGTACGGCTGCCCGTCCTGCAAGATCACGCCCCTGCCGCCGCAGGCCTGTACGAGATCGGACGAGATCTCTTCCAGAAGGTCGTATTCCCCGATCACGAAAGAGCCGTCTGCTTTCAACCCGAAAAAGTCGTGATGCAGCGCGCCCGGCCCCGCGGAGAGACGACGATCTCGTCCGTCTCGTAATCGGAATCGAGATATTCCCAGACCATAAAGCCGAACGTCCCTTCTTCCGGGAAAACGACGTCCGTTTCCTCCGAACGGAAGAAATGCGCGATGAAACTCTGTACGGCGTGTTCGGTTTCGCCCGCGGCGTATTCGATCACGCCGCCCCCTCTCTGCCGAGCGCGCGGCAAACGGGCAGCATTTTTTGCAGGGCGATCAGATACAGCAGGTTCAGGCAGCTGTCGTAGGATAAGGGCAGATCGAAATCGCGGAACACGTACCGCCCGTCCAGCCCGTCGCGCCATTCGTAAAAATTCCAGTATTCCCGTTCGGTAAAAATCGGGATCAGCCCCGTGCCGTCCTTGCGGGACGAAAACGCCCGCAGGATGTTTTCCAGGCACGGGTACGTTTCGCGCACGAAAGCGAGATCGCCCGTCCTTTCGAAATATTCCGCGACGGCAAACACGTAATACAGGCTGAAAGAAGGGATGGTTATGCCCACCCGTGCGGGGAAACACAGTTCTAAAAGCCCGTCTTTGCGCGCGCCGTGCCGCATGAGCCGCAGGTTCGCGCGGACATAATCTTCGTTGTTTTCGAACGCGTACGCCCCGAACAGCATCTGATTGCGGCTGTCCATGGCGTACAGCGCCTGTTCGCGCCAGGGACAGTCCTCGTAATGCTCGTGCATGCACGTTTTTAAGGTACGCACGCCGTTTTCGTATATTTTGCGGCGAAGCCCGTCTCCGGCCCGCACGGGCGTTTCCCGCACGGGATATTCCGCGGGCAAAATGCGGCAGTCGTACACAACCGCGCCGGGCGCTTCTGCCAGCACCTGCAAATACCGCCCGCCCAGCCGCCGCAGCGCGCCGTAAAAGCGATTGCGCCCGCGCTTGGCCTTAAAGCCGAACGCGAAATTCCTCGGGCCGATGCGCGTGCGCACCCGCAGGTCGCGCAGATGTTCGCCGAACCCGACGCGGATTTGCGCGTCGCACGGCACTTCCAGCTCCAAAACGACAAACCCCGCGGTTTCCTCTCGCATGTCGGCGATAAACCAGACCCCGTCCGAAGAGGTTTCCATAGGAACGCCTCCGCACGGCAGCGCGCGCGGCGCGCCTTCGGGGAGTTCTTTGTAGCTTAAAAACGCACGCGCGATCTGTTCCGCCGCGCAAGCGGAGCGCGTGCCCGCGATGTACTCCCCCTGCGCGCAGATCTCCGCGCGCAAACTTTCCGATATTTTCAGCCGCGGCACGGGGCGCGGCTCGAAAGAGCAGGCTTTCGGCACGGGCACGCTTTCGCAGAACCCTTCCGCATCCTCAAAGATCCATCCGTCGTCAGTACAGGCGTCGTAATAAAAGGTGCGCCCCAGCTGCGGGGTGATAAATTCCGTCTCCCCGCTCAGATACCCCTTGTCCTCGCGCGAGCGCGTCGCCTCGCCGCTCGCGGCGAGAACCTTTCCGTTTTGCAAGACCTCGAAGATCAGCCCCGCCTCCGCCCGATAATAGGTGCTGCTGTCCTCGCCGGCATAGCGGCACAGGATCGCGAGACGGTTTTCTCCCGCCCCGCAGTACGCCGACAGCGGCAGATCGTCGTAGATTTTATAATGCGGATAATCGGGATACTGACCTGCGTACACGAATTTACCGTTGACGTAAACGGCGTAATCGGTATCCGCGCTGACGCGAAGGGTCAGCCCCTCCGTGTTTTCCGCATAAAATTTGCAGACGAAATCCGCGTATTGGTTTATGCCGCTTTTCCGAAGCCATATCCATTTGCCCTGTTTGAAAATTCCGCCCATGCCGAAAACCCCCGCCGTTTTTTGTTTTATGATAGCGCAAGGCGCAAAAATTGTCAACTTTTTGCGGAAACATGCCGCGCCGCCCTAAAACAAGATCGAGAGAATCCGGCCTCGGGCGCGCAAAAGGGGCAGCAGGCCGCATATGCGGTCTGCCGCCCCTTGCCGTTTGTTCCGTTCATAAGCGCTTTACGGCGTTTGCGGCGAAGGCGGGGTCTGCCCTACGGGGAGCGCGACCGGCACGACCAACTGCTTCGCATAGCCGTTCGGGTTTTCCAGCCTGTCTTTGATGACCTGATAGACCGTTTCCGCAAACTCGGGATAATCGATCTGCACGGTCACGATGCGCTGCAGTCCGTAAACGTATTTGTACAGCCCGTCGAAACCGATAAACTTCAAATCGGGAAAGCGTTCGCGGACGCCGCCCGTGAGTTCGTCAAGCTTTGCAAGAACGGTGTACGCTTCGCCGTCGCTATAAAAGAAGATCTTGCGCCGCCCTTTCTCTATCATGTCCAAAAGCGCGGGCATATCCTTTTTGTCGGTGTTGAAAAAGACGATTTCCCCCGCGACGCCCATATCCTTTAAAGCGCGGCGGAACAGCGAATAGCGCATGCGGGCGCAAAAACAATCGACGCCCACAAAGATATAGCCGCCGTCCGAACCGTCCGCAAGGTATTTTGCCGCGGCGCGGCAGCCGCCCCGCTCGTCCACGCCTACCGAATCCATTTTGCCGAATTTGTCTTTGGTGCTGATCAGAACGATCTGGATGTTGTTCAGTTTTGCGAATTCGTACACGCCCTCTTCCGGATGGAAATGGGTGACGACGAGATCGACCCGCTGCAATACGCACTGCTTGACGACGTCCACCGTGAGCCTGTCGGCGCAGATGAACAAAAAATCGTACTCGTTTTTTTCGCGGAACAGCTTGGTCAGCGCGCTGCTGAACGTATTGAAATACAGATTGACGAACGAATCGATGAGGATGGCGATGAGCGGCTTTTCGTCCTTGCGCATTTTCTGCGCGACGTGGTTGGGCATATACCCGAGTTCGATCGCCTTTTTGCGGATGCGCTGTTTGAGCGGCTCGGAGATGTCGTCCAGGTCGCGCAGCGAATGCGAGACGGTATTGATGGATACTTTCATCTGCGAAGCGATCACTTTCAGGCTGACGTTTTTAACGCTCATCCGATCACTTCTCCCGTGATCGGGTCGAATACGTAGATATCCTTCGCGGAAAAGCGGACGATGACCTCGTCTTTCGTCGAGACCTTGTTTTCCGCACCGATCTGACCGACCATACCCTTGCCGCAGTAATCGAAATGCACGTTGTATTCACCGCCGAGCAATTCGCAAACGGTGGGCTTTACGACGAAGCCGCCGTCGTACTTTTTCGAAGGGTCGTACAATTCGATCTTCAGCCGCTCGGGACGGATGCCGACTATAAGTTCGTGTTCGGGCGACAAGTTGACAAGATCGTCGCGCTTCTGTTCGCAGACAGACCTTTCGAATTCGAGCTCGTCCTCCGCAGAAGTTTTTTTGCGTTTCAGACTCTGCCAGATGCTCTTTTTTTCCTTTTTCCGCACCCGCTTGCCGCCGTGCTCGCCGGTGACGGACAGAATCTTCAGCACCTTTTCGCCCGCCGCTTCGTCAAACGAGTCGCACATACGGGAAAACTCTTCTTTCTTTTCCGCATAAAACGAGTCGTGCTTTTCGATAAACGCGCCGTCCACGGGAATGGAAAAGTCACCCGAGCGCAGGCATTTGCCCGCACGGTCGAGCTTCATTTCAAAAATGTTCATGGCGGGAGAGCCGATAAATTTTGCGACGAATATGTTGACGGGGCGGTTGTAGATCTCCTCGGGCGTGCCGATCTGCTGCACGAAGCCCTTGGACATGACGACGATGCGCGTCGCCATGGTCATCGCTTCCGTCTGGTCGTGCGTGACGTAAACCGTCGTCGCGTTGATGCGGTTGTGCAGCTTGACGATCTCGCTGCGCATGGTGAGGCGCAGTTTTGCGTCGAGGTTGGAAAGCGGCTCGTCCATGAGGAACACGGGCACGTTTTTGATGATCGCGCGGCCGAGCGCGACGCGCTGCATCTGCCCGCCCGAAAGCTCTTTCGGGAGTTTGTCGAGATAGGGCGTCAGATCGAGTTTGTCCGCCGTTTCGTAGACGCGCGTCTTGATCTCGTACGGCGTATAACTGCGGATCTCCGTTTTTGCATTCCCGTTTTCGTCCAATATATGAAAATCTTCATCGAGGGAGATCCCATTTTTCGCGAGTTCCTCCCTTTCCTTCGCGACGACGCCGTCAAGTTTGCCGACGATCTCGGAACGGATCGTCTCTTCCATGCCGCCGAGCGCTTCGAGCGTCTCTTTTTTGTGCGGAAGGAAGAAGCCGCACAGCAGTTTGCCCGCCTCCTGCGAAATTCCGAAGATGTTTGCGACCTCCTCGATCTTCGCGCCGGTTTTTCCCTTTTCGGCGAACACGTTGTACAGCACGCCGATGAATTTTTTGAAAGGAACGGTGTTCAGTATGTTCCTGATCTCGCGGTCGGCCGTCAGCACTTTGTTTACCGCGGGCATCGGATATTTGTTGATCGTGAGGGGAAACGCGATGTTGTCGTACACGTTCATCTGCGGGTAAAGCGCATAGCTCTGAAAGACGATCGCCATGCGGCGGTCTTTGCAGGGCTTATAATTGATGAGTTCCCCTTCCATGAAGATATCGCCCGAAGTGATGTCTTCCAGCCCCGCAAGCATGCGGAGCGTCGTGCTTTTGCCGCAGCCCGAAGGCCCGACGATGACGATAAATTCGTTTTTGTCGATGTCGAGATTGAAATTATAGACCGCTTTTTCCCCGTTCGGATATACCTTTTCGAGGTTTTGCAGGGACAGGAACGCGCGTTCCGCGTCCCCGCCCCGTTGCGGCAAAGTCATTGTTTCTTCCATTTATCCTTTTACCCCCGTCGATGCAAGTCCGTCTATCATCTTGTTCTGCGTGATGATGAATATAATGATGATCGGAAGGAGCGCGAACACGCTCGTCGCGGTGGCGACGCCCGCCGTGCCCCACGCGCTTCCGCCCGTGTATCCCGTCAGAGCGACGGTGATCGTATTCCAGTAAGAACTTTCCCCCGCAAGCAGCAACTGCGGCCAAAGGAGGTTGTTCCAGCCCCCCGTGAACGTGAAGAGGACGATGAGCATGACGGTGGACTTCGCCAGCGGGCAGACGATGCGGAAGAATATCTTTGCGTTGCTCGCGCCGTCGCTCTTCGCGCTTTCCACGATATCCTTGGGGATCGAATCGAAAAAGTTGCGCATCAGCAGCATATTGAAAATGCCCGTGATGCCCGGAACGACGATCCAGAAATAAATATATATGTACGATTCGACACTTCCGGTAATACCCAAACCGTTGCGGAGCGCGGAATACATCGCGAACGAGGGCGCCGTACCGATGACGGACGGAACAGCCATCCAGAGGAGCAAAAACTTCATCAGGACGTGCTTGCCCTTGAAATTCAGAAACACCACCGCATATGCCGTGAGCAGGTCGACGAGTACGGTAAGCCCGACCGTCGCGAGCGTAGACCAGAGCGAGTTGAGCATCCAAAGGGGCATGTTGTCGATCTTGCCCTCGCGGATGATGAACCCTGTGTAATGCTCGAGCGTCCATTCGCTCCATGCGGAAGGGAAAAGCGTTTCGGGATGCACCTGCAGGTCGAGTTCGGATTTGAAAGAGGTCCCGACCATGTACAAAAGCGGAATGATCCAGACCACGGAAACGACGAACAGCACGCAGAACGATATGATCTTTTCGCGCAGCGTCGTCCTTTCCGATTTTGTGCGCCTTCTTTTCGTTTTAACCATTTTCGTTACCCCCTCCGATCTCCACCGCCTGCAGGAGATATTCCTTTTCGCTGAAATATTTTTTGCACGCGCGGGTGCGCTTTCCTTGCCTCTTCCTGTCCGCCATGGAACGGCGCTGTATGATGCCGAAGATCATGACGATGATGCCGAACACGATCGCGCAGGCGCAGATGTAACCCGTCTGCCGCGCGTATACCAGGCCGCCGTCGGACAGATAATACTGGATAAACATCATGGGAGAAACGAGAACGGATTCGTTATCGATCTCGGAAAGCACGTACGGCTGCCCGTACAGCCCGAGATAACCGATGAGCGTGTTGAACAGGCAGATGTTGACCGCCGATTTGATGTTCGGCAGCGTGACGTAAAGGATGCGCTGGGCGCGGCCGCCGCCGTCCATTTCGCACGCCTCGTAAAGCGACTTCGGCACGTTGCGGAGCGCGCCCGAAAAGATGACGAAGTTCGTGCCCGTCTGCCACCAGATACTCGCGATGAACATGACCAGCCAGCGCAGCGTGTCGCCCGCCCACGGCATGCCCGAAAGCCACTTGATCTCCGTGCCGAGTATCGCGTTGACGAAGCCCGAGCTGTCCCCCGCGAACATGTTGCCGAACACGATACCGACGATCGTGATGGAAACGACGCTGGGGAGATAAATGATCGCGCGGAAAAGTTTGTATCCCGGCGGCTGCATGTTGATGAAATACGCGAGCACGAGCGGAACGACGATGAGCGCGGGCACGGTGACCGCGGCAAACACGAGCATCGTGCCGAAGCTGTTCCAGAAAGACTTTGATATCGGCAGATCGAAGTTAAAGATGTTCAGGTAATTCTGAAAGCCCAAAAATTCGTTTTCGTCCGGCATATACGGATTATACCGCATGAACGAAAAAATGAAACCGAGCAGGAAAGGCACGAGCGTAAACAGCACGAAAATAATGCAATAAGGGCTGATCATCGCGAAAGCGATCATATTTTCGCGCCGTTTGCTCCTGCGCATTTCCGCCTTTTTTTTAGCAACGAAATCTTCCATACCGCATCACATATTCGCAAAGTCTATGGTGTTGTTCAGGGTATCCTGTGCCGTCTTGATATATGTGTCGTCGCCCGATCCGTCGGAGGTACTCGTCGTGCTGACCGCAAGGGATGAGATCGAACTCGTCCACGCGCTGTAGAAAGGCGTGTTCCCGATGCAGACGAAATCGTCGAGGCTCGGATAGAAGTTTTTGATGTAGTTGGTCACGAGCTCGTTCGCGACATAATCTTCCGAAGCGGTGACGATCTTGGAAGCGCTGATGTGGCCGGCTTCCGCCCAGTTCGCGCCGACGGAACCCGTCTGCGTGAACCAGCGCACGAATTCGCAGATCGCCGCTTTTTTATTGATGTCGGTGCAAGTTCTGCTGACCGCAAAGAAGTGCGAGTCGCCGAATATTTTGTTCGCGTTTTCGCTCTCGCTCATCGCGAACCAGCCCGCAAGGCTCGTGCCGCCCACGTAATCGGAGATCGCCATTTCGCGGGATATCTTGTTTTGCGCAGCGTATGCGTTGATGACGCTGTTCAACGTCCAGGGCTCGGCGACATAAAAGAGCGCCTGATTGCTGAGGAAACGCGTCAGGTTGCCGCTTTTCGGTTCGGCGTGCCTTGCGATCGGCGTATCGCCGTAGATCATTTCGCGGATGGATTTGATCGCGTTTTTGAAAGCCGCACGGTTGGTCTCGTTGCTGTACCAGTCCGCCTTATACGTCTGGGAATCGTAGAAAGTCGCACCGTTTTGCGCGAGCGCGGTCGGGAACAGATACAGCGTAAAGAAATCCAGCGAGGTAGACCATGCGATCGGCTCGGTTTTCAGTTCCGCGGCAGCCTTTTCGCAGAGGGCGATCAGTTCCTGCCTGTTTTCGGGCAGCGTTTCGCCGAGATCGTTGAGAATGTCTTTATTGTAGAAAACGATCAGGCTCTGCGCGTCGACGGGAACGCCAAACAGACGGTCTTCAAACCCGAGAGAGGTATACTGCGCCAGCCCGGGCGCGTAATCGTTCATATCGAACGTGATGCCGGAGGCTTCCATCCCCTCGTCGAACGGCTGGATGAGCCGGTTGTCCGCGAAAGACTGATGCCCCTTCTGGTGAGACATGATGAGGTCGGGCGCGTTGGAATTGTTCGTGATGCGCTGCGCGACCGAAGTTTCGAAAGACGCCTGCCCTACCGTGTCGATGATGACGTTGATCTCCCCGTTATGTTCGGCATTGAACAAACTGACCATCTGGCGGAGCGGCTCTTCGTCCTCGCCCGTGACGACGGACGTGAGACGGATCTCGACGTCCTCGAACACGACTTTGCCGTTTTCGTCGGTGTTGAGCGTGCCGGTCGTTTCCCACCATTCGCCGGAAGGCCCGTTGCCGTTTCCGCTCCCTCTGCCGCCGCATGCGGCAAGGGTGAGCGCGCACGTCAGTGCCAAAATAATGCAGATAAGTTTCTTTTTCATACTGTTTTTTCCTCTCCAGATCTGTTATTTTAAATCCTTTTCAAGCCGCCGCGGCAAAAGCCGCGGCGGCTTTCACTTCTCAGGACTTTAAGCCTTTTTTTGGATGCGCATCGCAAACCCGCCGTTCGCGATCATCGTGACCGTTTCGGAATTGTCCGCGGTGACTTCGAACTTGCGCCTCGTGACGCTTCCGTTCCCGTCGTCGTTGAAGAGCTCGACCTCGAACGTCCCCTCCCCGAGGAAGGAAAAGTCCACGGTCACCATGTTCTCGACGATAGAGTTTGCGCCCGCGACGAACCAATCGTCGCCCGCGCGCACCGCCGCGCAGTAATACCCGTCAAGTTCGCCGTCGAGATACAGCGTCTCGTCCCTTGCGGAAGGGATCGCCTTGTAAAAGTCGATGGTCCTGGGGTTGTTGAGATAGGTATTCGAATAATCCGCCATGGACGGCATGCCCGACTCGAAGAGTACGGCGAGCGCCATCTGCTGGCCCATCGTGATGCCGGTGCTCAAAGGCGTGACGACGGGCGTGAAGTCGGTCGGCCCGACCGTCGCGCGGATGAACAGCGAGTTGATCGTGGAAGTGCTGCCCACGCTGACGTTCTCGTTGCCGCGGATCGCTTCGCGGTTGATGACGTTGGGATAAATGCGCCGCTCGCCCGTCGGCTTGTTGCTGCCGTGCACGTTGACGACCATCTGCCGCTTCGCCGTTTCCTGATAAATGGTCTCGTACCATTTGATCGTTTCGATGTCCTCGCCCTGGTGGGTGGGATTGATGGCGTTCTGCCCGTCGAAGAAGTCGATCTTGATGCCGTCTACGCCGTAACTCTTCCACATATCGAGTTTTGTGCGCAAAACGTTCGCGTTGCCGTTGCCGAAATCGGTCAGCGCGTTGCACCATACGATGACCTTGACCCCTTTCCCGTGCGCGTAATCGACGAAGTCGATGAAATTATCGACTTTCAGGTCGACGTTCCATCCGCCGTCGAGAATGGTGTATTCCCAGCCCATTTCCGCCGCGAGGTCTACGTATTCGCGCTGCAGGTTGAAGTCGTTCTGCGGTTTTTTATCGCCGTGGCCGTTTGTGTAGATGAGCCAGTTCCAGGCGACGACGCCCGGTTCGACCCAGTCGTAATTATAGATCGCTTTCTCCTCTTCGGAAAGGCTGTCGTAATCGTCGGGTTTCCAGTATTCCGCGTCGTCGTACACTTTTTCGACGAGTTCGCTCTCCGCGATGGTGTCGAGCGAGCCCGTAATGCCGACCCTCCAGGGAGATTCGAAGGGATAAGAGATCACGTTGTCGGGGTAAGCGACGCCCGCGGGCGAGTGAACGGTCTGGAAAATGCCCGTGCCCGAATTTTCATCCGATTCTTTGAGGTACGAACCGTAAAATCCGCTGCCGATGAGGTCGGACTCGGTGACGAGCGAATACACCTCTTCGCCCTTCAATTTATAGAGCACCGGCATGGAGACGGTGACGCCCGCGTTGTTGGTGGACTGCCTGCGGGTGAAATTGCTTTCGTAAGAGAAGAATTCGCCTTTGGACGGGTTGATCGAAGAGTATTCCTGAACCCACATCGACGAACCCTGCGGCACGGCGAATTCGGTGTCTTCGCTCACGACGGTGACCGTGCCTTCCCCGCCGTCGATCGCGCGGATGCCGTAACGGAACGCGTAACCGTCGTCATACGAACGCACGTATACGTCGAGGTAAAAGTCCCACGCTTCCAGCGTCAGGGCAAGTTCGTTGCAGTCGTATGCCACCTCGGAATGCTTGCCCGTGATGTTTTTGTAAGAGCCCGTAACGCGGCTGGTCTTCGCGCTTTTGACCGTAAAGAGATTGAAGTCGTCCTCTTCGATCGTGAAACCGAGAGAAGAGCGGTCGAGCACGGTCAGGCCGTCTTTTTCGACGGTGTAATAGAGTTCCCCGTTGCCGTCGATGCCCACTTCCGTCTGAATGCTCCCGTCGGGAGAGGCGACCGTCCAGGTCTGCCTGTCCTCGGAAGCGGCGTTCCCGTTCCCCCTGTCGCAGCCCGCCGCGCCCAGCGCGAAACAGGCGGAAAGGAGAAGGGCGGCTGTCATCTTTATCTTTTTCATCCTTTTTACCCCCTCAATACAGGTCGCCCTTGATCAGGCCGTTCAAGTCGGAAACATAGTCGCGCAGGGCCGTTCCGTCAGAATTGAGCGCGGGGATCAGGATGCTGCCCGCCGCGTTCACGTTGACGATCGCCTTGCCGCGCCTGCTGCCGTCGAGCGAACGGAAGTTTTCGGGTTTGCCCACCTGCAGGAGCGTCTGCACCGTCGAATTGGTCGAATTTTGGAAAGTATCCGACTCGACGACCGACTGCCTGACCGGGTACCAGCCCGATTCCGCAAATTTATAGGAATTCCTGCTCACGTAATCGGTGAACACCGCCGCGGCGGCAAGCTCCGTGAGGGAAACGTCGGACGCGCGGTAGAACGCGAAGCCGATCGTATGCACGGGGATCTGCCCCGCCTGTTCGCCCGTGGAATCGGTGAACAGACCGCTCAGGGGCAGCACGCCGAGGGTGGAAGAATTGCTTGCGATGTCGCGCGCGTTTTCGGGATAGGTCACCATGCCGATGAGCGCATCGCCGTTACGCACTTTCGTAATTGCGCCGCCCTGGTCTTCGGAAGCCGCTCCGCCGTGGCACGCGCCGTTCGAGCCGAACAGGTCGTAGGTGTTTTCCATAGCGGTGACGGCGTTTTCGAACACCGCGGGATCGTCCCAGCGGTTGACGTAGCCGCCATCGTATTCGTAATAATCCGCGCCGTTCTGCACGAATGCCGCATAGCTCGGCGCTTCGCGCCACGACCAGGACTGGTACGGCGCAAACGCGCCGATGAAATCGGGATTGGAACCGATCTCGCCCTCGTACGCCTCTTTCAAAAGGTCGGAAAGTTCGGTAAAGTTGGAAGGGAGCGGATTGTCCTTCCCGTTATATTTTTCCATCAGCGATTTGTTGTAGACGAAGAAAGGTACGCCCGCAACGATCGGCACGGAGGTGAGTTCGCCCTCGACGTAACTGTCGCGCGCGGCCTGTTCGTACCAGTCGTCCTCGCCGAGTTCGATGCCCGCCAGGTCATACACCTGCTCTGCAGAGTAATACGTATCCTCGTTTTCGCTCTTGCCGGGCGTCTGCTGGTAACGGAGCGAGAACGCGCCCTGGCTTCCCAGCGTTTTCGTCACGTTGACGGATATCTTCCCTTCGTATTCCGCATTGAATTCGTTTGCAAGCTGCTGGAACACGGAGAAAGTGCCGAAGTCTACGGCAAACCACGCGTTCACCACCACGTTTTCGTAAACGATGTCGCCGTTATCGTCGCGCGGGACGCTCCCGTCGACGGTGTAACCCGCATAGAGGGTCATGTTCGATTCGACCGTGTCCGTTTCCATGTTCCACTCGTTCGTGCAAGCGGCTTCGGTATACCAGCCGTTGAACGTTCTGCCGAGCCTAGAAATTTCGGGCACGAGTTTGGTG
Organism: Candidatus Borkfalkia stercoripullorum; assembly: GCA_019119395.1. Taxonomy (GTDB): domain Bacteria; phylum Bacillota; class Clostridia; order Christensenellales; family Borkfalkiaceae; genus Borkfalkia; species Borkfalkia stercoripullorum. Next base: position 94,688 of record DWXC01000033.1, on the reverse strand, counting down.
TCGATCGTCTCTCCGTCCTTCACGTAAATTTCTTCGGTATTGCCCGAACCGTAATTATAGTCGAACGTGACCGTATATGTATCCTGCACCCGCCAACCCGCGTACAGATCGAGATCGCTGCGGACTGCCGAATCGAAGTCGTATTCATTGTCGCACGAGGCGTCGGTATACCAGCCGTTCAAAGCGTAGCCGTCGCGCACAGGCTGCCATGCGACCGCCTTTGCCCCCGCGGGGACGCTCGTTTCCCTTTCCGTGCGCTCCGCTCCCGTATAATTGAGGTGATAGACGACGGTATAGGCGTCTTTTTCCTCTCCGCAGCCCGCAAATGCCGCGAGCGACGTGAGCGCGAGGAGCAGGCCCAAAATTACGGGCAATATCCTCTTTCCGATTTGAATTTTCACCAATTTTCTCCTTATTTTTTTCTTATGCGCGCCCGCCGCGAGCGGCGGGCGCGCCTGTCATATGATCAATTTTCCTGCATCAGCCGGCGGAAGCCGTTTTGTCGGGCACGGACCAGGTGATCTGGGAATAACTGCCCGCGACAAACGTATTGTGCCACAGGAACAATACGGGTTCGTTCCAGTCGCTTTTCTCATACACAAATGTACGGGAATGCGTCTGCTCGGGGTTTGCCACCGAAGTGACCGTCATCGTGTACGTCGCCGCCGTATCGCTCAGCGTACGGGTCAACGTGTACTTCGTGCCTTGCGAGAAGTCGAACCCGCCGTCGAAACTGTCGAACGCAGGCTGATCATACTTGCCTTCGGGCACTTCCTCGTCTTTCAGATCGGGTTCCCTGTCAAGCAGGAATTTGTTGTCGTTGCGGCGTTCGCCGAGATTGAGAAGAGGCGTACCGTATTTCCAATTCCTGACTTCGAGATACATCTGCGCCTTACCCTCCGTCGGGTTATCGTTCTTGCTGTCAAACTTATACACCCATTCGAGCGTAAAGTCGCCTTCGAAGTAGACGTACGGGCTGACCATGGAGTCGTTGATGTGGTTATTGATGCTCGTATAGTCGAAACTGATGCCGTTTTCGTCCTTGGAAAGGTTCTTGACCGAATCCGCGAACGTGGTTTTTGAATTCATAGCCCAATCGTACGGCACGTACGGGCCGATCTGCTCCCCGTTTGCCAAAAGCGAATCGATCTTGGTCTGCGCGTCTTCGCCCGAGAGCCAGTTCATGCCCGAAATGCTCGTGGTCGTCCACATCATTCCGATGATGCCGGGGACGGTGTCCTTATCCAGATAATCATTGTAAGAAACACTCGCTACATACTGATCGTTTACGAAGGCGTAGAACAGGTTGCCCACGCGCGCCACCGCAAATTTCACATGGCCTGCGTTGGCATCTTCCTTCCCCAACTGGTTGGAGAGCTGATACATGAACATCGGTTGATGTACGTCGGCATATGACCCGGCTTCGTTTTCGTCAAACGAAGGGTTCGGGGTTTTATCCCAGTCGATATCCTTGATCTTAAAGTTCCTGTCTCCGCGGTCTACGCCCATGGCGATCATGCGGGTCGTATCATCGGGGATAAAGTGGCCGAGGCCGACCTGCACGCCCGCGTGCGGTACTTTGATATCGAAGGTGGCTTCCGCATAGTACAATTTGCTCGCCGTCGTATTATAGTAAGCGTAAGCGAGGTTATCCCTATCGATGGTAGCCGTCTGCGCCGCGTCGCCGTCCGCTACATTGGAGAACGTGAACTCGTAGTTAGACGTGCCGAGCGGATTCCTGTACACCTTGAAGGTGACCGTTTTGGTTGCGGTGAAACTGCCGTCGCGGGGGTCGCTGACCGTGAACGTTACGGTGTACTCGGCCGAATCATGCCCGAAGGAGATGGTGCCGTTATCCTCATCGTACGTAATGCCGTCCTGCGAGAAGGAGACCTCTACGCTGTCGGACAGGTCGATCCCGTCGCACGATTCGACGGCAACGAGGTCGGAAAGGTCATACGTTTTGTCGTACACGACGTCGATCGGATCTTCGGCGGTGATCGTAGGATCCGCGAGGGATATGGTGATTTCAACCGTGTCCGTCGCGTCGCCCACTTTGACCGTGATGGTAGCCGTGCCCGCGCCGACCGCGACGAGTTTTTTGCCGTCTGCGCGGATGACTTCGGGATCGCTCGACTCGACCGTGAACGGAGCAGTGTCCTCGGTGAGATCGCCCGGGGTGAACGTGACGTGCACGGTGCGGTCGGCGTCGCCCACCACCCATGTGGCGGTCAGTTCGCTCTCGTTGGAAATTTCGATGCCCGTCGGCATGCTTTCCATTACGAACACTTCCACCGAGTCGGTGGCGTCGCCCGCCTGGACGGTGATCGTCGTTTTGCCGACGCCCACGGCGGTCAGCGTTCTGCCGTTTACGGTGACTGCGTCTGTATTGCTCGATGTAACGGTGTAATCTTCATAGTTGACATCCGCCATGAAGTTGTCGGGCGTGAAGGCGATATCCACCGTGCGGGCGCCTTCGCCCAGGATCCACTCGGAGGCAAGCGCCGATTTGTTGGTGATGGAAACGGCGAGCGGGTCGGTGGGCGCGTCCTCATCGAACGCTTCCCACTTGATGCCCGAATATTCGCCCGAAACAAACTCGTTCTTCCAGATGAGAATAGCAGGTTCACTCCAACGTGCGCCCGAATATTCGATCGTGCGGGAATACGTCTGCGACGGGTTCGCCACCGATGTGACCGTGAGCACATACGTTGCCGCCGATTCGCCCAACGTGCGGGTGACGGTATAACGAGTACCCTCGGAGAAGTCGAAATCACCAAAGTCGGGCTGATACCATTTATCTGTAACTTCGGAATCGGACGCGTCGGGCAACTTGTCGAGCAGGAATTTACTGTCGTTGCGACGTTCGCCGAGGTTGAATATCGGCGTTATCGCGCGCCAATCCCTGACTTCGAGATACATCTGCGCCTTGCCGTAGGTCGGATTGTCGTTCTTGCCGGTATTCTTATAGATCCACTCAAACGTAAAGTCGCCTTCGAAGTAGATATACGGGCTGACCATGGAATCGTTGCCGATATTGTTGATGCTCGTATAATCATATTTGAGACCGTTTTCGTCCGCGCCGATATTATCGACACAGGTTGCAAAATTGGTCATTGAATTGAGAGCCCAACTGTCAGGCGAATAAGCATTGATCATCTGACCGTCCCCGATGAGGGAATCGATCTTGGCCTGCGCTTCGCTGCCCGAAAGCCAACTCATGCCCGAAACCTGCGTGGTAGACCACATCGTTCCGATGATGCCCGGGACGGTATCCACAATGCGATAATAGTCGAACACCACGCTCGCAACATACTGATCGTTCACGAAGGCGTACATCATGTCGTCCACGCGGGCAACGGCGAACTTCACGTGGCTCGCGTCGTCGTCGGTGAGCCCCCTGAATTCGGCCAGCCTGTAATTATACAGCGCATAATTCGCTTCCGCATACGGAGCACCGTTCGAACTCGTCCAAGGATTGCCCTCCTGGAAATCGGGGTTGGGCGTCTTGATCCAGTCGATATCCTTGATCTTGAAGTTTCTGTCTCCGCGATCCACGCCCATGCCGACCATGCGTTTGGTGTTGCCGGGGATAAAGTGGCCGAGGCCGACCTGCACGCCCTGATGAGGCGAACCGATGTCGAACGTGGCCTCCGCATAGTACAGCTTGCTCGCCGTCGTGTTGTAGTAAGCATAGGCGAGTTCGCCCGAAGAGGTGGAAACGGTCTGCGCCGATTCGTCGCCGTACATGTTGCTGTACGAGAAGTCGACGTTGCTCGTCGTGATCGGGTTGCGCGCGACGTTCACAACGACGTCGACGGAAGCCGTCTTGGCCGCGTCTCTCGGGTCGGCGACGGTGAAGGTCAGTTCGTATTCGCCCACTTCGGCGAAGGTGACCGTGCCTTTCTCCTCGTCGTATGTAATGTTGTCCGTGTCGTCAAAGGTGAGTTCCACGGAATCGGTCAGATCGGTGCCGTCGCACGCTTCCGCCAGAACGAGATTTTGAACGGACGTCGCGATGCCTTCGACCGCGTTGACCGTGTCTCCCGCGACTTCGATCGTGGGATCCCCGATGCTGACGGTAACGTTCACCGAGTCGGTAGCGTCGCCCGCCTTGACGGTAATGGTAGACGTGCCCGCGCCCACCGCCTTGATAGACTTGCCGTTTACGGTGACGACGTCGGTATCGCTCGACTCCACCGTGAACTGCGTGTTCTCCTCGGTGAGCGTTTCGGGCGTGAACGTGACGTGTACCGTCCTGTCCGCGCTGCCGAGAATCCATTCGGCGGTCAGAGCGCTTTCATTCGAGATAGAAATCGTCTCGACCGCCGCAGGCTCATCGCCGCCCGTAGGCCCATCGTTTTTGTTGCATGCGGCAAAGATCGCGCATGCACACAGTGCCAGAAGAAAAGAAACGATCCATAGATGTTTTCTGTTCTTCATCATTTTTCCTCCTTTCCTTAATTCCCTCTTCGCCGCCGCATTCCGGGCGGGTGCTTCAAGGTACAAGTATATTATACCCCCCCCCTCGACAATTTGTCAAGCATTAAATTTAATGCAATTTTACCCCACTTCCCGAGCCCCTTGCGCGGACGGAGCTTCTCTCCCCGGAAAAACTTCGGGCGGGGCATAAAAAGCCCGCCCGTGCCCGCCCGCGGCGTCCTGCGCGGGGCGGCTTTCCGAGAGATTTCCGCGCGCATATGCGGAACGGTTTTCGGGCCGCGTTTTACATTTTTATAAGCGGCGCTCCGCATCTTCGGGCGGCATTCTTTATGAAACGGAGAACGCCGCCGCGCATGGCATGCGCGGCGGCGTTTATCGGTTTTTCGGGTTCGAAGCCTGAAAAACCGGATTTTTTCCACTTTTTTATGCGGTTTTCGGTTTTACAGCATCAAAAAAAGGCGGAAAACCCGCCTTTTTTACAATTTATATACAATTTATATACAACTTTATCCACAATATCCGCAGTTTTATGTGCAAAACGGTCAGCGCCGCGAGCCGAAAAAGCGCGCTTCCAGCATGGCGCAGAGGGCGTGATACACGGGCAGGTGATATTCCTGCACGGCAAACGTTTCCTTTGCGGGTACGCAGACGCAGACGTCCGCGAGCGCCGCCGCCTTGCCTCCCCCTTCGCCCGTGAGCGCAGCCGCCGTCATCCCCATCGCCTTCGCCGTCATCAGCGCGGCGCAGACGTTGCGGGAGTTGCCGCTCGTCGTGATGCCGAGGAAAACATCCCCCTCCCTGCCGTAACCCGAAAGCATCTGCGAAAACGCGAGTTCGGGGTCGGCGTCGTTCATGAACGCCGTGGAAAGGGCGGGCATGGACGTGAGCGGGATCGCGGGGAGACAGCCTTCCAGCCCGCGCGCGATGCGCGCGCCCTCTTCCCCGAATTTTTCGGAAAGCGCCCCCGCCAGTTTTCCGTCGGCGGGGCGTTTGATCTTGAAGGACTTCATCAATTCCCCCACGATGTGCTCCGAATCGGCCGCACTCCCGCCGTTGCCCGCGACGAGCAGTTTGCCGCCCCGCTCAAAAGCGCGCGCGCACGCCTCATACAGGGCGCGCACATCCCCCCGGCAGCATTCCAGCGCGGGATAGCGCGCGAACAGTTCCTCTTCTTCCCTTTCGGGCGTATGTATCTTTAACTCCATAGTTCTCCCCCGCCGCGAAGGCGGCAAAATATTTGACGGTATTGTAACACACATCGCGCAAAAAAGCAACCCGCGCGGCCGTTCCGCAAAAAACTTCCCGTCCGCGGGGCGCAAAATCATACCCCGCCGCACGGGCGCGGGATTTGCCCGACGGACGAATCCGCCCGATTTTTCTACAAAACAAGCGGTTTTTGCCCCGTTTTCTCGCGTTTTTTACAATTTTTACACAAGTTCGGACAATTTTATACGACTTTATCCACAATTCCGCGCACATTTATGCACAACAGCGCGCCGATCATGCCATTTCGAGAAAATGTTCCGCCGCTTCGCACCCTTTTTTATAAGAACAGTAACTCACGATTTCGGGAGCGGAAAAACCGACGGGCTGCACGATCTCCAATTCCCCGGCGGAAATTTCCCGCTCCGCCATTTTGCGGGGCAGAAAGCTGTAACCGAGCCCGTCTTTCAGATAGTCGATGACCTTGCTGCTGTTGTCTATCTCGAACCCGAACGCGTGGCGGGGCGGGAAGAGGGAGCGCACGAATTCGCCCGCGTCGCCGAACGCGAAATTGCACATAAGGTAGCGGGAGGAAATGAGCTGCTCCTTCGTGATGCCGCGCTTGTATTCGTTGGCGGCGGGGCTTGCCAGAAGGACGAATTCGTCGGCCGAAAACTTTCTGCACACGAACCCCGCACGCTTGAGCGGTATGTACGAAAAGGCGACGTCCACCACGTCGTCCTGCAGCATGCGCAAAAGGTCCGCCGAATGCCCCAGCACGACTTTGACGGCAACGTCCGGCTCGTTCCTGCAATATCCGCTGACGAGCGGGTACAGTTCGCTCTCGTACACCGCGTTGATCGTACCGATGCGCAGCTTTTTGGAATACCGCGCGGCGGCGTTCACCTGCTGGATAAACGTGTCCTCGAGTTCGGCTATGCGCTCGGCGTAGCCGAGGAACAGTTCGCCCTCTTCGGTGAGTTCCACCCCGCCCTGCTTGCGCACGAACAGCCTTTTGCCCGTTTCGTTTTCGAGCTCGCCGATGCGGTTGGTGACGGTGGACTGCGCCACGTACATCCGCTCCGCCGTCCGCGTGAAGTTCTTGAGTTTGGAAAGCATGATAAACGTTTTGATCGATTCGGTGTTCATTTCCCCTCCCCCGCGGCGAAACGCGCCGCGATTCGGTTTTTCGATGAAAGCAATAGAAATTATCTATTTTATAAATCGTTTACAAATTATATCATATGTGATATAATGCTGTCAAATTAAAAATAAAAAAAGACAAGGAGATCACGCTATCATGGGAATGACAATGTCTCAGAAGATCCTCGCATACCACGCGGGGCTCGAAAGCGTAAAGGCGGGCCAGCTCATCAACGCGGAGCTGGACATGGTGCTCGGCAACGACATCACTTCGCCCGTCGCGGTAAAAGAATTTGAAAAGGCGGGCTTTTCCTGCATCAAGTGCCCCGCCAAAGTGAGCATGGTGATGGATCACTTCACCCCGAACAAAGACATCAAGGCGGCCGAACAGGTCAAAACGGTGCGCAACTTCGCCAATAAGTACGGCGTAGACAACTTCTTCGACGTGGGCCGCATGGGCATCGAACACGCCCTTTTGCCCGAACAGGGGCTCGTGGGCGCGGGCGACCTGGTCATCGGAGCGGACAGCCACACCTGCACGTACGGCGCGCTCGGCGCCTTTTCCACGGGCGTAGGCTCGACGGACATGGCGGCGGGCATGATGAGCGGGCAGTGCTGGTTCAAAGTGCCTTCCGCCATCAAATTCGTGCTCAAAAACAAGCCCGCAAAGTACATTTGCGGCAAAGACGTGATTTTGCACATCATCGGCCTCATCGGCGTGGACGGCGCGCTGTATAAGTCGATGGAGTTCACGGGCGACGGCGTGCAGTACCTTTCCATCGACGACCGTTTCACCATCTGCAACATGGCGATCGAAGCGGGCGCGAAGAACGGCATTTTCCCCGTGGACGACGTGACGCGCGAATATCTGAACGGCAGGTTCAAGCGCGAGATACGCGCCTTCGAGGCGGACGCAGACGCGGAATACGAGAGAGTGATCGAAGTGGACATGAGCAAGCTCGAACCCACGGTCGCCTTCCCGCACCTGCCCGAAAACACGAGAACGCCCGAGGCGTGGGGCGAGGTGAAGATCGATCAGGTCGTCATCGGCTCCTGCACGAACGGGCACATTTCCGACCTTCGCATCGCGGCGGAGATACTCAAAGGCAAACACGTCGCAAAGGGCGTGCGCTGCATCGTCATCCCCGCGACCAACACCATCTGGAAGCAGGCGATGCACGAAGGGCTGTTCGACATATTCGTCGACGCGGGCGCGGTCGTTTCCACCCCTACCTGCGGGCCCTGCCTCGGCGGGCACATGGGCATCCTGGCGGCGGGCGAACGGGCGGTCGCCACGACCAACCGCAACTTCGTCGGGCGCATGGGGCATGTGGACAGCGAAGTATACCTCGCTTCCCCTTACGTTGCGGCGGCGAGCGCGGTCGCGGGCAAACTGGCAAGCCCTGCGGACATTCAATAATTTTATAAGAGGTGAACGAAAATGCAAGTACGCGGAACAGTTTTCAGATATAAAAGCGACGTCGACACGGACGTCATCATCCCCGCAAGATACCTTAACACCACTTCGGAAGCCGAGCTTGCCTCCCACTGCATGGAAGACATCGACAAAGACTTCGTGAAAAAGGTGAAAAAGGGCGACATCATCGTCGCGGAAGACAACTTCGGCTGCGGCTCTTCGCGCGAGCACGCGCCCATCGCCATCAAGGCGAGCGGCATTTCGCTCGTCATCGCAAATTCCTTCGCGCGCATCTTCTACCGCAACTCCATCAACATCGGGCTGCCCATTCTGGAATGCCCCGAAGCGGTCAAGAACATCAAGGCGGGCGACATCGTATCCTGCGACCTTTCCAAAGGCGAGATCGTGAACGAAACGACGGGGCAGAAATTTCAGGCGGAACCCTTCCCCGAATTTATTCAGAACATCATCGACAAGGGCGGCCTGATCGCATCCATCAAGGCGAAACAGGCAAAGTAAAGCCTTTCCGCCCCCGGAACAAGGCGGCACGGCCCCGCGGAGGAACGCATATGAAGAAGATACGCGGAAGGAAAAATTCCATGATCACCGCCGCAGTCATCAGCGGCGGGGTCGCCGTCATACTCGCGGCGCTGACCGCGGGCATGTGGCAGATGAACCGCACCTTCGGGATATTCTTTTTGGCGCTGACGTGCCTGTGCCTGCTCGCGGGCGGGGCGAACGCGGCAGTTCAGCTGCGCGCCTGGCGCGCTTTCCGCAACATGTCGCAGTCGGCGGACGCACCGTACGCGTTCGTGAACGAGTTCGGGCATCTCGAAATTTTCGGCGGAGGCGAGGATGCCGTACGCAAATACGTGCAGTTCTGCGTCGACACGTTTTCGGAGCTTTACCGCCCCGTCGGGGAACGCCCCGCGGACGCCGCGGCGGAAAGGGCGAAACAAGCGGAGATCTTTTCCCAAGAGAAAAACTTGCGTTCGGCGCTCGCGCCCTACCGCCAGTTCGACTATTTCACCCCCGCAGATCTCCCCTTTTTGCAGGGCAAAAAAATTTTCGTGAGCGAGCGCATATACGCCTATGCCGCAACGGAAGAGGCGTGGCGGGCCGCCCGTGAAAAGAATGCTTTCGAATTGTTGAAAAATTCTCCCGCCGGCGGTGCGGCGCAATGAATGCTGCGAAACAAAAGCGGCACACGCTGCGATTCGAAAGGAATGCCGTCTGCGCGCTGTGCGCGGCCGTCTTTCTGATATTTGCGGGCGCAGCCGTAGCGGGGTGGCTCGCGGCGCCTTTCCCCGTCGGCGCGGTGTTGACGGGCGTTGCGGCGTTCGTACTGCTGTTCGCGGCGGTCTTATCCGTAAGCTGGATACGTTATGCCGCCCGCTTTTACGCGGCGGCTGCCGACGCGAATTTCCCCTGCGCCGCGCTGGGCGATAACCTTTCGGTCGTTTTTTATGCCCTGCCGCCCGAAAAGGCGGAGGCATACCTGCGGGAAAAGCGTGCCGTGCCCGCCCTCCCGGATCGTTTTACGCGGGAAGAATGGCTGAAACGAAGCGACACGCTGAACGAGATCAAAAAACGCTTGCTCGGGGACGCGCCGCTCTTATCGTACTCGGCCCTCTGCCCGAAAGACCTCGCGGCGATCTCGGGCAAAAGCGTCTTCCTTTCCCGCACGGCTTACCATACCCACCGCGCGGTGTTCGACTACACCGCGATGAACGCAAAAAACAAATTCGTCTTTTACGGCGAAGAAAATTCTATTTGAACGAATCAACAGAGGTGATTTTCATGAAAAAACATATCGCAGTGCTCGCGGGCGACGGCATCGGCCCCGAGATCACGGACGGCGCGATCGCCGTTCTCAAAAAGGTCGGAGAAAAGTTCGGCCACGAATTTGAATTCGAACACCTTCTGATGGGCGTTTGCGCCATCGAAGAGACGGGCGAACCCCTGCCCCAATACACCATCGACCGCTGTCTCGCTTCCGACAGCGTTCTGCTCGGCGCGGTCGGCGGCGCGGTCGGCGACAAGCGCATCGAAAAGCTCCCCGGGCATCTTCGCCCCGAGGCGGGACTTTTGAAGATCCGCTCGGCGCTCGGGCTGTATTCCAACCTGCGCCCCGCAAAACTCTTCCCCGCATTGGCGGGCGCCTGCCCGCTCCGTAAGGACATCGCCGAAAAGGGCATCGACCTCGTGGTCGTGAGGGAACTCATCGGCGGCATCTACTTCGGCGAGCGCGGCAGGGGCACCGAAGAGGGCGGCGAATACGCTTACGATACCGAAAAGTACAACGTTTCGGAAGTTACGCGCATCGCAAAGATCGCATTCGAACTGGCGAGAAAGCGCAGAAAACACGTCATGTCCATCGATAAGGCGAACGTTCTGGAATCTTCCCGCCTGTGGAGGGAAGTCGTGCACAACGTCGCAAAAGACTATCCCGACGTGGAACTGACCGACATGCTCGTAGACAACACGGCGATGCAGCTCGTTAAAAACCCCGCGCAGTTCGACGTGGTGCTCACTTCCAACATCTTCGGCGACATCCTCTCCGACGAGGCGGCGCAGATCACGGGCAGCATCGGCATGCTGGCATCCTCTTCGCTCGGCGCGACCAAGCGCGGGCTGTATGAACCGATACACGGCTCCGCGCCCGACATCGCGGGGCAGGACATCGCAAACCCCATCGCGACAATTCTCTCCGCGGCGATGATGCTGCGCGACTCTTTCGATATGACCGAAGAGGCGAAAGCGGTGGAAGACGCCGTGAACAAGGTGCTCGACGAGGGTTACCGCACGGCGGACATTATGAGCGAAGGCATGAAAAAGGTCAAAGGGAGCGAAATGACCAAACTCATCGCGGAAAGGATCTGATTACAAAGGCGCACCGCTACCAATAGCAGCGGTGCGCCTTTTTTAATATTTTTTGTATATCCGCACATATATTGTATTTTGGAGAAAAAACGATAACATGGACGACAAGATAAAATTTGTTAAAATCAATGAGCAAGATGCAACGGGACGCTCATTCACGGCCGTGTCTGTTTTCATAAACGGGAAAGAACTTACCGACATAATCAAAAACGTAGAACAGCAAAACGATAAAAAGATACTTTCAAACTATATACATTTGACGCCTTCTGAACTTTATGAAGGTTTATCCTCGGCAATGGTGCCAGGTTCGGAAACCGCAGTGAACGGGGCGGAAATATTGTGCTGCGTATGCGGTTGTCCCGGATGTTGGTCTCCCTTAGTACATGTAACCGTAGACGAACGCTGTGTTTATTGGACGCAAATTACACACAATCAAATGAATTTCGACTACAAATTATCATATCATTTCAATAAAACAGAATATCTTCACGAATTGGAAAAATTAAAGCATTTTATATAAAAAACACGGCGGCGCTTCGCGCGGTTGACAGATTTTTTGCGCCGCGGTATAATAATGGCGGAAAAAGAAACCGAGGCGGCAACATGATTACCGAAAACGTAAAAAAAGCGCTCGCGGAAATTGCGGGCGGAAACCCCTTCGGGGAAAAAATAACCCTCGTCGCCGCGACGAAAACGCGCACGCCCGACGAAATCAACGAGGCGATAAAAGCGGGCGTTTGCGACATAGGCGAAAACAAGGTGCAGGAATTTACCCAAAAATTCGACGCCGTGCACGGGGCGAACCGCCACTTCATCGGGCATTTGCAGACGAATAAAGTCAAATACCTGATCGGCAAAACCTACCTCATCCACTCGCTCGACCGCACCGAACTTGCGGACGAGCTGCAAAAGCGCGCCGAAAAGGCAAACTGGACGGCGGACTGCCTGATCGAAGTAAACATCGGCAGCGAACTTTCCAAGAGCGGGTTCGAGCCCGAAAATGCCGAAAACGCTTACGAAAAACTGCGCGCATATCCCAACCTGCGCATACGCGGCGTAATGGCGATGCTTCCCCTTTCGGACGATACGGCGCTCCTGAACGCCCTCTGCAAAAAAATGCGCGCTTTGTTCGAAAAACTTCGGGAAAAAGACGAAAACATCAAATATCTTTCAATGGGCATGAGCGGCGACTGGCGGCTGTGCGTGGAAAACGGCAGCAACATGATACGCCTCGGCACTTCGCTGTTCGGCCCGCGCCGCTACCCCGCCGCCGAAAACGCTTGAGCGCGCCGAAAACGCGCCACGCAAAAATTTCACTTCAATATGCTTGTGCGAAAGCGAATTTTATGATAAAATAAATTATATCATTTGCCGCGGCAAAAAGGGGGATCGCCTTACGCTCGGGGGATTATGAGTCTTTTCGATTTTTTCAAAGAAAAAGACGACGGCAACATCCGCCGCCGTCATATACCGGGAGAGGCGGAACTGCCCGAAAAAAAGCCGTTCGAAAAGCCTGCGGGCGCACAGCCGATGCAGCTGCGGCATCCCCGCTCCTTTGCGGACGTGGAAGAGATCATAGACCGCCTGAAAGACAAGCTCATCGTCATCGTTTACATGAACGAACTGAGCGCGGGTACGGCTTCGCGCGTGAAAGATATTCTGAGCGGCGCGATCTACGCCCTCGGCGGGGGCATGGCGGAACTCGAACGGGACATCTACATCTTTACGCCTGACGGCGTGAACGCAAAATAGTAACGCAACCGAGGCTTTGCCAATTTTTATCCGCGGCCCTATGGGGTCGCATTGCGATAATAGAACTTACGGAAAGAGAGGCGGGGGTTCACCCTTCCTCTCTTTCTGTAAGTATGCGATTTTGAGCCGTTTTTCCGCCCGAAGCGGAACGAAGCGGCTCCTTATTTTCCTTCTTTTGCGCAGTCGCGCACTCTGTCGGCATAAGACCGCAATCCTTTCCCCAACTCCACCCCGCGTGCTATGCCGTCGTTGAGCGCGGCAAAGGCATAATTTTTTTGATCCTCTTCCCTCTTGCCCCATACATCCTGATATTGCGCGAACAGCCCTTCGATATCCCCGCAGGAAGCGTAAACGCCGCCCCGGAGATCGGAAAGCCGTGAACGGATCGCCTGCCTGTTCTTTTCGGGACACAATTTTTCAATGATTTCCTGAAACATCCGCTTTCTCCGTTTGATTACCCCCGAATTTCCCTATAATAGTACAACACAATTTTTGTGTTTGCCAAGCGTAATACTCAATTATTGTGTATTATCCGATCAGGGGGTGAAGAGATGTACGGCGAGCGCCTCAAAGAACTGCGCGAAACATATCATTTGAGCCAGGCGCAGCTGGCCCTTGATCTCGGCACGAATCAGCAATCGATCAGCCGGTACGAAAAGGAACTGATCGAACCCAATATAGCGATGATCGTCAAGATCTGCGATTATTTTCAGGTCTCCGCCGATTATCTTTTGGGAAGAACGGATTACTGATACAGCGCCCGTTTCCGCGTATCGCGGAAACGGGCGCTTTTATATATTCGTCAAAGCGCCGTCCCCCTTTTCGGGACGAACAGCCCCGAAACATCCGCTCCTTCGAGTTTGAGGAGCGCGATTTTTTTGTCCGTGCCGCCCGCATAGCCCGTGAGGCTGCCGTTCGCGCCGACCACGCGGTGGCAGGGAACGATCAGCGAGACGGCGTTGTGCCCCACCGCGCCGCCGACGGCCTGCGCGGAGACCCTTTTGCCCGTTTCCCGCGCGATGCGCGCGGCGATCTCTCCGTAAGTCGCGGTACGGCCGTACGGTATTTCGAGCAAGATCTTCCGCACCCTTTTGCGGAACGGGGAAACGCCCTCCGATGACAGCGGCGGCGTAAAAGACGGTTCTTTGCCCGAAAAATAAACGTCCAGCCATTCACGCGCCCGCGCAAAAACGGGCGCGTCCTTTTCTTCGCGCTCTTCGGGCAAATTTTCGGCGTAATACTTCTGCCCGTCGAACCAGAGCCCCGCGATCGTTTCTCCGTCGCCCGCGAGCGTGATACCGCCGAACGGGGAACGGTATTTTTGAATATAGCAGCGCATCTTTCTTCCTCTCAAAACGAAAAGGCAATGCGTTTTTGCATTGCCCGACCGTTCAATATAGCAATTTTGCCGTATCCGGCAGATGCAAAACGTTGCTGTTATCCCCCCGCACGGTGAAATATTCTTCGTGATAGGTTCGGTGCGGGATCATGTAAACGCGCTTGTCCTTCCAGCTGTGTTTCAGGGTATGGGAAAACATCCTTTTGGACAAGATCTGCGCGAAAATGCCCGCGTTCAGTTCGACGACCGCGTTTTCGTACCCGTCCGCAAAGCAGTTTTTCAGCGCGATCTTGATCTTGAACGCGATATACGAATCCGAAAGCACCGTGCCCGCCCCTTTGCAGTACGGGCAGGGTTTGGACAGCATGACGGTGTTGTCGTCTTTGGATTTTTTCCGCGTGAACTGCACAAGCCCCAGCCCGCTCGTTTCGGAAACGTTGCACTTTGCGCGGTCTTCTTTGAGCGCTTCGCGCAAAGCGTCTACAACGGCGGCCCGATGCTCGGGTTTTTCCATATCGATAAAATCGACGACGGCGATGCCGCCGAGATTCCGCAGGCGGGCCTGCCGCGCCACCTCCTTTGCGGCGAGCAGATTGGTTTCGAAAACGGTGTCTTCGAGATTGTCCGTATTGCCGATGAATTTGCCCGTATTCACGTCGATGACGGTGAGCGCCTCCGTCTTGTCGAAGATGAGATAGGCGCCGTTTTTCAGCTCGACGCGCGGGCTCAGGATCTCCCGCACCTGCTGTTCGATGCCGAAAAAGTCGAACATCTCACGTTCGCCGTTATACAATACCGCTTTCCCGCGCATCCCGATCTGCTTCATCAAGGAGTAAACGCGGCGGTAAACCGTTTCCGATCCGATATAAATTTTATCGATATCCGAAATGTCGAAATCCCGCAGAAGGCGGACGTGCACGTCCGCATCGCGGTGGACGATATCCCCGACCGACGCTTCTTTATACGCTTCCTGCGCGTTGACGTAAAGCCCTCGCAGGTATTTCGCTTCCGTTTTCAGCGTTTTCAGATCGGCATGCGGCGCGTTCGTGCGCATGATGAGCCCGTCGCCCGCAAAGCGCAGTTTTTCCGCCAGGGCCATAAGCTGCGCGCGCTCCCCTTCGTCCGCGATCTTGCGGGAAACGCCCAAAAACGGCGTTCCCGGCAGATAAATGAGGTGTTTGCCCACGAAAGACAGGTTCATCGTGAGCCGCGCCCCCTTCGTGCCGATCGGAGATTTCAAGACCTGCACCATGATCTCGTCGCCCACTTTTACGCTGAGATGCGCCGAAACGTCGCCCGTTACGACCGCGTCCGCGGCGGGAATGTCGCCCGCGGCAAGATAGCCGTTTTTCGCCTGGCCGAAGCTGACGAAAGCCGCCTGCATGCCTTCGAGAACGTTTACGACCCGCCCTTTGTAGACGTTTCCGGAAATGTCGGAAGCGCCCGCCGAATCGAGGTGAAATTCGACGAGCTTGTCCCCTTCGGTGACGGCGGCAAAGCAGTCGCCCCCGAAGTAGTCAAAGTACATATTCTTCTGCATGATCTATAAACCTTGCCGAGCCGCGCGCGGAACGTTCCGCGCGCGGCTGCAAAAAAATTACGCGGTTCGATATTCCTTATCTTTAATTTTAACATAGAAAAGCCCGCTTTGCAAGCGAAAGTTCAAAAAAGAGCAAAAATATACATTATTTGAAAGCGAGATATTCCCCTATGGGTTCATAAATGCCCGCATTTTCGGCGAGGGCGCAAAACTCTTCCTCGGAAAGTTCGCCCAAATATTCCCCCTCCGCATCGTACACGATAAATTCGGCGTATTTTCCCCGTTCGAGCAGGGAAAACAGTCTTTTGAACGTGCAGTCCTCCCTGACGGCGATGCGCCTCACTTCCATCCCCTTTTTCATCTCCCGCGCGTAATCGGCGCGGATACGAAGGTATTCGCATCCCTTCCCGCCCCGCGCGCCCGCAAAGAGAAAGGCGGCGAAAAACAGCACGGTCAGGTTGACCGCGGCGCAGATACAGCCGTACACGAACAGCGCGAGCATTGCGGCGGCAAAAACGAGCCCCGCCCCGCGCGCCAGGCGGCGGGCAAACTTTTCCCCTTTTTTCGCCGCGGCGGCGCAGTACAATATCCTGCCGCCGTCGAGGGGATATGCGGGGATGAGGTTGACCAGGGCGATCGCCGCGCTCGCATAGGCGGCAACGTCCGTATACGCATACGTTTCGGGGAAAAACCACCACAGCGCGACGAACAGCACGGCCGTCGCCGCGTTGACGAGCGGCCCCGCGAGGGTGACTTTGATCTCGTCTTTCAGCCCGATGCCCTCGATGTCGCCCGAAATGAGCGCGCCGTAGGGCATCAGAACGATCTTATCCAGCCGATACCCCACGCGCGCCGCCGCGAATGCGTGCCCGCATTCGTGCATGAGGGCGACGAGCGTGGAGACGAGAAACAAAAACAGCCTGCCCGAAAACGCGTACCATACGCCGAACAAAAGAAAGAGCGGATGAACCGCAAAGCGCATCCGCCCTTTCAATTTTCCGAAAAAACGCTTACACGTTCCAGACAATATCGTTTTCCTCGTTCACCGAATACGAACTGATGAGCGATCCGGCGTCGTACAGGCGGACGCTGACCGCCGCGGAACCGTCGCTGTACCCGACGGGGATCGTGGCATACACGGTATCGCCCGCCGCCCAGTATGCGGCGGAAAGCCCCGTAATGACGGAAGTGAACGAAGTCGTGTGCTCGATTTCGATCGTATAAACGCCGTCCGTTTCGGCAACGCTCTGCACCGTGCCGCCGTAAGGCGCGTAAACGCTGCATTCCCCCGTAAAGGTGAGCACGCCGTCCGCAACGCTGCATTCGATGCCGTCGGGCGCGACCGCGCCGAGGGTGAGTTCGGCATAGGAGCGGTCGTCCTCATAAACCGCCTCTTCCGTCCCCGTAAGCCCCGCGAAAAAGGTGTTGATCGCGCTGTTGGGCATGAAGATGTTCGTGAGCAGGATCAGCGCGACCAAAGCGCACACCGCGGCGAATTCCGCGATGAGCACGCGGCTGTCGAAAAATTTCTTTTTCGGCTTTTCTTCCGCGTCGGAAACGTAATCGGTCACGTCCTCGCTGCCCGCCACGCGCTCCTCCGCTTCGGGGGAAACCGCCCCGTTCTCCCCCGCACCCGCGCCGTTTGCCAAGGCGTCCGCATCCGCGCGGCGCGCTTCCTCTTCCATGCGTTCGTTGACTTCTCTGACGGCGCGGCTTTTCAAATCGTCGTCCTTCTTCTTTCTGCCCTTCTTTTTTACCACGTTGAGAGTGTTTACGGGTATTTCGAGCATTTCCGCGTAGTCGATGCTTTCGCTCATAAGAACCTTCCTCCGCTTTGAGATATATTCTAATTTATGCCGGAATGTTTCCTTTAAGAACGCAATTTTTTTGCCCGCCCGATTCGATTGCGCATTTTCGACAAATTTAGTATAATATTCCCATGAAGCGTCCCGCCGCACTGCGGGAGGAGAAAACAAAATGCGCATATCCGATTTATTCAAAAAGAAAAACTGCCTCTGGTCGTTCGAGATCTTTCCGCCCAAACCGACGGCGGACGTTGCCGCCGTGGCGGGCACGGTGGAAAAACTCGCGGCGCTCGGCCCCGATTACATTTCCGTGACCTGCAGCGCGGGCGGCACGGGCAATGCGCGCACCGCGGAGATCGCGAAACTCGTAAAAGACTGCGGCGTGGAACCGCTCGCGCACGTGACCTGCATCAATTCGTCGGAAGCGGACATATCCCGCACGCTCTCGGAGCTTTCCTCGCTCGGCATATCCAACGTGTTGGCGCTGCGCGGCGACCGCGTGGAAGGCGCGAAGGAATCGGAGGACTTCCGCCACGCGTCCGACCTCGTCTCCTTTATCGACCGCTGGGGCGGGGGTAAATTCGACATCGCGGGGGCGTGTTACCCCGAAGGACATCCGGAAAGCCCGGACATCCTCACCGACATACGCAACCTCAAAAAGAAGGTGGACGCGGGGGTCACGCACCTCAACACACAGCTCTTTTACGACAACGAGGACTTTTTCCGCTTCCGCGACATGCTCTCGCTCGCGGGCATCGACGTGCCCGTGCAGGCGGGCATCATGCCGCTCGTCAAAAAATCGCACGTGGACAGGACGATCGCCCTTTCGGGCGCGAAGATCCCCGCGGGCATTTCCCGCATGATCTCCCGCTTTTACGATAAACCCGAAGCGCTCATGGAGGCGGGCATCGCCTACGCCGTTTCGCAGATCGCAGACCTTTTATCGGCGGGCGTTTCGGGCATACACCTGTACGTAATGAACAATGCGTACGTCGCCGAACGCATTACGGAAAGCGTAAAGCACATATTAAACGAAGTGAACGGATAACCCCCGTTCCTTTGGGTTCTGCATTATGGAAATACAAAAAAACGAACTTTTGCGCTACCTCGGCTGGAAAGGGCAGGAGATAGACGAAACGCTGCAAAACAAACTGGACGAGGCGGCAAAGCGGTGCCTGGCCGCGGCAGAGCCGCGCTCGGTAGCGGTTCGCCTTGCGCTGAACGAGAACTTTACCCTCGGCAACACGGGCTTTCGCCTCGAAGGCGAGGACATCAAAAAGCACCTTTCCGGCTGCCGCGAAGTATACCTTATGGCGATGACCATAGGCGTCGGGGCGGAGAGGGAACTCATGCGCCTTTCGGCAAAAAGCGAAAACGAAGCGCTCTTGTTCGACACCGCCGCCTCCTGCGCCGTGGAAAGTTATGCCGACGACATCTGCGGCGACCTCGAAAAGAGCTGCGGGCGCAGGCTGACCCCCCGCTTTTCGTGCGGGTACGGCGATTTTCCCCTCGAAGCGCAGAAGGACATCTGTAAAATACTCAAAACGGACACCCGCATCGGGCTCTGCTGCGACGAGAGCTTTCTGCTCACGCCGAGAAAATCGATCACCGCGATCGCGGGGATCACGGACGAACCCGCGTCCGAAAAGCCGCAGGGAGGCGGATGCGGGCACAAATGCGGCGGGTGCGCCAAAAGAGACTGCGCATTCCGGCGGGAGGGGTGAACCATGGACTTTTTATCGTATTTGAAAGAAAACATCGTCGTGTTCGACGGCGCGTTCGGCACGATGCTGCAAAAAAAGGCGAAGGAATACGGCATCGAGATCGGTACCGTGCCGGAACTTCTGAACATACAGCGCCCCGAACTCATCGAAGAGATCCACCGCGAATACGCCGGAGCGGGCGCGGACGTGATCACGGCGAACACCTTCGGCGCGAACGAAAAAAAGGCGGGCGGCAGGGAGCTTTCCGAAAACCTTATAAAGGCCGCGGTGGACATCGCGCGGCGGGCGGCAGGCAATAAATTCGTCGCCCTCGACGTCGGGCCGATCGGACAGCTTTTGGAACCGATCGGAAGCCTGACCTTTGACGAGGCGTACGAAATTTTCGCGCGGCAGATGCGGGCGGGCAAGGGCGCCGACCTCATCCTCATCGAGACGATGACAGACCTTGCAGAACTCAAAGCGGCCCTGCTCGCGGCGCGCGAAAACACCGGTCTGCCCGTGATCTGTTCGATGACCTTCGAGCAAAACGGCAGGACGTTCACGGGGTGCGCCGCCGACTGCTTTGCCATGACCGCCTCTCCCCTCGCGGACGCGGTGGGCGTGAACTGTTCGCTCGGGCCGAAACAGCTTTTGCCCGCCGTAAAGACCATTCTCGAAAACACGCAAAAGCCCGTCATCGTGCAGGCGAACGCGGGGCTGCCCGACGAAAACTCCGACTACAGCGTGAGCGCGGACGAATTTGCGCAAGTGTATAAAGAAATGCTCGGCATGGGCGTGCGCGTCATCGGCGGGTGCTGCGGCACGACGCCCGAATACATCAAAAAACTGCGCACCCTGGCAGATGCCGCAAAGCCCGCGCCTTCCCCCTATAAACGCCGCTCCGCCGTCTGTTCGGCGACGAAAACGGTGGAAATAGACGGCGTGCGCGTCATCGGCGAACGCATCAACCCGACGGGCAAAAAGGCGATGAAGGCGGCGCTTTACGAGGGCAATTACGGCTACGTCACCCAGCAGGCGCTCGAACAGGCGGACGCGGGCGCGGACATACTCGACGTGAACGCGGGGCTTCCCGAACTGGACGAAAAGGCGGTTCTGACCAAACTCGTAAAGCACGTGCAGGCGGTGTGCGACCTGCCTTTGCAGATAGACTGCGGAAAGCCCGACGCGATCGAAGCCGCCCTGCGCGCGTACACGGGCAAAGCCGTCGTAAACTCTGTGAACGGCGAAGACAAGGTGCTCGATGCCATCCTTCCCCTCGCGGCGAAGTACGGCGCGGCGGTCGTGGGGCTGACGATGGACGAGCGCGGCATCCCCAAAACGGCAAAGGAGCGCGTAAAGATCGCGGAAAAGATCATCGCCCGCGCGCAAGAGTACGGCATCCCCGAAGAGGACGTGTACATCGACTGCCTTACGCTTACCGTGAGCGCGGAACAGGCGCAGGCATGCCGGACGCTGGAAGCGATACGGCAAATCAAGAAAAAACACCGCGTAAAGACGGTGCTCGGCGTGAGCAACATCTCCTTCGGGCTTCCGAACCGCCAGATCATAAACACAGCCTTTCTGACCGGCGCGATGTTCGCGGGACTGGATCTCCCCATCATCAACCCCAACATTCCCGAAAACATGCAGGCTGTGGCGGCGTTCAACGCCCTGACCGGCAAAGACAAAAACTGCGCCGCCTACACCGAAAAGTACGGCGCCGTGACCGTACAGACGAGCGTGACGGGCGCAAAGGGCGCCGCTTCCGCGCAAGCGAAGAGCGGAGACATCTTTTACTGCATCGCAAAGGGGCTGCCCGAGGCGGCAGACCGCGCGCGCGAACTTCTGGAAACGGTCTCTCCCCTTTCCCTCATAGACGATTACCTCATCCCCGCGCTCAACGCCGTGGGCGACGGTTACGAAAAGGGCGTGCTCTTCCTGCCCCAGCTCATTTCGGCGGCGGAGAGCGCGAAACTGTGCTTCGACGAAGTAAAAAAGCGCCTCGGCGGAAACGCGGGCGCGGAAAAGGGCAAGATCGTTCTGGCGACCGTCAAGGGCGACATCCACGACATCGGCAAAAACATCGTAAAGACCGTGCTGGAAAATTACGGATACAAAGTCATCGATCTGGGCAAAAACGTGCCGCCCGAAGAGATCGTGCGCGTCTGCCGCGAGCAGGATATAAAACTTTGCGGGCTTTCCGCGCTGATGACGACGACCGTCGCGAACATGGAAGAGACGATACGGCTTTTGCGCAAAGAATGCCCCGCATGCCGCGTGATGGTCGGCGGGGCGGTGCTGAATGCCGATTACGCAAAAAAGATCGGCGCGGACTGGTACTGCAAAGACGCCAACGCCGACGTAAAGATCGCGCAGCATATATTCGGCGGAGGGGAAGAAGTGCCGCGGCTGTAAATGTACGGCTCACCTTAAAACGCAAAAGAGGAACCGCGTTGCAGTTCCTCTTTATACTGAAAAGGCTCCCCGCATGCCTAGCGGGGAGCCTTCCGTTTTTTATACTCTTGTAAAGTTATACGCCTCTACGCCGTCCTTGTTCAAATACGCGTTCCACAGGGAGCGGAAGCCTGTAAGTTGCGCTTCAAAAACCGTCGAACCGCTGAATTCCTGCCCGGCGACCGTCAGCGTGTACGTCATATTACTGTCGCTTTTGTCATATGACATTTCAAAAGTTACGGCAATGTCGTCTTCGGTGAACGCTTTCCCGCCGTCTACGATCTGTGCGAGGTCGGCCGTTTCGTCAAATCCCACTCCGGCAAGCATATTTGCGACAAACCCGGTCTCCGTTTTTGCGATGCCGATGCGGAGTTCGTGTGTACCGCTATGCACATACTCGCCCTCTTCCTGCTTATTGAACGAAAGCACCCAGATCGTAAAGTCGTTCTCTTCGAGCGCGGAAAGGTCGAGCATGAAGCCGATCGTCGTTTTGCCGCCGTCCCATTCGAGGTTTTTGTCCTCTTCGCCGAAATAGGTGGCAGGCCCCGCGTTCGCGCCCGTATCGAGGCCGCAGACGATTCCCTTCGAACCCTTCGTACTCGCCGAATTATAGACGGTGAACGCGTCGAACGCGTCGGCCGTCGTACCGACGGCGGCGATCACCCAGGAATCTTTGCGTATCTCGTTTTTGCCTTCGCTGTCGGAAAAATATTTTCCGCAGTCGCAGGTATAATATTCGCTGTTGCCGTTCTCAAAAAATGTCGCGCTTGCGGCGTCAACTTTCATAAGTTTGTGCGTATGCGCATCGTCGTTATCGTCTCCGCAGGCGGCAATGCCCAGCGCAAGCCCGCAAACGCAAGCGGCAGACAATGCAAAGGTTACCAACTTTTTCATTTTGCTTCTCCTTACTTTCAGGCAGCGGCTGAATTTTTAGCCGAATGCTTCGCCTCGGCTTATGCTGCCCGCCATATTTATTATGCCCTTTTTTCTACCGTCTATGTCAGATTTATTCCGATAACAGATCTCAACAAACAAATCATGCGCCCCGTTTTACAAAATCCGATGAAAAAGGCCGCACGCGCGTCAAACAGGCGCTTTTTACGAAACTTCCGAAAACGGAAACATTTCTGACCGCTGCCATGCAGGCAAGCCGCGCAAGCGCCGCGCCGCGCGAACAGGCGGCGCGCGTTCCCAAAATCGGGCGGCAAGCCGCGCACTCCGCAGACACGCGCGCACTCCGCACCGCCCACGCTCTGCCGCAAGCAAATACCGGCGGACAAACAAAAAATGAATCAGGCGCAGAGCCTTGCGGTTCTGCGCCCGATCCATATATGATAAGGGGGAAAATGATGAGCTATTTAAGGTAACCAAGCGGAAGCCCTTGCGTCTTTCGTTTGATTACACGCATATTATATTCGATACGCGGAAAAAAGTAAAGCAAATTTTTTTTATTTTTTAAAAATTTTTTTAAATTATTTTTTGGAACGATTTTTGTTAGAAATTCACACTTTTTCGCCTTTTTTCGGCATATTTCGGCAAATATGTAAGCAATTAACATTTTTTAAGCGCTTTCATAAAATGCGGCAGAGCAGGCAGCCGAAAATAACGGCGACAAAATTCGACGCGAGCGCAATGAAGACGGGGAGCGCGGGCGTCTTTTTTTTCTGCCCCGCGAAATACACGGCTGACATATAAAAAACCGTCTCCCCCGAGGCATACACGACGCTCGCGCAGCGGGCGATGTACGAGTCCGCGCCGTATTCGGCAAAAATTTCCGACAGCACCGCCGCCGAGCCGCTGCCCGAAAAGGGCTTGATGAGCACCAGCCGCGATATTTCGGGCGGGATACCCAAAAATTCGAAGGCGGGCGAAAGCGCCTTTTCCAATGCGGAAGAAAGCCCGCTCGCCTCGAACAGGGAGGACAAAATAAGTATGGCGGCGATGTACGGAAAGAGGGACAAGACGAGCGGCACCGCCCCCTTTATGCCCTCGGCAAAGCTGTCGTACACTTTGACCCTGCGCACCGCCGCGATGAGGATCGCTATAAAAAACAGTGCGGGCAGGATGTAGACGAACGCCGTCATCTCTTTTTCTTTGCTCCGCAAAAAATGCGCACGAGCGCCGCACCCAGAACGAGGGCGAAAAGGGACGCGAGCATGACGGGCAAAATGACGTCGTACGAGGAAGCAGAGCCGAACTTTTCGCGCAAAGAAACGACGGTGACGGGCAAAAGCTGCAGCCCCGCGCAATTTACGACAAAGAGCATCGCCTGCGCGTAATTTTTATTTTCCGATTTCTCCATGCGGCGCATGGCGGAAATGCCCGCGGGGGTCGCCGCGCCGCCCATGCCCAGAAGATTTGCCGACATGTTCACCGCGATGTGCCCGAGCGTTTCCTCGTCCTTTACCCGAAACAGCCGGGAAGTGACGGGCTTTAACCCCTTTGCGAGCGCGCGCGTGAGTTTTGCGTCCTCCGCGATCTTTAAAAAGCCCAGCCACACGGTGTACACGGCGGCGAGCGTCACCCCCAGTTTCAAGGCGCTCTCCGCGCCCGAAAGCAGCGCGGGCAGAAAGGATTCGGGCGAAAACAAAAGCACCGCCGCCGAGGATACGAGAAAGACCAGCGCAAATAAAACGTTCATAAACTTGTCCCCTTTTCGGGGTATCTTATGCGCGCGGCGGCAAAATAAGAACCGCCGCAAAGATTTTGCACGCGAAAACGCCAAACCGCCGCCCCGAACGGGGCGGCGGTTTGGCCGAAAAGGAGATACAAGCCGACGGCTCGCGTCCGCTTATCCCCCGCAACCGAACAATGCCGAATCGGAATCACATTGGTGTGTCGGGTATACAAGACCCCGTATACTGAATGCGTTCGGTTTATAAAGAGACTAACACTTTGCGTTCCGTTTGTCAAGCAAAATACGGATATTAGTACTTATTTTCAATTCTTATTTTCAGGAAGATTTTTTAAGATAAAATGTCTATAATATTCTTATCAAAAAATTCGGGGAAAATCATGGATCTTCTCGACGCACTGATAAAAAGAATTTACGAACTTTCCGAAAAGCACAACATTACGATTCCGCGATGGAGCATCAAAGCGGGCATTACACCTTCGACGATATACGGCATTACTAACAAAACATCGGGCTTCCCGAGGATTACGACATTAAAACTTTTATGCGACGCGATCGGCATCACCTTGTCTGAATTTTTCGACGCCGATTACATCAACAACGCATTTTACGAGGAAAAATATTAAAGCGGCAAAACGCCCGTTCGCGGGACGCTTTCCTCTTTCTTTTTAAATATGTTTCTCGGGCGCGCCGAATGCGGCGCGCTTTTTTGTTTACAATCGGCGGAAAATGCGTTATAATGTTTGTAAATATTTACAATTCAGTAAGCACCGCCGCACGGCGCGGCAAAAGGCAGGCAGGTATGAAAGAGAAAACACCCTACTACATCACCACGGCGATCGCCTATACTTCGGGCAAGCCGCACATCGGCAACACGTACGAGATCGTGCTGACGGACGCCATCGCGCGCTTTAAACGCAACCAGGGCTACGACGTGCGTTTTCAGACGGGCACGGACGAACACGGGCAGAAAATTGAGGAAAAGGCCGCCGCCGCGGGCACGACGCCCAAACAGTTCGTGGACGGCGTTGCGGCGCAGATCAAGGGCATCTGGGACTTGATGAACATTTCCTACGACAAGTTTATCCGCACCACCGACGAATACCACGAAAAACAGGTGCAGAAAATTTTCAAAAAACTGTACGAACAGGGAGATATTTATAAGGGCGCTTACGAAGGCATGTACTGCACGCCCTGCGAATCGTTCTGGACGCCCTCGCAGCTTGTGGACGGCAAATGCCCCGACTGCGGCAGGGAGGTAAAGCCCGCGAAGGAAGAGGCGTACTTCTTTAAAATGAGCAAATACGCCGACCGCCTGATGCAATATTACGACGAGCACCCCGAGTTCATCACCCCCGTATCCCGCAAGAACGAGATGGTGAACAACTTTTTAAAGCCGGGCTTACAGGATCTTTGCGTTTCGCGCACCTCGTTCAAATGGGGCATCCCCGTAGACTTTGACGACGGGCACGTCGTATACGTCTGGCTGGACGCGCTTACAAACTACATCACGGGGCTCGGATACGACGCGGACGGGAATTCCGACGCGCTCTTTAAAAAATATTGGCCCGCGGACGTGCACGTGATCGGGAAAGACATCATACGCTTCCACACCATTTATTGGCCGATCTTTCTGATGGCGCTCGGGCTTCCCCTGCCCAAAAAGGTTTTCGGGCACCCGTGGCTCCTGATGGACGGGAGCAAGATGAGCAAATCGCGCGGGAACGTTATTTATGCGGACGAACTCGTCAAAATTTTCGGCGTGGACGCGGTGCGCTACTTCGTTTTAAACGACATGCCATTCGATAACGACGGCAACATCACCTGGGAGCTCATCACCGAACGGGTAAATTCGGATCTTGCCAACAATTTGGGCAACCTCGTTTCGCGCACGGCGGCGATGAGTTTGAAATACTTCGGGGGCGAGCTTTGCGACAAGGGCGAAGCCGAACCCGTGGACGGGGATCTGCGCGCCATGGCGGAAGGCCTGTACGCGAAAGTCGCCGCGAAGACGGACGAATTCAAAATTTCCGACGCGCTCGGAGAGATATTCTCCTTCCTGCGCCGCTGCAATAAATACATCGACGAGACCGCCCCCTGGATACTCGCCAAAGACGAGGCGAAAAAGAGCCGCCTTTCCACCGTTTTGTACAACCTTTCGGAAAGCATCATGATCGCCGCGTCCCTCTTGCAGCCCTTCCTGCCCGATACGGCGGAAAAAATCGCAAAGCAATTCAACTGCCCCCTGCGCGCATACGATTCTCTCGGCAAATTCGGGCTGATCAAAAACGGCACGAAGGTTTCCCCCGCGGAAGAGCACCTCTTTGCCCGCCGCAATTATAAAGACGTAGAGGCCGCCTACGACGCCATGCACGCCGCGAACGAGCCGAAGAAGGAAGAGAAAAAGCCCGGGCAGAAAAAGGCGCACGAGCCCGAATACCCCGCCGAGATCGCGATCGACGACTTCGCCAAGGTAAAAATGCAGATCGCCAAGGTGATCGCCTGCGAAAAGGTGGAAAAGAGCGACAAACTGCTCAAAAGCACGGTAAAAATCGGCGACGAGACGCGCACGGTGGTGAGCGGCATCGCAAAATTCTATTCGCCCGAAGAGATGGTCGGCAAAAAAGTCGTGATGATCACCAACCTCAAACCCGCAAAACTGCGCGGCATCGTGAGCGAAGGGATGATCCTCTGCGCCGAAGACAAAGAGGGCAATTTAAAGCTCCTCGCCCCCGAAGGCGACATCGAGGACGGCAGCGGGATATTCTGACGCAACAGCCGATCAAAATCGATTTAATACGGAAATCGCCGCCGCAAAAATTCTGCGGCGGCGATTTTGGTTTGTCCGTATTTTATTTTTTGATAATATCCTTCACGATCTCCCCTGCGAGCAGCAGGCCCGCCGCCGAAGGCACAAAGGAAATGCTGCCGATAAATTTTTCCCCATCCCGCGCGCCGTTTCTGTCGGGTACGAGCGGCTTTTCTTCCGAATATACCGCCTTTACGCCCGAAACGCACGCCTTTTTCAGCTCGCGGCGGACGATCTTCGCCAAGGGGCATTCGCGAGTCTTTTCGATATCCGCAACCTTAAACGCTCCGCCGTCCGTTTTGTTCCCCGCCCCCATGCAGGAAATGACGGGCACGCCCGCCGCCCGCGCGCGGGAAATGAGCAGGATCTTGCTCTTTACGCTGTCGATGCAGTCGGCAATATAATCATAGCGGGACAGGTCGAACATGTCCGCCGTCTCTTCGCCGTAAAAGCGCTCGACCGCCTCGCAGGCGCATTCGGGCGCAATGTCGGCGGCGCGCTCCTTCATGACGAGCGCCTTGTTTTTGCCCAACGTGGAACGCAGCGCGATGAGTTGGCGATTCAGATTGCTCTCCGCGACGGCATCGCCGTCTATAAAGGTCAATGCCCCTATCCCCGCGCGCACGAGCGCCTCCGCCGCATACGAGCCGACGCCGCCGATGCCGAACACCGCCACGCGCGCGCGCCGGAGTTTTTTAAAATTTTCCTCGCCGATCAGGGCGATCTCTCGGATAAACGTCTGTTCCATGGTACATTGCTCCCGCCCTATATTATAGCCCGCAAAGGCTTTGCAGACAAGCAAAAGCGCATAAATTTTCATTTTTTGCGAAAAATTTTCAAATACCTATTGAAAAGGCGCGAGTTTTATTATATAATAAATGGGAAGCGGGCATTTTGCAAATTTCCGCCCGCAGATAAGGGAGTACAAAATTATGAGCATCAAGGCGAAAGACATCCGGAATATTGCGATCATCGGGCACAGCGGCGAGGGAAAGACATCCGTCTGCGAGGCGATCCTCTTCAACGGCGGCTCGACAGACCGCCTCGGCAAAGTGACCGAAGGCAACACGGTGACCGACTACGACGAACAGGAGATCGCGAGAAAGATGTCCATTTCCCTCTCCATGGCGTACACCATGTGGGACGGGGTAAAACTCAACCTCCTCGACGTTCCCGGGTTTTACGATTTTGAAGGGGAACGCAACGAAGCGCTTCGCGCCGCGGGCGGCGCGCTCATCGTGACGAGCGCTTCGGGCACGCTTTCGGTCGGAACGGAAAAGAGCATCGATACCTGCCTGAAAGCAAAGATCCCCATGGTCATCTTCATCAACGGCGTAGACAAGGAAAACGCGGACTATAAAGGCACGGTTGCGGCGCTGACCGAAAAATACGCGGGCAAAATCGCGCCCATCCAGATCCCGATCATGGAAGGAAACAAGATGGTCGGGTACGTGAACGCGCTCAAAGAGACTTGCTACCGCTTCGCGGACGAGGCGCAGAAAAAGTCCATTCCCATTCCCGAAGATCTCAAAGGCACGCTCGCCGAAATGCAGGCAAACCTTATGGAAACGGCCGCGGAAAACGACGAAGCACTGCTCGACAAATACTTTGAGGAGGGTTCCCTTTCCAAAGACGAGACCATACACGGCATCCGCAAAGGCATTTACAACGTGAACACGATCCCCGTCATGGCGGGCTCGGCGCTGCAAAACCGCGGCATCATCAACCTTATGGACGAGATCGTGAAATACATGCCCAGCGCGGAAGAACGGCGCGAAATGCTCGCTTCGGGCGTGGAAAAAGACGACATGATCGAGGTGACCTGCACGGAGGACGGGCCGTTCGCGGCGCAGGTGTTCAAGACGGTCGTCGACCCCTTCGTCGGCAAAATGAACGTAATGAAGGTCTTCCGCGGCTCGCTCAGAGCGGGAAGCAGCGTATACAACGCCGCAACGGGCAAGACCGAACGCATCAGCCAGATATATCTTTTGAAGGGCAAAAAACAGGAGACGGTATCCGAACTTACGGCGGGCGACATCGGCGCGGTGAGCAAACTTGCCGCCACCAACACGGGCGACACCCTCTGCGACGAGAACGCGAAACTCAGATTCGACCCCATCCACTTCCCCCGCCCCGTGCTTTCCATGGCGATCTACGCCGAAAAGAAAGGCGAAGAGGACAAAATTTTCCAGGGGCTCAACCGCCTTGCGGAAGAGGACTATTCCTTCTCCGTAAGCAAAAACGCGGACACGGGCGAAATGATCATCAGCGGGCAGGGCGAAACCCACCTTGACGTCATCAACAAAAAATTAAAGGCGAAGTTCAACGTTTCCGCCCTTTTGAAAACGCCGAAGATCGCCTACAAAGAGACCATCCGCAAGACGGTCGAGGCGGAAGGCAAGCACAAAAAACAGTCGGGCGGGCACGGGCAGTACGGGCATTGCAAAGTGCGCTTCGAGCCGTTTGACGGCGACTTCGAATTCGCCGAAGAAGTCGTGGGCGGCTCCGTCCCCAAACAGTACATCCCCGCCGTGGAAAAAGGGCTTGTCGAATGCCTGCCCCACGGCGTGCTGGCAGGTTACCCCGTGACGGGACTGCGCGCCGTACTGTACGACGGCAGTTATCACGACGTGGACTCCTCCGAAATGGCGTTCAAGCTCGCGGCGGCGCTCGCTTTCAAAGAGGGCCTGAAAAACGCCAATCCCGTGCTTTTGGAGCCGATCATGAAGATGAAGATCGCCATCCCCGAATCGTACCTCGGCGACATCATGGGCGACATGAACAAGCGCCGCGGCAGGATACTCGGCATCGACATGATGGAAGACATGCAGGTTGTGAACGCCGAAGCGCCGCAGGCGGAAATACAAAAATATGCGACCGATCTTCGCAGCATGACGCAGGGGCGCGGCAGGTTCGTGGCGGAACTCGAACGCTACGACGAAGTGCCCTTTGCCGAATCGGAAAAGATCGTGAAAGCGCGCAAAGAGGAAATGCAGCAATAAACGGCCGAAACGATTGCCGCCCGCAGAAATTCTGCGGGCGGATTTTTTATGTTTTGTTTTCTATCCCGGAAGGCGATCCTCCGATGAACCGGCAAACGACCCTTTCGCGCTTACGGCAAGCGCAGGCGGCCGTATCGCAAAATGCCGCCGTTGCAAAAAGTTTTGCACCGTTAAAACAAGAAAAAGTTAAGGATAAGAAGCACGATAACGCCGACGACGCCGAAAATACCGGCCACCAATGCCGACCACCATACGATCGGGATATTCACGCCGGGGATAAAGTTCAAAAGAAAGATGAGCGCAACGCCGATGACCGCGTTGATCGCGATCTTTAAGATCGTTTTGAACGTGACCTTAAAGAGTTTGAGCACGATGCACAGCACGACGATCGCCGCGAGAGCGATCAGAATATATTGCAGAATTGTAGGCATAAAGTCTCTCCACCGTTTTTATTTACAGTATGCCGCATTTTCCTCGCTTTATGAAACGCAGAAAATAATGCTTTGCAATATTATTATAGCATATGCCGCAAGAGAATGCAAGCCTATTCGAAAAAACGCCCCCGCACGGCGCAATGGGGGCGGCGGGTTGTCTTTCACATCACGGAAAAATGATTTGTCGGCACAAATCATTTTTCGTGAACTAAAATATTTTTTGGCGCGTTTGAAAACCGCGCTTTTCAATAAGCGCACTCAATTTGTCGCATTTTTGCGACCTCGGCGGGTGAATGCGGCGCGCATTATATGGCGTGCCCCTCAAAAAGCGCGCCGCAGAGGGCAGAGCCCTCAAACTCACGAAAAAAAGCGCCGACAGCTCGGCGCTTTTTTGTGAATTGCTTAAATTACTCGTAGTCCACCACGTTGACCCATTTGGCAAGGAATTCCTGCTCTTCGGGAACGGCTTTCGTCGTCTGGCTGGCGGCAACGATGGGGAGCGCTTTCTGCACGAGCTGTTTTGCGATGCCCGTTTTTTCGCAGAAAAGTTTGAGGTATTCTTCGGCGATCTCGTCCTTTTTCTCCAGTTTGAAAAGGAGATAGGTGCGCGCCGCGTCGCAGCGGGCGTTGCCCTGCGTGGCGTGCGCCCAGTCGATGATGAACTTTCTGCCGTCGGGGCTGACGATGATGTTGCCGGGGTTGAAGTCGCCGTGGCAGAGCTTATCGTGCTGCGGGAGAGAGTCCAAAAGAATGTGCAGGTCGTAACGCGTCGTCTTGTCGAACTTGGTCGAAGAGATCTTGCGGTGCATTTTGTCCTTCAGCTTCGTGAGGAGCGGCACTTTCTGCGTGAGAACTTCGACCTGCAGATCGACAAACTCTTCGAGATACTGCTGCATTTTGTCCGGATTCTCGTCCATGAGCTGCTGCATGGTCTTTCCCTCGACGAAATCGAGGACGATCGCCCACTCCCCGTTCACTTTGGTGACCTCGTGCACGGCGGGCACGTTGAGAGAAGTCCCTTCCTCCACGCGCGCCGTGTTGAGCGCTTCGTTCAAAACGTCAGACTTCGGATAAGAGCTGTTGAACAGCTTGACGAGCGTTTTGCCCTCTCTGTAAATGGTTTTTTTGTCTGTTTTCTGAATGATTTCTGCCATGGTAATTTCCCCTCCTTATTTACCGTAATAGCATTTAAGATACATTTCCTTGATCTCGGAGATGAGCGGATAGCGGGGGTTCGCGCCCGTGCACTGGTCGTCGAACGCCTGTTCGCACATTTCGTCGAGCCTGTCGAGGAAGTTCTTTTCGTCCACGCCGTAATCTTTGATCGTCTTTTTGATGCCGACCTTTTCTTTCAGCTCGTCGATCGCCTTGATCAGGTTTTTGACCTTGGCGTCGTCGTCTTTGCCGCCGATGCCCAAAAACTCCGCGACTTCGGCATACCTTCTCTTGGTGTGAGGATATGCATACTGCGGGAAGGTGCCCATCTTCGTGGGAACTTCGGCGCTGTTGAAGCGGATGACCTCGTCGATCATCAGAGCGTTCGCAATGCCGTGCGGCAGATGATGGAACGCGCCCAGCTTGTGCGCCATGGAATGGCATACGCCGAGGAATGCGTTCGCAAACGCGATACCCGCCATGCAGGAAGCGTCCGCCATCTTTTCGCGCGCTTCGGGATCGTTCGCTCCGTTTGCATAAGCACGGGGCAGATATTCGAAGATCAGTTTTGCCGCGACGAGCGCCTGACCGTCCGTATACGGCGTCGCCATGACGGACGCATACGCTTCGAGCGCGTGGGTAAGAGCGTCGATACCGGAAGCGGAAGTAAGCCCCTTCGGCATGGACATCATAAAGTCTGCATCCACGATCGCCATCTTCGGCAACAGCTCATAATCGGCCAAAGGATACTTGATGCCCGTCGTTTCGTCGGTGATGACCGCGAACGGAGTCACTTCCGAACCCGTACCTGCGGAGGTAGGGATGGCGATGAAGTAAGCCTTTTCGCCCATCTTCGGGAAAGTGTATACCCTCTTGCGGATATCCATAAAGCGCATCGCCATGTCGAGGAAGTCCACCTCGGGATGTTCGTAGAGCACCCACATGATCTTGCCGGCGTCCATCGCGGAGCCGCCGCCGAGGGCGATGATCACGTCGGGCTGGAATTCGGTCATGAGTTTTGCGCCTTCCTTCGCGCAAGCGAGGTTCGGATCGGGCGCGACGTTGTAGAAGCAGGTGTAACGGATGCCCATCTCGTCCAGTTTGTCGGTGATGGGTTTGATGTAGTTGTTTTTATACAGGAACTCGTCGGTGACGATGAACGCCCTCTTTTTGTCCATGACGTTTTTGAGTTCGTCGAGGGCAACGGGCAGGCAGCCCCTCTTGTGGTAAACTTTTTCAGGAAGCCTGAGCCAAAGCATATTTTCTTTCCTCTCCGCTAATGTCTTGATGTTCAGAAGGTGTTTTACGCCTACGTTCTCGGAAACCGAGTTACCGCCCCACGTGCCGCAGCCGAGGGTGAGCGAAGGGTTGAGTTTGAAGTTGTAAATGTCGCCGATCGCGCCCTGCGAAGAAGGCATGTTGATGATCATGCGGCAGGTCTTCATCGCTTCCTGCCATTTTGCGATCTTTTCTTTGCCCCTCACCACGTCGATGTGGAGGGAAGCCGTGTGGCCGTAACCGCCGTCCGCGATGAGGCGCTCGGCCTTGGCGACCGCTTCGTCGAAATCTTTGGCGCGGTACAGCGCGAGAACGGGGGAAAGTTTTTCGTGCGCGAACGCCTCTTCCAGCTCAACGCTTTCCACTTCGCCGATGAGGATCTTCGCCGTATCGGGAACGGTAAAGCCGCAGATCTCGGCGATCCTGGGCGCACGCTGGCCGACGATCTTCGCGTTCAGCGCGCCGTTGATGATCATGGTGCTGCGCACTTTATCCTTCTCTTCGTCGTTGAGGATATAGCAGCCGCGCTTTACGAACTCTTCCTTAACGGCGTCGTAAACCGCGTCCTCGGCGATGACCGACTGTTCGGACGCGCAGATAAGGCCGTTATCGAACGTTTTGGAGTGAATGATGGAGTTGACGGCGACCTGAATGTTTGCCGTCTCGTCGATGATGGCGGGAGTGTTGCCCGCGCCGACGCCGAGCGCCGGTTTGCCCGAGCTGTACGCGCTCCTGACCATGCCGGGGCCGCCCGTTGCAAGGATGATGTCCGCCGTTTTCATGAGCGTGTTGGTAAGCTCCAGCGAAGGGACGTCGATCCAGCCGACGATGCCCTCGGGTGCGCCCGCTTTGACGGCTGCGTCGAGAACGACTTTCGCCGCCGCGATGGTGCAGGCCTTTGCGCGGGGGTGCGGCGAGATGATGATGCCGTTGCGCGTTTTCAGGCAGATGAGCGTTTTGAAGATCGCCGTGGAAGTCGGGTTGGTGGTCGGGATGACCGCCGCGACGACGCCGATCGGTTCCGCGATCTTTTTCACGCCGAAAGAAGCGTCCTCTTCGATCACGCCCACCGTTTTGGTATGCTTGTACTTGTTGTAGATATACTCGGCGGCATAATGGTTTTTGATGACCTTATCCTCCACGATACCCATGCCCGTTTCGGCAACCGCCATTTTCGCGAGCGGGATACGCTGGCTGTTGGCAGCGAGAGCCGCGGCGGCAAAAATTTTGTCCACCTGCTCCTGGCTGTAGGTCGCGAAAATTTCCTGCGCTTTCCTGACCTGTTCGATTTTCGCCATCAAGGCTTCGACAGTGTCGACGATTTTTTCGTTCTCCATGAGACCTCTCCTTAAAAATTATTTCTCGTTGTATAAAATTTCCGCGAGGCGTTTGGACAGGATCGCGAGCGATGCCGCCATATCCTCGTTTTTAACCGCTATGTCGTCGGGAAGATTCAGGTGCGCGGAAGCAAAGTTCCAGATCGCGCGCACGCCGCCCGATACGAGCGCGTCCGCCGCCTGCTGCGCCGACGCCTTGGGCACGGCGATGATGCCGATAAGCACGTTCAGCCGCTTTACCATGTGCGAAATTTCCTTCGCGTCGAACACGGGCACGCCGTTGATCTTTTTACCGACAAGTTCGGGGTTCGTATCGAACGCGGCGACGATGTTCAGCCCGTAATTGCGGAAGCCGCCGTAGCCCGCGAGCGCGCGGCCCAAACCGCCCGCGCCGACGAGCACCGCGTCGGTCACGTTGTCGTAACCCAAAAACCGGTTGATGTCCGCAATGAGGTCTGCGATCTCGAAGCCCAGTTTGGGCTTGCCCGCGACCGAACTGATGACGGCAAGGTCTTTGCGCACCTGCACGGCGTTCAGCTTCAAGTCTTCCGCGATGGCGGTGGACGAAATGGTGCGCTCCCCTGCCAGCTCCTTTTCTTTCAGGTAGCGAAGATACGCCGGCATCCTGCCTATGGTCGCTTTCGAGACGTTTGTAATCTCTTTGTTGTTCCCCATTGCCTTTTTTCTTACCCGGCCGAAAACCGATAAAAATATATTGATATTTTTTTATCGATAAAATTTTATCAAAAGAACGGTTCTCTGTCAAACGTATGAAATCAAAAATTTGCAAAGGCGGAAATTTTATAGGAGCGAACGAAGTTTGTTATTTTTTTTCAAAGCGGCAGGCAAAAAACGCCGCCCGCGCCGCATTTTTATATTAACACCTTTTTTGTCGCGATGCAACAGATTTGCAAAAATTCTTATAAAAAAGCCGCCCGTACGGGCGGCTTTTTTATTCTGATTCCGTCTTTTCCGATGCCGCTGCGCTTTTTTCCGTAAGAGCGGGAACAGAAATGACGTCTTCAATCTTTTTATCGTCGACGTGCTTGATCTTTTTCCATGTCACGTGCATAAAGAGGGAAACGACCGAAAGCGGCGTGCCGATAAGATCGAACCAGGGAGAAATAACGATATACCAGACAAGTTTTGCTTTTCCGCAACGTATTTTTTTTCGTTCGCGTATCGCGACCAGCGCGGAAACAAGCATACCGCTACCCCAAGCAATGCCGAGCGCAATAAGCGCGGTTTTCAGAACGGTAACGGTCGTATATTCCGCGACCGCCGCGGAAAACCCTCCGTTTACCGCCATGGTGATAAACGAAATGAGAAAAGACGCGATCGCCAAAAGCGCCGTACCCAAACCGTACGGGAAAAAAGAAAAAAACATATCGTAGCACGACCACTTGTTCGTTTTTTTCCGGAAAAGCCCGGCAACAAGTTTATACCCGTAAGCGAAAAAGGCATATATGCGCCCCTTGCTCCAGCGCAAACGCTGACGCAAAGTCGTCCGCAGATCGGTAGGCTGTTCGTCAAAAAACTCTGCGGCCTCGCAATAGCCGACTTTCATCCCCGAAGAAACGAGGTGCATGGTAAACTGCGTGTCTTCCGTAAGGCTCGCCCAACGCCAGCCTTCTTCGAGCGCGCGGCTCCTGATCAGATAACCTGTGCCCGAAAGGTTGGTAGACGTATGTAAAATTTGCCTCGGGCGGTGATACGCCGCCGACTGGCGGTAAAAAAACAGCCCGTAAGAGGCGGATATCCAATTCGTATCAAAATTTTTTGTGTTTCGGTAGCCCTGGATGACGTCCAGTTTCCCTTCGTCGAACGCCTTGTTCATTTCGCGCATGTAATCGGGATGCAGAAGATTGTCCGCATCGAAAATACAATACCCTTCAAAGCCGTCGATACCGAATTCTTCTCGTATTTTATGAAACCCGAATTCAAGCGCCCATCCCTTGCGGGCATGCTTCGCATCGTGCCTTTCATATACGGTCGCGCCTTTTTCCGCCGCAATGGACGCGGTATTGTCATCGCAGTTGTCCGCAATGACAAAAACGTGCAGTTTATCCTGCGGATAATTTTGCGCTTTTATGCTGTCCAGCAGGTTTCCGATGACTTTCTCCTCATTTTTCGCACAGATGACGACGGCGAATTTGTGCTCCGTTTCCGCTTCCTTGAATTTTTTCGCCTTACCGAAAAAGCCGATCGCCATATATACGTAGCGGTACAAAATGAGTATCGCCACTACGGACAGGATTGTTTGAAAAATTTTCAAAACCAATTCCATATTCTCTCCTCTTCCGTAAAAACAGTCCCGAATTTATTATACTATGCGGAAAGTTATAATGCAACCAAAAAGCGGCATCCCGTCCCCCGAAGTTTTACGATGCTTTCCAAAAAAAACGGGCGTCCGCAAATAAGGACGCCCAAAAATCATGCCTTTTGAAAGTCGTCTATGACCGACTGCACGAGCTCGGCATATTCTCTCAATTTGGCGCATTCCCTGCCCGCGGGACTGGTAAGCGGGAGCTGCGCCGCGCGGTATGCCGACCGCGCCGCCAGAAATTTTTTCAGGTATACCGCCGCAATAAACAGGCAGGCGACGGCGATGACCCCGCATGCGATCGGCGGGATCAGGATCAGGGCGCTGCGCACCCTGCCGATCAGCGTCGCGGTGACGGCACAGACGACCGTAAATACAGCAAAGAGAGCCGCAAACACGATGAGCCTGACGCCGAGCGCCTTAAATTCCGCATGTGCCGCAGGCAGCTTCGCCTCGCGAATCGCCGCATCCTCTTGTTCCAACGCGTCCGCTTTTTCCTCGCTTTCCGATACGATGCTTTCCATAGAAGGCACGTATTTTTCGGCAAGGGAAGCGCGCTCTTTTTCGCCCATGCGGCGCAGTGCGCGGTCGTATGCGTTCTGACAGTCGTATATTTCGGAAAAATCGGTAAAATCTTTGGTCTGCACCCGCACGACGCCGAACCAAGGCCGCCAATCCGCCGCGTATTCGGCGGCGCTGTCGAGATATTTTTCCCCCGCGCCGATCAGGTCGCCCGCTTCAAACAGAGAGTCCGCCTCTTCGAGCAGTTTTTCCGCCGTTCCCTTGCGCGCGGCGGTGCGCTCTTCGCGCTCCTGCGCCTTGGCTGCCAGTTCTTCGTCTGAAAGCCCGACCCTGCCGTTCTCTTCGCGGAAGCCCTCGAAGTCGGGCACTTCGATGACGATGTCGTCCGCATCTTCCGGCACGGCGGCATCGGAGAGAAAATCTTCGCCGTTCTTTTTCAGTTTGATCTTCCCGTCGTCGTCCAGTTCGAGATTCCTTTCTTCCATAAATGAATGTCTCCTTTATCGTTCGCCCTCTGCGTTTTCGATCTCCTCTTCGGTAAGGGCGAAGGGGCTCGAAAGGCGGCTGATTTTTGCTTCTTTGGGCAGAACCGTTTTTATAATGCGGGTACGGATCTTTCCTTTATAACGGCTCTTTGCCCAGCGGCAGAGTTCTTCGCTCTCGAACAGGGCGAAAACGCCGCTGCCCGAACCCGTCACCGCGCAGGCGGAAGGGCTGAAAGATTTTGCCGCTTCCAGCGCTTCCCCGACCGCGCCCGAAAGCCGTGCGGCGGGCGCGCCCAGCGCGTTGTAAACGTTCCTCGCGACCGCGGGAAAATCGCCCGAAGCGAGCGCCTCGGCCATGTTTTGGCTGTCGGAGCGCGGCGCGTCGGGGCATCGGTCGTATTCGCGGTAACACTCCCCCGACGAAACGCCTTCGCTCGGGGCGAACAACAGCATGTGCAGCGTCCGCGGGCATATGAGCGGGGTGACCTTATCGCCCCTGCCCTGCA
The DNA here is from genome assembly GCA_019119395.1 of Candidatus Borkfalkia stercoripullorum. Lineage (GTDB taxonomy): Bacteria > Bacillota > Clostridia > Christensenellales > Borkfalkiaceae > Borkfalkia > Borkfalkia stercoripullorum. Next base: position 56,520 of record DWXC01000033.1, on the reverse strand, counting down.
TGCGGGCAAACCCGCCTGCGAGCATATAAGCCGTATCGCTGCCGAGCGTATCGGCGAGCGCTTTGATTGCGGCGCGGTCTTTGACCTTGTACAGCTTTGCGAGGGCGTTGAGCACGCCCGCCGCGTCCGCGGACGAACCGCCCAGCCCCGCGCCGATCGGGATGTCCTTATAAATTTCGATATCCGCGCCCTTCGTGCCGAACGCGGAGACGAACGCCTCGCCCGCCTTGACGGCGTTGTTCTTTTCCGGCGGGATGCTTTCGCTGCCCAGCCCGTGCATATAGACGTTTATAAGCCCGTCCGAACGGGGTTTCGCGCATACCGTGTCCCAGATATCCACGCTCGCGGCGACGCTGTCGATCATATGATAGCCGCCCGAAACGCCGAGGATGTTCAGCGAAAGATTGACTTTTGCGTAACTTCTGACCTTGGTTGCGAACACGCCCTTCCCCTCTGCACGCAAATATTCCTTAATATTATATCATAACCGCAACGGAATGTAAACATTGCAAACGTAAATTTCGCCAAATGCTCATATTTCGGAAAGAAAAAACGCCGCACGGATGCGGCGTTTGCCATGCGCCGCGCGTTTAAAAAAGCGCGGCGGCAGAAAACAACGTAAAATCAGAATCCGATCTCTTTTCTCCGGTATACGACGATGCGCTCGCCGCCGCCCAGAGGGAATTCGAGGGATGCGTTCGTGCGGCGCACCTCTTCGGGCGAGCGCTTCAGCCTTTTGGCGATATCCCAAAGGCCGTCTCCCGCGCAGGGGATGTATACGCTGACCGCAGCGTCGCATTCGGGCACGGCGTCGCCCGCCTCGATGCGGGTGACCGCGGAGGAACTCTGGCATTCGAACAGCGTTATGTACAGTTTCAACGCGCATTCCGCTTCCAGCTCCCCCTCCTTTTTCTGCCTTGCGGAAATGCCGCAGGCGAGCGCGGAAACGTTTGCGGACTGCCCCTTTTTGGCGCGGTCGCACTTGACGGGGAAGGAAAACGGCAGGCTGGCCTCGCAGCTTTTCGGGTTGCCTTCGCCGTCCTTCATGAGTATGTAAGCGGAAACGACGCCCTCGACGTTCACTTCGCCGTCGGAAACGGCCGCCGCCGCCAGGCATCCGCCGAACGCGACCGATTGCAGGGTACAGGCAAAATCGACCGGCTCGGAGATCGCCGCCGTGCCCGAAACGCGCTCCGTTGCCGAAAACGCCGCGACGGGCTCGCGGGACACGATCTCCGCGCGTTCGAGACTGCTTTCAAACCCGGGGCAGAACGCGTCTGCGCTCATGTGGACGCTCTCTCCGCGGTAGACCCTGCCCGTAAGCGCCAGCGTGAATTCCGCCGCAACGCGGCAGCGGTTTTTATCTTCGTCGCAAGCGGCGGAAATATTCACCTCGCGCACGCACGCTTCCGCCGTACACCCGCAGCCCGAAAACGCTTCGTCGCAGGGGATCTCGGCGCGGAACGGGATGAGCCGCTCGAAAGACACCGTGTCGCTTTCCCCCTCGCGCTTGGCCAAAATGCCGAGGTTGATCTCTCCCGAAACTTCGACAGACCCCGCGGACGCGGTGACGCGGTTGACGAAAGCCGTTTCGCTGTGCGCGAGCACGTCTCCCACGTAATCGGTATCGAACTCCTCCTCGATCTCCGCCTCGCCGCGGCAGGCGGCGACCTGCAGGAGACGGACGGGGCGGAAATCGCACACGACGCCGTCTCCGCCCGAAAGATACGAGATCTCCGCGGGAACGAAAAGCGAGACGTCGGCCGAAACGATCGCGGAAAGAACGAGCGCCCTGCCGTCCCGCCGCATTTCCACCTTTTCGACGGTGAGCGTTACGTCCGCCGTCTGCGCGGGCGCGGCGCTCTCGCATTCCGCCCGGTGAGAAAATTCCGCACCCCTCTCGCCGCTGACGATACTGCCGTCGGGCGTGCAGGCGAGCACGGTGAAATACAGCCTTCCCCCGTAACGCACTTCGCCCGAAAGCGTCTCCGCCCCGACGGACACGGCGCGCGCGCTGACCGCGAGCACCCTGTTCTCCCCCCAATCGTTCAGGCGGCACTCTACAATGGACTGCGCGCGGACGCTTTTGCCCGAAGCGATATAGCTGACTTTATCGTAATTTCCCGAAACAGACATTTTTTTGCTCCTTGCTTTTTTGTTCTCTCTTATTGTATGCGCGGCAAAGGAGCGGTATGCCTGCGAAAAACGTCGCATTTTGCGGCCCGGTATATTTTTTGCCGTTCGGGGAATAATAGGGGCATGATCAGACCGACGCAGAACATACAGGCGATAAAAGACGAAATCAAAAAATATTACGAAAAGGACGTTGCCGTGCGCGTGAACCTGGGGCGAAACAAGATCGTCAGCTTTACGGGCAGGCTTTCGGGCGTGTATCCCGCGCTCTTCACCGTACAGCCCTACGACGCCGATTACCGCGGCAAAACGGCGTATGCCTACGCAGAGGTGCTTTGCGGCAGCGTAAAAGTCAGGGAACTGGCTAAAAAAGCGTGACATAAGGCAAGCTCCCCGCGGATTCTCCGCGGGGAGCTTTTCGCTTTACGCGTGCGTTTGCGGGCGCGGAACGCCGAGCATGGGGAACGCCCTTTTCACGGGACGCAGCCGGTAAAAAACGGAAATATCGAAAAAAAGGAAGCCCTTAAAAATAAGGGCTTCCCTGTCCTTGCGGCAACCGAATCAGAAATCGTCGTCCTCGTCGTCTTCGTCGTCTTCGTCGTCCTCGTCTTCGTCGTAGTCGCCGAGGTCGGCGTCGTCGAGGTCAAGATCGTCGTCTTCGGACGCATCGTCGCGGTATTCGTCCTCCTCCTCGTCGAAATCGTCGCCGAATTCGTCGTCGAAATCCTCACCGATGTCGATCGGCGGTTCGTCTTCGTCGAGAGGATCGGTCTCCTCGTCGAGATAGTTGCGCCACTCTTCGTCCTTATCGGGATCGATGTCGGCGTCCTCCTCATATTCGCTGTTCTTTTTGCACTCGTCGCACATCTTTTCGCCGAAGCGCATATAGTTTACGCCGCAGACGGGGCAAAGTTCGGTCTTTTCCATTTCCTCGTCGTCGTCGAGATCGGCAAATTTGAGCTTTGCGCCCTGCATTTCCGCAAGGCAGACGTCGCAGTACTCCTGCTTATCGGGGTCGATGTAATTGAGTTCGCACCTGGGACACTTGATATATTTCGTCATACAGGAATTTCCCTCCCTATCCCGCACATTACAATAATATTATCACGGGGAATACTATGTGCAATTTCCGAAAAAATACCGCCGTTTTCCCGCATTTTTTCATCGATAGATTATACATAGTTTTTTCATGTTTGTAAAGGATTTTCAGCGGATTTTTTTGGCTTTTTTATGCTTTTCTCCGATTTTTTATAATTTCCCGCGGACAAAACAAAAAGGACGGGAAATCGTCCCGCCCTTTCGGCTTTTTTATTTTGTAAAGCCGCGCTTTGCTTTTTTCTTCTTGACAAGCACGACCGCAACGACGACACCCGCGACGACCACAACGCCGATCGGAACGAACAGCGCCGCCCACTGCCACGTCCAGCCGCCTTCGGAAGTATCCTCTTCGTCCGCGACGAGAAGATCGGTTTTCAGGCTGTCCGCAATGGTTTCCGCATCGTCGTCGGACACTTTGCCGACCGCGTTGAAGAAGTAGCTCTGATAATTCCATGCGTCTTCGCCGTCTTTGAGGACGGACGCGTCGAACGCGTTGGCGTATGCTTCGCATTTCACGAAAGCGTCGAACACTTCTTTCTCTTCCGCCGTATAATTTTCGGTATAATCCGCATCGGCGAGGATATCGGCGTCCTGCGTGTAATAATAATAGGTTGCCGCGTTGCCCGCGTCGGCATACGTTTCGGAAATATCGGCAAGAACGTCCTGCACGTCCGTATACTTTTCGTTGAGGGCTTTCAGCTCCGCGTTGGTCGCGGGGTTTGCCATGACGTAAACGTAATTTTCCGCATAGCTTCCGCCGTTGGGGAAGAACAGATACCCCCCTACGATCTCGGGCGTGTACCAGCCCGAAGAATACGCGATCTCAAGGTAGCGGGTGACCGTATACTCTTCGCTCCTTCCGATATTGAGGTAATCTTCCCGATCGCCCTTGCAGTTGACCCTGTAAATACCGTTGTCGGACTGGGTGAAATAGAGATAGTCGCCGTCGATGAACAGAAGGGTCGCGCTCGTCGAAGACGAGTCGGAGCTGCTGTCGTCGGAAGAAGATGAGGAAGAGAGGTTGCGCGCGATGTAGACCTCTTCGCCCTTATAAGACGCGGCGCTTGCGTCTACCGCCACGCGCACGATATTCGTACCGCTCGCATAAATATAGTACAGGGTATCCCCTTCCTTATAGAAGAGCGCGGACGCGCTCGCTTCGCCCGTTCCGATCGCGACCCGCTCGTTGACGTCGCCCGCGCCGCCGTTCGCGTTGCCGGTGACGGAATTCCACGTGCCTGCGGAAATCGCGGCGTTCAGGTCTTCGCCCGGAAGCAGATACAAAAACGTAGACTTGCTTTCGCTGTTGGTGTAATAGAGCCCGTCCTCCGTATACTTGACGAGGGTGTAGGTCACGCCGTTCGCGTTCGCATAATAGGAATCCGTTGCCTGCGTGCCTTCCACGTCGTGGTTGAACGGTGTGGCCTGGTTCGCCCTGCCGATACCGTCGAGGATGAGCGTGCCGCAGTTGATGTATTCCAGCACTTCCCCCGTATCCTTGTCGGTATAGTTTTCGGAAAGATCCATATCGGGGTACTGCGTGCCCGTGGCGAACGCGCTCGCCCTGTAAACCTGCTGATAAGGCTCGGTAGAAGGATTGGATTCGTTATAACCGTAGTTGGAATAGACCGACATCGTATAATAGAATTCGGGGTCGGTCGGGTCGTCGGAATTGAAGAGATAGCTCTGATACCCTTTCACGAGCGTGATATTCTCGTCCGTGGAAGTGTTGTACGCGTGGATCTCGGTATTGGAAGAGTCCACATAGAGCAGATAAACGACCCCTTTTTCATCCTGCACATAGCGGTAAACGGTGGAGTTGTCGCTCATGCGGACGTAGTAACCGCTCATCGTGGAAGAGCCGTCCAGCGCGGAGCTCTTGAAATCGATATACGAATTCTCCACGTCGCCGTCGGGGTTGCGGGCGGTCGTAGGCGAAGCGTAATACACCCTGTCGCCGTAAATGTAGAAGCCCGAAGTGTAATCCTGCGAAACGAGCAGCTGCGGAACGACGATCTCCGCGGAATCATATTCCCCCGCGGCAAGGTCGCTCTTGGAGATGCGCATCAGCGATCCCTTGACGGGCGTGCCGTACGTATTGTCCGCGGTATATTCTTCCACGCCGTTGACGAAGTAGATATAGTCTCCCGTTTCCACGACGAACCCGCCGTTGGACGAAACCCGGCCCGTCGTCGCATCGGGCGTGAGCGGATCGGAAGAATAGTCCCTGCCGCAAGCGGCGAACACCGCGACCGCCATGACGAGCGCCATGAGTACGATCAAAATTTTTCTGCCTTTTTTCAGCATAAAAGCAATGACTCCTTTTTAAGCCTTTTGAAAAGCGTGCCGCACAAGAGCGCGCATAAGCGCGCGGCCCCCTATCATCGGCCGCCGTATATACGATACTTTTTCATTATACACCAAAAAAGCCGTATAAGCAAACAAAAAAAATTAAATTCACGTGAAAATTTTGACATACAGCCCGACTTTTGCCCGTTTTTTAAAGAAAACGGGCAGCGCGCCGTACGGCGCGGAAAATCCGTAACTGTTGCAGAGGTATCAGAGTATGGAAAAATTCGGTATCTTTAACCTGATCTCCGCGCTCACCTCTTTCGCGGGGGAGCAAAAACAACCGGGCGAAAACGGCGGCGCGGCCGAACTTTCCTCAGAACAAAGGCCCGAAACACCGCAGCGGCCGAACGGCATCTTTACCGCCGAACAGCGCGCCGCCCGCTGCACGCAGATCCTGGAGCGGCACGAGCGCATTTCCCGCGGGATCGACCGGAAAAACAAAACGTAAAACCCGTTCCCGGTTTGCGCCGCTCCTCTTTCGGGCTCGGCCGCGCACGGGGATCCCCGCACGAACGGACAAGCCGGACTTATTCAAAACGCCGCGCACGGACTGCGCGGCGTTTTTCTGTGTTTTGATGTTCCGCCCGGCGGAAAGATTACCTCTTCGAGAACTGAGGAGCGCGACGGGCTTTCTTCAAGCCGTACTTCTTTCTTTCCTTGCTTCTCGGGTCTCTCGTAAGGAAGCCCTCTTTTTTGAGCGCGGGGCGAAGTTCGGGCTGCGCCTGGATGAGCGCGCGGGCGATGCCGTGACGGATCGCGCCCGCCTGGCCCGTATAACCGCCGCCGCAGACGTTTACGACGATGTCGTAAGCGGCTTCCGTGCCCGTGAGCACGACGGGCTGTTTGACGATGTACTGCAAAGTGCCCTGCGGGAAGTAATCTTCGAGCGCGCGGTCGTTGATGACGATGGTGCCCGAACCTGCGGGAATGAGGCGGACGCGGGCGATCGCTTTTTTCCTTCTGCCCGTTCCCCAGAACTGCAACTTCTTTTTCAAATTCGCTTTTGCCATAGTCTCACCTCATTAAAATAATTTCAGCACTTCGGGCTTCTGCGCCTCGTGGTTGTGCTCGCCGCCCTTGTAGACCCTGAGCTTTTTGATCATTTTTCTGCCCAGAGAATTTTTGGGAAGCATGCCGCGCACCGCCTCGTAGACGGCGACGTCGCTCTTTTCCGCCATCATTTTGCGGTAAGCGACCTCTTTGAGCCCGCCGATGTAGCCGGTGTGGTACCTGTAAAATTTGTCGTCGAGTTTCTTCCCCGTCAGAACCGCCTTATCGCTGTTGATGACGATGACGAAATCGCCCGCATCGACGTTGGGAGTATACGTGGGTTTGTTTTTGCCGCGAAGAACGGCCGCGACCTTGGAAGCAAGCCTGCCCAAAGGTACGCCTGCGGCGTCTACAACATACCATTTTCTCTCTACAGTCTGGGCGTTTGCCATGTAGGTCTTCATGATGTTGTTCTCCTTGTTGATTTTATGAAATGATCGGGCGTACCATAGACGCCTCGCCTGTTTACTCAATAAATTTTATCTTATATACAAAATACTGTCAAGCGGTTTTGGTTGCGCTTTTGCGGATTTTTTTAAATTTTTTTTATTTTTCTCAGCCCGATTTTCGCGTGTCCGCCCTTTCTTTTTCCGAAAAATCCCTGTTTTCAGAAAAAAAACGCGGGGAGCTTCCCTCTGCGGTAGCTCCCCGCGCCCTGTTTTCCTATGATCGGCGGCGCCAAGACGCGCTTACTTGTTCAGATTTGCTTTGAGCGTCGCAAGCTCGTCGGAAAGCTCTTTCGGAAGCCTGTCGCCGAACTGCTTGTAGAACTCTTCGATGCCGTCGGCTTCCTGCTTCCAGGTCTCTTTGTCGACGGTCAGAAGCTCTTTGAGCGTTTCCTCGGAAACATCGGTGCCTTCGAGGTTGATGTCCTTCGGATCGGGCACATAGCCGATGGGCGTTTCCACCGCGCCCACCTTGTCTTCGCAGCGCTTGACGATCCATTCGAGCACGCGCATGTTCTCGCCGAAGCCGGGCCAGAGGAAGTTGCCCTCATCGTCCAGACGGAACCAGTTGACGTTGAAGATCTTGGGCTGATTTTTCACCTTCGTGCCCATTTCGATCCAATGTTTGAAGTAATCGCCCATATGATAGCCGCAGAACGGGCGCATCGCCATCGGGTCGCGGCGCACAACGCCGACCGCGCCCGTAGCCGCGGCGGTCGTTTCGCTCGCCATGATGGAACCGACGAACACGCCGTTGTTCCAGCTCTTGCTCTGATATACCAGCGGAGCGGTCTTTGCCCTTCTGCCGCCGAACACGATCGCGGACAGGGGCACGCCCTTCGGGTTGTCGAATTCCTTGCTGATGCAGGGGCAGTTCTTTGCGGGGGCGGTGAAACGGCTGTTCGGATGCGCGCCCTTTACGCCCGCCGCCTTCGCGGCGTCGTCCCAAGGGTTGCCCTTCCAGTCGATCGCGTTTTTCGGAGGGTTCTTGTCCAGCCCTTCCCACCAGACGGTGTTGTTGTCGAGGTTGTGCACGACGTTGGTGAAGATCGTGCCGCGCTGCGTGGTGTGCAACGCGTTGGGATTGGATTTTTCGTTCGTGCCGGGAGCGACGCCGAAGAATCCGTTTTCGGGGTTCATCGCCCAAAGCCTGCCGTCCGCGCCCACGCGGATCCACGCGATGTCGTCGCCGACGCACCAGATCTTATAGCCCTTTTTGCGGTAGCTTTCGGGCGGGATGAGCATGGCAAGGTTGGTCTTGCCGCACGCGGAAGGGAACGCCGCCGCGATGTACTTGACTTCTCCGTCCGGCTTTTCAAAGCCCAGAATGAGCATGTGCTCGGCCATCCAGCCCTCGTTTTTGCCGAGATAGGAAGCGATGCGGAGCGCAAAGCACTTTTTGCCGAGCAGCACGTTGCCGCCGTAGCCGGAGTTGCACGACCAGATGGTGTTGTCTTCGGGGAAGTGCAGGATATAGCGTTTGCTCTCGTCGAGCTCGCACTTGGAGTGCAGGCCTTTGACGAAATCGCCGTCCTTGCCGAGCGTGTCGAGCACTTCTTTGCCGACGCGCGTCATGATCTGCATATTGAGAACGACGTAGATGCTGTCCGTAAGTTCGATGCCGATCTTCGCGAATTCGCTGCCGACGATGCCCATGGAATAAGGGATGACGTACATCGTCCTGCCCTTCATCGAACCTTTGAAAATATCGGAAGCCATTTTATACGCTTTCTTCGGATCCATCCAGTTGTTGATCGGGCCCGCATCCTTTTCGTCGCGGCAGCAGATGAACGTCCTGTCCTCGACGCGCGCGACGTCGTTGACCGCCGTCCTGTGGAGATAACATTCGGGGAGAAGATCTTCGTTGAGTTTGATCATTTCGCCCGATGCGCATGCTTCGGCGCGGAGCGCGTCGCGCTGCTCTTTGCTGCCGTCGATCCAGACGATCCTGTCGGGGTTGCACAGAGCGGCGCTCTCGTCTACGAAACGGAGCACTTTTGCGTTTGCAGTCATGTTTTCGGTCATATCTTTTTTCTCCTTCTGAGATATTTTACTGTTTGATTTTTACGGCATATTCCGTATGCCTTATTATTATAAAACAAATTTTCAAAAAAGTAAACTTTTTGGCCGTACTTGTTTTCGCCAAAAAAAGGGGCTTTTCGACAGCGGCGCGCAATTTTTTTGAAGGAATATATCTTATAATACATACATATATACGCATAGGGCGCACTGCCCTTCGGGAGTTTTGTATGAATTTTTATGTGAAAAAACTCTGTGTGCTCAAACAGATCTCGTCGGGATTTGCGGCGGACGGAAAAAAAGTGTCCGCGCTCATGACGTGCGAAACGTATGCGGGGAAACTGACGGCGAACCTTTCGCTCATCAACTTCGCGCCCCTTTCGGAAGGAAGATACCGCGCGGCGATCGTCGACGAACACGGCACGGCGGAGATCTTCGACGTGGAAAGCGAGAGCGGCTGCACGGTCAAAAAAATGAGCGCGCTGGACATTTCGGAAGGTTTTTCCTGCACGGTGGCGTTCGCGGCGGGGAAAGCAAAGCCCGTGGCCTTCGGCAAATGCGGCGAAAAGGTGTACGACGTAAAAAAGATCGCCGCGCTCATCGGCAAAGACGAAGAGCCGCCGCAAAGCGGCGGAGAGGAAAGCGCCGCGGCAAAAAAAGAGGAGATCGGGCAGGCGTACGACGACGAGATCGTCGCGAGCGAAAATTATTACGAATTCCCCGACGCGGACACGGAAAATCTGACCATAAGAGGAGAGGACAATGGCGGAAAAGGAAAAAACGCGGCGAAAAGCGACGGAAAGGACGGGCAAAACGCTGGAAAAGATGCGGATGCTCAAAGCCTATTCCGCTTCGCAGGCGCAGAAAACCTCGGAGAGGATGAGAGAGCTTGCTATTACGAAAAAGTAAAAAAAGAACTCGACGCGCTCTTTGAAAAATATCCCGAGGAAGAGGCCCTTTGCAGGCTTTTGCCCGGGTCGGCGTGGGTACGCATCGGCTTCGGAAAAGATAAATTTTACGTCGTCGGACTGATCAGAAACGACAAAAAACCGCGTTACATCTGTTACGGCGTCCCGGCCGAAAAGCGCGGAGAGCCGCCCGACGCGCTGAAGGGCTTCTGCTCGTTTTTGCCCGCCTCGCTGTTCGATTTGGACGGCAAAGGCTACTGGATGATGTATCAGGACGCGGAGACGGGGAAAAACGTGCGCCTTTCGCAAAAATAAGAAAATACAGGCAAAGAACCGTGCCGACGGCAGTCAGCACGGTTCTTTTTGCGCGCACAGGCGCGCGTTGAGTTTATATACCGCGACCCCCGCGCCCGCAAGGATCGAAACGGCGCAAACGTAATAGACGGCATAGTACCACCACGGGAAAGAAAACCCGGGCAGGATGTACAAAATGACGGACGCGTCGATGATTTCGGTGACGACCTCCCCTTCGGTGAATCCGTAAACCTGCACCATGATCTCGGAATAAACGACGACGAACGCGACGAATGCCCCGACCGCAAAAAGATCGCGCGGGCGCAGCCGCACGGAGCATAAGACGCACAGTGCGCCGGCAAACAAAAAGTTGTGGTTTACGAACGCCATCGCAAGCAGGAAAGGCGTCGCCATGTTGTCAAAATGCGTTTCGGGCGCGAGCGTAAAGGTAAGAACGAACAGGCTGCCCGCCAAAAGCCCCGAATACGCCGCGGCGCCTTTGAGCGGCCGCAGCGGAAGAACCGCGGCGAGGCCGAACAAAAAATAGGAAAGGGCGGAAAAATCGACGGGCGGCTTTTCGAATATGACGTATTCGCTCGTTTTATAGACAAGGAAATAGATACCGACGAGCAAAACCGCCGAACGGGAAACGAACCGGTTCTTTTTTGCCGGCCCGAAAGCAAACAGGACTTCCGCCGCCGCGAGAAGCGCCTGAAAGACGCCCGCCGCCCAATGCACACCCGTAAATATCATTTCGCCTTCCCCTTTTACGCACGGCCTAACCGCCTTCCGCAGGCGCGGCGGGCGCGGGTTCTTCCTTTTCTTTGAGCTTGATCATGGCGAGGACGTCGCCCTCTTCGACGACGGCGTTGCCGTTGGGCACGACCGTCTCTTTCTTTCTTTTGATCATGACGATGAGCGTACCGCGCGGCAGGGAGAGTTCTCTCACCGTTTTGCCCGCCCATCCGTGGTTTTTGCCGATATATTCCTCGTACATGCCGAATTCGTCGCGGTTTTCGAATTCGGGAGCGGCGGTCACGATGACGTCGCCGCCGAGGATGACCGTATCGCCCCCGGGAACGATGGTCTCATCCCCGCGGATGATGAGCACGGCCAAAAACTCTTTCGGCATGACCACTTCGCGCAGTTTTTTGCCGTACCAGGGATGGTTTTCCCCGACGCGCACGCGCACGAAACACACGTCGCTCTCCTCCTGGTAGTCGGTAAACGTGCGCAGGACGTTGTCGTTGTCCCCCAGCATATTCATCTTCCTGGACATAATCGGCAGAAGCGACCCCTGCAGCGCGATGGACACGATGACGATGACGAACACGATGCTGAACAGGTCGTACGGAAGCGTGCCGCCGAGCTCCGTCATCGCATACACGGCGAACACGATGGACGCGACGCCGCGAAGCCCCGCCCAGCTGACCACGCCGATCTGATTGATCTTCGCGCGGAAAGGCGCGAGCAGCCCCGCGACCGCGGCGGGACGGGCGATCAGCGTCATAAAGACGAAAATGACGAGCGCGGGGACGAGCACGTCGGGCTTGATGAGATCTTCGGGCGTTGCGAGAAGCCCCAAAAGGAAAAAGATCATCATCTGCGCTACGTTCGTGAGCGCGTCGAAAAACCGCACACAGTCGCGCTTTTGCGGGATGCGGGCGTTGCCGATCATGATGCCGCAGATATACACGGCGAGGTACCCGTTGCCCGCGAGCGCGGAAACGCCCGTAAGTTCGCCGAGCATCGTGGGCAGCGCATAGGTGATGAGCGCGACGGCCAGGATAAAGATCGTGCCGCCCTGCCCCACGTTGAACGAAAACCTTTTCAGAATGAAAATAGACAAAAACCCGAACGCCGCGCCGAACAGCGCGCCGAAACCGACCTGCGAAAAGAGCATGCCGGCGATTTCGCCCGCCCCCATCGCTTCCGCGCCCGCAATTCCGTTTTGGGCGGCGAGGATCGCCGTGAACACGACGGTGAGCATGTACGAAGTCGGGTCGTTCGAGCCGGATTCCATTTCCAGGAGGGACGAAGTGCCGTATTTGAGGTTCAGCCTGCGCGAGCGCAGGATGTTAAAGACGGAAGCCGCGTCGGTAGAAGAAATGACCGAACCGATAAGCATGCTTTCCACCCACCCGAGCGACGGGAAAAAGGGAAGCAGCACGGAAAGGTAGCGCACGAACACGCCGACGATGCCCGCCGTGAGCGCAGTGCCCGCAAAGGACAAGAGGAGCGCCCTGCCCGCGACGGGTTTCGCTTCCTTGAAATTGGTGCCGAAGCCGCCGTAAAAGATGACGAACACCAGGCAGACGGAACAGACCACGTTGCCGAGGTCGTAATCGGTAAAATTGCCCAGCCCCGCGACGCGGAATATGACGCCGAACACCATGCCCAGCCCGATAAAGAGCAGCAGGGAGGGGACTTTGAGTTTGTCCGTGATGCGGTTGATGAAGATGCAGAGGGCGATGACCAGCCCGACGAGCATCAGAAGATAAACGTATTCCATTTTATGCCTTTTGTTGCCGTTCCCGCCCGAAAGCGGCTTTGCGGCAATCAGCCGCGGTACATTTTCAGTTTCCCTTTGACCACTTCGACCTTAAAAGGCAAATCGTCGTACAGCTCCCCGTCCGCCTGAACGGTGAGTTTTTTTTCGGGAAACACCTCCACGCTTTCGCACCGCGCGAAGTCGGTAAAACTTTCCTGCAGGATCTTGCCTTTCATCAGTTTTATGAACGCTGCCGGAATATGCGTCTTTTTCACGTCGTCGCAGACGACGAAATCCAAAAGCCCGTCGTCGAGCACGGCTTCGGGGCACATCCTGATGCCGCCGCCGATCTGCCTGCCGTTGCCGATGCACGCGATGAGCGCGCTGTAATTTTTTTCCTTGCCGTTGCAGACGGTGCGCATCTTATAATTTTTATATTTGAAAAGGGAAATGACGAGGCTGATCACGTATTGCAGCTTTCCGCGCAGCCATCCGGAAGCGCGGCAGCGCTTGAGTATTTCCACGTCGATGCCCGTACCGATGACGTTTATGCCGCGAACCCCCTCCATCTGCATGAAATCGGTCGGCTTCGGCCGCGTGTTCAGGATGAGCCCGACCGCGCGTTCGGGGTCGGCGGGGATCTTTGCCGCCGCGGCGAAATCGTTGCCCATGCCCGCGGGGATCAATCCGAGATTGCAGTTTTCGAAATCGGCAAAGCCGTTGAGCGCCTCGTGAAGGGTGCCGTCTCCGCCGACGACGATCAGGTCGCACGCGCCCTCTTTGGTGAGCTCGTGCGCGAGAAAAGAAGCCTGCCCGCGCTTTTCGGTTTCGAATATGCGGAAATCCCTGCCGCTCCTGCGGAACAGTTCCTCGACCCGCGCGATGAGTTTTTTCCTTTTGCCGCCGCCCGACAGCGGATTGACGATCACGTTATACATGGATTTGGCACGACTCCCCTTTCCCCCTCGTTGCATCGGGCGAAAAAAATATAATCTATTATACAATAAATCGCGGGAGATTGCAATTTTTTCGGGAAATTGATATAATAAAAGAACAAAAAATTTTTCTATTCTTCCGATAAGGAGCGCTTATGCTTTTGACGATACCCGAAAAACTCGCCGCGCTGGCGGAAAAGGCGGATTTTCCGCTGTACGTTGCGGGCGGCGCGGTGCGCGACGCGCTGTGCGGCTTCCCCTACAGCGACTTCGACCTCGCCGCGCCCGCACCCGCGGACAGGCTCGCCGCGCTCGCCTCGGAATGCGGCTTCCGGGTGAACTGCACTTACAAAAACACGGGGACGGTCAACTTTACGGACGGGCGGTACAAATACGAATTCACGTCTTTCCGCAAAGACGTTTACCGCGGCGGGGAACACGCGCCCGCGAACGTGACCTTTACGGACGACATCGAAGAGGACGCGAAGCGGCGGGACTTCAAATGCAACGCCCTGTATTACGACATTAAAAAGGGCGAGACCGTCGACCCGCTCGGCGGGCTCGAAGACGTGCGCGACAGGACGGTGAACACCACGCGCGACGCGGACGAAGTGTTCTCCGAGGACGGGCTGCGGCTGATGCGGCTCGCGCGGCAATGCGGGGAAAACGGGTTCACCCCCTCCCTCGCGTGCATTTTCGGGGCGAAGTTCAACGCGGAACGCATTCAGAAGATCGCGCCCGAACGCATTTACGCGGAACTGACCATGCTCCTGCACGCGGACGAAAAACACGGCATACGGTACGGGCATTACGACGGGCTGGAACTTTTGAAAGGCACGGACGTGCTCCGCTATATCCTGCCCGAACTCGCCGCGGGGGACGGCATGGCGCAGCGCAGAGACTTCCACGACCACGACGTTCTGGAACACTCCCTGCGCGCCGTGAAGTACGCGGACGGACGGGTGCGCCTTGCCGCGCTCCTGCACGACGCGGGCAAACCCTATTGTTTTTTGAAGACGGGGCGGTTCCACGGACACGACGCCGAGGGCGCGCGCATCGGCAGGGAAATTCTGGAAAGGCTGAAAGCCCCCAAAAAACTGACGGAGACCTGCGTGCGGCTGATCGGGGCGCACATGTACGATCTGGACGGAAAGGCGAAGGAGAACAAGGTGCGCGCCTTCATCGCGAAAAACCACGACATTTACGATCTTCTGCTTCTGGTCAAGCAGGCGGACTATTCGGCGTGCAAGGACGATCTGAACGTTTGCCCCACCATAACCAAGTGGGAAAACATCCGCAAAAAAATGCTCGCCGAGGGCGCGCCCTTTACGCTGAAAGACCTGAAGATCGGCGGAAACGACCTCAAAGGCATGTTCCCGCCCGAAAAGATCGGCGAAGCGCTCGCAACGCTCATGCGCGAATGCGTATACGACGGAAGCAAAAACGAGCGGGGAAAACTTTTGGAAGCGGCAAAAAGGCTCGCCGCAAAGGAGAACTGAATGGCAACCGTATTTGCGGCGATCGCCGCGGCGCTTTCCGCAGTATCGCTGGCGCTGTGCGTCATACTGCTCAAAAGAAAACCTTCCGGCGGGGACGGCGTGCAGGCGGAACTTTCGCGCCTTTCGCAGATGACCGACCGCTCGCTGTATCTGAGCGAAAACAACGCGCGCGCCGTGCAGAATTACCTCGACTTCCTCGCAAAGAACCAGAGCGGCAGCCTGAAAGGATTGCAGGAGCAGATGGAAGCGCTGAACGCCTCGACCGAAAAGCGGCTCGCGGACATGCAGCGCACCCTCGCGGGGGAAATGCGCTATATGGCGGAACAGAACGCCAAAAACCTCGAAAACATCCGCCAGACGGTGGACGAAAAGCTGACATCCACCCTCGAAAACAGGCTGAGCAAGAGCTATTCCGTCATCAACGAGCGGCTGGAAGCGGTATACAAGGGCATAGGCGAAGTGCAGCAGCTCGCGGGGAGCGTTTCGGACATCAAAAAAGTTTTTTCCAATGTGAAACTGCGCGGCACGTGGGGCGAGGTGCAGCTTTCCGCCCTGCTCGAACAGATGCTTGCCCCCGCGCAGTACCGCGCGAACGTGAAGATAGACCCGCTCGAAAATTCGATCGTGGAATACGCCGTGGTGCTCCCCTCCCGCACGGACGAGACGGTGCTTTTGCCGATAGACAGCAAATTTCCCGTCGAGGAGTACCAGAGGCTGGTCGAAGCCTCGGACGCCCTGGACAAAGAGGGCGCGGACAAGGCGCAAAAAAACCTGGAACGGGCGCTGAAAGTGCAGGCGGAGACGATCGCAAAAAAATACATCCGCCCGCCGACGACCTCGGATTTCGCGATCATGTTCCTTCCCCTCGAGGGGCTGTACGCGGAGAGCATAAAAATGCCGGGCCTTGCCGAATACCTCGCGCAAAAGCGCGTCATGGCGTGCGGGCCTTCGACCCTGGGCGCGCTTTTGACGACTTTGCAGATCGGGTACAAGACGGCGGCGATCGAAAAGCGCTCGGGCGAACTTTGGGAACTGCTGGCGGCGTTCAAGCACGAATTCCGCAATTTTGTGCTCATCCTCGAAAAGACGCAGAAAAAGCTGCAGGAAGCGCAGGACACGATCGAAAGCGCGGCGAAAAAGACGCGCACCATCGAGAGAAAATTAAAGAACGTTTCGGAGATTTCGGGAGAACGTGCGGATATGCTGCTTGCGGACGATACGGAACGGGGCACGGAATGAAGAATGCGGGCGGAGAAAAATTTCCTCCGCCTCTTTCATTGCATTTCCGAAGGTTTTATAGTATAATAAAAACATGGATATCAGAAAGATCGCGGGCGGGGCATGCCGCGAAGAAAAAGAAGCCTTTATTTTTTCGGAAAAGACCGTTCAGGGCGCAAAAGTCGGAAAGCGCGGCGCGGATATGTACATAGAATCCCCCAGGCGGTTCAAACTGTTTTCGGACACGAAAGAGCGCGTTGACGTGCTGGAAGGCGAAGGTTTTATCAAGTGGAAGCGCGGCGAGATCCCCTTTTCGGCGGGCGACGCTTTCGAAACGGACGCCGCGGGCGAATACGAATTGAACGGAAATTGCACGTTTACCGTAAAAAAATAGCGGAGCGGGCGCGGCCCGCCCGGGTTTCTTGTATTTTGTAAGGAGTGAAACATGGTCAAAGCAAACATCAGCGTCGGCGGGAAAATCCTGCTCATCGTCCTGACGATCGTCATATATACGGTCGTTCTGGTGGGCGGCATCGTCGGCATCGGCTTTTACGCATATAAAAACATAAAGGTAAAAGACATTGCGGGGCTCGTCGGTGCGGAAAACTGGATATCGCAGGACTACGAGGGGACGATCGCCGACCTCATCGGAGACGTTTCCGCCCTGTTGAGCGACGGGAGCGTGAGCATAAACGACCTCGCGGAGATCTCCCCCGCCATCACCGAAAAGCTTGACGCGGTGATCGGCAACGTGGAAGAGATCGGGCTCTTTTCCATAGACAGGGAAACGCTGTACGCGACGCCGCTCAACGAGATCTCCGCTTCCGTGAGCGACATGCTCATCGTGACGGCGACGCTGAACGGCATGTCGGAAACGTTCGGATTCGGCCTGCCCGACATCCCGCTGATCTCCGGATCGCAGGAACCCCCCGTGTGGTTCTACACGCAGGCGAACGCGCAGAACGAGGACGGGACTTTTACGGAGATCGCGAAAGAATTTTCCGCGGCGGGAGAAACTTTCTCCTATTATACCCGCGAAGAAGTTTACCGCTCCACCTATACGGACGGGGGCGAGGAGCAAAACATCGTCTCTTCCGTACAAAAGACGAAATACACGCTTGCGGACGTGACGGTGCAGAACGGCTTCCTCACGCTGAACGGAAGCACGCTCTACCTCGGGGAATATACGGAGGACGGCGGCGCGGCCTCCTATGCCTTTACCCGCATGACGCCGAACAACGACGCGGTGCTTTCCTCGGACGACAACGGATATTATTCGTTCGCGCTCGAGAAAAACGAGTCCGTTTACGTGATCTCCGGCCCTTCGACGGGGACGGCGGGAAGCGCCGAGGACGGCAGCTTCGCATACGAACGCGCGCCCGGGCTGACGGAGGACGGCACGGCGTACGTGTACGAGATCGCCCTGCCCTACCGCTACGTTCCGCTATACGCGAACGTGAACGGGCAATACGTTCCCGCGACCGTGACGGACGAGAGCGGAAATTACGTGATCGACACGGAAAACGGCGGATACCTCATCGACGGGGATTATGCGGGCATGACCCTGTATTACCTCGACTATGCTTACAGCGAAGCGATGGATTACGAACAGGCGGCGGAAGCGGCAAAAACGCAGGCTGTATACGTAAGGTCGAACGGCGTTGCGGAACTGCCCGTGACCAAGGCGCTGGACACCCTTTCCGCGATCCTGAACATGAACGAACTGACGCTCGCCGATTTCGAAAGTTATTTCGGCGTACAGCTTTCGGGCAACGCGGCGCTCGAAAGAGTGCTGTACGTGCCGCTCGGAAGGTTTGCGGACGCACTGAACGAAGAGATGCAGAACATCCGCATTTCCGACGTGCTCACCCTCGACGAAAATTCCCCCTACGCCCTCCTGCGCCTCGCCTACGGCGACGACTTTTATTTCGACGAAAGCGGCAACGTCGTGACGGACACTTACAACACGATCGGCACGCTTACGGGCAGCATGGACGCCCTGACCATTTCCGATTTCGTGGACATCGAAGAACCGGACGAGAGCGGTCAGGGCGGCTCGGCAAAACTGCTCATCGCCATCAAAGACTGGACGCTCGGCGACCTTTCGAACGGCGATAAACTCAATTCGCTTTCCCTCGGCGACCTGCTCAACATCCAAGAGCCGGACGAAAACGGCGAGGGCGGCTCGGCAAAGATCCTCCTCGCGCTCAAAGACGTGGCGATCGGGAACATTTCGGAAGAGATCAACAAAATCACGCTGGGAGAGATCCTCGACCTTTCCGACGCGGATACCCTCCTCGGGGCGCTGTCCGAATCCACGCTGCAAACGCTCGCGGACGACATTGCGGATCTTTCCGTGCAGACGCTGTTCTCCGACAATATGTACGAACAGAACCTTGCGGGCACGCTCGCGGGGATAGACGAACTGATCTCGGTCTACGGAGAGGAAAACCTATATCTCAAAGGAAACGGAGGCTATATCCCCTACACCGACTATACGCAGGAAGAACTTGCCGAACTGACCGACGCGACGCCCGTCTATTCCCCTTACACGATCGTGACGGACGACATGACGTCCGATTATACGGGCGTGCCTCTCTACTATCTCGACTCGGAAGGCGAAACGCCGCAGATGACGCTCGCCACGGGCGTGACGGGCTGGACTCTGCCCGCGCAGGACGCCCTTCCCGACGGCGTGACTTCGGATACGAAATTTTATGTGTACGACGGCGGCAAGTACGCCGAGGCACAGGCGGACGGCGGCGTTTACGGCACGGATACTCTTTGGTATCTGGACAAAGGCGCGGAGATGATGAAGAGCATTTCCCTCGTCCCCGCGGAATACGGGCTGCTGCCCGAAAACGCGGACAAGACGGTGTTTACCAAACTCGAACTCGCCGTCAAAGACGGAAGCGGGCATTATACGGTCGGAAACCTGTTCGCGTACAGCGCCGAAAAAGGGCGGTGGGAGCAGATCGCAACGACCGCCGTAAAGGACGGCGAAGGGAACGTGACCTATACCGTGGACGAAGCGTATGCATCCGCAAAACTGTATACCTACGGAAAAGTGACCGGCACCTGGAAATACCTGATGCTCAAAGACGGGGAAGAGCAGGCCTGCACCTTGCAGAACGTCGGCTCGCTCGTCACCAACGTATCCGCGAACATCCGCACGGCGACGATCAAAGACCTGTACGAAGACGGGCTGATCAACATCAACAAGCCGGACGATTATCCCACGATGGACGACATGTTTAACGTCACCTTCCCTGGGAACGACAAAACTTTCGGCAAAATGACGATCAGCGACTTTATTTCGGCGGTGTTTTCGCTGCTCGCGTCGCAGCAGCCTTAAAGTTTTTGCGGCGGAAACGGAAAAATTTTCCGTTTCCGCTCTTTTTTGCCCAAAAAAGGGAATAAAAATTGTTTTGCGCGGGAAAAAATCATTGACGAAAGCGCGGAAAAAGGGTATAATTGATAATGCGCTTTGAAGCGCGAGACCTTGCGTGCGCAAACCGCACGCCGAATAAGACCGGGAGGTGTAAAAAATGAAGTACGAAATGCTCTATCTGATCGATTCCGCCATGGCGGAAGAGGCGAGAGACGCGCTGATCGCCAGGTTCGAGGAAACCGTGAAAAACCTCGGCGGCACGGTGCTTTCCACGGATAAGTGGGGCGTGAAAAAACTCGCCTACCTTATCGGGAACAAGAGCGACGCTTTTTACGTTCTGATGACGTTCGAAGCGGACGGAAGCGCGATCAAAGAACTCGACCGTATCGCGGGCATTACCGACGGCGTTCTGAGAAGAATGATCTCGAAAGCGGTGAACTGAAAACGGAGAGGATGAAGCCATGAACAAGATTTTTCTGATCGGCAATTTAACGCGCGACCCCGAACTTTCCGAAACGAACAGCGGCGTGCCCGTATGCCGTTTCTCGATCGCGGTCAACCGCAGGTTTTCCGCGCAGGACGCGGAACGCCAGACCGACTTTTTCAACGTGACGGCATGGCGCGGGCTTGCGGAAAACGTTGCCAAGTTCTGCAAGAAGGGAAACAAAGTCGCCGTGGTCGGCAGCGTGCAGATCCGCAACGTGGAGGACAATTCGGGCCAGCGGCGCACCTACGTGGACGTCGTTGCGGACGACGTGGAATTTTTGACGCCGAAGGGCAGCGCGGCATCCTCGGACGACGATTACGCGCCCGCACCCAGGAAAAAGCCCGCACTCGAAGCGTTTGACGACGATTCGGATATTCCGTTCTGAAAACACGCGCCCCGCGTTGCAGCCGGGGCATTTACGGCGCGGTAACGCGCGCCGGGGAGGGTAAAGCCCTCAATCCCGCGGCGGCGCCGCATTCTGACGGCAGCCGTGCCGCGAACTAAAAAAGGAGTGAATATTATGGAAGAAAAACCCGTAAGAAAGCCTATGAAGCGCCCTTCCCGCAGAAAAGTTTGCGCTTTCTGCCAGGAAAAGGTCGAAGTCATCGACTATAAAGACGTAAACCGCCTGAAAAAATACATCACCGAAGGCGGCAAAATTCTGCCCCGCCGCATGACGGGCACTTGCGCGATGCATCAGAGGGAACTCTCGAACGCGATCAAAAAAGCGCGCATCGTCGCTCTTCTCCCCTTCCGCGGAGAATAAACAAAATTCATATCCGCGCCCGAACGTTTCGTTCGGGCGCGGTTTTTTTGTTCGGAACGCCCCGCAAAGCGGCGCGCCGTCTTATCGGAGAAAGCCGAAAAACGCGCGGCGGCACGCAGCGAAGATCGGCCGCATAAAAATGCCGATAAAGATTGCGCGGCGGCCCTTTTTATGCTATAATAAATGCACTCAATACGGGAGTCGGCGGCATGAAAAAGATCATACTGAAAATACAGGAAGGCGACCTGTTCCGCTTTTTTGA
The DNA here is from genome assembly GCA_019119395.1 of Candidatus Borkfalkia stercoripullorum. Classification (GTDB taxonomy): domain Bacteria; phylum Bacillota; class Clostridia; order Christensenellales; family Borkfalkiaceae; genus Borkfalkia; species Borkfalkia stercoripullorum. The sequence continues at coordinate 35,171 of DWXC01000033.1, read as the reverse complement.
CAGCGAGGACAAGGACAGTTTTACCCTCGGCGCGAAACGCACGGCGGACATCTGCATCCGCCAGCCTTTTTTCCCGCCCGTCGCCGTACGGTTCGTGCGGAAAAACGACGTGTGGTATGCGGAGGACGCGGCGGGCGAGGACTCGAAATACCGCCCTCTTTTGAACGGAAAACCCTTCCGCCGCCCCGACGTTAAAATGGACGGCACGCTTTCGATCTGCCGCACGGACATAAAAAAAGAGCCCGAAGCGGTGCGCATCACCGCCGTAAGGCAGATACGGCGCAAAAAGGCGTCCGCTTTCGATCTGACCGCAAAAACGGTGACGACGGTCGGCAAGGGGGAAAACTGCGACATCCGCGTGGACAACCCGCTCGTTTCGGAAAAGCATTTTTTCATCGTGTTCGACGGCGAAAACTGCTTTATCGAGGACGCGCACAGCGTGGGCGGCACGTATGTGAACAACAAAAAGATCAAGAGGCAGAAACTTTCCGACTACGACCGCATTTCCATTCCTTCGGCGGCGTACATATTTTACGGAAACAAACTGCTCTATTCGACGGCGGCGGGCGGCATACGCATCGACGCGGTGAACGTGTCCAAAAAAGTCCCCGACAGAAACGCGCGCGGCAAAATTTCTCTGGTGACGGGCGTTTCTTTCCGCATCGAGGCGGGTGAATTCGTGGCGATCGTCGGCGGGAGCGGCGCGGGAAAATCCACCCTTTTGGACTGCGTCAACGGCCTCCGCCCCGCGACGGACGGGAAGATCTATTACGATTCCAACGACTATTACGAAAACATGAACAGCTATAAGGGCGTCATCGGGTATGTGCCGCAGAAAGACATCCTGCACGACGACCTCACCGTTTTCGACGCGCTGCGCTACACGGCGCGCCTGCGTATCCGCGCGCGCCTGCCGAAAGAAGAACTGAACGCGCGCGTCGCCGCCGCCGTTGCGGACGTGCGGCTTCAGGGAAAAGAAAAACTGCGCATTTCCCGCCTGTCGGGCGGGCAGAAAAAGCGCGTTTCCATCGCCATGGAACTTTTGTCTGACCCCAAGATCATCTTTTGGACGAACCGACGAGCGGGCTTTCCCCCGATTTAGACATGGAAATGATGGATCTTTTGAAAGAACTCGCGGCAAAGGGGCGCACCGTCGTGATCGTCACGCACGCCATGGAAAACCTCGACAAATGCGACAAGGTCGCGTTTTTGGGCAGGGGCGGCAGGCTGTGCTACTTCGGCGAAGCCGCGGGCGCGATGCGCTTGGTTCAACAGGCGGAGTTATTCCCGCATTTTCGCATCCCTTTCGGACGAAGAGACGAGCGAAGCCTTCGCGGCGAAATACCGCGCGGGAGAATATTACAAAAAACTTTACGCACAGTTTACCGACGAATACGGCAGAGGCTGCATCCTTCCGCCCGCGGACGCGCAAAAGAGGGAACGGCGCAGGCCCTGGGAAATGCCGCCCGAAAGCCTGCCGTCGGCGGGCGCGCCCGCCGCCCTGCCCGAGACCGCCGCGGCGGACGCGGCTGCAGAAAGCGGAAACGCGCCCGCAAAGCGCGCCGCCCGGACCGCCGCGGCGGATAAAAAGAGCGCCGAAAACGCGCGCAGAGGAGGCAGGCAATGAAACGATTCCGCCGCCATTCCGCAAAGGCAAATTTCGAACATTTCCGCGTGCTGACGGCGCGGTATTTCAAACAGATCTTTACGAATGTAGGAACTTTTCTGCCGCTGCTTCTGGAAGCGCCCGTTTTGCTCGTGATTTTGTACCTGGTGGCGGACGGGGACGCTTTTACGGCCAGAAACGTGGGGCAGGCAAACATTGCCACATTCGTGCTGGTCGTCATGGCGACGCTCATGGCGATTTTGAACAGCTACCGCGAGATCTGCAAAGAGAGGGAAGTGCTCGCGCGCGAAATATACGGCGGACTGGACGTGACCGCCTACGTGCTTTCAAAAATCGTCGTTTTGTCGGCGATCGGGCTGGTGCAGTGCGCGCTCCTGTTCGGAGGAAGCCTGATCTTTATCGATTACGCTTTCCCCCATCCCGCGACGGGATATCTCCTGGCGTACCTGTCCATGGCGCTCGCCAATATCGCGGTGACCGCGCTCGGGCTGTTCATCTCCGCCCTGCTCAAAAAATCGGAAAGCGCGATTTTGCCGGTTTTGCTCGTCATCATCATGCAGGTCGTTTTTTCAGACTGCATCATTTCCCTGGAAGGCGGCGCGGGCAATCTCAAATACATCACGCCGGCGGCTTGGGGCATTTCCGTTTTCGGGAACGTTTGCGGCATCAACGGGTGGAACGAAAGGTTTTATAAAGATATGTACGCACTGTCCCCCGCAATCGGACTGATCGTTTTGGCGGTTTTCGCGGTCGTGTTCGTCTTTCTTGCGATCGTGCGGCTGAAACGCGAATTCCGTCAAAAAGACTGATCTTTCATTGACCGCGGACTTGGGCCCGCCGCAGTTTTGCGGCGGGCCTGCGATTTTATATTAAACAATGAGCACGTTCAGATAACCGACGCCGATGAGTACCGCAAGGAAAGAAAAATTGAGGAGCAGGAACTTTGCTATGTATTTTTTTGTTTGCCCCGGGCAGACGCGGCGGTATGTATTGAGGGTTATGAGGCTTGCGAGGGACGCGATCGGCGTGCCGAGCCCCCCGATGTTGACCGCGACGAGGAGATTCGCATAATCGGACGTGAATTTAGACAGAAGCACCGCCGAAGGCACGTTGGAGATGACCTGGCAGGACAAAACGCCGAACGCGAGCGGGTCGAGCGCGACGAGCCCTCCCAAAAACTCCTCTACCGCGGGAATGCGCGCCATGTTCCCCGAAAAGACGAAAAACGCGCAAAACGTGAAAAGCAGGCCGTAATCCACGCGCAAAACCGCGCGGAAATCAAAGATCAGTAGTAGCGCCGTGACCGCAAGAAGCCCCCAATAATAGGGAAAGACGCGGAAAACGATGAGCACGGACAGCACGAACAGCGCCGAGTAGAGCGCTATGCGCCATACCGGCGGCGTTTTTTTGGGGGCGGAAAGCACTTCCGCTTTTTCCGGCTTTACGAACAGGCACACGCCCAAAATCAGCAAAAACGCGACCGCGAACGGCAGCGCCATGATCTTGAAAAATTCGCCCGCCGCAATGTTGAAATAAGAATACAGGTATAAATTCTGCGGGTTGCCGAAGGGCGTGAGCATCCCGCCGAGGTTGGCGGCGATGTTCTGCATGATGAACGTGAGCGCCGTCAGTTTTTTATTGCCGCACGAATCGAGCACGAAATACCCGAGGGGCAGGAAAGTGATGAGCGCCATGTCGTTCGCCATGACCATCGAGCCGAAATAAGTGACGAACACGAGCGCGAGGACGATGTTGCGCATGTTTTTGAACCTGCGCACGATGATGTCCGCAAGCCAGACGAAAAAGCGGATGTTTTTGAACGCCGCGACGACCGCCAGCGTGCAGAACAGGCAGGAAAGCGTCTGCAGATCGAAATATCCCAGATATTCTCTGTCGAAAGGGACGAAAAAGCAGGTTATGCCCGCCGCGGCGAGCGCGACGACCGGCACGACGCTGCTCTTGAAAAAATGACCGACGGCAAGCGCGAATTTACGCCTTTTCGAAAGCGGCGAAGCGCCGTTTTCTTTTTCCCGCTCCGATGCGCCGCCCTCGTCGGGGACGGACGGCGTCTCCTCCGAAACGGGCGCGGACGCCGCCCCCGCCGCGTATTCTTCCCCTGCCGAAACGGGCGCTTCTTTCCCGTTTGTATCCATACGGGCGCTCCCTTTTTCTTCCATATCTCCACCGCCGTACATCAAAAAATCAAACATCTCTATTATACTCATCGGCGCGCGTCAGTCAACAAAAAAAGCGCCGCAAATGAAAAAGCGTTTGCGCTTTGCCGCAAAGAATGGTATAATAATCGAAAATCAAAGAGGTATATGCCGTGCAGCTGCCGAAAGACCCTTTTATGCTTTTGAGCTTCGTGAACATGAAATTGCGGGATTTTTACCCGTCCCTTTCCGCATTTTGCGAGGATGCGGGCGCGAACGAAGAAGAATTGCAAAAAACCCTCGCCGAAATCGGCTATTCCTACGATAAAAATACAAACAAGTTTGTATAACTCTCTCTCCGTTTTTTGCGCCGTCATCGTCCCCTGCACGGGGAAGCCTCCTGACGGCGGCGCAAAGCCCGGCGCGGGGAAGCCTCCGGGCGGCGGTGCAAAGCCCGGCGCGGGGAAGCCTTCGGACTGCGGTGCAAAGCCCGGCGCGGGGATATATGAAAGTTAAAATCCGCGGCCGTTCGGTCGATATGATCCGATACGTTTCAAAATAAAAAACGAGCCTCCCGCAAGCAGATAAGATCTGCTTGCGGGAGGCTTTTTTGTACATAATTTACTGGTTTTTTGTCACATACGCGACGCCGAACGCGCCGTCGCCGACGTGGATGCTCAAAACAGGCCCCAAGACGCGCTGGTGGATATAAACGTTCGGGTGGCGCGCTTTTAAAAGTTCGGTAAGCGCGGACACGTCCGTCCCGTCCCCGCAGCGGCAGACGATGATGCGCCGCGTGTTTTCGGGAATGCAGGCGATCATTTCTTCCAAACGTTCGCGCGCGCCGCGCACGTTGCATTTGAACAAAATTTTCGCTTTCAGTTCGAACACGGGGCGGTTGTTGAGCGTCGTTTTTGCTTTTGCCGTATTCAGGCGGCCTCCCGCGATCAGGTTTTCCAGCGTTTCCACCGAAAAGACGACGCCGATCTTGCTTTTGAGCGCTTCTAGCATTTCGACCGCACGGTCAAAAGCGACGCCCGCCTTGACGAGATTGACCGCTTCGTCCACCAAAAGGTGCATGCCCGCGCCGATTGTGCGGGAATCGATGACCCTGATGTTGCCGCCGACCTGCCCGGCCGCGAATTTTGCGGAAGAATACGTTCCGGAAAGGGAAGAGCTCAAAACGATGCAGATGATATCGCAGCCCTTGGCAACGAGCGAAGAAAAAGTCTGAATAAAGCTGTTGAGGGCCGGCTGCGCCGTTTTACAGGGCACGCCGCGGATGAGCGGCATGAAATTGCCGTTTTTGTCCGAAGCCTTTTCCTCAAAATTTTTGCCGCCGACGTTGTAATTGAGCGGCACCACGCTGACAATACCCCTGTCTGCGATCTCCGCCGTCGAATACCCGACGGAAGAGTCTGTCACGATCGCTATCATCTTCTCTCCTCCTTGTTTTTCCGTGCGGGCGCATGCCCGCTCCGCCCGCTTAAAATTTGCGGAAGCGGCGGTATCTGTTTTCCACCAGCGTTTCTGCGGGGATCTTCTTCAGCCTTTGAAATGTCTGCGCGATATCTGTTTTCAGTTTGGAATAAAATTCGTCGGAAAACCCTTCTTCGGGGATCACGCGCTCGACCGCCCCGAGAGAAATGAGATCGTCCGCCGTCATTTTCAGGCACTCGGACGCGTCCGCGACGCGGGAACTGTCCTTCCACAGAATGGAAGCGCAGCCTTCCGGGGATATGACCGAATAGGTGGACGTTTCGGTGATCCACACCTCGTCCGCCGCGCAAAGCCCGAGCGCGCCGCCCGAACCGCCTTCGCCGATGATGACGGAAAGGGTCGGGGTCTTTAAGCGGATCATGTCGAGAATGCTCATGGCGATCGCCTCGCTCTGGCCGCGTTCTTCCGCGCCGATGCCGCAATACGCGCCCGACGTATCCACAAAACAAAGCACGGGACGGCGGAATTTTTCCGCCTCCTTCATCAGCCGCACCGCTTTGCGGTAACCTTCGGGATGCGCGCAGCCGAAGTTATGCGCGATCTTGTCGTTGGTGTCCTCGCCCTTTTCGATGCCGATGACGGTGACGGGCTTCCCTTCGATATAACCGACGCCCGCAACGACCGCCTTGTCGTCGGCAAAGCGCCTGTCGCCGTGCAGTTCGATGAACCCCTCCACGATGTTGGAAATATATTTGACCGCGGTGGGCCTGCCCTTTTCGCGGCTCTTCAAAACGATGTCGTATGCGCTCATGCGATCCCCTCCCCGCAATGCAGCTTCAGGAGAGCGGAAAGTTTTTCTTTCATCTCCTTGCGTTCGACGATGAGGTCTGCAAAGCCCTTCTGCTCGATGAACTCGGCGCGCTGGAAACCTTCGGGCAATTTCTGCCTGATGGTCTGCTCGATGACGCGCGGCCCGGCAAAGCCGATGAGCGCGCCCTTTTCCGCCATAATGATGTCCGCCTCGAACGCGAACGAAGCGGAAACGCCGCCCGTGGTAGGGTCTGTGAGCACGGAAATGTACAGAAGCCCCGCCTCGCCGTGCTTGGCGACCGCCGCGGACGTTTTTGCCATCTGCATGAGGGAAACGATGCCTTCCTGCATGCGAGCGCCCCCGCTCAACACGAAGCCGACGACGGGCAGTTTGTTCTCCGTCGCGTATTCGAACGTCTTTGTGATCTTTTCCCCGACGGTGTGGCCCATGCTGCCCATCTGAAAGCGGTAATCCATGGAAAACACCGCCGCCTTTACGCCGCCGATCGTGCCGACGCCGCAGACGGCGCCGTCCTTTTCCCCCGTCTTTTCGCGCAGTTGTTCGAGTTTTTCGGTATATCCGGGAAAATCGAGGATGTTCCCCGATTCCTCTTCCGCAAACAGCTCTTCGAAGCCGTCAAAACAAAGGGCTATGCGCGCGCGCGCGTCTATCTTACGGTAATGCCCGCATTTCGGACAAACGCCGTGGTTTGCGGCAAATTCGTCCTTTAAGACGATCTGCCCGCACCCCTCGCATTTTTCCGCAAGTTTTTCGGGGATCGCCGCTTCCTGTTGAGGCGGCTCTTCCTTTGCCGGTTGCCCTTCCGAACCTTCCAGTTCGTTTTTCGGCTTTCTGAAAAAGAATTTTTTAAAATCGAATTTCAACCCTGTATCACCCCTGTCTGTATGACCTGCCTCCGCGCCGGACTTGCGGCGCGCTCTTTATTTATATGCCGTTTATTTATAATCTTTTAAAAATTTATCCAAAAAGTTGGTGCAGTAACTGCCGTCTTTGAACTCGGGCTGGGCGAGAATGTCGCTGGAAAGCTCCGCGTTCGTCTGCACGCCTTCTATGACGAGTTCCGCGAGCGCCGCCTGCATCTTGCGGATCGCCTCCGTCCTGTCGCGCGCGTACACGATGAGTTTGCCGATCATGCTGTCGTAATAGGGCGGGATCATGTAATCCTGATAGATCGCCGTGTCGAAACGTACCCACGGCCCGCCGGGGATGTGCAAAAGGGAGATCCTGCCGCAGCTCGGGCGGAAATTGCTGCGCGCGTCCTCCGAATTGATGCGGCACTCGATGGCGCAGCCGCGCAGGCGGATATCCTCCTGCCTGTAGATGAATTCTATGCCCGCCGCGATGCGGATCTGCCACTTTACCACATCGATGCCCGTAACGTATTCCGTGACGGGATGCTCGACCTGCAGACGGGTGTTCATTTCCATGAAATAAAACTTATCGTCTTTGGCGAGAAGGAATTCGATCGTGCCGAGATTGGTATAATTGACCGTTTTTGCGGCGAGCACGGCCGCCTTCATCATCTGTTCGCGCACTTCGGGCTTCAAAGTGACGCAGGGGCTCTCTTCAATGAGTTTCTGGTTGCGCCGCTGCATGGAGCAGTCGCGCTCGCCCAGGCATACCACGTTGCCCGCCTCGTCCGCAACGATCTGCATTTCGACGTGTTTTACGTCCGTCAGATATTTTTCGAGATAGCATTTTCCGTTGCCGAAAGCGCTCTGCGCTTCCGCCGAAGCGGTGCGCACGGCGTTCTCGAAATCCTCTTCCTTCCAGACGATGCGGATGCCCTTGCCGCCGCCGCCCGCGCTCGCCTTGACGATGACGGGATAGCCGATCTCGGAAGCGAACTTTTTCGCCTCGGCAACGTCTGTGATCTCGTCCAGCCCGGGCACGACGGGAACGCCCGCCGCCTTCATGGTGCGGCGCGCCTCGTCTTTATCACCCATTTTTGCGATGACCGACCAGTTGGGGCCGATAAATTTGATGCCGCACTTTTCGCAAAGCTCGGCAAAGCGCGGGTTTTCGCTCAAAAGCCCGTACCCCGGGTGGATCGCCTGACACCCCGTCGCGATGGCGACGTCGATGAGCGCCGTCATGTTGAGGTAACTGTCCTTTAACAGGGCGGGGCCTATGCAGTAACTTTCGTCCGCAAGGCTCACGTGCAACGCCTCCGCGTCCGCCTCGGAATACACGGCGACCGTCTGGATTCCCATTTCGTTGCAGGCACGGATGATTCGCACGGCGATCTCGCCGCGGTTTGCGATCAGAATTTTACTGAACATTTCGCCTCTGCCCCTCAAAAGATCTTGAACAAGACCTGCCCGAATTCGACGAGCGAGCCGTTGTCCGCACAGATCTCCACGATCTCGCCGTCCTCTTCCGCGACGACGTCGTTCATCAGTTTCATCGCCTCGATGATGCAGAGAGTGTCTCCCTTTTTGACCTTCTGCCCCACCTTTACGAAAGGTTCGGCGTCGGGCGAGGGCGCGGCGTAAAAAATGCCGACCATCGGCGAACGGATGTCGCGGTACTTGTTATAGTCCTTGATGCCGTCGGGCGAAGGCTCGGCGACCGCCCCGTCCTTTGCCGAAGCCGGCACGGGCGCGGGCATTGCGGCGGGAACGGGCAGCGCCGCTACCATGTCGGCGTTTTTTTCCAGCTTGAGCGAAAAGGTCTTGTCTGCGCTCGTTTCGCTGATCTCCATTTTGCCGAGCCCGCTTTCCTTGAATATTTCTATGATCTCTGTCAGTTTTTTCTTATCCATTATGAAACTCTCCTCTTGACGCATGAAAAAATATGCGTTTACTTCATTCAAAAGAAACGCATACTCTTCGGTCAGATCTTTTTGAACGCGAGGCAGCCGTTGTGCCCGCCGAACCCGAGCGATGTGGACATGGCGAAAGTCAATTCCGCTTCGGCCGCAGCGTTCGGGGTGATATCGAGGTCGCATTCCTCGTCTTTGACTTTATAATTGATGGTGGGCGGTATGACGCCTTCGTCGAGCGCCAAGACAGAAGCGATCGCCTCGACGCCGCCCGCCGCGCCCAGCATGTGACCCGTCATCGACTTCGTGGAAGAGACGTGCAATTTATAGGCGTCCTGCCCGAAAACGCGCTTGATCGCGGCCGTTTCCGTCTTGTCGTTGAGAGGCGTGCCCGTGCCGTGCGCATTGATATACAGATGCCCGTCGGCCGTAACGCCGCCTTCCTTGGCCGCAAGCTCGATGGCACGCGCGGACGCGACCGCTTCGGGATTGGGCGCGGTCATGTGATAGGCGTCGTTGGTGCAGCCGTAGCCGACCACTTCGGCATAAATTTTTGCGCCGCGCGCCTTTGCGTGTTCGTACTCTTCGAGCATGACGACGGCGCCGCCTTCGCCCATGATAAAGCCGCCGCGTTCCTTATCGAAAGGAATGGAAGCGCGGTCTTTGTCCTCCGCCTGGGAAAGCGCCTGGCAACTGATAAAGCCCGCAAAACATATGGGGACGATCGCCGCCTCGCTGCCGCCGGCAAGCATTGCGTCGGCATAGCCGTGTTTGATAACGCGGTAAGCCTCGCCGATGCTGTTGGTGGAAGTTGCGCAGGCGGTTACGATGCCGATGTTCGGCCCCTGCGCGTTATATTTGATCGCTACCGTGCCGGACGCGATGTTCGAGATCATCATCGGCACGAAAAAGGGCGAAACCCTGCCGGGGCCCTTTTCGATAAATTTCGCATGTTCGGAAATGAGCGTATGGATACCGCCGATGCCCGACCCGATGTATACGCCGAAACGGTCGGGCGAAACGCTTTCCGCCGCCATGCCGGAATCTTCATACGCCTGCGTAGCCGCCGCGACCGCGTACTGCGTGTAAAGGTCTGTTTTGCGCAGATCTCCCTTCGGCATATACAGCGCCGCGTCAAACCCGCGGACTTCCCCCGCGAGGCGGCATTTATATTCGGAAGCGTCGAACTTGGTCACCGTGTCGATGCCGTTGACACCCTTTTTCATATTCTCCCAAGTGGTCTTCACGTCGTTGCCCAAGGGCGTGACCGCCCCGAGCCCCGTTACCACGACTCTTTTTGTCATAAATATCCTCCCGGTTCACACATTTTGTTTTGTGCCGACAAAACAAAATGTCGTGAGTTTTAGGGCGACACCGTTGTTCGCCGATCATTTCGGCTCGGCAACGGTTTCTCCGCTCTTTGCGCCCTTTTATAGGGGCACGCATAATATACAAGGGCGCAAATTCACCCTCTTCCCATAAGGCAAAGCGTTGCCAAATTGAGTGAAAAAGCAAAAAGCGTCGTTTTTGCTTTTTCGCAAGATTATTTAAATAATTAAAGGCGCGTTTGAAAACCACGCTTTTCAAAAAGCGCACACAATTTGCCGCATACTTGCGGTCTCAACGGGTGAATGCGGCGCGCATCATTTGGCGTGCACTCAAAAAGCGCGCCGCAGAGGGCAGCGCCCTCAAAATCACGGAAAAATGATTTGTCAGCACAAATCATTTTTCGTGAAAATTTAAATATACATCCCGCCGTCCACTTTCAGCACGACGCCCGTGATGTAGCGCGCGTCGTCGGAAACGAGAAATTTGACCGCATTGGCAATATCCTGCGTTTCGCCGAGGCAACCCAGAGGAATGAGCTTATACATCGCCTGTTTCTGCTCTTCCGTCAAGGCGTCGGTCATGGCGGTCTTGATGAACCCGGGCGCGACGGCGTTCGCCGTGATGTTCCTTGCGCCGAATTCCTTCGCCACCGTTTTGGTAAGCCCGACGATGCCCGCCTTCGATGCGGCATAGTTCGCCTGCCCCGCGTTGCCCATCAGCCCTACGACCGAACTGATGGATACGATGCGGCCGTAACGCTTGCGCATCATATACGGAGTGACGTGCTTGATCATGTTGAAGCAACCTTTGAGGTTGATGGACAGCACCCTGTCCCAATCCGCTTCTTCCATGCGCATGATGAGTTTGTCCGCCGTGATGCCGGCATTGTTGACGAGAATATCGATCTTGCCGAAATCCTTGACGATCTTGTCGACCGTCTCCTTTGTGGCGGAGAAGTCGGAAACGTCGCACTTATAATAGCGCGCCGCCACGCCCGCCTCTTTCAGCGCGTCGAGCGTCTCTTTTGCCGCGGATTCGTCGCTGTAATCGACGACTGCGATGTCCGTTTTTTCTGCGGCGAGGGTGCGCGCGATGGTCGCGCCGATCCCCCTGCCCGCGCCCGTGATGAGCGCGACTCTGTTTTCTGACATATGATTATGATTTCCTTATTTATGTTGCACGGATGCGCAACGAAAAGCGGAATTTTTCCGTACGGAAAAATCAGCCCCGCTGCACGAGACCGGTAAGAACCTTGCCCGGCCCGACTTCGGCAAATTCTTGGACGCCGCGCGCCTTCATCGCCGCGATGCTTTCCGTAAAGCGGACGGGCGAACACATCTGCTTTGCGAGCGTCGCCGCGAAGTCGCCCTCGTACGGCTTTGCCGTGAGGTTGGCGTACACGTCCATGCGCGGCGCGTTCATTCTGAGCGTGCGCAAAAACTTTTCGAATTCTTCCGCTTCGGGCGCGAGTTCGGGGCAGTGGAACATGCCCGAAACGCGCAGTTTCATCGCCCTGCCGCCCGCCTCTTTGACTTTGGCAAGAAATTCTTCTTCCGCCTCCGCACGGCAGGCGACGACCGTCTGCAACGCGCCGTTATAGTTTGCGGGATGGGTGTTTACCCCGTCGCACAGCGCTTCCGCCTTTTCGGGCGGAAGTTTTACGACGGCGATCATGCAGCCCTTCACGCGCTCGGTATACGCTTCCATAAGCTCCGCGCGCTTGACGATGGCGCGGAACGCGTCCTCTTCGGACAGTACGCCCGCAAAGCAAAGGGCGGGCACTTCTCCCACGGAAAAACCGAGCACGCAGTCGGGCGCGCCCGTTTCTTCTTCCTTCACGTACGCATAAGCGAGATCCGCAAGGAACATGGCCGGCTGGGTGAGGAGCGTCCTGTTCAGTTCTTCCTGCGTGCCCGAAAGCATTTTATCGACGATGCCGGGGCGGATGCCGTCGGCAAGTTCGAACAGTTTTTTGACTTTGGGCGCGTCTTTCACGTCGCCCGCCATGCCGGGCACCTGCGCGCCCTGCCCGGCGAACAGGAAGGCTAAATTTCCCACTTGACGCCCTCCATCATCTTTTCCGCCTGCGCCATGACCTCTTCGACGATCTCTTTCGCGCTCTGGCGCTTGTTGACCATGCCCGCGATCTGCCCCGCGAGGAAGCAGCCCTCGTCGGCATTGCCGTCTTTCGCCGCCTTGCGCAGAGACCCGACGCCGAACTGTTCGAGCTGCTCGTCGGGGATGTTGGAATCCGCCTCGAGCTTGGCATAGCTGTTCATGTACGAATTTTTGATGGCGCGGACGGGATGGCCGAGCCGCCTGCCCGTGACCATCGTGGAAATGTCCTTCGCCGCCAATACTTTCTTTTTATATTCTTCGGAAACGGTGCACTCGTCCGCGACGAGGAAACGCGTTCCCATCTGCACGCCGCACGCGCCCAAAGCGAACGCCGCGACCATGCCCCTGCCGTCGCCGATACCGCCCGCCGCAACGACGGGGATCTTGACCGCGTCCACGACCTGCGGCACGAGCGCCATCGTCGTGAGGTCGCCGACGTGCCCGCCGCTTTCGCCGCCCTCGGCGATGACCGCGTCCACGCCCGCGCGCTCGACCATTTTGGCAAGCGCCGTGCTCGCCACGACGGGGATGATGACGATGCCCGCCTCCTTCCACATCTTCACGAAGCGCGAAGGATTGCCCGCACCCGTCGTGACGACGGGAACTTTTTCTTCGGCGACCATCTTCGCGACTTCTTCGACGTGGGGGCTCATGAGCATGATGTTCACGCCGAACGGCTTATCCGTTGCCGCGCGGCACTTTCTGATCTCTTCCCTCACCCAATCGGCGTTCGCGTTCATCGCGGAGATGATGCCGAGGCCGCCTGCGTTGGAAACAGCGCTCGCCAAAGAGGCATCGGCGATCCACGCCATGCCTCCCTGTATGATCGGGTATTGAATTTTGAGAAGACGCGTAAGTTTCGTCTGCATTTTATCGCCTTACTTGTTCGCGACAGCCTCGTCGATCTTTGCAACGAGTTCGCCGACGGTGGAAAGCTGCATGTTGTCGCCCAAAGAAATGTCGTAAGCCTCTTCGATCTGCATGACGATGTCCACTTTGTCGAGGGAATCGAAATCGAGTTCGTCGAAAGTGGTTTCGGGCGTGATGTCGAGATCTTCGCCCTTGCATTCGCTCAGAATTTCCTTCAATTTTTCCAACGTTTCCATAATGATTTACTCCTTTTTACTCTTTATTCCAAATTATGATGACCGCGCCGCTCGTGAGTCCGCCTCCGAACGCCACGAACAGCAGCTTGTCTCCCTTTTTAAATGTGCCTTTCTTGGCAAACTGGTCGAGAAGCACCATGACGGACGTCGCGCTCATGTTTCCGCAGTCCGCAATGTTGGTGAGCACTTTGCTCTTGTCTATCTTGAATTTTTTCAGGCTGGCGTCGATAATGCGCAAATTCGCCTGATGCGGCAAGTACCAGTCCACTTCCGCGGGGGAGATCCCCGCGCGCGCGCACGCCTCTTCGATGTTTCTTCCCATCGCGTTTACGGCGAATTTATACACTTCGCCGCCGTCCATGTGCATGGCGAGCGGTTCCTGCGCGATCTTGTTGTACGGGCTGTTCAGGCCCTCGATGTTGGGCATGCGGATGACGTGCGAATCGGGTTTTGTGGAAAGCACGCCGGAAAGCCTGCCCTCGCCCGCGCGCACGACCATGGCGCCCGCGCCGTCTCCGAACAGTACGCACGTCGACCTGTCCGTCCAGTCCACGAGTTTGCTCATCGCCTCCGCCGACACGATTAAGACGTTTTTCGCCTTGCCCGCCGCGATGAAAGAATCGGCGATCTCCATGGCATACAGCACGCCCACGCACGCCGCGTTGAGATCGAACGCGGGGGCGGTCGAGCCGATCGCCTCCGCGACCGTGCACGCAAGCGAAGGCGTGAACGTGTCGGCGCGCATCGTCGCGCACATGATCAGGTCGATCTCCCCGCCCGAAACGCCCGCATCCAGCAATGCGGTCTTTGCCGAACGGATCGCCAGTTCGTCCAGCCGTTCGCTTGTAAGGACGTGGCGGCGTTCAATGCCCGTGCGGGTGCGTATCCACTCGTCGGAGGTATCCAGAAATTCCGTTAAATCGTCGTTCGTTACAACTTTCTCGGGAAGGGCGCTGCCCGTACCCGCTATGAAAAATGACATCGCAACCTCTTTCATGCAGCGCTTTGCGGGAAAACGCAGATCGCACAAGCCCGCACTTTCTTAAATTATAGAGGATTTGGCCATTTAAGTCAAGCCATATTCGGAAAAACCGCGCAAGTTAAGCGGTTTTAACAGGTAAATCCGGCAAAAAAAGTGCGCCCGCCGCATACGGCGGACGCAAAAGCGCTCGTTTTGCCTGCCGCTATGCCTGTTTGGGAAGGAGTGCGAAAGAAAATTCTGCGCTCGTACACAGCTTTCCGTTCGCTTCCAGCTTGCCTTTGGCAAAGCAGAAAACGCCCCTTCTCGCCGTGAGTTCGACGGTCATGACCGCCGTATCGCCGGGCAAAAGCGGATTTTTGAATTTTACGTTGTTCAGCCCCGTATAAAGCGGGGTTTTGCCTTTACAATCGGGCAAAAGCGCCACGGCCGTCTGTGCGATCATTTCGCAATGGATGGCGCCCGGCACGATCGGGTTGCCGGGGAAATGCCCCTGCAAAAAAAACTCGTCTCCTTTTACGGTATATTTGCCGATCGCCCGCCCCTCTTCCACGACGACTTCGTCCAAAAGCAGCATCGGCTCGCGGTGGGGCAGAAATTCCTTGATCTCTTCTTTGTTCATAACTTCCTCATGACGCGGCCGTGCGCCGCACGTTTTCGGTTTCGCGTTCAGTTGGCGTATTCGGACGAAGGGTCGTCCCTGTCCTCGGGGAAGATCGCGCCGTTGACCACGGGAAGAACGATCGGAGCGGCAAAAGCCGCCGTCGTAAGGTTGGTGACCGCCGCGCGCAGATAAGGATACAGAACCTCCGTCGCCTCGACGGTGAAAGCCTTGCGTTCTTCGTCGGTAGAGGCTGCCGTTTCGAATATGCCCGTGATGCGGACGGTCAGGTCAAAAGGTTTGGGAGATTCCTCGGTATTCTCGATCTTCACCGCGAGGGTGACGAGAAAAACTTTTTCGTTATCGACGACCCTTCTCACCTGCCGCGAAAAGGCGGGTTTCAGATCGAAGCGCGTATCTTTGGTTACGCGCACGTTGGTGAGCGCGAAGCGCATCTCTTCCGCGCGGATTCCTTTGAGCGAAAAATTTACTTTCTGCATGATTTTTTCTCCCTGTTCCGTCCCGCCGTGCGCGGACGGACGCTTTTTTGGTTGTAACGATATTATTATACCGCCCGCGGGCCGTTTTGTCAACACTTCTCGCAAAAACGCCGCAATATTAAACGGGAGGGCGCCCCTCCCGTTCGCAGCCATGCCGCCGTTTATTCCAGAATTGCCTTGATCCTTCTGACGCCGCTCGAAGAGGACTGCTCTTTGACGATCTTAAAACGCCCCAATTCTCCCGTGCGCGCCGCGTGCGGGCCGCCGCACATTTCGCGCGAGAAATTGCCGATGGAATAGGTTTTGACAACGTCGCCGTATTTGCTGTCGAACACGCCGACGACGCCCTCTTCCCTCGCCCTTTCGTAAGGCATCTCCTCGAACACCACGGGGATATCCTCTCTGATCTTTTCGTTGACGAGGTCTTCCACCGTCCTGATCTCTTCCTGCGTCATCGGGCGGGCGAAATTGAAGTCGAACCGCAGACGCTCGGGCGTGATGTTGCTGCCCTTTTGATTGACGTCGGGCGAAAGCACCTGTTTGAGCGCCGCGTTGAGAAGGTGCGTTGCGGTGTGCAGCCGCGTCGTGGCGACGGACGTGTCCGCAAGGCCGCCCTTGAATTCGCCCGCGGAAACCTGCGCGTGGCTCTTTTCCTGATGTTCCTTGAACGCCTCGGCAAACCCCGCCTCGTCCACCGTATAGCCGCGCTCGGCAGCCATTTCCACCGTCAGTTCGAGCGGGAATCCGTACGTATCGTAAAGTTTGAACGCCGCCTTGCCGCCGATCTTCGTTTCTTTGACGTATCCCGGGTTCTGTTTGGACATGAATTCGTTTTTGCGCTCGATGCCCGAAAGCGTCTTTTCAAATTCCTTTGTACCCTTTTCCAAAGTCGCCTCGAACCGCTCGGTCTCGCGCGCGATCTCTTCGAGGATATACTCCCTCTTTTCGGGCAGGAGCGGGTACGCCTCGCCGTACACCTCGTCGATGAACACCTTCGCGACGTCCTGCATGGCGCTGCCCGCAACGCCGAGCGCCCTGCAATAGCGGATGGCGCGGCGCATGAGGCGGCGCAGGATATAGCCCGCCCCCGTGTTGGAGGGAAGAATGCCGTTCACGTCGCCGATGAGCATGACCGTCGTGCGGGTATGGTCGGCAATGATGCGCATCGCCTTCTGCGCTTCGCCGCCGTCGTCGTATTTTTTGCCCGAAAGCCCTTCGAGGCAGGCGATCGCGCCGCTGAAAAGGTCGGTCTTGTAACCGTCGGTCAGCCCGTTGAGGAATGCGAGCATCCTGTCCAGCCCGAAGCCCGTGTCCACGTTCTTGTTTTCCAGGGGCACGTAGCCGTTTTCCGTCTTTTTGTACTGCATGTACACGTCGTTGCCGATCTCGACGTACCTGCCGCAGGGGCAGTTGATGTCGCAGTGTTCCCTGCCGCATTCCTTATCGGTGAGGGGGTAGAACCACTCGTTGTCCGGCCCGCAGGGAGTGCCGACCGTGCCTTCGAGTTCCCACCAGTTGTTGGACTTGTCCAGATAAAAAATGTTTTCGCGCTTTATGCCGAGACCCACGAGAAGTTCGGCGGTCTCGTCGTCGCGCGGGGCGGATTCGTTGCCCGCGAACACGGTGGAGCAGATCTTGTCCTTATCCAGCCCGAAAACCTCGGTCAGAAGTTCGAACGACCACGCCGTTTTCTCCTTTTTGAAATAGTCGCCGAGCGACCAGTTTCCCATCATCTCGAAAAAGGTGAAGTGCGTCGCGTCGCCGACGGATTCGATGTCTACCGTGCGCACGCACCCCTGCACGTTGCACAGGCGCTTGCCCGCGGGATGGGGCTGCCCCAAAAGATAGGGCATGAGCGGCTGCATGCCCGCCACGTTGAACATGACGCCCGTGGTGCCGTCGCCGATGAGGGATACCGCGCCGATGTTGACGTGCCCCTTGCCTTCGTAAAATTTAAGCCACTTATTTCTCAGTTCCTTGGATGTGATCATTGCTTTTTTCCTCTCTTTCCGTCTTTGCCTTCTCGTCCTTTTCTCCCTTGTCCGTCTCCGCTCCGTCCGGCGCCGGAATTTCCGTTTCCGCAATATCCTGCGCCGTTTCGCCCGTTTCCACGGCGGGGAAGAGCTCCTCTTCCTCTTTGGTGCATTCGAACTTTTCGCCCGTCAGCCTTTCGAGCGCGGCTTCGAGCTTATGTACGCGGCATTTGAGCGCGCGGATCTCTTCCGCGTTCGGGTCTACCTTTTCCTGCAACAGGTCGGGTTTTTCCCCTTTGATGCGCACCACGCGCGCGGGAACGCCCACGACGGTCGCGTGCGGCGGCACTTCTTTGAGAACCACCGCGCCCGCGCCGATTTTGGCGCCTTCGCCCACGGTGAAGCCGCCCAAGACCTTCGCGCCGGAGCTTATCACCACGTCCTTTTCGATGGTCGGGTGGCGCTTGCCCTTTTCCTTGCCCGTGCCGCCCAGCGTGACCCCCTGATAGATGACCACGCCCGACTTGACTTCCGCCGTTTCGCCGATGACCACGCCCGCGCCGTGGTCGATGAACACGCCCCCCTCGATCTTCGCGGCGGGGTGGATTTCGATGCCGGTGAGGAACTTGGCGAACTGACTCGTAATGCGCGCCAGAAGTTTTAAGTGCATGCGGTACAGGCGGTTGGCCCAGCGGTGCCACGATAAAGCGTGCACGCCCGAATAAGTCAGCCATATTTCGAATTTGTTTCGCGCGGCGGGGTCGTTGCGCTTTGCCGCCTCGATGTCTGCGCGCAGTCTTTTGAACATATCATTCTCCTTATTTTGCCGCGAGCGCCCGTTTGCGCCCTTTCAGCGCCGCAGGCTTTTGAGCGCGTCCTCCGCTTTGCGGCGTATCTCCGCGTCGTCGCCGCGGGCTGCTTTCTGATACCATTTGACCGCTTCGGCATAGTTTTTCGTTACACCCCAGCCGTTGTTGTAACAACTGCCGAGGTTATACTGCGCCGTCGCATACCCCTGTTCGGCAGCCGCTTTGTACCATTTGACCGCTTCGGCGTTGTTCTTGATTACGCCTAAACCTTTACCATAGAAATAGCCGAGTTTACATTGCGCGTTCGCAACCCCCTTCCCGGCGGCTGCTTTATACCATTTGAACGCCTCTACATGGCTTTTCGCAACACCCTCGCCCTTTTCATAGCAAACGCCGAGATTGAATTGCGCGTCTGCATCCCCTTGTTCGGCGGATCTTTTGTACCACTTGACCGCTTCGGTTTGGCTTTTGATTACGCCTTCGCCCTTTTCATAGCAATACCCGAGATTGCACTGTGCGGCGGCGTTTCCCTGTTCGGCGGATCTTTGATACCACTTGACCGCTTCCGCTTGGCTTTTGACTACGCCCCAGCCGTTGTCATAGCAAAGCCCGAGGTTGTATTGCGCGACCGCATTGCCCTGTTCGGCGGATTTTTTATACCATTTAAACGCTTCGACATGGCTTTTCGCAACACCCTCGCCCTTTTCGTAGCAAAGCCCAAGGTTGTATTGCGCGGCGGCATCTCCCTGTTCGGCAGCGAGTTTGTACCATTTTACGGCTTCGGTTTTGTCTTGCGCAACGCCTTCGCCCTTGTCATAGCAATACCCGAGATTGCACTGTGCGGCGGCATTTCCCTGTTCGGCAGATTTTTTATACCACTTGAACGCTTCCGCCCAGCTTTGCGCTACGCCTTCTCCATTTTTATAGCAAATTCCGAGGTTAAGTTGCGCGTCTGCATCCCCTTGTTCGGCAGCTGCCTTGTACCACTTGAACGCTTCGGCTTGGCTTTTGACTACGCCCCAGCCGTTGTTGTAACAATTGCCGAGGTTGTATTGCGCGTTCGCATTCCCCTGTTCGGCAGCAGCCTTGTACCATTTTACAGCTTCGGCAAGGTCTTTGGCAACTCCCCAACCGTTTTTGTAACAGTTGCCGAGATTGAATTGCGCGTCTGCATCCCCTTGTTCGGCAGCTGCCTTGTACCATTTTACGGCTTCGGTTTTGTCTTGCGCAACGCCTTCGCCCTTTTTATAGCAATACCCGAGGTTGTTTTGCGCGCTCGCATGTCCTTGTTCGGCGGATTTTTTGTACCATTTGACCGCTTCGGCATAGTTTTTCGTTACGCCCCAGCCGTTGTTGTAACAATTGCCGAGGTTGTACTGCGCGATTGCATTGCCCTGTTCGGCAGAGACTTTATACCACTTGACCGCATTCGCCCAACTTTGCGCTACGCCATCGCCCTTTTCATAGCAATACCCGAGGTTAAGTTGCGCATCCGCATTGCCCTGTTCGGCAGAGACTTTGTACCATTTGAACGCTTCGGCAAGGTCTTTGACAACTCCCCAACCATTTTTGTAACAGTTGCCGAGATTGAATTGCGCGTCTGCATCCCCTTGTTCGGCGGATCTTCTGTACCACTTGAACGCTTCGGCTTGGCTTTTGACTACGCCCCAGCCGTTGTCATAGCAAATGCCGAGGTTGTATTGCGCGTTCGCATTCCCCTGTTCGGCAGCGACCCTGAACCATTTGACGGCATCGGTTTTGTCTTGCGCAACGCCTTCGCCCTTGTAATAGCAATACCCGAGGTTAAGTTGCGCGTTCGCATTCCCCTGTTCGGCAGCTGCCCTGTACCATTTGAACGCTTCGGCATAGCTTTTCGTTACGCCCCGGCCGTTGTTGTAACAATTGCCGAGGTTGTACTGCGCGACGGTATCTCCCTGTTCGGCGGCGAGTTTGTACCATTTTACGGCTTCGGCATAGTCTTGCGCAACGCCTTCGCCCCTTTCATAGCAAACGCCGAGATTGCGCTGTGCCAATGGATATCCCTGTTCGGCGGCGCGTTTATACCACCTGACTCCCAGAGTTCTGTCTTGCGCAACACCTTCGCCGTATTCATAGCAAAGACCGAGATTGCGCTGTGCCGGGGGACAGCCCTGTTCGGCGGCTGCCCTGTACCATTTGACCGCCTCGGCTTTATCCTCTTGCACGCCTTCGCCCATATTGTAACAAACGCCAAGCGCATTCTGCCCGAAGGCGTTGCCCTGTTCGGCGGACGCCTTGAACCAACGGAATGCGGCGGCGAGATTTTTCGCTGCGCCCTTCCCGTAAGAATAACGGCATCCCAATTTATATTGCGCCTCGCCATCGCCCGCGGAGGCCTTGATGAGGAGCTGCTCGGTCTCTTCGGCAAGGGCGCTCTCCGCCTCGGCGAGAAGTTCCTTCGCGTATCCGCACCCGTTCCGAACGGAGCGTTCGAACCATTCGGCGGCTTTTGCGACGTCCTTTTCGACGCCCTGCCCGTAACGATAAAAATACCCGAGCCGCCACTCGGCTTCCGCATCGCCCTGCCACGCCGCGGCTTTGTACCATTTGAAAGCCTCGGCATAGTCCTGCTCCGTTCCGTTGCCGAAGTCGTAGGCAAGCCCCGCCGCGCGCTCGGCGGCAGCGATACCCTTTTGCGCGGCTTTTAAGATCTGCGCGTAACTCTGCGAAGGGAGCAGCGCTTCCGCCGCGGAGAGCATTTGCGCGCCCGTTTCGTTGCCCCGCTTTGCGGAAAGGCGGTACCACTCGGCCGCCTCGAAAAGATCGGCCTCGACGCCCTGCCCGTGCTCATAAAAATACCCGAGCCGCCATGCGGCTTCCGCATCGCCCTGCCACGCCGCGGCTTTGTACCATTTGAAAGCCTCGGCATAGTCCTGCTCCGTTCCGTTGCCGAAGTCGTAGGCAAGCCCCGCCGCGCGCTGCGCGGAAACGTCGCCCTTTTCCGCCTTTTCCAAAATAAGGCGGAGTTCTGCGGATACGGGCTTTTTTTCCGCCGGCTTTGCAGGCGAAACGGAAGGGTCAGACTTTTCGATTACGGCGGGTGTTTCCGTTCGCGGAGCGGGGGCGGGCGTTTTCGGCGCGGGAACAGAAGCCGATTGCGCCGCAGGGGCTGTTTTTTGCCCCGTTTTACGCGCGCCCGCCGCCTGCGCCGCGGCTTTCGTACCATCCGCCTGTGCGCGCCGTGCTTCCTTCGCCGCCCCTTGTTCCGCCGTCTGACGGGAGAGACACCGCGAAAGCCCTTCCTGCGCAAAAACGCTGCCCTGCTCGGCGGCGAGTTTATACCACTTTACCGCCTCGGCAATGTCTTGGGCGACGCCCCTGCCGTATTCGTAACAGTAACCGAGGTGCTCCCGCGCCATTACCCCGCCGTTTTCTGCCGCTCTCGTATACCATTTTATCGCCGCGACGAGGTCTTTGGCAACGCCCTTGCCGTATTCATAACATTCGGCAAGGCTGAACTGCGCCGCGACTTCTTCCGCGGCAGCGGCTTTCAGATACCATTTTACGGCTTCCTCGTAGTTCCTTGAAACGCCTCTGCCGAAATAATAACATTTTGCAGTTTCGGTTTGTGCCCGCGGATGTCCCTGCCCGGCGGCAAGTTTATACAACTTGGCCGCCTTCGCATTATCCCTGCGAACCGGATATCCTATATCGTAATAATGCCCGAGGTTATACTGCGCCGCTGCGTTACCTTGTTTTGCCGCCTTTTTAAACCATTTGACCGCCTTGGACAAGTCCGCATCCACTCCCTTGCCCGACCGATAATATTCGCCAAGCGTGTTTTGCGCGGCGGCGTCGCCCTTTTCCGCCTTTTCCAAAATAAGGCGGAATTCGGCGGACGAACTCTTTTCATTAGTCTTGTTTCCCATATTCTCTCCCTGAATTGTATGCCCCGAAGGGCGGATTTTGTTACAGTATCCTGCGGATGCGGTATTCGTCGAAGGCCTTGTCTATCATGTCGCGGTTGTAAATGCGGTAATCGACGAGGTAACGCACGACCACGTCGCGCGCGTCGGCGAAATCGTAATAACAGCCGCACTCCTTCATCAGTTCGAAATTGTCGCTCTGCGAAAGCCCCAGAAGAAGCGTCAGTTTATAGACGAGCGTCTTTTCGGGGATAAAAAAGCCGCGGAGGATCGCCTTCCAGTCTTTTTGGGCAAGGCCGAGTTTCTCCCACATGGTTTCGGGCTCCGCCCCGTAGTTGCGGATGAGCTTTGCGATATATTTGCCCGTAGTGCCGCCGCCGAACAGCGCGGCAATGCGCCCCTTGAACGGCGCGGGGCGGAAACTGAACGTAAAGGTATTGTCAACATACCTTTCCTTGATTTCCGCAAGCACTTTCGCGGGGTCGGGCTGGTAGGAGATCTTGCGCATTTCGTTCGCGGCGTACTCCCCCTCTTCGATGCGGTTCCTGTTTTTTAAGATCATCGAGACGGTGACCGACTCGTATGAAGGCACGGCGCTGATCATCTCGAAATCGGAAAATTTTTTGGAAAAATAATCGTCGAGGTCGTGGATGAAGCTGTCTTGTCCGCTCGTTTGCATTTCTTCCATAATCATACCTTTATAGTGTTTGCACCTATTATACTATATTTCGGAAAAATAGCAAAGTTTTCTTTGTCGCTAAAAAATATTTTTTTGATTTTTTGAAAAATTTTCACATTATTTGTTTATTTTGTTGCCTAATTCCTGAAAATATGTTATAATTCTGCCGAAAACAAGTAATGAAAAAGGAAGGTGAGCGGTTATCAAACGCACAAGAATCGAAGAGATCGCGCTTCTCATCGAAAAAAACGGAAAAATGACGCTGGAAGAGCTTACCGAACAATTCCCCGGCGTTTCAGAAATGACACTTCGGCGCGACCTCATGGAGTTGGAACAGCAGAACAAAGTCATCCGCGTGCGCGGCGGCGCCATGTCCGTACTGGAAGTGCAGAAGCGTTCGGGCGAAGCGTATGCGCAGAAGTCTACGATCAACACGGACGCGAAAAAGGTGATCGCGAAAAAGGCGGTCTCCCTCATCGACGAAGGGGTGAGCCTGTTTTTGGACGGCGGCACGACGGCGCTCTACCTTGCCAAGGAGATCCCCGACCAGCCCTGCCACATTTTTACAAACGGCATCGCCGTGGCGGAAGAGCTTGCGCACAAAAAACAGCCCGAAGTGGTGCTCGTGGGCGGGGCGCTCATCAAAGAGAACCTCTCCACGGCGTCTCCTTACACCAAGGTGTTTTTGGAAAACACGAACTTTGAGCTCGCCATCATTTCGGCATCGGCCTTTTCTTTCGAGCAGGGGTTTTCCTGCATTTCGCAGGTGGAGTCCGACCTTTTGAAATTTATTCTCGGCCGCGCGAAAATGGTTTATATGATGCTGGACACATCCAAGATCGGCAAGATCATGCCCTATACCTTCGCAACGCCCGAGGACATCGACGTTCTGATCACGGACGACAATTTCCCCCTGAGCGTGAAGGAAAAATTCGAAGAAAAAAACATCGTCGTCATCTGACGGTACAAAACTGAAAACGGCAACGCGCGCGGCGCGGGAACATTCCCGCGCCGCGCGCTCTTTTATGTATTTCGTTTTTATCTATCCGCTTTATTTATCCGCCGCGGCGGCTGCCCCGCCAGATCCTCCCGCCGTTCGTCGCCCGTCAGGACTCATTCCTTTGCCTTGTAAAAGGCGAAAAAGCCGCAGCGTTCGGGGTGGTCCAGCAGTTTTACCGCGCGGCAGAAAACCGCCCTGCACGATATGAGGATATCGCCGCCCGCGCACAATATGCCGCACACCCCGAACAGAGCCGCGAACATATTGCAAAAGCACAGTCCCAAAACGCACGGAAGCACGCCGAGAAAAACCAAAGGCGCGAGCGTGCCGAAAAGATAGGCGCCCCTGCCCATGGGACAGCCGCACGCACAATAGGGCGTGGCGTTCGAAACGCCGAAAGAAATGCCCGAAAAAGACCTGTTCGCCGCCGCCCAAAAGAGCGCGTGCAGGCATTCGTGCACGGGGATGCTGACTGCAAACAAAATGAAAAACAGGGGTATATCCGCCAAAAAGACGCCCGTGAGCGCAAAACGCCTGTACGGAAGAAGCCACATGGCGGCAAAAAACGCCGCCGCAAGGGGCACGCCGCACAAAAAGCCCAGCCAATTCGCGCGCCGCACGGAGACCGTTTTGTCGCGCATTGCATACCCCGCGCCGCAGAGCGCCGCGCAGTTTTGTTCGAACGCGGCGAGCCTTTGCGCCTGTTTTTCGGCGCGCGCGGCCGCGCGCGCTTCTCCCCTCGCGCTCATTGCCCCGCGCCGAAAAGGTCGGTGGAGAGGTAGCGCATGCCCGTATCGGGGACGATCACGGCGACCGTTTTGCCCGCGTTTTCCCTGCGGGAAGCGACCATCCGCGCCGCATGCACCGCCGCACCCGCCGATATGCCCGCGAAAACACCGTCGGAAACGGCGATCTCGCGCGACGCGGCGAACGCCTCTTCCTCCGTCACGCGGATCACCTCGTCGATCAGCGAAGTGTCGAGGATCTCGGGCACGAAGCCCGCGCCGATGCCCTGCAGGCCGTGCGGGCCCGCCTTGCCGCCCGAAAGGACGGGAGAGCCGGCCGGCTCGACCGCGACGACTTTGAGGCCGGGATTTTTTTCTTTTAAGAATTTGCCCGTGCCGCCGATCGTGCCGCCCGTGCCGACGCCCGCGACGAGAAAGTCGATCTTCCCGCAGGTATCCGCCCAGAGTTCGGGGCCGGTCGTTTCATAGTGGGCGCGCACGTTTGCGGGGTTGACGAACTGCCCCGCGATGATGCTGTTTTCATTTTCCCGGTGCAGTTCTTCCGCGCGCGCGATCGCGCCCGCCATGCCCTTTTTGCCGTCGGTGAGCACGATCTTCGCGCCGAAGGCGGCGAGCAGTTTGCGCCGCTCCACGCTCATCGTTTCGGGCATGGTCAATACGAGCGGATACCCCTTGACCGCGCAGATGGCGGCAAGGCCTATTCCCGTGTTGCCGCTGGTCGGTTCGATGACGAGCGTGCCCTCCTTGAGCTTGCCCGAACGCTCCGCCTCCTCAACGATGTAGAGCGCGGCGCGGTCTTTCACGCTGCCCGTGGGATTGAAATATTCGAGCTTTGCGAGAATTTTCGCGGACGCCGCGTGCGACCTTTCGTACCCGCAAAGTTCCAGAAGCGGCGTTTTGCCGATCAGTTTCGCTATGTTTTTGTGTGTCATATATTTACTCCTTGTTCAGGTTCGTTACGCTTATTTTACACCTTTTTTTGCCGAAAGAAAACGGACAAGAAAGAACAGCCCCGCAAACAGCGCCGCCGCCCCCGCGACCACCGCCGCCATGACGGCGGGCGGCACGGCGCGCCCGAAAAAGTTGAGGTCGAAGGAAAATTCTTCCGCCAGCCCCGCGGCAAACTCGGGAGAAGAGAGCGCGGCGATCTCGTCGAGCGCGCCGCCCATGATGATGTTGCGCATGAGCCCCGCCGAATGCGTGCCGGGAATGAACGCCGTAAAGTACTGCACGCCCGCGGGAAACATGGAAAGGGGCATGTACGCGCCGATGAGAAAGCCCACGACCGTGCCCAAAATGACGTTTACGCCTGTAAACGCGCCTTCCGACTTCAAAAAGCCGACGATAAAGACCAGAAGTGCGGACGAACTGACGACCGACAGCACCATGACGCCGACCGCCGCGAACGCGTCGGATACGGAAAGGCACCAACTGCCCGAAACGGCGAGCCAGCCGAACGCGAGCAGCATGACGCCCGTGCAGAGCACAAGCCCCGCCGCCGCGACGGACAAAAAGTAAGACGCGGGCGCGAGCCACGCGGGCACGGGCGACGCCGCGATATCGTTTGCGATGCCCCTCTTTTTGTCCTGAACCATGACGCCGCAGGCACACAGCGGCACGGTGATGCAGGCGCTCGAAAGCGCGCCCGCGAGCATCCAACTGTCGCAAAACGCCTGCACGGCGCTTTCCGCGCCCGAAACGCCCGTTTCCGCGAGCGCGGCGTTGAGATTGTCGACCTGTATCTTCCCCAGAAAGAGAACGTACAGCGCCAGCACGATGAGCGGGCACAGGAGCGAAAAGAATATATTCGCCTTGTCTTTGAGGAAAATTTTCAGATTGCGCGAAACCATACAGAGGAGCATATTCATTGCGCGTCCCCTCCCTGCAGTTTTTTGCCCGTAACGGAGAGGAACACGTCGTCCATGTTGCCCTTCACGAACTCGAAGTCGCGGCAGAGCTCCGGAAATTTTACGAGGATCCCGCGCGCGGTTTCCGCTTCGTCCGTTTCCACGCAACATACGCCGCCCGCCGCCTTGGCGGGATACCCCGCGTTTTGCAGCGCGGCGCAGAGCGCTTCCGCATCCCCGTACAGCTTGAGACAGCTGCGCGAATATTCGTTTTTGAGCGAAACGGGCGTGCCGCACGCGGCGATCCTGCCCCCGTCGATGACGATGACCCGATCCGACCCGTCCGCCTCTTCCATATAATGCGTCGTAAGGAACACCGTCATGCCTTCCTCTTTTTGCAGGGTGCGCACGATGTTCCAGACCGTCTGCCGCGTTTTGGGGTCGAGGCCTGTCGTCGGCTCGTCGAGCACGAGGATGGCGGGGCGATGGATGAGGGCGCGCGCGATGTCGGCGCGCCGCCTCTGCCCGCCCGAAAGTTTGCCGAAGGGGCGGCGGAGTATTTCGCCGAGATCCAACAGGCGTGACAGCTCTTCGAGCCTGCGCCGCCACGCCTCGCCTTTGAGCCCGTAAAAACTCGCGCGGACGGTCAGATTGTCCCTGACGGTGAGAAGATCGTCCAGCACCGTGTTCTGAAACACGATACCGAGCAGGGGCTTGATCTTTTCGGGTTCTTTGTCCAGATCGTAACCGGCGATCTTTACGCGCCCCTCGTCCTTTTTTAAGATCGAACATAAAATATTGATCGTCGTGCTTTTACCCGCGCCGTTCACGCCCAAAAACGAAAAAAGGCTGCCCTTTTCCACCGCAAAACCGATGCCGCAGACCGCCTGCACGTCGCCGTAAGACTTTTTCAGGCCCTCCGCCTCGATGATGTTTTCCGCCATAACCCCTCGTTTGATTTTTTATTTATTATACCATTGCGGGCGGCGGCTTGGCAAGCGATTGGCGCGGACGGCGGTTTTTGGCGAAGCCGTACGGCGATTTATTACAAATTTATGACAAATTTTGCCTTTACTCGCGGCGCGGCGTCTGCTATACTGTAAGGGAACAGGCGGCCGAACCGAAACGCGGTTCGCGCCCGTCGTTGCAAAAACGCTATGCCCGACAAGGAAAAAGCCATGGATAAAACGCTCGTCGTATACGGTTCGCACTACGGCGCCACGAAAACCTACGCCGAATATATCGCGCAAAAACTCTCCTGTCCGTGCCTTGCGGCCGAAACCCTGAAAAAAGGCATGCTCGCAAATTGCGACGCGGTCGTATTCGGCGGGGGCGTTTACGCGGGCAGCATCGCGGGCTGGAAAAAGGCCGCGCCGCTCATCGTAAAAGAAAGCCCCTCCCGAATTTTGCTGTTCGTTTGCGGGCTTGCAGACCCCGCCAAGGAAAAGACGAGAGCGGAAGCGCGCATGCTGTTCGAAAAGCGCCTGCCCGAAAACATGCGCGGTCTGCCCGTGTTCTGCCTGAGGGGCGGCATCGATTATGCGAAACTCGGGCTGAAACACCGCGCGATGATGGCGATGCTGATGAAATTTTTAAAAAGCAAAAAAGACCCGTCCGAAGAGGACAGGCAGCTTATGGCGACTTACGGCGGAAAGGTCGATTTTATCGACCTGACCTCGGCAGACCCCGTTATCGCCGCGGCGCGGGGCTTGCCGTGCGCAAAGCCGTGATCGCACGGGCGGCCGCGAGGGGGCGCATGATTCCCGTGAAACGCGCCCCTCCGTTTTTTTTGCGCCGTCCCCCTTCTTCTGCCCTTAAAAAACGCCGCATTGCGGCGTTTTTTATAATTATGCCATGTTTTTTCCTTCGTGCGCGAACTTCTCCCGAAATTTTACAAGCGGCATTTCGCCCGAAACGCCTTCCGTATTCGGACGGTACGCGCCCGCGCGGGGAAACTCCCCCGCAATTCTTTTCGGCGGTTTTTAAAATTCAAGGCGGTGCGCTTATAAAGCGCACCGCCCGCTGTGGCGTTTATACAAATTCTCAAACCGTATATTCCGAAAAGTTTTCTTCACGGACTGTTACTTACGCTTTTTAACCATTTTGCGACATCCTTGTCGGTTAAATTTTCAGTCCCGAAAAAAATTTTGCTTTCCCTTTTAACGGTATGCCATTTTCTCCCTTATCAACCCGAAAGCCTTATAAAATCCCGTCCGCACTTTTTTGGATAAACGTGTTTGGATTTCCCGCGCAAACAAAATTTTTACGGCTTGGAAATGCCCCGCATTTCCGAGATATTGTGCGATATAAACCCACATTCCGTAAAAGAACAATCCTTCGGTTCAACGGCTTCTTTCCCGTAAGTTCGTACGAAACCTTACGTCTGCAGACGGATGTCTGCCGTTTACCGAACCCGTTTGCCTCTCCCTTTTCTTTGAAAGGCTTTGCCGCTCCCTCTCGCTTCTCTTTTTTGCGTTTCGCGCCCGCCATCTTTTTTAAGGATGCCGTCCTCGAGAATTCGCTCCGCACAAATCTGTTCCGCGATCGTTTGCGGGAAAGACCTCCCGCCGAGCCGTTCAAGACTCCCCGTCCGGTCAACGCCCTGGGGCTGTTCCCTTATTCGTACCTTTATTATATCACATATTTTCGGCTTGTCAATACCTTTTTAAAAAATTTTTGAAAAAATTTTTAATTTTTTGGGAATTTCTTTCATTCTTAAAAAGGCTTTACGTTGTACGTCTCCAGATAGCGGTTGATGCGCGGGAAATCGGCGGGGGTGACGATCGTGAGCGCCTTTTCGCCCTGCACCCCGTGTTCCGTGACGATGACGGCGAGAAGATCCTTCTTTTCTTCGAACGATTTGAACACGTCGAACACGGTCGCGTCCTCGGGCACGATCTTATACCTGGCGAGAATTTCCTCGCCGACGATGCTGCCGCAGGGCGTCCGGGTAAGGAATTCGTTGAGGTCTTCCCCTTTTTCCGCGCGGGCGGCGAGTTCCGCGTACAGGCCGTAAGAATTGATGACGCCTACCATTTTCCCGTGGTCGTACACCACGAGCGATTTCTGCCACGTTTCGGCAAATTCTTTGACCGCCGCGATGAGCGGTTTGTCCGCAAAAACGGATGCGATTTTTTTTACTTTGATCGCCTCCGTGATGCGCGGCGGGTGGCAGAGCTGCTTTTCGATGAACGCGATGTTTTCCACGACGTTGTCGCAGGGGTTGGCGATGAACACCTCTTCCGAATCGGTCGCGCGGTGCACGATCGCGTTGCGCAGCTTGCCGTAGTCGATGAGTTCGTTTTCGTAGCGGCGCACCGTCATGTTCAGGTCGGTGCAGCGCTTGACGAGGTCGGTAAAATTCTGCGTCGCCCTTCCGCCGTAGAGGATCTTCAGCTGGCTCTCGATGCGGTTGTAACTTTTCAGAAATTTTTCCGCGTTGGCATATTCCATTGGCATTTTCCCTCCTTACCCGTATTATAACACATTATATGCCGCCTTTCAAGGGTTGCGCCCCAATATTTTGTAACGAAAATTTTCTTCGGCGGATTGCGCGTTCGAAAAAAATATGTTACAATATCCGCATGGGAAAATATAAACTCGATTTTCAGCTCGTGCCCGACGGCTGCTGGTATACGAACCTTCGGAGCGCTCTCCCCAAAGAAACGTGGGACAGGGTGCGCAAAAAGGCGTATGCCCGCGCGGGAGGCAGGTGCATGATCTGCGGAAAGGCGGGGCGGCTGGAAGCGCACGAAGTGTGGGAATACGACGACGAAAAACATATACAGAAACTTGCCGACGTGATCGCCGTATGCCCCGCATGCCACGAAGTGATACACATCGGCAGGACTGCGCTCGTCGGAAGAGAAAAAGAGGCGCAGGCGCATTTTATGGCGGTGAACGGCTGCACGCAGAGCGAATACCACGCGGCCCTCGGCGAAGCCAACCGCGTCCATGCGGAAAGGAGCCGCCACGAATGGGTCACGGACATTTCCAAATTAAAAGAATTGCTGTAAGGAGCGGTTTCATGAAAAAAGTAAAAATAACGATTTTGCGCAAAACGCTGATCAAAGACCTCGCCGAAGAATACGGCGCGGAGAACCTCGGCCCCTGCCCCATGCTGCGCGAAGGGCAGGTGTTTTACGCCGACTATGCCAAGCCCGAAGGCCTGTGCGACGAGGCGTGGAAGGCGATCTATCAGTACGTGTTCGCGCTCGCGCACGGGGCGGGGAAAGAGCCGTTCTATTACGGTGACTGGATCAAAAAACCCGGCGTTGCCATATGTTCGTGCAACGACGGCCTGCGCCCCGTGATATTCAAACTCGAAGCAACGGACATCGATGCGGAGATCGACTACGAACCGGTAAAAGAATGAGCGCGTCCTTTTTATTCCTCAAAAAAAGCGAAAAGAATACGCCCGCCGCGCGGGAAAAATGCGGTAAACGCGCGGGTTTGCTGGGCATTCTTCTCAACATACTGCTCGCCGCGGCCAAGATCGCCTTCGGCGCGGTCTCGGGCGCGGTATCCGTGCTGGCGGACGGCATGAACAACCTGACCGACTGCGGAAGCAACGTCGTTTCCGTCGTCGGGTTCAAGGTGAGCGGCAAGCCCGCCGACAAGGAACATCCCTTCGGCCACAGGCGGGCGGAGAGCGTTTCCGCGCTGGTCATCGCCGTCGTCATCCTCGCGGTCGCCGCCGAACTGGCGATACAGTCCGTCGAGAGCATATTTTCGCCCGAAAAGACGGATTTTTCCCGCGGGCTCGTCATCGTTCTGGGCGTTTCGGTTCTTGTAAAACTCTTTATGTTTCTGATGAACCGCTCTCTTTACAAAGAATTTTCGGCGGAAACGTTCAAGGCGACGGCAACGGACAGCCTGAGCGACGCGATCGCCACCGCCGTCGTGCTGGCTTCCCTCTTCGTTTCCCGCTATACGGGCATCGAGCTGGACGGGTATATGGGCATGGCCGTGGCGGTCTTTATCGCGTTTTCGGGCGCTTCGATCCTGAAAGAGACGGTCTCGCGCCTGTTGGGGCATGCCGTCGACCGTGAAACCGTAAAAAAACTGGAAGCGGACATCTGCGCCTTCGAAGGCGTGCACGGCGTGCACGACATGGCCCTGCACGACTACGGCGAAGGAAAGCTGTATGCCACGGCGCACGTGGAAGTGGATTCGCATATGACGCTCACGGCGGCGCACGACCTTGCGGACAAGATCGAAAAGGCCGTGGAGAAAACGGGCGTCGCGCTGACGGTACATATCGACCCCCTCGTGCTGGACGACCCCGCCGTGAACCGCCTACGCGAAGAGACGGAACGCGCGGTTCACGAAATCGATGCGGCGTTTCAAGTCCACGATTTCCGCGTAGTGGGAGGAAAAGAACACGCCAACCTTATTTTCGACGTGGCGATCCCTTTCGGCTGCGCTTTAAGCGACGAGCAAGTGCTTGCGCGCATAGAAGAGCGCATTTCCCTCATGAACGAAAACGCGGGCGTCGTCGCGACGATCGAACGGCAGAATCTGGATTGAAAGCCGCTTTTTGCCGACCGTTGTTTGGCAATTTATATTTTCATATTTTCAGCGCGTCAGGTTTAACCGCGTAAAAGAAAAATGAGCGGAGAAAGTACAGTTCCTATAAAAATCAAAAAGAGCGAAGATTTTCAAAAATCTTTGCTCTTTTTATTGAAGAAATTGAAATTTAGCTACTACTATTTCAATCAATACGCAGCAGCTTATTTCTTATTCGTAAACTTGCTTCAATATGCATTATCCAATGGCGCGTAAAAGGCATCTGAATAAGCCCCTTTATATCTTTTCCGCACCAATAATCAATAAGCCAATAGGCTTTTTCGTCTGCACTAACAACGTTCAACTGTTTCAAACGTGCTTTCTCCGTATCCGTCATTTTTCGTTTCAAATCAGAAAAGCAAATATCGCTTAATATCTCATTTGTACTACGCATAACGGCTATCCCATAATTATAAAGTTCATCTAAATCCAACACTTTGGAAAATTCTGCTACCTGTTTATTGTCAAGTTCATTTCCCGTTGTTATGATAGGACTATTGATACGGTAAGCGAAATTGCCCAACATAAATAATTCTTCATCATTCCTGATAAGTGTATGTGCAACAATATCTTCAATACGAAAAATGTGCCATATTGAGTATGCAATGGTTTTACTGTGGTAGCCTTCCGCATTCAAGTACGGACTATCATTAAATTCTTCGCGCGTCAATTCAGACTTTAATTGACACAGTACATCAAATAATTCTTGTCGCAGTCTGAAAACCGTTTGTACCCCATCGGTAAAGGTTTCTTCTTTTTTGAGTTGGTCCTGCAAGGTTTTATTTAGTTCTGCCCACTTTTTATTCATTGGAAAACATCCGAATTGCTGTTTATCTTCCTGTTATTATATAATAAATAATTTGTAAAGTAAAATAAATAAGCATACTGCCTTGCTCGCAAGGTATAGTGCGCTATACTTCTTTTACTGTGGTAAAACTTCTCTATGGGAACCGCGGAAATTCTCCGCTCCTTTTTGATTGAAAATGCGAGGCGGGCGGCAAAAGCCGCCCGCCTCGCATTTTTACGGTTCTACCCCAATAATTTTTTCTTTTGCGCGTCGAACTCTTCCTGCGTGATGACGCCCGCGTCCAAAAGCCCTTTCAGTTTTGTGAGTTCTTCCGCCGCAGACTGCTGTTGCACGACCTGTACGGGTTGCGCCGCAGGTGCACTGCGGGCGGCGCGCATCTTGCCGCGGACAAAATCCGCTACCTGCTTGGCCGTCGCGTTGTCAAGGAACGAAGCGTCGAAAGTAAAGCTGTTTTCACTGTTGAAATTGTCCTTGGAATGCGAATTTGCCGTTTCGAACTGGATATAGCCCGCAACGACGGAACCCGCCTCTTTGAATTGCAAGCCGATCATGGAATCGTAATAAATCTCTTTGACCCCGCCGAAGAAGTTGGAGGTCATAAACGAACGGAGATTCTTTTTTGCCTGCAACGTGACTCGGTCATCGTATACGCGAAGGATTTTGGTCATGCCGCCGTCGAGCTTATAGATGACGCCGGCCTCCTCTTCCGAAGCCGCGGCGGCAGTGTCCGTTTTCTCTGCGGCCGCGCCGGGAACGATGTTGCCCGCGGCCTTCACGGCGCCCGCGCCCCGCTCGCTAAAACGGAAAATGAGGTATACGGTAAACAGTCCCGCTTCGAGGATAAAGGGAATATAGGCGATCGTGATCACGTCGTAGAGGGCCGGATAGGTCGCCTTCGTAATGGACGAGTAGACGATGCCTTCGAGCATGTACAGGAAGCACCAGACCGTCAGGAAAACGGAAAAGAACATCTGTACGCGATACTGCCGAGGGCTTTTCTTTACGGCAAGCGCGGTCAATACGATCAGCCCGACGACAGCCGAAAGGAGCTGCAGCCAGCAGAGAACGCCGATAATGATTGTGCCCCATTCGTAACTGTCGCTGATGAATTCGCTGGAAAAGCCCAAAATCTGAAAGCCGCACTCGACGCCCGTCGGAGAGCCATAAATACTTCCGGACAGCCCGAAGGGATCAGAAACGATCACCAGACTGAAAGCCAATGCAATCAGCGACATCGCCGCAATGAAAAAAGGAAACAATTTTGAAACGGTACTTCTTGCGTTATTCATACCTCTCCCCGTAATAGATTTATTTTCAGGCTTTGGCGGTATGAACAGGGGCGGGGACGCGCGGTGCGCCGCGCGTTATCCCGCCGGAGTGCCTTTTGCCTGTTTCGGTTACAGTATAGCAAACGGAACTGTCAATTTCTGACATTTTGAAAAAACATTTTCCGAAATCGTGCGAAAATTCCCGCGGCGGAAAAAATATTTGTGCCAAACCGATTTCGCCCCCGACGCGGCGCTCAAAAGTTGCGTTTCTCCCTCCGTAAACGGAAAATCTCGGCGATTTTTTGCCCGGCGTTCTTCCCGTTCGGTAAAAGCGTCCGCCGCTTTTATATACATTATGACCGTAAAAATTACGGCGAAACAAGTTTGCGGGTTTCGGCGATTTCGGCCGTTGGAATCCGCGCTCCCTTTTATAAAAGGCTTCGGCGCGATAACAAGGATGAAACGATCTCCGTATGCATATAAAAATAAAAAAGGCATCCGTTGAACGGATGCCTTAAATTGGATGCGGCAACTACCTATCCTCCCGGAGGGTAATCCTCAAGTACTTTCGGCGTAAGAGAGCTTAACTTCTGTGTTCGGTATGAGAACAGGTGGGACCTCTCTGCCATCGTCACCGCAATGGTTATATAACCGCGTCTGCCGCGGATCATATACTTTATGATTTCTTCCCCTTATCAAAAGAAAAAATCATATCTCTCCTCCCGGGGATTTCCCTCCCCGCCAAGAAGATTGACAACTGCATAGCCTTTCAATCCGGAAGACTCCGTTCCGTACGCCGCAATACCTTTCGCTCGTTGAAATCATAGTCTCTTTTCTTTTCTCTGTAAGGATTTCGTATCCGCTTCTTCATCTCATTTTATTGAGATCAAGCCCTCGACCTATTAGTATCGGTCAGCTGCACGCATTGCTGCGCTTCCACCTCCGACCTATCAACCTTGTCGTCTGCAAGGGGTCTTACTACCTTACGATATGGGATATCTTATCTTGAGGTGAGTTTCACGCTTAGATGCTTTCAGCGTTTATCTCATCCGCACTTCGCTACCCTGCCGTGCCGCTGGCGCGACAACAGGTGCACAATAGGTGCGTTCATCCCGGTCC
>DWXC01000032.1 GCA_019119395.1 Candidatus Borkfalkia stercoripullorum | reverse complement strand
ATTCTCGCTAAACTTCGCTTGAAACCTTGAAGAAAATACTTCCATGTTTCAATGCGGCGGGCTTGTACTTCGGTATGACGCTTGCCGCGCTCCTCGTCGATTGCCTTTTCATACTGTTCGATTTTGGCGTTAAGGGCAATTCTAACAAAATGCCGTTCTTCGTCCGTGAATGTTATTTCCCGCTCGTCGTTCATCTCTTTTCCTCCCGATATGTTTATACTCATGTTCCCCGCAAGGCAGGGGCGAACTTCGGAGGTGATAGCCCGCCCTTGCCCGCCGTGGAGAAAATGATGAGTATTGTGTGAACTAATTAAAAATTGACCTTTATGCCGTCGATGAAGTCTTTGAACCTCTCGGACGGTGTTACATTGCCCCAGCCGCGAATGCGGCTATAAGTACAGCGCAAGCCTTTGCTTTCGGCAAACTGTCGGAACATTAAGGAATAGTACCTGCCGACGTTTGAAGTAATGCAAACGCCGTGCAACTCACAAAAGGCTACAATCATTTGCATGAGTATCTCCGCACAAATCTCGTACTTTGTATTATTCAACATGGATGGGGATATTTCGATTACGAAAAATTCCGAAAGTTCGTTGCCGCTACTTACAAAACAATAGCGGTGCGGGTTAAACCGCGCGCGGGCTTTCAGTCGTTCCGTGAAGTGGGGAACAAGACAAGGCAGAGATTTACCAAAATATTTGGCGTTCATCTCTTTTACAAGGAGAGCGAGCGCCCGCTCTTTCCGTTCAAAGACTTCTTTCACGGTTTTGCCTCCGTCTGCGCCGCCTCTTGTTTTTGCTTTTCCAAATGTGCTTTGGCGCATTCGATAAAGTCTGTTGCGGTAGAGATTGCTTTGAAGTGCGCCTCATACCGCCGCTTTGCGTCCTTATACATTCGTGTTATGTAGTCATCGTCAAGGTGGAGATTATCAATGCGGCGTTGCGCCAGCTTGATACACTCTTCCAAATCACCCCGATATGTAAAGCCGTTTTTGTTTCTTGCAAAACTATTCCTTGCCATGCTCATCTCTCCAAACGATAAAAAAAATATGCGAAAAGAGAGTTTTTCTCTTTTCGCATTTAATGTTACACCGAAGAAACCATATTTTTCCGAGGTTGCGGCGCCGCAACCTCTTGTCATTTTCCGAAATTTGTGCTAAAATAAATCGAATCCTATCGGTTTATTCCTTAATTATATTGTAAAGTTCAGTTTATTGACAAAAAACGGGGTCTTTATGGCGAAATTGTTGGGCATCGACGTCGGTTCGACGACGGTAAAAATTGCCGTCCTTACCGAGGGAAAAGAAATTTTATATACCAGTTACGAGCGCCACTTCGCGCGCGTCAAGGAATGCGTTCTGGCGCAGCTTGCCGTTGTAAAAGAAAAGTTCGGCGGGGATTTTCGCATCAGCATAACGGGTTCGGCGGGCCTGGGGCTTGCCGAACGCAGCGGCGTTTCCTTCGTGCAGGAAGTGCAGGCGGCGTTCACTGCGATACGAAAGTATTACCCCGACGCGGACGCGGCGGTCGAACTCGGCGGCGAGGACGCGAAGATCATCTTTATCACGGGCGGCACCGAGCAGCGCATGAACGGCAGCTGCGCGGGCGGCACGGGCGCGTTCATCGATCAGATGGCGACCCTTCTGAATATCTCCGTCGGCGAGATGGACGAGCTTTCCCTGCGGGCGGAAAAGGTGTATCCGATCGCTTCCCGCTGCGGCGTGTTCGCAAAGTCGGACATTCAGCCCCTTCTCAATCAGGGAGCGCGCAAAGAGGATATTTCCGCGAGCATCTTTCAGGCAGTCGTCGATCAGACGGTTTCGGGACTTGCGCAGGGCAGGCGCATCAAGGGTAAAGTGCTCTTTTTGGGCGGGCCGCTCTACTTTATCAAGGGGCTCCGCAAGGCTTTCAAAGACACGCTGCACCTCGACGACGAACATGCGGTGTTCCCCGAAAACGCGCCCTCGTTCATGGCGGTCGGCGCGGCGCTGTATTCGGAAAACGTCGATCCCATGCCCATCGAAGAGGCGATCTCGCGCATTGAGAACGCAAAGGGCAGCGACGACGTGGTGACGGGAGACCCGCTCTTCAAAGACCGCGCCGAATACGACGCGTTTGTCGCGCGCCATAAAAAGAGCGACCTTGCGTTCGAAGACATCAAAACATATAAAGGAGACGCTTATCTCGGCATAGACAGCGGCTCCACGACGACCAAGCTCATCCTCGTCACCCCCGACGCGAAGATACTCTATTCGCATTACCAATCCAACAACGGGCAGCCGCTCGACATCGTTCTGGAACGTCTGCGCGAAATTTACGCCCTTGCGGAAGGGCGCGTCCGCATTGCGGGGGCTGCGGTCACGGGCTACGGCGAAGATATGATGAAGGCGGCGCTGAAAGCCGACTTCGGCATCGTCGAAACGGTCGCGCATTTCAAGGCGGCGCTCTATTTTGATCCGCACGTAGACTTCATAATCGACATCGGCGGGCAGGACATCAAGTGTTTCAAGATCAAAAACGGCGTCATCGACTCCATCATGCTCAACGAAGCGTGTTCTTCGGGCTGCGGTTCGTTCATTCAGACGTTCGCCAAAGCGATGGGCATGGAGATCGACGAATTTTCCAAGCTGGGGCTTTTTGCGAAGCACCCCGTGGAGCTCGGCAGCCGCTGCACGGTGTTCATGAACAGCTCGGTCAAGCAGGCGCAGAAGGAGGGGGCGAGCGTGGAGGACATCTCCGCGGGGCTTTCCTCTTCCATCGTCAAAAACGCCATTTATAAAGTTATCCGCGCAAAAACGCCGGACGAACTCGGCAACAACATCCTCGTGCAGGGCGGCACCTTTTTGAACGACGCCGTTCTGCGCTCTTTCGAGATAGAAACGGGCAAACAGGTCGTGCGCCCGGGCATCGCGGGGCTGATGGGCGCGTTCGGCGCGGCGCTGTACGCAAAGGAGAATATCCGCGGGGAAAGCGGCGTCATCTCCGAAGAAGAACTGCAAAACTTTTCTTATACGTCCAAAAGCCACGTCTGCAAGGGGTGTACCTCGCACTGCAACGTCAACGTGATCGGCTTTTCGGACGGGCGGAAATTTATTTCGGGCAACAAATGCGAAAAGGGCGCGGGGCTCAAACCGCATTCGGACGAGCTGGATATTTACGCCTATAAATACGACCGCATCCAAAAGTGCGTGACGGGCGTAAAGGGAAAGCGCGGCAGAGTGGGGCTTCCGCTGGCGCTCGGCTTTTACGAACAGCTTCCCCTTTGGGCGGGTTTTTTCGAGACCTGCGGCTTCGAAGTGGTACTCAGCGAAAAATCTTCCCGCCAGCTCTATTTCAGGGGGCAGCATACCGTTGCGAGCGATACGGTCTGCTATCCCGCAAAACTTACGCACGGGCATATCGAAAGCCTGCTCGACGCGGGCGTGGATTTCATCTTCTTCCCCTGCGAAAGTTATAATCTGGACGAGCACGATTCGACCAACCATTACAACTGCCCCGTCGTCGCGTACTATCCCGAACTTCTGAAGGCGAACAACGAGCGGCTGGACGGCGGCAATTTTATCATGCCGTACATAGACCCGAACGACGAAAAAACGACGGTGCGCGCGCTGTACAACGCGCTCAGAAAATACAAACTGTCCAAAGGGCTCATCAAAAAGGGGCTGAAAGCGGGCTTTGCGCGGTTGGAAGCGTATTACCGCGACATACGCGATAAGGGCAGCGAAATACTTGCCAAGGCGGAGCAGAAAGACATTCCCGTCATCATCCTGGCGGGCAGGCCGTATCACATCGACCCCGAGATCAACCACGGTATCGGCAAACTGCTCACCTCCCTCGATATGGCCGTCCTTTCGGAAGACAGCGTGTTTTTCAAGGGTAAGGAAGTTCTCGTGAACGTTCTCAACCAATGGACGTATCACGCCCGCCTGTACCGCTCCGCGGAGTATGCGGGCGAGCATGACAACGTGAACCTCGTTCAGCTCGTTTCCTTCGGCTGCGGCATAGACGCGATCACGACGGACGAAGTCCGTTCCATTCTGGAAAAGAGAGGAAAGCTGTACACGCAGATCAAGATAGACGAGATCAACAACCTCGGCGTGGTGAAGATCCGCCTTCGCAGTATGCTCGCCGCGATCGAGGAGCAAAAGAGGCGCAAGCAAGATGAAGAAAAAAGATAAAGAGCAGAAACCCGTTGCGGACTTCCGCGACGAATACCCGAAATTTACCAAAGAAATGAAGCATACGCACAAAATATTGGTGCCCGACATGCTTCCCGTGCACTTCGGCATCATCGTCGAAATACTCAAAAAAGACGGCTGGGACTTCGAACTTTTGCACAACGATTCCCGCGCGGTCATCGACGAAGGGCTGAAGCACGTCCATAACGATACCTGCTATCCCGCGCTGTGCGTTACGGGGCAGTTTATCGACGCGCTCAAAAGCGGAAAATACGACGCGGAGCGCACGGCGGTCATGATCACGCAGTCGGGCGGCGGGTGCCGCGCGTCCAACTATATCCCGCTCATCCGCAAAGCGCTTAAAAGCGAGTTTCCGCACGTTCCCGTCGTTTCGCTCAATTTTGCGGGATTGGAAAAGGACAGCGGTTTCCCCGTTACGCTCAAAACGCTCGCCAAAATGGCGTTCGCCATTTTTTACGGCGATACGCTCATGTCGCTGTACAATCAGTGCAAGCCTTACGAAACGGAAGAGGGCGCATCCGACAAAGCGCGCGAAGAGTGCATAAAATATATTCTGGGAGAGTTCGACCGCAAGAAGTATCTGCATTACAAGCGCATCACGCGGCATCTTTTGGAGCGTTTCCAAAAGGTGGAACGCAAAAAGGAAGATAAGGTTAAAGTCGGCATCGTGGGGGAGATCTACGTCAAATATTCCCCGCTCGGAAACAATCATTTGGAAGAATTTCTGCTTTCCGAAAACTGTGAGCCGGTCGTGCCCGCGCTGATGGATTTCGTCATGTACTGCGCGGTCAACAACGTCAACGACGCGAAACTGTACAACAAAAAGAGCGCCGCGACGCCCGTATTCAACATCGTTTACAAATACCTGCACCATGTGCAGAAAAAGATCATCAAACTGACGGAAAAGTACGGCTTCGAGCCGCTGCACGACTTTGAACATTTGAGAAAGTGCGCCGATAAGGTCATCCATCAGGGCGTGAAGATGGGCGAAGGCTGGCTGATCCCCGCGGAAATGGCGGCATTGGCGGAAACGGGCACGGACAACATCGTCTGCGCGCAGCCCTTCGGGTGCCTTCCCAACCATATTGCGGGCAAGGGGACGATCCGCACCCTCAAAGAGATGTACAAGTACGAGAACATCGTCGCGATCGACTACGACACTTCCGCGACCAAAGTCAATCAGGAAAACCGCATCAAACTGATGCTGGCAACCGCGCGGGAAAATTATGGACGAATAAAAAAATAAAGAAAAAGAATGATTATGATATGCACTCCAAAAGTCTGTCCAACTTTTGGGGTGCATATCAACGGTACGTCCTTTTTTATGTAAAAAGGCTGCGGTGAAACCGCAGCCGAATGATTATCTGTTTAGCAGAAAATCAATGATATTGTAGTGCCGGATCCCGTTGCGGGAAAAATCGGGCAGATCTCCTGAAATGACGATTTTCGGGTAATGATCCCGAATGCGTTCGAGGTTTCCGAATTCACGCGCGATCGTTTCTTCGGAAGAGAGCAGATAAGCAACCTGTACATAGGTGATTTCTTTGCCTTTATAAGCTACGAAATCGATCTCATAGTCATCGGTTTTTCCTACCTTGACATCATACCCGCGATAGAGGAGTTCAAGATAGACAATGTTTTCATACAGTTTATTGTAATCGACTTTGTTGCTCGTTTTACGGATATTTCTCAGCCCCAAATCGACCGAATAATATTTTTCGGTGGACGAAAGTAACCGTTTGCCTTTAATGTCGTACCGTTGGACAGAATCCATGATCATCGCTTTTTTGATGTATCCGATATATGCAAGTACGGTATTGACCGTCGTCTTTATGCCGCTTGCTTGCAGGGCTGACACGATGGTACGGGCTGAAAACGGATTGGCTATATTGTCCATGAGAAAGTCGAGGATGAGAGAGAGCAGTTTTTCGTCCGCAATGTTGTTCCTCGAAAGAATGTCCTTCATCACGATCGCGTCGTAAGTATCGGATAAGTATGTTTCGACGGATTGAGGCTCCAGAGAAAAACGCATGGGCAATCCGCCGTAGCGCAAATAATCCTGAAAGAGCTGTTCGTCTGAAACGGCTTTTCCGTTCTGTAATAACAATTGCTTCGCTTCGGAGA
Source organism: Candidatus Borkfalkia stercoripullorum (assembly GCA_019119395.1). Lineage (GTDB taxonomy): Bacteria > Bacillota > Clostridia > Christensenellales > Borkfalkiaceae > Borkfalkia > Borkfalkia stercoripullorum. The sequence continues at coordinate 44,148 of DWXC01000032.1, read as the reverse complement.
GAACGAAGGGATAAACCGAAATCTGGACATATCTGCCGGCGATCAGTGTGGCAAGTTCTCCCGAAAGCAGTTTGGAGTTGGAGCCCGTGATATAGACGTCACAATCGAGATCGACGAGCAGGGACGCGGCGACCTTTTCCCACGATGCCACGGCTTGGATTTCATCGAGAAAGATATAAACCTTGCCGTTTATATTTTTTGAGACAGAAAGCAGATGATCGTACAGAGCATGATAGTCCTGTAAAGGTTCGTTCATCACGGATTCAAAGCTGATATAGATAATTTGGCTTTTATCGATGCCGGATTCAATCAGGTAATCTTGTATCTGCGTCAAAAGCACGGTCTTTCCGGAACGACGTACGCCGGTTAAGACTTTGATGAGGTTTTTGTCAATGAAAGGGATAATTTTATCCAGGTAGGCTTGACGTTTTATCATGGCGCTTTGCTCCTGTCTTAATTTCTTATCGTATTTATTATAATAGATAAAATACGTTTTGTCAATAGTTTTGTATTTTTGCAGGAATACAAAATGTGTCGAAAAAAGAATTTTGTTGAAAGAAAGAAGACGGCAGTAGACAGGAAAAACAGATAAAACAAAAAGGCGAATAAACGGCACAAAAACGCGTATACTTTGCGAAGTCAACTATGGTATAGTGGTACCGTAAAAAGGTGGGCTCTGTTTCAGGGCTCACTTTTATTTTTATGGAGGTATCCGAGATGAAAAAATGTCAAGAGTGTGGTGCGTTGAGCCGCGGGAAAGTTTCTTTTTGTCCGAAATGCGGTATGCCGACAGATGAGATGATGAAGAAAGACACGTTTGTCAAATATAAAACAGCGAAAGTGATATGCACCTCCAAAAGTCTGTCCAACTTTTGGGGTGCATATCATTCGGCACCTCTTTTTTCTATAAATCGACTGTTACAGAAACTGGGAATCAAAATGAAAGTGTGAAAGTTTGATTGCGGAAGCAAATTGAGTAGGAGTCATTTTTGTAATTTTTTTAAATTGGGTAGAAAAGTATTGTACGGAGTTAAAATCAAGCATTTCTGCAATTTCGTTGATATTTTTGTTCCCTTCCGCAATGAGTTTTTTGGCTTTTTCTATTTTGAGGAGGATGCAATAGTTGATTACAGAGATGTTCATCGTTTTTCTGAAAACCGAACTCAGATAGGAAGCGCTGTATCCTACCTGTGCCGCAATATCTTGGAGGGTAAGTTTTTGTGTTAAGTTGTTTTGCATATAAGAAATGGCGGACTGTACGATAGATTTTTCCGTATACAGGGTTGGTTGCGAAAGTTTCTCAGGTGAATTGTCGGTTACTTGTCTTATAAAGTCAATGAGCAGCACTTCGAGCAAATTCTTAATGATCTGAGAGGCGGCAAATTCGGTTTTTTTTCCTTTTTCCAAGGCAGGCATGGTGTTTTTGCCCGCGAGGCAGACCGTGCATTCGTCTGCTATGCGCGCGATGGTATGTATGTGGTATTGCGAAACGACCAGCGGTTTGTCGGCAGCCAGAAAAAGCTCTTCGCTTTCTGTATCGAAAGACAGAAAGATCATGTTGCAGGTGGTATTATTGGCGCGTATCTTATGAAATTCATATGGTTTATGAATGAAGGCCTCGCCTTTATGCAGAACTTGGGTATGTTCGGGGGTTTCGATGATTACCTCCCCCTTATGTGCGTACACGAGTTCCCATGCCTTATGAGTTTCTCCCTTAAAGACGAAAGTCGGCGAGTAAACATAGACAAAAGCGGCATAAATGGTGTTGACGGTCAGGGTTGTAACGAGGCTTGTCGGTTCCAGATTTTTTAAGTTTGAGGTCTGTTCCATTTTGATCCTCCATAAACTCATTATATATTTTTTTTTGCAGAAAGTCAACGATTTATAAAATATTATTATTTAACTGCCAATATTTGTAAAATTCTTGTATAATTTTTGTAATATCGTTGTAAAATCAATTTAAAAAATCGAATAATATAAATTTGTGATAAAATATTGCTAACGGTCGGTTACTTTTTGTGTTATTATAAAAACAAGATAAAGGAGTTTTTCCGCATGAAAAAACGGGAGGAAAAAGGAGTTGCCGCGATATGACGAATAAGAATTTCAGTGCCGCCAAAGGCAAGGAACGCACTTTTATCTTTTTGATGTTGCTGATTCCCGCATTGAATTGGTTGGTGTTCTGGCTGTATGTAAATATTTCGTCTTTTGTTTTGGCGTTCCAGAACATGAGAGGGGAATGGAGTCTGACCAATTTTGTTACTTTTTGGGACCAACTCACGTCTCCGTACGGGGACACGATCGGGTTGGCACTGAAAAATACGTTGCTTTACTTTGCGAACAATCTGCTGATCATTTTTCCTGTGTCGGTCATTATTTCCTACTTTTTTTACAAACATATCCTGTTTTATAAGGGATTTAGAATCATCTTTTTTCTGCCGGCAATCATATCCGGCGTGGCGATGGTAGGCGTGTATTATGCGTTTATACAGCCGACCGGACCGTTGGGGGCAATCTGCGATTGGCTCGGGATCGAATATACGGACAGTTTGCTGAACAGTCCGATGACGGCGACGCCGACCATCCTTGTGTATTGCATCTGGACGGGCTTTTCCACGAATGTGATATTGGCGAGCAGCGCCATGAGCCGTATTCCTACGGAAGTATTGGAAGCGGCAAAACTGGAGGGCTGCGGGCCGTTCAGAGAACTTGTGCAGATTGTTCTTCCGCTGACGTGGTCTACACTGAATACGCTTTTAGTGTTTATCTTGACCGGCGTATTTAATGCTTCGGGACCGATTCTTCTGTTTATGCCGGACGGAGGGTCGGAAACGACGACCATCTCTTTCTGGATTTTCAAGCAGGTGTACGGCAACGGCGCTCTCGGCGGTACGAAAAATTACGGGCTCGTTTCCTGTGCGGGTTTATGTTTTACTGCGGTGGGTGTGCCGGTGATTTTGTTTATCCGCAAACTCTTCGAAAAAATCCCGGGTGTCGAATATTGATAAGGGGGCAAATTTTGAAAGCAAAAAAGTCAGAGGAATCCTCGGTTCTCTTTAAGAGGTCAAAGATCGAAAAAGTTATCTTTGCGATCGTATTTGTTGTTTTTGCCGCCTATGCGGTTTCGTTGGTATTTCCGTTTTTGTGGCTGATCGTCAACTCGTTTCAAGATAAAATAGCCTATCAGGTCAATGCTGCGACGGGCAGGCCGTTCGCTCTGCCTGAAAAAATTGTATGGGACAATTACATCTATGCGTTCAAAGAATTGTCTTACAACGGAAGTAACATATTCGGCATGTTTTTCAACTCCGTTTGGTACACGTTGCTGCGGGTCGGCGGGGCGGTGCTGATGAGTTCGTGCACGGGTTATATCATTTCAAAATATAAGTTCAAACTGAACGGATTTATCTATGCGGTCATCATCTTTTCGATGACGGTGCCCACGGTCGGTACGACGGGAGCCATGTTCAAACTTGTCGACGATACGCTGCACATCTATAACACGCCATTGTACGTACTGTTGCACTACCTTACGGGCACGGGAATGAATTTTTTAGTGATGTACGGTTTTTTCAAAAACGTATCGTGGAATTATGCCGAGGCAGCGTTTATAGACGGAGCGGGACATTTCCGCGTATTTGTACACATCATGTTGCCACAGGCGAAAATGGTGATGCTTACTTTGGCGATCATTTCGGGCATAACGGCTTGGAATGAATATATGGATGTTTTGCTGTATTTGCCGGATTTTCCGACCATTGCATCTGGGATGTACGGAGTATCGAGGACGCTGCCGCGCAGCGGAAATACGCCCGCGTATTATGCGGCGCTCGTTATTTCGATCATACCGGTGCTTGTGTTGTTCAGCTGTTTTTCTGATACGATCATGAAGAATTTTTCCGTAGGCGGATTAAAGGGCTGAAATATGTGCGGCGAAGGGAAAAGACATTTTCGTTCCCGACGGGGCGAATGCATTGAAAAAATAAAAAAGAGGAGGACAAATATGAAGTTCAAAAGAATGGCGGCGGTTGCAACGGCGTTAGTGGCGTCGGCGGGGATGCTGCTGATGGTCGGTTGCGGGGAAAACATAGACCCTTCCGACCCGCAGACGTTGCAGGTGTATGTCTACAATGCGGGTTACGGCTACCAATGGTGCGTAGACATTCTGGATGCTTTCCAAGAAGAAGAGTGGGTTCAGGAAAAGTACCCCGAACTGTACGTCGACTTTGATAGGAACGAATTGGATACGTTTGGGGGCGACCAGCTTTCGCGCGGAGAATCCAACGATTACGACCTCATATTCGGGCAGGGCCTGAACTCATACATGGGGCCTTCGGGCGAGGTGCTCGATCTTACCGAAAGCGTATACGAGAGCGAAGTCCCCGGAGAAGATATCACCGTTGCCGGGAAGATGAACGATTCGTATCTTATTTCGAGCGCATATAACGATATCGACGCGACTGCCGACCCCCGCTATTATATGATGCCGTATGCAGAGGGTATGACGGGTATCGTGTACAATGAAACAATTCTGACGGCTCTCGGGTTTTCCGTCCCCAATACGACTGATGAACTGATCTCGATCATGGCGGAAGTCAAAGCCATGAATGGGGAAAACGAGACGTATCCATATACGACATCGTTTCTGACATACGGGGCATCCACGTACGTATCTTATTTGATTAACACGTTATGGGCACAGTACGAGGGGAGCGACGAGTACATAAATTTCTTTAACGGAATCGATTCGGATACGAACTCGATGTCTCCCGCCATATTCAGTCAGGAGGGCAGGCTGGAAGCACTCAAAGTAATCGAGGGTATCATGGCGTACGATAACGGGTACACCGTTTCCGCCGGAACCGACCGAGCCGCGTACATGACGGCGCAGACGCAGTTGCTGATGGGCACGTACGGTTTGTTTATGGCAAACGGTGACTGGTATGACAATGAGATGAGGACGACGGCGGAAGGGCTGGGGGATCGTGCAGGTGTCATCAAGATGATGAAGACGCCGATCATAAGTGCCATCCGTTCAAAAACGCCGTCCATCACCTCCGATGAGATGCTTTCGGACGTGGTAGAGGCGATCGATAGCGGGGCGACGTCCTATGACGGCGTCGATGACACGGATTTCCAGACGGTTCTCGAAGCAAGGACGACGATCTATTCCATCGGACCCGGGCATACGGCGGTCATACCCAAGCATGCGGCGGCGCAAGAGGTAGCCGTCGACTTCCTGCGGTATATGGCGACGGACAAGGCAAACGCCATCTACTGCCGCGCAACGCGCGGGGCGAGCCTTCCGTTCAACTACGACCCGCAGACGAAAGATCCCGAACTTTTCGGAGAACTTTCCGTATTTCAGCAGGAGAGATTGAATTATTTTTACAATTATCAGACGGAGATCACGACGCTGCCTGCGGCGAGTTCGTTTCCGCTTGTGCGGTACGGCGGGTTGTCGGAATGGGCGTCTTGTTCCAACAGGCCGGCGTATGAGATCGCGCAGAACGGGGCGAGCAATGGAAACTATGATTCTTTGGCAGAGCGGATATACTACACCGACATACAATATTGGACGGAAGACGGCAACAGAAGATGGAACAACTGTCTTTCGAACGCAGGTTATTGATGACGAGGAGGAAATGGAATGTTTCGGAAAAAGACCGGTGAAACGGTAAAAATACGGCTTTTCGGAAAAGGAGTGCTGTGTGCGGCGATGGCGGCCCTGTGTGCTTTTTCCGTATGGGGCGGAAACATGGAGTCGGTTCGCGCCGAAGAAGGCGACATAACCTTCCGTTCCGCGTACGCGACGGAAAAGGTCTTGCAGGACGCCGAATATACGGGCGGCGGCGCCGCGCACGTCAGCGTGAACGCGTGCAGGGGGGAATACGAAAGCGCGCAGATCATCATGACTGCGAACAAAGACATTCAGTCCTATAACGCAGAGGTTTCCGACCTCGTGCTGAACGGATCCGACGCGCGTTTCCTGGCCGAGAACATAGCGGTATACGCGGAAAAATACATTGAGGTTAAGAGAAATTACTGCAACAACGGGGCGCCTTTGGGGATGTATCCCGATTGTCTTCTGCCGATAGAAAACGCCGTTGCATCGGGCGAGAACGCGATCGAAAGCGGGGAAAACCAGGGGCTGTATATTACGTTCAACGTTCCGATCGATCAGTCGGCGGGGGTGTATACGGGAAGTATGACGGTAACCTACGACGGCGCGGAAAAAGAGCTGCCCGTAACGCTCACGGTGTACGATCTGCAGGTGAGCGAAACGACGCACTCCCGCACGAAATTCAACGTTACGTTCTCGCATTATCTCGGCGAACTTGATTCGACGCAGGAGATGTTCCGCGCCTATGTCGATAAGATGGTGGAATACAGGATCTCGCCGAGCACCGTGATGTCGCAAAACAATCTGGATCGTACAGACGAAAGCATTGCGCGTTATGTGCAGGAGGCGAGCGACCTGTGCGAGAATCCCCGCATGAGCAACTTTAACATACCTGCGTTTACCTCTTCCCGCGAGGGGGTGCAGACGATCGACCGCAGCATGCTGACAAGATATATCGTGGCTTTTGCGGAAGAGAGCCTGGAAACGGGAACGGATCTTTTGGGCCGTGCTATTTTCTCGACGGGGCTGATCGACGAGCCGGATCTGAACGGCGTGATGTCGCAGGTGCCCGTCGTGACGGAAGATTTCAACGAAGGCGTCAACGGCGCGCTTCAGGCGTTCCCCGCCCTGTTCGCGAAGTACCCCGGCGTGTCGCAGGAATTTAAAAATCAGTTGGAGACCTCCCTGCAAAACATTCCCTTGGTGGTCACCTCGCCCTATTACGAGTCTCTCGCCGATTATGTGGATACTTTCTGCCCTTATTTCAGCGAGTATGACTCGGAAGAGCGCCGAGAGTATTATAAAGACCAGGCGGAAAAATGGTGGTACGGCTGCATCAACCCGCGCCCGCCGTATCCTTCCTACCAGATCGAGGACAATCTCGTGGCGGCGCGTTCCATTTCGTGGATGATGAGCGAGTACGATGTAAAGGGCAACCTCTATTGGGCGGTAGACGTATACGCCAAATACAACGGCACGGTATACGAAAACATCGAAGATTTTTACGCCGAGGCGGAGCGCTACCCGCAGGCGAACGGCGACGGGTTCCTGTTCTATCCCGGTGCAAAATACGGCGTTTACGGACCACTCCCTTCTATCCGCATCGAGGCGATCCGCGACGGAATCGAGGAATACGAACTCTGGTACGAACTGAAAAACATATACGAAGCTAAGGGATATACGGCGGATGAGATCCAACGTACTCTCTCCTCGCTCATCTATACGGGCACGCAGGTGGCTTCGTCAGACGAACTGTTCTACCGTGCGCGGGAGGCACTCATCCAACTTTGTCTTCTTGCTAAAAGCGAGGCGGGCGTGTGTATCATCGGGGCGGAAGACGACACCTACGGCAACATGCGCTACGAAGTGTTCGTCAACGACGGATACGAGCTGAAAAGCGATGGTACGGCGGTTACGGGCGGCGAACAGGTACAAGGCGGTACCCTCTACGAGGTCAGAGTCGCGCTCGATCAAGACGTGAATACGCTTAATCTCAGCGTCGATGCGGGCGGCACTACATATACGTTCGATTACGTGCTCGGCGGAAAGGCGACCGTTTATGGGGCGCAGACGATCGAAAGAGGATTCGAATCGCTCAACGCGACCGTCGCGGCGGAAACCGTAACTGCGCCCGCAGGTCAAAGCGGAGACTTCGTCAAACTTGACATCGGCGCCGCGGAAGGCAGGTGGCAGTCTGTGCGCTACAAAAACGCATTGTTGGGCGAGATAGGTAAAAATACGTCGAAGATAATTCTGCATATTTACAATGCAGGGGAAAGCAATATACCTTTCCGTATCCTTACCAAATACAGCGGCTACAATCTGAACGTCGAATACATCACAACGGTGCTGCAACCAGGGATGAATACGGTGACCGTCAGCGGGATCAGCGGCTTTAATTGGTCGCGTTACGGGAGCATAGAGTATATGGATTGGTATTTCAGCGAAACATCGGAAGGCGGAAACGCAGTCAGTGTTTATTTGCAGGACATCACCGTGTACACGGTATAAGGAGGTCGGCATGAAAGCGATTAAGAGCATCCTCATAGCGATTTTATCGGCGGTTTGCGTACTGCCCGCCGCGGCCTGCGCGCAAGACCCCGCTCCCGCGCCCGATCCCGCCAAAGAGGACGTGTTTCTGGCGGGGTTTGAAAACTGGGAAGACGGGTTCCAACTCGCGCGTATTTTCGACGGATTCGGCCGCGTTTCGTTCAATACCGACTCGCAGTACGTAAAGACGGGCAGCGGTTCGTGCCGGCTCGACCCGATCGGATATGCAGGCGCCAATACCATCCCGTTCATGTATTTCCCCACGGTTTCGCAATTATTCGGTTTTGACTATTCCGATTTTACGTATGCCGATTATGTGAGTGTGGAGGTCTACAACGCCTGTGGTGAAGAAAAAACCATCCGCGCGGGGCTGGTGGCGAATGTGACAAGCATTTCTGCCGTAGACAGGGTGAACGACACCGAACTCATATTGCAGCCCGGCTGGAACACCTGCTATATAAATATAGATCCGGGGATCGTGGCGATCGGCGGGGACATCACGGATATACAGGGAATCTATTTCATGTTCGACAATTGCGGGGAAATGGATGTGACGGAGAGCACGCCGAAGTATTACCTCGACGATATCAGTATCATCAAAAAGGATGAACCTTCCGATGCGGATATCACTTTTTCGCTGGATCCGTACGAAATTTGCAATTTTGAAAAGGCGTATCAGAAATACACCATATCGACGGAGGCCGATGTGGATCTCTCCGTGGTAAACGCGGCGGAGTACGGCATCGCGGCGGCTTCGGGGAACAAAGTGCTGCGCGCGCTGTTCCACGGCACAGACAGCGGCTATTGGAAAAACATCAAGATCGCAGAAAAACTGGTGCAAAGCACGGCCATCGCGGGTATGACGCCCGAACAGGCGGAGAACGCTTACTTATGTTTCGACGTCTATAACAACTACGCCGAAACGCCGTCCATTCGTATCTGCCTCGATTACACGACGAGCGGAAATCCCTCTTCCTTCCTTTCCACGGGCGTCGATGCGATCTACGGCGAATGGGCCGCGTACGAATATTGTCTGGCAGACGTGTTGGCTGTCAACGGGGATTATCTCGAAAACCCGGGCGCGCTGCTCATTTTCTTCAAAGATATCGCGGGGGAACGCGAACTGTTCTTCGATAACTTCCGCATCGAAATCAGAAATTAAAACAGGAGGTCTGTTATGAACAAGTGGCTGAAAAGGCTTGTCTCTGTTCTGGCATGCGCGATGCTCTTTACGGTATTCGCAGCCTGCGATGAACAAAGCGAAACGAATGTAACTTTGGTCGATTTTCCCGCAGAAAGGAGCGAAACGGTTTATTTAGGGGATTCGTACACGCTCGGTGCGACGACGGTAAGTGATACCGAGGGCAACACGTACCGCGTTACTTACGAAGTGACCCGTTCAGACGGCGAAGAGGTGCTCGTGATCGGCGGTGAGTTCGACATTGAATTTTTGGGCGGGTATACCATCGTTTATACCGCGGAAGTGGGGGATGCCGAGCAGACGAGCACGGTAAGCCTGACCGTCGTTGACAACGAAAGCCCGCTGATACGCATCAGCAGTCCTTCCGACGGCACGGTGGGCAGTGTATATACCCTGCCGCAGATCGTCGTGAGCGATCTTTCGGGCAACATCACCGAACAGAGCATTAAAGTTTACCTTACGGAAAGCAACGAGGAGCAGAATCTTACGGAAACGGACGGCACGTATACCTTTACGCCGCTAGCCGTCGGCGAATACCGGATCGTCGTCTATGCGAAAGACGCGGCGGGCAACGAAGACGAAGCGGAAGCGTCGTTCTTCGTGCAGGAAGTGTTTGCGCCGGAAGTGCTCTTCGACCCGGCGGACGCATTCGCGGAGAGCCGGATCACGGCGAGCCAGCCGGTAAAAACCGAGCAGGTTCTCGCGGAGGAGGACGGCCGCGATTACCTGTCCGTCGTTTACGAGGCATCCAATCAACAATGGGTCAATCTGACGCTCGAGCCCGTCCACGACGTCGCTTCTTACGAAGACTACGATTATATTTCCGTATGGATGTACGCGGCTGCCAAAGAAGGCACGGTTTATTTTAGTTTCTTTAACAGTCTGGATTATCAGGTGACATTCCGGGCGAACGAATGGTACGAAGCGATCCTGCCCATGGATGCGTTCATACAGTTTACCGAAAGCGGAACGACTTTCCTGCCGGTCAACTTCCATTCGACGAACAGCCCTAACCACCAACTGCTTACCGAATTCCGCATCGGCGCCGTCACCGCGAAAAATGCGGCTGAATTTTCCGTCGGCGTGAACGTGGAGGAAACGGTTTCCGGCAACGCCGAAACGACGCTCACCGTCACGGCAGATGCCGCCGCTTTGCCCGAGCACAGCCTGACCGTCCGCGAAAAGAACGGCGGAACGGAAATGCAGCCTACGGCTTCCGAGGGCGGAGTGTATACGTACAGTTTGCCTGCGGGTACGTATAGCTACGAACTCGTCTGTACGGACGACGGGTATGTCGCCGACGGCGTGACGGGCGAATTCGTGGTGGAAAACCTCGCGGTGCAGATCGAACTGCCCGAAATAACGCAGGAATATCGTGCCGGCGACACGCTGACGATCCCCGATGCCGAAGTGCTGATCGGCGGCGAGCCGAGCGGGGAAACGGCGTCTTACACGGCCGAATACACGTATGCGGCCACGAACGAAAAGGAAGAGGTCAACGGGGCGGAATTTACGCCGGAGTCTTCGGGAACGCTCGTGATCTCGTACAGTTATGAGAATGCGGTTTCCAAGCAGATAACGATCGAGGTCGCACGCGCGATTGCGCCCGAAAACGTTGCGGCGGATCTGCGCAACCAGGATGCGCTTTTGGACTTTGCCTTCCGAGGCGGTGCGTCCGGAACGAGCCGTCTTTCTTATGTGGAACAGGAGGGGGCCGAACCGGCCTACCTGTCGTGGACGACGACCGACGGTGCAAAGGCGGCATGGGTAGATTTTTACATGACGAATCCTTTGACGGCGGAAATGGCGGAAGGGTACGATTTCGTCAAGATCACGGTCAAAGCCATGGTGGGCGAAAACAGCAAATACCGTTGGAGACTGCTGCTCTGTAACAATGCGGTACTGATCGGGGATCAGTACGACTGGTACGATCCGGAAAGACTTCCGACGGAAGAATGGTGCGAAATTTATATTCCTATCGATATTTTTGTTGCGAACTGTGCCTCCCGTATCATTTGCCTTACGCTGAACGCGCCGGGAGACGGAAATGCGGATGATATCAACGAAGTGCGCTTTGCAGGGTTCGAACTTGTAAAATCGGCGGGCGTCGAAATCAAAGTGGAGGAGCACGAAAACGTCGTGTACACGGGCGAGGCGCTTTCTATCCCTGCTGCGAGCCTCGTAACGGAAGGTGGTGAACCGACGGAAGGGGCTGTCAGCGTGCAGGCGTATTCGCTGATCGCCAAAACGTCCGTCACGAAAATCGAAAACGGCTACATGCCTACGTCGACCGCGGAAAAGATCGTCATTCTCTATACCTATCCCACCGCGGAAACGGTGCGCGTGGAACTGAACGTGCGCGACGCGGGGATTCCCGAGGACGAGATCCTCGATGCGGGCAAGGAGAACGCCGCCGCCCAACTTTCGGCAAGCAATACTAAGATAACGACGGGCAACGACGGCGAGCGCGACTATCTCTCCGTCACGTATGGAAGCCAGGCATGGATCGGCATTTATCTTACGCCGAGCAACGATCTCTCTTCATATGCGGGCTATGACTATGTGTCCGTATGGCTGTATGCGGTTGCCGACGAAGGGGAAGTAAAATTCAGCTTCTTCAACGATCGGGCATATCAGGTAACTTTCAACGCGAACGAATGGTACGAGGCGCGCATTTCCATGGACGTTTTCATCGCCCAAATGGAAGCCGGGAAGCAGTTCCTGCCGGTCAATTTTAACAATGCAAACAGTGAAAATCATAAGAGTTTGACTGAGATCCGCATCGGCGACATAACGGCGGTGCGCGATACGGAGAGCGGGACGGAGGCGTAAAATGTTGTTTGAATATCTGGGTACAGGGGCAGCGGAAGGGTTTCCCGCCGTATTCTGTGACTGTGAGGCGTGCCGAGAGGCGCGCCTCCTCAAGGGAAAAAATATTCGTACCCGTTCGCAGGCGCTCATTGACGGCGAACTGCTGATCGATTTTCCGTCGGATACCTATGCGCACGCGCTCTGTCACGGCGTACGGCTCGATCGGGTGCGTTTTATATTGGTTACACATTCGCATACCGATCATTTTGCTCCCGAAGATCTGGAATTCAGAGGAATGGCGTTTGCGCCGGGCATGGAAAATTTCCCGCTCGACATATATTGCAGCGAGACGGTCATTCGCCGCTGGCACCAAGTGAACGGCGGCAGGGTGTACCCGTCTATCGAAAAATCGCTGCGCTTCCACGCGGTACGCGCGTACGAAACGTTTTCGGCGGGGGACTATACGATCACGCCCCTTCCCGCGCGGCATATGGCAACGGAAGAATGTTTTATTTATGTGGTCGAAAAAGCGGGCAAACGTCTGTTATACGGCAATGATACGGGCTTTCTTTATGAGGAAGTTTTTGAATATATTGAGAGAGCAAAGATCGTGTTTGATTTTGTCAGCCTGGACTGCACCTTGGTCGATAATCCTGTCTCTGATACGGGTACGCACATGGGGTTCGATCAGGTCAACCGAGTGTTGAACAGATTTTTCTCCATCGGAGCGATCACGGAATGTACGCGCAAATATGTGACCCATTTTTCTCACAACGGCAGGCCTTTGCAGGACATATTGGAAAGGCGGGCGCAGTCTTTCGGGCTTTCCGTTGCATATGACGGTGAAAAAATTATGATCTGACGGATCAAAAAGGAGAAGTATGAGAACAGTTCGTTTAGCGATTTTGGGATTTGGCCAGCGGGGCATGATATATGCTGCTTATGCAAAACAGCATGCGGAAGAATTTGTGGTTACGGCAATTACTGACACCGATCCGCAGAAACGGGAGATTGCCGCAAGAGAGTACGGCTGTCCGGTCTTTGACAGTTATGAAAAGATGCTTTCTTCCGGCGTTGACGCCGACATTATAGCGGTAGCCACGCAGGACTGCGACCACCCCGAGCACGCCGTAGCGTGCATGGAAAAGGGGTACGACGTGCTGTTGGAAAAACCCATCGCGAACACTTTGGAAGGCTGTGCAAAAATCGAAAGTACGGCTAAAAAATATGGCAGGAAGGCGATCGTGTGCCATGTTTTGCGCTTTACGCCCTTTTACAGCGCGGTCAAAGATGTGATCGACGCAGGAGAACTGGGGGATATCGTCACGGTATCCACTTCCGAAAACGTGGGGTATTACCATCAGGCGCACTCGTTCGTGCGCGGGCCCTGGCGCAACAGCGGCAGTTCCAGCCCGATGATCCTCGCAAAATGCTGCCACGATATGGATCTTTTGCGCTGGCTGATCGGAAAAAAGTGCGAAAAAGCCGCCTCATTTGGGAATCTCACCTATTTCCGTAAAGAAAACGCCCCCGCGGGTTGTGCGAAATATTGTTCGCAGTGCCCGCTGACGGACTGCATCTACAAGGCGCAGAAGATTTATCGGGAATACCCTTGGATGGCAAAGTATTTTTGCAACGACGAAGACGACGCTGCCGTCCAAAAAGCCTTGCAGGGTTCGCAGTATGACCGGTGCGTGTTCTATTCGGATAACGACGTCGTTGACCACCAGGTGAGTATTTTCAAGTTCGAGGGCGGCATCACCGCGTCGCACACGATGACCGCGTTTAGCAGCAGAATTTACAGGGAGATCAAGGTGCACGGCACGAAAGCGGAACTCGTCGGAAATATGGAGGATAACTTTCTCGAACTGCGCGTGCTGGGAGGGGATACGAAAGTCATTCCCATCGATGTCGGTCACGTGACGGGCAATCACGGCGGCGGAGACAGCGGGCTCATGCACGACTTGTATTTGGAAAGAAACGGAATACCCGTAAAAAATATTACATATCTTGACGTGTCGCTCGACAGTCACAAGATGGCTTTTGCGGCAGAAAAGGCGCGTTTGACGGAGCAAACGGTCGATGTGCTGTAAAAAACAGAGCAGGGCGCAAAAGCAGGCGGGCGCATGTTTTCGCAAGGACGCTGTGACGGAACTGAAAGCTCCGCAGCGGAACGAAAAAAAGCTGAGGCAGGGGATACAGGAGGGAAAAAGTGTACCAAAGACATGATTTTGAAATATTTCCGATCAGCGGGCTGGAAAAAGTGCGCGGCGGATCTCGTCCGCAGTTGTTCGAAGAGGAGAATACAGCCCTTGTCGGGGAAAGGTTTTCCTTTCAGATCGCATACCGAAGCATAAGCAGGACGCTGATCGATCTGGCTTATTGTTTGGAAGGGATTCCGCAAAGCAAGGCGAAGGTTTATGCGGTGCGTGAGATGCCATGCAGTTATCCCAAAGCGGAAAATTCCGATGATTATCTGCTTACAGACGTACCGTGTCTGATGCCTGATGCTCTGATGCCCGTCCCGGCATGCGGCGTCGTGGCAAAAAGCGATGTTTGGCAGTCGTTTTATATCGTATTGGAAAATCTTACTGCGGGCGCTCACACGATCGTCTTTACGATCCGCGACCGCGACGGCGTGCGGTTGGGACAGGCAGAATATACCCTTCGGGTGCTGAAAGAAAAACTTCCGCAAACGGATATGGTGAATACGTTCTGGATACATTACGATTGCATAGCGGATCTGTACAGGCTTCCGGTTTTTTCCCGAAAGTACAACAGAATTTTGAAGTCCTACATAAAAAATGCTGTAAAATACGGACTCACCATGTTGCTGACCCCGCTTTTTACGCCTCCTTTGGATACGGAAGTCGGGAAAGAGCGGATGACGGTTCAACTGATCGACGTAAAAAAACAGGGTGAGCGGTACGAGTTCGGGTTCGAGAGGCTGGGAAATTTTCTGCGTCTTGCAGAAAGTTCAGGCGTAAAATATTTTGAAATGTCTCATCTTTTTACGCAATGGGGCGCAGGGTATGCGCCCAAAATCATTGCGACGGAAGACGGGGTTTTAAAGTGTATTTTTGGCTGGAAAACAAAAGCTCTTTCGCGGGAATACATGGCGTTTCTTTCCGCTTTTTTGCCGCAGTTGCGAGAATGGCTGATCGAAGGCGGATATTATCGCCGCTGTTATTTCCATGTCTCCGATGAACCGGATTCCGCCGCATTTCCACATTATAAGGAATGTGTCGCTTTTCTGCGCAAGTACCTTCCCGACGCAAAATTTACGGATGCGCTTTCGCATTATGAATATTATGAAGAAAAGGTCGTGGATCATCCTTTTGTCGCCCTTGATGCGACAGAGGAGTTTATCCAAAAAGGCGCCGACGGATATTTTGTATACTATTGCACGTCGCAGCGCAGCAATTTTGTATCCAATCATTTTTTGTCCATGCCGTTGGAAAGGACACGGGTATTGGGGCTCCAACTGTATCTGAATGGTGTGAGCGGATTTTTACATTGGGGATATAATTTTTATTATTCGTTTTTGAGCCGCGTACCGATCGATCCCTTTTCAGTAACAGATTGTATGGGCAAATATCAGAGCGGAGACGCATTTTTGGTTTATCCCGGGAAGGACGGGGCGATCGGGTCGATGCGTGCGGAAGCATTTTATCAAGGGTTGCAGGACATGAGGGCGCTGAAAGCGTTGGAAGACAAGATCGGACGGGAAAACGTGTGCGCGTTTTTGGAGCGGAACGGTGTTGCAAGGAATTTCAGCGATTATCCTAAAAACACGGCATGGCTGATTTGTTTAAGGAAGAAGATCAACCAAATGATAGAAAAATAGGCGGTTTTGTTCGGAGAGCATCGAAAATATTTCTTCGGGCAGGTCACGAAGAGGGGGGTACGGAATATGATAAAGCGGATAGCGCCGATACTCATTGCGATATTATTGTTTCTGACAGGCTGCACTGTCAATCCCGGGGAGACGGAAGAGGCAGCAGTTGCGTTCGATAAAGCCGAATACATTGTAGGGGTCGGTTCGAGTGTTTATGCGGGCATCACCCTTACAAATGCCGAAAACGTGACGTACGTATCTTCCGATCTAGAAGTTGCCGCCGTATCAGAAAGCGGAAAGATCAGCGGAATCACCCCTGGAAGCGCGACGATTACGGCCACTGCCGTCGCCAAAAATGACGCGAACGACAAAGTTTCTGCGAAATGTACGGTTTTCGTGAATCCCTCGCGCTATGAAACGCTCGACGGTACCGAGGCTGAGATAAAATGGTTGGGACGCACTTTTACGGAGGCCGGCACGGTTTATTGTTACAATACGTCGAGCGGATTCGAAGCGCGTTTTTACGGAACCCGGTTTTCCGCGCGCATCGCCGCTGCGGGCGATAAGACCCCGCAGTTGTGCGTTTTGGTGGACGGGGAAGATTCACCTGCGGCGCACATCGTAGATTTGACAAAAAATAAATCGACGCAAACTTATATACTTGCGGAAGATTTGCCGAGAGGGGAACACACGATCCGCGTCTGCAAGATCACAGAGGCGTATACGACGTCGCTGGGGTTTGTTTCGCTGGAAACAGACGGTTATTTTCTCAATCGGCCGGAGGACAGGGCGCTCAAACTGGAAGTTTACGGTGATTCGATTACAGCGGGACATAAAAACATGCGGACCACGCCGGAAGAACCGGACGATTCAGTCGATAAAATCCAAAATGGGTGCATGACGTATGCCTGGCTTGCTGCAAACGAGCTGAATGCCGACCTTAACGTGATGGCGCGCACGGGTATCGGGATTTATTCGGCATGGGGGCGTCCGTTCGTAATGAAAGACAACTGGGATAAGACATATCTTTCGGAAAATGATTTTCTTGCGACGGAGACGGGGAATCCGGAATGGGATTTTAGCCGGTACATTCCTGACATCGTTATCATCAACATCGGTACCAACGATTACTGGTACGACAAGGACGAGACGCTCTATCAGCAAGAAATGAAAAATTTTTGCGAGGAATTGCGAAATGTGTACGGCAGCGATACGAAAATCGTGCTTGCGGGCGGAATGATGATAACGGAAAATATGGCCGCGCTGGAGCGTGTGGCGGCAGAGTTTTCGGACGGAAACGTGACCGTGCTGCAACTTCCGGAATCCGCGGCAAATCATCCGCGCATCGAGGACAACCGTGCCGCAGCTGAGGTGTTGGCAGATTATCTGAAAGAGCTTGCAGCCTGAACTGCCTTCGTGTCGCGAAAGAGGGTCGGATTTTGCATGCGCTTGCAAAGCGGAGGAAAAGCGATGAGAGATTATTTCGGCAGAGGAGAAATTACGTTTTTATTTCCCCTTGACGGCGATTGTTTGAATTCGGCAGACGGAAAGATTATGGGGGGCGAACTGCTTGTTTCCGTCAGGGTGAGGAGCAGGGCGGAAAAGATGTCCATAAACGGTGTTTTAGCAAAGAAAAACGGAGAGGAATTTATTGCGGAAATTCCTATTTGTTTCGGTGAGATGATTTTGGAGGCAGTCAGCAGCAGCGGAAACAAGGCGAAGATTTCGGTGCGGCGTTTGCGGCATGCGGAAAAGGGGTACAGATTATCTTCCGACGACAATATTTTGTTTTTGAAAGACATTGCGGAGCATGCACAGGAATATCACTCTGTTTTTGAAAATCCGTACCTTGCCTTGTATCGGGAGGCACATGAAAAGTACGGAGCGAAAGTACATTTGAACCTATTTTACGAAACAAAGGATCTCAAGGGATTCACGCCGGATCCGCCGTATTTTAACCTGTCTATGATGCCGGATACATTCCGTAAAGAATGGGAAGAAAATGCAAATTGGCTGAATCTGTCTTTCCATTCCCGAAAAGAGTATCCAAGTTTTCCGTATCGGAATGCAGACGCGGAGACCGTTGTCGCCGACTGCCTGGCCGTCCATCGAGAGATCGTGCGTTTTGCGGGAGAAAAGACGTTGGCGCACGAAACTACAATTCATTTTGGCGAAGTGACACCGCAGGCAGTTTCCGCGCTCAGACAGGTCGGCTATCGGTATCTTGCGGGGTGTTTCGATATCGACGGGGAAGGACGGCCGCACGTATCTTACTGTTACCCGACGGAATTTGTGGCGCATATCGGCGCGCGCGACTTTTGGTATGACCGCGATTTCGACGTTACGTATGCGAAAATCGATCGCATAGTGAATCTGGCGCCGCAGCCGCAGGCCAATGTGGCGGAGCTTGAAAAAGCGGCGCAGGATGCGCATCGCGGCGGGTTTCTCGAATTTATGATTCATGAGCAGTACTTTAATCCTGAATACAGTCATTATATCCCGAAATTTCGCGAGATTGTTTTGGAATGCTGTAAATATGCTTCGGAACACGGTTATACGGGTAGATTCCTCGAAGAGGCTGAATCCTGATTTTGACGTGCAAGATAGAAAGACGAGACACAACTTTATTTTATGACAAAATAAAACTGTGCCCGAATTTGTTTTGAATAAATTAAAAAAGATGGGCATGACGATCGAATATGCAAGAGACGGTACATTTCCGCAGGTTGCGGTAGCGCATCTGCCTGTATCCGACCAGCCTTCGGCAATCGCGGAAAGTCCGAATGACGCGGTAAAGTATTTATAGGGGTGCATACTTGGAATTTTTACAGGAACTTTATTGTTTGGTGAATGTGCTGGTTGCGGTCATTTTAGGCTTTGCGATCGGGTATGAGCGCAAACTTCGTTACAAAGAGGCGGGCATCCGTACACATACCATCGTCTGTGCAGGATCTGCACTTATGATGGTCGTTTCAAAATATGGTTTTGGCGGCGAACAGGCGGATGCCGCACGCGTGGCAGCGCAGATCGTTGCGGGCGTCGGGTTTCTCGGCGCGGGGATCATTGTTTACCGCAAACATGAGGTGCACGGACTGACGACCGCCGCAGGCGTCTGGGCAACGGCGGGCGTTGGTATGGCGGCAGGTGCCGGTCTGTATATTATCGCCGCCGGCGTGACGGTCATTCTCATCGGTGTGCAGTGCATATTTCATATCAGATGTAAGTTTTTTCAGACGAAGAAATATTTTCAGGTGAAAATTTGCTTCGTGAGCGATGGATCTGACAACGATACGATCAAGGAACTCTTTCAGACGGATCGTTTTAATCGTCTTATCATTGAACGTAAGGGCGGGGAGACAATTTATCACGCAACTTTAAATACCGATAAGGAGTATTCTTCGCAGCGTTTGGGTGAGATCATGGCACAATATCCCTTTATCCGTTCCATCGAACGCTGCGATGAAACATGAGTATGAGTGATTGGTTGCACAGTTTCGGGGTGTGCTTTCCGCACTGCTATTATGTTTCGTCTGCTACGGAACAAAAAATGGAAAAAAGGGAATCAAGTGACTTTTTGTTTCTCTGAACGGGGGAATGGGCGCTGCACGCGGGCGTAGTTGAATATACTTGCGGAAAGCGCTACAATAACGTTTGAATACTTTTCCAAAGAAAATAAGAAGAATACGTCTCTATGTTATACAATATTTGTATCTCCCTCGCTCTTTCTAGCAAAGAGCAAAAGGCCGGAGAATGCGAAAAAAGGAAGGTTGCAGATGAAAAAATATGATTATCGGGAAATCGTCGGGAAGTTCCAGGTGTCGGGCATATTTACGGAATGCGTCCGTTACGGCGAGGGGCACATCAACGATACGTACAAGGTGACGACGGAGGAGAAGGGCAAAGAGGTACACTATATCTTGCAGCGCATCAATAATCGCCTGTTTCCCGACGTGGCAAAACTCATGCATAATATTGAATTGGTGACGGAGTTCTGCCGCGGGAGTGTGCTTGCGCAGGGCGGCGATCCCATGCGCGAGTGCCTTACGCTTATCCACACCAAGGACGGAAAGTCGTATTGCTGTGACGGAAAAGATTATTACCGTATGTATGTGTTCATCGAACGCGCTACGACCTATCAAACCGTGTGCGATCCGCGCGATTTTTACGAGAGTGCGGTGGCGTTCGGGAACTTTGCCAACCTGCTCGCAGGCTTTGATGCGTCGCAATTATATGAGATTCTGCCGGATTTCCACAATACGAAGATACGATACGAAAACTTCCTGCGCGCGGTGGAGAAAGACGAGTGCAGCAGAAAGGCGGAAGTGAGGAAAGAAATTGATTGGGTCATAGAGCGTAAAAATTTGTGCGGTATATTGGTAGACAGGATTGCCGCAGGAGAGATCCCTTTGCGGGTAACGCATAACGATACGAAGCTGAACAACGTGATGCTGGACGACGAAACGGGCAAAGGAATTGCAGTCATTGATTTGGATACAGTTATGCCGGGGAGCCTTTGTTACGACTTTGGCGACAGCATCCGCTTCGGCTGCAACTCGGCGGCTGAGGATGAGCCGGATACAAGCAAAGTACATTTTGTTTTCGATCTCTACAAGACTTATCTTGACGGATATTTATCGGCAGTGGGAAAGAGCATTACAGAGCGAGAAAAGGAGTTGTTGCCGTGGGGCGCGGTGCTGATGACATATGAATGCGGGATGCGCTTTTTAACGGATTATTTGGAAGGGGATGTGTATTTTAGAACGCATCGGGAAAGGCATAATCTCGATCGCGCCCGGACACAGTTCAAGTTGGTGAACGAAATGTTGGCGATGATTGATCAAATGCTTGCAGCTGCGAAATGATAGCGGAGCAGAGTATGGACGAAAAATTGCTAATCGAAAAGTTATTGACATACGCGAGCGCGCGGGGAAATAATGGATAAACATGATAGTAGTCCATTTTTACCAACAGCCACCGCAAAGGAGAACATGGATGGAGAAAAAAGCAGAGTCGAGTGAAGCAAAACGCTTTTCGCTTGCGCGGATTTCGACGGCGGCGGATATATTTTTTAGCCCTTGCGGCGGAACTTTGTTCCGCCGCAAGGGCTTTTTATGTGCGTTTGTAATGATGCAACCGCTCAAAAACTGTGAAAAACTGTAACAATCTGCATAAAAGCGGCATGACTGTTTTTATTTTGACATATTGCGACAATTGTGTTATAATTCTGCCCGATCAAGGATCGTGATACGTAGTCATACTTTTCGAAGACGGCGGAAAGGCGCACCGCTGCGCAGAGCGCCGGGAGGGGAAATATGGTTCGTTCAAAACGCACAATGAGGTGCGGACAAAAATTTAAGATTTTGAGGTCATAACACCGAAGGCAGATGCAGAAACTATATGCGAACGGTTGCTGCATCCGTCTTGGGTACTTTTTTATGTTCAAAAAGAAAAAGGAGGCAAAATGCCCGTTTATTATATAGTTATGGCGGCGGGGGCGGCGGCGGTCGGCGGTTCGGCCGCGGCTGTGCGGATTTTAAAAAAAGAAAAAGTCGGCCTTTTGCTGAAAATAGTCGCCTTGGTGTTCCTCGCGGCGTTTTTTGCCCGTTTTTTCTTTTTCGGCGACGAATATATAATGAACAGTTCCGCACTGTCCGTGCCGGAAGGGTTCGCCAATAAAACGAGCGTTGCGGCGGGCGTTTTCCAGCTTTGGTTTTCCGTGACGGCGGCGATGCTCGTCGTGCTTTCGCCATTTTACCGCGCGGACTGGCTGGACAGGCTGACCGCTTCGGTCGGCATGCCCGTGTACATTCTGAACGCCGTGTTTTTCAAAAATTTCCTCACGGCGACGGGCGGGGCGGCATTGGCGGAATCGGTCGGCGCGCGGGGGATCTTCATGGCGTTGGAAACGGGCATGGGTTTGGCGGCGTCCGTATTCGTTTTTTGCGTTTCGTTCCCGACATGGAAAAAATCTTTCCGTCCCGGGGCGCGCCCGTATCTGCTGGCGGCGGCAGGGATCGCCGCGATGTTTGTTTGCAGCATGCCCGATTACGCGCTTTCCGTTTTGCTGGGAGACGGCCCGGGGTCGGTCAGGATACTCGATCTTACTTTCGAACACAGGCTCTTTCTGTATATGGCGGCGCTGATCCCGGTCGCGGCGTATTTCGCGCTCAAAAACGCCGACAGAAGGACGAAAGAGTTCGTGCTCGTGTATTATTCGCTTCAGGCGCTGCTGGTTTTTACGCGGAATCATCGCTTTCAGGATTTTCAGTCGATCACGGGGCTTCCGCTCCACCTTTGCAACACGGCGCTGTATATCATGCCGCTGTGCCTGTTGTGCCGCTGGAAAAAGCTCTTTTACTTCACCTATTTCATCAATGTGCAGGGCGCGTTTTTCGCCATGCTCATGCCGAATTACAGCGAAGGGCTGATCTTCACCACGCGCGTCATATCGTTTTGGAGCAACCATTTCGCGGCGTTTTACATGCCCTTGCTGTGCGTGGCGCTGGGGCTGTTCGTCCGCCCCGGGAAGCGTGAATTCCGCTACTCCATGGTAGCTTTCGCCGTGTATTTTGTCGTCATCCTGGCGGTGAACGCCTGGTTCAGCAATTACGGGGAAGTTGATTATTTCTTCCTGAACAGCGACTTCATCGCGGAAAAACTTGGTACCTGGGCAGAGCATCTGCGGAACGTCGTTTTCAGTTTTCAGATCGGTTCTCTGCAATTCGTGTTTTATCCGCTGTATCAATTTTTGTATTTTCTCGTTTACGTGCTGCTGTCGTTGGCAATGTGGTTCATTTATGAGCTCGGGTTCGATACGGTGGCGTCCTGGGCGGATCTGCACGCCCGCAAAAAGAAAGTCCGCGCGGACTTGCTCGCTTTGCAGGTTTCGCTCGCGGGGAGGAGTTCGGAAGAGCCTATGAATCCTGAAAATTCGGATAAACTCATCCTGAAAAAGTTTACCAAGCGGTACGGCAACAGCGACGTGTATGCGGTGAAAGACGCCGATCTCGAAGTGCGCGGCGGGGAGATTTTCGGCTTTCTCGGGCCGAACGGCGCGGGCAAATCCACGATCATAAAGAGCATCGTCGGCATACAGACCATCACGGACGGCGCGATCGAGGTGTGCGGCTACGACGTAAAAACGCAGCCCGTGCAGGCGAAACGCATGATCGGCTTCGTGCCCGACCATTACGCGCTCTACGAAAAGCTGACCGCGCGCGAATATATCAATTATATCGCCGACCTGTACGACGTTCCCGCGGCGGACAGAAAGGAGCGGCTGGATCGTTACGTGAAGCTGTTTGAATTCGAATCGGCGATCGACAATCAGATCAAGACCTATTCGCACGGCATGAAGCAGAAGGTGACCATCATGGCCGCGCTGATACACAATCCTAAGGTCTGGATCCTCGACGAGCCGCTCACGGGCCTTGACCCCAACAGCATATTCCAGGTCAAAGAATGTATGAAGCAGCATGCGAAAGAGGGGAACATCGTATTTTTCAGCAGCCACATCATCGACGTCGTTGAGCGCATATGCGACAGGATCGCGATCATCCGCAAGGGACAGATCCAGTGCGTGCGCAGTGTGGAAGAGATCGAATCGGAAGGCACGGGGCTCGAAAAGTTCTATCTCGATACGATCGGCGGCAGCGAAGTTCAGCCCGTATTTTACCGTGAGGGAGAAAAGAGCGCGGAGGGGCGGACATGATCGCACATCTGAAGGCGCTCGTCATGATGCAGCTGAAAGACAAAATGGATCTGTCTTTCATGAAAAACAAGCGGCGGCTCCTCTTCAAGTGCATTTTTTCGGTTTTGCTCGTTGCGGCGGTCACGGCGGTGATTTACTTCCTGTTCTATCTGGCGGTAATGATGCGCGTGTTTTCGTTTTGGGCGGAACTCCCCGTTACGGTGGTCGGCGTCATTTTTATCGCCATGTTCCTGCTTTCCGTATTGAGCGCGGCCGCAGGGCTGACCCAAACGCTGTACCTTGCCAAAGACAATCAGGTTCTGCTCACCTTTCCCGTGCCCGCAAACCTGGTTTTCATATCCAAACTGATCATTTTTTATATATACGAACTCAAGAGGAACGCGGTGTTTTCGCTGCCGCTCTTCATCGCGTACGGCCTCGTGAACGGTTACGCCGTCTATTATTACTTCTGGATGGCGCTGGGGCTGATCTTCGTGTCTTTGCTGCCCGTACTTCTCGGCGCGGTGCTGAGCATTCCCGCCATGTTCGCATACCGCTTTATCAAGCGCTATGCCTGGCTGCAGGCGACGCTGTTCGCGCTTGCCTGCGCGGCGGCGGTATGGGCTGTCGTATACCTGATCGGGCTGATCCCCGAAAACATCAACATCATCGGTTCGTGGGGCACGCTGTTCTACCGCGTGCAGGACGCGCTCTCCGCGGTCTGTAAAGCGTTTTTCTTTATATACGCGCTGGTTCAGCTGCTCGTGGGCAGGTCTGTCAATTACCAATACCGTTTGTTTTCGGAGTATACGCTGATCTATTTCGGGCTTTTGCTCGCGGCGGCCGCGGTGTTGTTCGCGATCTGCTTTTTCGTTTCCCGCCCGCTCTTTTTCCGCATGGCGAGCAGTCAGTTCGAATACCGCAAAAAATCGGGCGTCCGTCCCGGGCGCAACGCCGTGCACAGCCGTTTTATAAGCCCGCTCTCCGAAAATATCCGCCGTACCGTGCGCGACGGGGGCAAGATGCTCAAATGCTTTTTGCAAATGGCGGTCATGCCGGTGGCGGTCTTGTTCCTCAACCGCGTTTACGCGGCGATGGATACCCGCCTGACGGGCGAGTATATGACGATCGCCTTCAACGTGCTGATCATGCTTCTGCTCATGCTTTCCTTTAATATCGAAAGCGCGAGCGTTTACAGCCGGGACGGGAACGCGCGGTACATGCTCAAAACCCGCCCCGCGGGCTATCTTTCGGGTACGCTGCCCAAGCTGGCCGTTCCCGCCGTATGTTCGTTTGTTTCGGTGGCGGCGTCCATGGCGGTGTACGCGGTCACGTCTGATTTAAGCGGCGGATCGGTCGCCCTGCTCGGCGGCATGATATTGCTGGTAACGTACGCGCATCTTTTGTGGAGCGCGGAACTCGACATCATGAACCCGCAGAGCGACCAATATGCCGCGGCGGGCGTTTCGTACAGCAACCCGAACGAACGGAAGTCGACCATCCTCGCCTTTTTCCTCGCGGCGGTGTTTGCCGCGGTGCTGTTCTTTCTTCTCGGCGAGGGACGTTTTTGGGCAATGCTGAAAATGCTGCTCGCGGCGGCGGCGTTTTGCGGGGTGCGGCTGTATCTGTACTGCATGCGCGTCAGGCTGTACTATGCGGAGAAATAAAGGGGAGGTGTGCCATGAAAAAATCGGTTGCTCTCGTAATAGCGGCGGTGTTTTTCGCCTCTATCGTGATCGTCGGGTTTTTCGGGATGCGCGTCGTTTCGTATAACGAAAAGATCTATATTTCCGAGATCCGCCTCACCAACCCCGAGATCCGGGCCAGTACGGACGGTTCCCGGTACATGATATTCGATTACAGAGACGGGCTGACCATACCCTTTACGTTCGACGTTCTGCCCGAAAACGCGACCGAGCGCAACTCCGTGGAGGTGCGCATCGTGTCGCAGTCGGACGAAGGCGTCGCGGAGTTCATCAGCGGAAACCTGATCGTATATAAACCCGGCTCTTTCACCGTCCGCGCGATGTCTACCGACGGCAGGAACGTGGTCGCGGGATGCGACGTGTATATCCGTTCGGCATGAAAAAAACAGTTCATACTGCGCAAAATATAAAACGAACACATTTTTTGGAGGTAACATGAAAAGAAGGATCATTTCTCTGATTCTGGCGATATCGATGGTCGCTTCGCTGATCGTGCCCCTCGCCGCCTGCGGCAAGTCCGCGGTGGATTTCGAAGTCCGCACGGAAGGCTTTGCCACCAGCTACGTGGTCGGCGCCGAGATCGATTACAGCCCGCTCGCGATCCTCGTCAATTACGACGACGGTTCGCAGGAGACGATCGAATATGCCGATTTCGAAGAGAAGGGCGTCAAATTCACGCCCGTATCCACCGATACGGCAGGCGAAAAGAATATCCGCATCGAGTTTGCGGGCAAAAGCAAACTGGTCACGGTGACCATCACCGCGGAAAGGGCGGTGACCGGCATCGAGATCGACGATACGTTCCCGCTCGAATATACGGTGGGCGACGTGGTAGACTATACCAAACTTAAGGTCAACGTATATTACAACGACAACACGTCCGCCGAAGCGGGCGTTTCCGAAGGCGTTACCCATACGAGCATCGATACGTCTTCCGCGGGCGAAAAAGACTTTACGGTAACGTATGCGGGGCTTTCCGATACGGTAAAAGTGACCGTTTCCGCCCTGCCCGCGGTAGAGTCCGTCGAGATCAAAGAAGGTACGTTCGATACGGAATACGAAACGGCGGACGAGGTCGACTATGGCTCGATCATGCTGATCGTAAAATACGATAACGGCACTACCGAAGAGATCGGCGTTTTCGAAAATTCGAACATCGTTCTGGAGCGCCCCGAAATCTCGGTCGCGGGAGATTACACCCTCACGATCACTTTCGGCGGAAAGAGCGTTTCGGTCGAATTTACCGTCAAGACCAGCGCCGAGGTGGAAAGCGTGGAACTTACCGCGGAAAGCGGCGCGCTCCGTTACAAACAGGGCGACACGGTCGATTATAAAAAGTTTACCGCAAAGGTGACTTATAAAGACGTGGACGAACCCGTCGGGTTGCCGCTTACCAACGCGCTCGTCACGTTTACGCCGATCGACACGTCGAAAAAAGAGGATACGGCGCAGGCGCTTTCCGTCAGCGTGGGCGGCAAGCAGTCGAATGCGCTCGACGTCACCGTCGCGTATGTAAAGAGCCTGAAAATCGAAGGCCTGAAAACGGATTACGTGGCGGGCGAAACGTTCGACCCGTCCTGCGCCGTCGTTCTGGTTTACAGCGACGGCGCCGAGGAGAGAACTACGAACGGCGGCGCAGGGATCACTTATAACTCGGTCGACGTGTCAGCGCTCGGCGACAAGGATTTTACGGTCACTTACACCCTTACCAAAAACGGAAAAAATCTCAACTCCGTTACCTGCACGGTAACGGTAGCCGTTTCGGCTGCCGAAACGATCATGTCTTTCCAAGCCCCCGCAAGTTACACGGCTTACGGGGTGAACAAAGAGATCTCGTCGGGCGAATCCGCGTTTTCGGACAGGTCTGCTCCTTACATGGCGGGCGACGACAACCCGCTCATCCTTCTGCCGGTCGCAAGGGACGGCGATATGGAGATCATGAACGCGATTCAGACCAAAGCGACGGTGCAGCTCAAAAACGAGCAGGGCGAGTTCGTTGCGGTCGAAGGCGCGGGTCTTGCGGCATACGTGTCGATCGATTCCGCAAAAAACTATTACGACTTTACCGAAGCGGCTGTCGGCAAAACATTCCGCATCACGGTGCGGCCGTCCGAGATCTATAAAATCGATACTACCGCGGGGTCGGCGACTTTCACGGTGGAAGTGCTCATCGTAGACGGTTATAACGTTTACGACGCAAAAGGGCTCTCCGCGTTCGACAACCGTACGGGCAGCGCATGGGACGACGTAAAGCCTTTCACCACGTATCCTTGGGACGGCAGGCCGCTTTCCGAATTCGAGCCTGCTTCCATCGTCCTGCACGCAAACAACGATGAGGGCAA
Source organism: Candidatus Borkfalkia stercoripullorum (assembly GCA_019119395.1). GTDB lineage: Bacteria > Bacillota > Clostridia > Christensenellales > Borkfalkiaceae > Borkfalkia > Borkfalkia stercoripullorum. Next base: position 16,387 of record DWXC01000032.1, on the reverse strand, counting down.
AATCACCGTCACCAACAAGGAAATCCCTTCCGGATTTTATTGGGAAAAGGACGACCCCGATTTCGACGAGGCGGTAAGCGCGCTCGGCGATTCGGCCTATACGAACGGCGATGTTTCCACAAAACTTGCAGACCTGCTCGAAGGCTCTCTGCGCGAGGGCAGTAAATTCCCCGGCGGGCCGGATACGGATACGCGCCAGAGCTCTCTGTACGAGCGCGTAGGTTCGGGCACCGTTTACGGGAACTATATGTCCGTTCAGTTCGGATATATGCTCGAGGAAGGGGGCGACCCGGTGGCTCTTGCGAGAGATCTGCGCGTCGTGTACGACCGCGATATGTATAACGGCAACTTCAAGGGCATCACGGAAACGCACTTCTCCGCGTTCTCCTTCAACACGATCAACATTGCGGACGCGCCGCAGTCTCAGATGTACAACGTCCGGCTGATCGGCAATACGCAGCGTTCGGAGTTCAACGGGCCGCAGAGCATCATGATGTTGCACAACGCCAGCGAAGACCTCCTCGTCGAAAACGTCGTCGGCAACGGATTTTTCGTAAACGTCGTGACCGACCTCACGCCCCTGATGACGCCCGAGATCGGCGGTGGCGGCAACCTGACCATCGACAAGTGCAAGTTCTTCGATTCGTTCAGCAATATGATCTACGATTTCGGTACGGAAAGCGTTACCGTGCGCGATTCGGTCATGCAGGGCGCGGGCGGGCCGCTCATCCTGTCCATCGATAACGACAACAGGAATGCCGGCGGCGGTGAAGCGACCCCGACCGGCTGGACGGTCATCGACAGCGACCTTGAAAACTGGGTCACCGGTCAGGAGGCGTGGTTTACGCTCAACAACGTCGGATCGATCGCAGGCATGCTCAAAGGTCTGGCGTCGCAGATTCAGAACACGGCATACCGTTTCACCGACAGCGATAAAATGAATATCATCGCCGCGCTGATCTGCACGCCCGAAGATCTGCTGGAAAACGATGCGGTGATCTACAGTAAATTCTCCATCGAAGACAGCACGGAAAAGCAGGAATTCGATACGGCGGGGAAAGCACAGGAATACGGCGCTACGTACCATTACGCCCCGTTGCTGCAGTGCGGCACTTCCTGGGGGTATATCGATTCAAACATGCGGTATCAGGCTCTCGATCCGCAGAACGGGGTTTTACCCGATCAGACGAGCAAATATCTCGGCATTTACTATTCGCCTTTGCAGAAAGCGGGGTCGCCGGGGTATATATCCGTGATCATGGAGGGTAAAGCGCTGTAAAAGCGCTCCCGCCTGCGTTCCGCGGATACGCACATTTCGCCGAAGGCGGATCGAACGATCCGCCTTCGGTTTTTTGTACCGCATCGAAAAAAGGCGGGGCGAAGCGCTTTGAGTCATGGAAAGCGCGGCTGCGGCATACAATAAAACCACCGGGTTTGCCCGCTTGCGGGCGGGAGGTGGTTTTATTTTTATCGTTATGAACGGTGCGGCGGCGCAAAAAACCGCGCGCCCCGAAAAAGAGGGGGCGCGCGCATGATCTTGTCGGTAAAGCGGAAAATGCTCGTCGCGGGGGCGTTCGTGTTCGCGGGGGTGGTATTGCTTTCGCTGTGCTTTTCTTCCGTTGCGGCGGGCATGGCCGTCCCCGCCGCCTATACGGTCGTCATCGACGCGGGCCACGGCGGCATAGACGGCGGCGTCGTCGGCAAAACGACGGGCGTGAAGGAGAGCGACGTCAACCTTGCCGTCGCCCGCGCGCTCAAAGAGGATTTTGAAGCCGCGGGCTTCCGCGCCGTGCTGACCCGTACGGACGAAGGCGGGCTGTACGGGCTTCCGACCAAGGGTTTCAAGCGGCGGGATATGGAAAAGCGCAGGGAGATCATCGAAAAGGCGCAGCCGGTCGCCATGATCTCGGTGCATCAGAATTATTTCCCTTCCGATACGTCGCGGCGGGGCGGGCAGGCTTTCTACCGCCTCGGCAGCGGTTCGGGGCAGGCGCTCGCCCAAAGCATACAAAAACAGCTCAATACCCTTTTCGGGGAGGAACATTCCGCACTTGCGGGCGATTATTTCATGCTCGAATGCACGAATTTCACTTCCGTCATCGTCGAGTGCGGATTCCTTTCCAACGCGGAGGACGAAGCGTTTTTGACGGACAAAGACTTTCAGGAAAAAACGGCATACGCCATATTTTGCGGAACGCTCGCCTTTTTGTCGTAAAGGCGGGCGTTTTCGGCGAAAAACAGCCCGCCGACTGTTGAATTTTTTCGCGGAATGTGTTATAATTTCAGCATGGTAAAATTCAACGAAGTCATGGCCCGCGGCCGCGCCAAAAAACTTTCGCCCGTCGTGCTCGCCTTTGTGGGCGATGCGGCGTATTCCCTGTTTGTGCGGGAGGGGCTCGTGCTTTCTTCCGATCATAAGACGGGGGAATTGCAGAAGATGAGTTCGGCGCGCGTTTCGGCGAAGGGGCAGGCGGAACTCTTTTCGCGCATAGAGGCGAAACTTACCGACGAGGAGCGGGAAATTTTCCTGCGCGGGCGCAACGCGAAAAAGCCGACCCGAAGCAAGAGCGCCAGCGTTGCAGAGTACAACGTTTCCACGGGGTTCGAGGCGGTCATCGGCTTTTTGTATCTTGCGGGCGATTACGACAGGATAAGCGAATTGCTTACGGACGAAACATGAAAATAGAGGGCAGGAACGCCGTTTTGGAACTTCTCAAAACGGATAAAAACATCGACAAGATCATGCTTTTGAAAGGCGCGGAGGGGACGCTCGGGCGCATCTTCGCCATGGCGCGCGCAAAAAATGTGCGCGTGCAGTTTGCCGATGCGAAAATTCTGGATAAAGAGAGCGAAACGGGCAGGGCGCAGGGCGTCATCGCCTTTGTTTCCGAATACGAATACGCCGACTTTTCCGAATTGTGCGCGCCCAAAGCGGGCGGGCGGCTCGTCATCGTCTGCGACGGGATAGAGGACGTGCACAACCTCGGCAGCATCATCCGCGTTGCGGAATGCGCGGGGGCGGACGGCGTAATCATCCCCAAAAACAAGAGCGCGCAGGTCACGGGCGCGGTCGTGCGCATCAGCGAGGGCGCGGCGAACCACGTCAAAGTGGCGCGCGTGCCCGGCATAAATTATGCGGTGGACGAACTTAAAAAGAGCGGCTTTTGGGTTTACGCGCTGGAAGCGGACGGAGAAAATATATACGGCTGCGACCTTACGGGCGATATCGCCCTCGTCGTGGGCGGTGAAAACAGCGGCGTTGCCGCGCTCACGAAAAAGAAGTGCGATAAAATTCTGTCCCTCCCGCTCAAGGGGAAGGTCAATTCCCTCAACGCGTCGGTCGCTTTGGGCATCGCCGCATACGAGGCGGTGAGGCAGAGGCAATGACGGACGAACAGCTCGCCCTCGCCGCGCAGAAAGGGGACAGCGCCGCAACGCGCACTTTGCTCGAAAAGTATAAAAACGCCGTGCGCGGCACCGCGCGCAGTTTCTTTTTGGAGGGTGGCGATACGGAAGACCTCGTGCAGGAGGGCATGATCGGCCTGTACCTTGCCGTCACCGACTATAAAGAGGGCGGCATGAGCTTCAAAAACTTCGCCTACCTGTGCATCCGCCGCCGCATCATGAGCGCCGTAAGGAGCGCTTCACGCAAAAAGCACTCTCCGCTCAACGAGGGCGTGCCCCTGCCCGACGGCGAGGGAAAGGATATCCCCGCGACGGGCGACCCCGAATCTTTTCTGATCGCGGGGGAAGAGGCGGAGGAATTTTGGGGGAAGGTGCGGCGCGCCCTCTCCGCGAGCGAGTACGAAACGCTCGTTTTGTATATGGAAGGGCTTTCCGTATCCGATATCGCCGCGCGGCGTGGCGTACCCGTGAAGTCCGCCGACAACGCCGTTCAGCGCGCGAAAAAGAAAATCGCCAAAATCCTGTCCGCGCGGTGAGTCGGCTTGTGATGTTTGCGCGGATGATTGTTGAAATAAAAAAACGTGTTTTGCCTCTTATTATCCCGATGATGGCAGAGGGCTAATAATTATTAAAACATTTAGGCGAAAAAGCAAAAACCGCGTTTTTTGCTTTTTCACTCAATTTGGCAATGCTTTGCCTTACGGAAAGGGTGAATTTGCGGCCGTATAATAATAATATGTGTACCCTGAAAAAGGGCGCAAAGAGGGGAAAACCGTTCGGGTTTCCCTTCAAATCGCGGAAAAATTATTTTTCAGCACAAATAATTTTCCGTGAACTTATCAAGGAAGTGAGTCTATGTCTTATCAGGCTTTATACCGCACGTTCCGCCCGACGACGCTCGAGGGGCTCGTCCGGCAGGAACACATCGTAAAAATTCTCGTCAACCAGATCGAAACCGACCGTATCGGGCACGCGTACCTGTTTTGCGGCCCCCGCGGCACGGGCAAGACGAGCACGGCGAAAATATTTGCCAAGGCGATCAACTGCGAACACCCCGTAAACGGTTCGCCCTGCGGCAAGTGCGAAACGTGCAGGGCGCTTTCCGATCCGTCCAACCTCGACATTACGGAGATAGACGCGGCGTCCAACAACGGCGTCAACGAAATGCGAGACCTGCGCGAAAAGGTGCAGTACCCGCCCGTGGCGGCGCGCTATAAGGTGTACATCGTCGACGAAGTGCACATGCTCTCCGATTCCGCGTTCAACGCCCTTTTGAAAACGCTGGAAGAGCCGCCCAAACACGCCGTTTTCATACTCGCCACCACCGAACCGCAAAAACTGCCCGCGACCATCCTTTCCCGCTGTATGCGGTTCGATTTCAAACTCATCCCGCAGAAAGATCTCGAAGAGCACATCAAACGCATCCTCGGACAGATCGGCAAAGAGTACGAGGACGAAGCCGTCGCCGCCATTGCGCGCGCGGGCGCGGGGAGCGTGCGCGACAGCCTTTCGATCGCGGATATCTGCATTTCGTTCAGCCGCGGCAAACTCACGTATGCGGACGTGAACGAGGTGCTCGGCAGCGCCGACTTTTACGAGATCGCAAAACTAGGCGAAGCGGTTTTGTCCGAAAACGTGTCGGACGCCCTCACCGAAACCGAGCGCGTCATCGCGTCGGGCAAAGGCGTTGGGGTGCTCACCAAAGATATTCTGAACTTCATCAACAACTGTTCCATCGCAAAATCGTGCAGGAACGCGAATTCTATATTGAATCTGCCCGAGGAGATGTTCGCGGAGATCTCCCGCATCGCGGAGAACGCGGACGGGCGCAAGATACTGCGCTGTGCGGAAATTTTTACGGGGATCGAAGCGGACATGCGCTATTCGGTATCGCCGCGCATCATTTTTGAAACGGCGATCGTCAAGGCGTGCATGCCCGGGACCGATCTCGACGCGCTGTCCCTTTCAAGGCGGCTGGACGCATTGGAGGCGAGGCTGAAAAGCGGCGCCGTTTCCGCGCCTTCCGCAGGGCAGGGCGTTGTATCGAAGGAAGAGCGGCCGCACGCCGCGCCCGTTTTGGAAAGCGCGCCGTACGAGGAAGCGCCGTTCGACGCTCCGCCCCCGCCGCCCGAACCCGAAGCGGATGTGTTTTCGGCAAGGCGCGCGCCCGAAAAGGTGAACGCGCTCGATCCCGATAAGCGCAAGGGCGCTTTCGGGTATTTCATGCGTTCGCTCCGTTCGAGCGTAAAAAACGGCGTGCTCTTTACGATGTGCCAGGATCTCGAGCCCTCGTTCGAGGGGGATAAGTTCATATTGGCGGCGTCGAGCGAGGTCATTTACCGCTCGCTGAACCGCGAAGAGCATTATAAGAGCATCGCTTCGGTGCTCGCAAACATCGGCATAACCGATTTCGAAATACGTCTCAAAGGCGCAAAGGCGGACAGGCTCGACGAAGATATCGCCCGACTCAAAAAGGATTTTGCGGGCACGGACATAAAGGAAAAATAAATATCGGCAGGAGAAAGAAACAATGTCATCATTCAAAGGCGGCATGGGCGGCAACATGCAGAATCTCATGAAGCAGGCGCAGAAAATGCAGGAGCAGATGCAGGAAACGCAGAAACTTCTGGACGATTGGGAGATCGTGGGCACGAGCGGCGGCGAAGCGGTCGTCGTGTATATGAACGCGAAAAAGATCATCGACGGCATCGAGATCGACCCCAAGGTCGTCGATCCCGAGGACGTGGAGATGCTCGAAGACCTCGTCATGGCGGCGATCCTCGACGGCTATAAAAAGGCGGATGAGGTGTATAAAGAGAAAATGGCTCCGTTCGGCGGCATGGGCGGCGTCGGGGGGCTTCTCTGATGCAGGTTTATATCGAACCGATCGGGCGGCTCATCAACGAATTTTCAAAACTTCCCGGCGTCGGCAAAAAGAGCGCCCAGCGCTATGCGTATAAGATCATCGGCATGAGCGAGAGCGAAGCGCAGGAGTTTGCCGCGGCGATCCTGAACGTGAAAAAGAAGGTGAAATACTGCAAGGTCTGCGGCAATTTCACCGAAAACGAAGTGTGCGACATCTGCAAGGAGCGCGAGGGCAAAACGATTTGCGTGGTCAAAGAACCGAAAGACGTCATCGCGCTCGAAAAACTGCACGAATACAAAGGGGTGTACCACGTTTTGCACGGGGTCATCAGCCCGATGGAAGGGGTCGGCCCCGATGACATCCGCATCCGCGAACTGCTTGCCCGCATAGGCGAGGGCGGGGTGGAAGAGGTCATCATCGCGACCAATCCCGACGTGGAGGGCGACGCGACCGCCATGTATATCGCGCGGCTCATCAAGCCGCTGGGTATTAAAGTGACCCGTCTGAGCCGCGGCATCCCGATCGGGAGCGAAATAGAATATACCGACGACGTGACCCTTTCCCGCGCGTTCGTGGAACGCAAGGAAATATAGCGTTCGGGCGAAAAACATCATTCGGAGGGGAAAATTTGAAAAACAAGATATCCGTTTTGGGCTGCGGGCGCTGGGGCTCGTTCATCGCATGGTATCTCGCCACGAAAAAGGGCAAGGAAGTCTGGTCTTGGGGCCCGGAAGAGGATTATTCCTATAAAGTGCTTAAAGAGACGGGCAAAAACGAATACGTTACGCTGGATAAGTCCATCACGCTTACGTCCGATCTGCGGGCAGCCGTCGAACGGGCGGAGATCGTCATCATCTCCATCAGTTCGCAGGGGCTTCGCGGCTTCATCGAGCGCATCAAAAACTGCGCGGATATTTCGGATAAAATTTTCGTGCTTTGCATGAAGGGCATCGAGGTGGAGACGGGCGACCGGCTTTCCGAGATCCTGATCGACGCGGGCGTGGACGCGCAGAAGATCGCCGTCTGGGTCGGCCCGGGGCACATTCAGGATTTTACGGCGGGAATCCCCAACTGCATGGTCATCGACAGCCATAACACCGATCTGAAAAGGGCGCTCGCCGACGATTTCAAGAGCGATCTCATCCGCTTTTATTACGGCAACGACATCATCGGCACGGAGATCGGCGCGGCGGCGAAAAACGTTATGGGCATCGCGGCGGGCATTCTGGACGGCGGCGGCGTATCCACGCTCAAAGGCCCGCTCATGTCGCGCGGGGCGAGGGAAGTTGCAAGGCTCATCAAGGCGCTCGGCGGGAACGAACTTTCCGCATACGGTCTGGCGCACCTCGGCGATTACGAGACGACGCTCTTTTCCCGCCATTCGCACAACCGCATGTACGGCGAAATGCTCGTAAAGGGGCAGAAATTTGAAAAGCTTGCCGAAGGGGTTATGACCGCCGCGGCAATGAAAAAACTTGGCGAAAAGGTCGGCGTGGAACTGCCGATCACCGAAGCCGTGTACGATGTCTGCTTTTCGGATAAGCCGAAAACGGGCGAAGAGTGGAAAACCCTGTGCATGGAACGCATCTCGCGGCTCTTTTCGCGGGATACGAAGTTTGAATTCTGATTTTTCCGCCGCAAAGGGTTGCGTTCGGCACGGCGAGCGTGCGGACGGACTCTTTGCGGACGATTGCGTAAAGCGATACGTTTTTGAATGCATACGGACGGGGATCTGTAAAAAGGATATGAAACTTTTATTCAAACAGCGCTTTTTTTCCTGGCTGGACAGTTACGACGTCTATCATGAAGACGGAACGGTGGCGTACACGGTCAAGGGGCAGCTTTCCTGGGGGCACTGCCTGCGGATTTTCGACCCCGCGGGCAATTATGTCGGAACGGTCAAAGAACGTGTGTTTGCCTGGCTGCCGAAATTCGAGTTGTATCTGGGCGAAAAGTATGCGGGCATGGTCTGCAAAAAATGGAGCTGGTTCCGCCCGAAATACCTCTTCGAGTGCAACGATTGGAGCGTGGAGGGGGATTTTTTCGAGTGGGATTATACGATCGTCAGCGCATCGCGCGGCACGGTCGCGGTCATAGGGAAAGAACTTCTGAACTGGACGGATACCTATTCGCTCGATATAAAAGACCCTGCGGACGCGCTGTTAGTGCTCATGTTCACGCTTGCGATCGACGCGGAAAAATGTTCTCGCAATTGAACGGGGCGGGAGGCGGATCATGGACGGAAAAATATCCAATTTCATGCAGATAGCGGGCATACGCCGCTATGAACTGACCGAAGGGCAGGAACGCGGGTTCAGGGTCTTGGACTGCGACAACGGCAGGTTGCGTTTTCTTCTCGGCGAAAGCAAGGCTCTGGACGTGATGCAGATGTACTGCGAGGGGAAGAATCTCTCTTTTGTGAGCAAAAACGGATTTACGTTGCGGGATGTTCCTTTTGCCCGCCGCTTCGAAGGCGGTATGCTCTATACCTGCGGGCTGGACGCGGTCGGTGACGTTGCGGGGCGGGAGATGCACGGTTCGCACCACAATACGCCCGCAAAAATCACGCGTGCCGAATGCACGGAAAAAGGCATTTTGATCGAGGCGGAAATGTCCGAAACCGCATTGTTCGGCCAAAATCTTCTTTTCCGCCGCCGCATTGAATCGGGGATAGGCGACAGCGAAATCAAGATCGCGGATACGCTCGAAAACCGCGGATTTACGGACGCGCGGTACTGTCTGCTGTATCACGTGAATGTCGGGTATCCGCTGCTCGACGAAGGCGCACAGATCGTCTTCGACGCCGCGTCGGTCACGCCGCGCAACGACCGGGCAGCGCAAAATATGGAGGACGTGTCAATTATCCGCGCGCCCGAACCCGGCAGGGAAGAGACGTGTTATTTCCTTCGCATGAACGCCCCGCGCGTTTCTCTCGTCAACCGTAAGTTAGGAAAGGCTTTCACGCTCGGTTGGTCGGGCGATACGCTGCCGCGCTTCGTGCTGTGGAAGAGCATGGCGAGCGGAGACTATGCCCTCGGCTTCGAGCCCGCGACCTGCGAACTCGACGGCGGGTTTGCCTATCGCACGCTCCCCGCGGGGCAAAGCGTATGCTTTTCGCTCACGCTCGGCGCGGAAGACGCGTAGCGGCAACCGGACGTAAAAATTTATCGTACGGCATAAAAAAACAGCGGCGCAGACGAAAGTCTGCGCCGCTTTGGCGTTTTCAGATATATTTAAGATGCGAAAAGCGTTTACCAGCTTCTGCCGCCGCCCCCGCCGAAACCGCCGCCCCCGCGGAAGCCGCCGCCTCCGCCGAAATGTCCGCCGCCGCTCCTGCCTGAAGGTGCGGGGCGGGAAACGAACGCCGTCGTCATGCTGCGCGTGGCCGAACGCATGACGGAATTGAGGACGATAAAATCGAACACGGTGCCGCCGGGCATCGTTGCCCAGGCGGGAGGATCCATTTTAATATCCTTGAATTTTTCCTCCCAAATGTCCGATACGCCCAAAACCTGCGCGTAGGGGAGAATATGGTAATACAGTTCGGGGTCTTGTTCGAGCATCATTTCCAGCCTGTCTTTTTCGGCAAGGCGGATAAATTCGCGGAAGCCGAGCAGGGGATTGATCTCGTCGACGTATTCCTTTCTGCGCCGGAGCAGGAAGGGCGCAATGATCGCCGTAAATGCTGTCAACAAACAAAGGAATGGCTTGACTATATCGAGCAGGATCATTTGCGGTATTAAGATACACATACAGGCTGTAAAGATCGCTGCAATTGCTGCCTGGCCGATCAAAATGCCTGCAAATGTCTTTTTTGAGACGCGCAAACTGTTTTTCTGATACCAGTACCCGATCGCAAAGACCGCGATCAGCGGTATCGCCGCCAGAATGCCGCCGAAAGAAAACACGGACGAATGGATGTGCAGCCCGCGGAAAAGCACCGTAAGGAAGCAGAGGAGCGCCGCCGCAACGACAAAGACCGCCGCGACTGCCGCCGAGCCTTTCGAAAACATTTTCGGCGTCTGCTTTTCGGCAAGTTTTTTCGCTTTCGAAGCCGTCGTATAAAAGGTGTTGGTAAAGGAAGAAACGCTCGCCGAATCCCCGTCGCGGAAGATGCGCTCGAAAACGATGCGCTCGTGTTCGGGTGCGCTGTCGTCCAGCGGGGCGATCTTGTTGAGAACGGGGTCGTTCTCGTTCGAAAAATCGATGGTCAGCTTTTTTTTGTACGCCCAGTAATAGATGAGCGAAGTGATGTCGCCGTTCTGTACGCTTCCGTCGATCAGCGATCCCGCGAGCAGGGGGTCGATCCCTTGCGGAGGGTCGAAATTCACGACGGGCGTCGGGTCGTGCCTGGGCATGAGCAGCGCCAAAACGATCGCCGCAACGAGAAACGCCGCCGCGATCAAAACGGCCGCGATCTCGCCGCCGTCCGCGGTCATTCCGCCGAGAGTGCCTTCGGGCAGGCCGCATTGCACCGTTACGGGGTGGAATGCGGAAAGATCCTGTGCGGTTACCGTAACTGTATTTCCGTCCAGAGAATAATTTCCTGTAAAATCTTCATCGTTGACGAGCATATCGACGGGCGTATCTGGCAAAACAAGGGTACAGACGGCATTTTCGATTTTTGTCGTCCAGCCCCCGCCGATGAGGTTGATATACACCGTATCGCTGCCCGCGGAAGCGGGGAGTTTGAACGTGTATTCCAGCGTATACGTGACGGGTTCGTCCCTCGGCACGGTTCGGTTTTCGTCGCCGAGATAAACGCTGATAAAGCCGGACGACATATCCGTGTCGAAAACGTCGTCCGAACGGATATCCCCGTACACTTCGCCACCGTCGTAAGGCAGGTCGCGGATGATGCCGTGTTTGCCCGAAACGGTGAACACCGCCGTGATTTGTTCCGTCACCTTAAAAGAGCGTCCGCTCTCGTATTCGTAGCGCACCTGATAGTTTCGGACATAATACGTGTCGTCGTATTGCATAGGCGCGTCGCCCAGATTGTTCATCACGAGCGTGAAGATAAGTATGAAAACGACGATCACGCCCCAAACGATCAGGGAAGAGTACTTTCTCAAACTGTTCATATTCGCTCACCGCACTGCGATCAGAATTGTACTTTTACGTTTTTGCGGGCTTCTTCTTCCACTTCGAAATAAGCGAATTTTTCGTTTTTCATGGAGCCGGCAACGAGGCTTGCGGGGAACAACTGTATTTTTGTGTTGAACTGTTTGACGGTCGCGTTGTAATATTTGCGCGCGTTGGCAAGCTCCGATTCGATCTGTTTGAGCTGGTTTTGCAGGTCGAGGAAATTCACGTTCGCCTGCAGTTGCGGGTACTGTTCCGAAACGACGTTGAAGAGCGTGCGGAGCGACCCCGTCAGCGCGTTTTCGGCATTGATTTTCTCCGCCGAGCCCGCCTTTGCGGACATGGCGAGATTTCTTGCCGCGATGACGTTCTGCAAAGTTTCGCTTTCGTGTTTGGCGAAGCCTTTGACCGTTTCCACGAGGTTGGGGATGAGGTCGTATCTCTTTTGCAGATACACGTCTATGGTCGCCCACGCTTCCTCGCAGGAATTGCGCAGTTTTACGAATTTGTTGCGCGTGCTGATCGCCCATGCCACGATGATAATGATAAGCAGCACTACGACCCCGGCGACGATGCCGATGATCGCGCCGGTGGAAATGAGCAGGTTATACATTTCAGCCTCCGAAAATAAAATTCCGCGGATAGCATCCGCATTTTTATTATATAATAAAAGTGAACGGTTTGTCAACGCAAAAACAAAATCTCTTCCCGAGAAGAGGGAAGAGATTCAGCCGCGCAGTTTCTGCGTCAAAGCGACGACGGCGGACATATGATAGATGAGCGCGTCCAGTTCCTCGTCGCTCAAAGGGGAGAGCCGTTCTTCTATGTGTTTGAACCCGATCTCGAAAAAGCGTGAGAGTTCTTCTTCGCCTTTCGGGGTAAGGGAAATGTTGATGAGCCGCCTGTTCGCCCCGTCCTGAGAGCGCTCCGCGAGCCCCTCGTCCACCAGTTCCGTCACGATGCGCGTCATCTGCTGGCTGGATACGCCCAGTTTTTCCGCGAGCGCCGTCATGCTCGTTTTCCCTTCCTTTTTGAGGATGACGAGGGAGAACATTCCGTGATGCGGGATGCGGCATCCTCCGTCGGGCAGAGGAGGGCGAACATAGCTTTTGCGGAATTCGGGCGCGGCGCTGAACATCATTTTTGCGAATTGTGCGATCTTTTCCTGCCGTGTCTGCATACCTGACCTCATTTCTATCGCCATTATTATATCCCTTTGCGAAGGGAATGTCAATCTTTTTCGCGAAACTTTCACATTTATAAATATTAAATATATATGAAATATTTGACAATGCCGTGCTTTCGTGATATAATCTAACAAAATTCACGCGATATCCATGTTTGCAGAGGAACGGAGGTGACCGAATGCTGAGGATTTTAAAGACCCTCAAAGCCCGGGAGTGGATCTATTTTGCTCTCGGCGTCGGGTTTATCGTGTTACAGATTTTTCTCGACCTTACGATGCCCGACTATATGTCGACCATAACCGAGCTCGCCGTATCGGGCGCGGCTTCGGGCATGGCGGAAATATGGAAGAACGGGGCTTTGATGCTCGCATGCGCGCTCGGCAGCGCTTTGAGTTCTGCCGTCGTCGGCTTTTTTGCCGCGCGCATCGCCGCGGCGGTCTCGTTCCGCCTGCGCAGTCAGGTTTTTGACAAGGTGGAGAGCTTTTCCATGGAAGAGATCAACAAATTTTCCACGGCGAGCCTCATCACCCGCACGACGAACGACATAACGCAGGTGCAGATGGTCATTTCCATGGGGCTGCAAGTGGTCGTAAAGGCGCCCGTTCTCGCGGTTTGGGCGATCGTCAAAATTTTGGGCAGGAACTGGAAGTGGTCTGTCGTTACGGCGTGCGCCGTCATTGTGATGATCCTCATGATGATCGTTTTGCTGATCGCCGTTTTCCCCAAATTCAGGAAGGTGCAAAAACTTACGGATAATCTCAACGCGGTCACGCGCGAAAACCTGACGGGCGTCAGGGTCGTGCGCGCTTACAATGCGGAAGAGTATCAGGAAAAAAAGTTTGAAAAAGCGAACGAAGAACTGACGAGGACGCAGCTGTTCACCTCCCGTGCCATGGCTGTTCTTTCGCCCGTCATGACGATCGTCATGAGCGGGCTGACGCTCGCGATCTATTGGATCGGCGCATATCTGATCGGGGATCTGCCGACGGCGGCGGAGCGCGCTTCGCTGTTCGGGCAGATGACCGCGTTTTCGGGCTATGCGATGCAGGTCGTCATGGCGTTCATGATGCTGGCGATGATCTTCATCATCCTGCCGCGCGCGCTCGTTTCGGTCAAACGTATCGGCGAAGTGCTGGACACGGAAGCCTCAATCAAAGACGGCACGCTGACCGCCGCGCCCGAGGGCTCGCCCGTCGGAACGGTGGAATTCAGGCACGTCTCTTTCAAATATCCCGACGCGAGCGAATACGTATTGCACGACATGAGTTTCAAGGCGGAACGCGGGCAGACGGTCGCGTTTATCGGTTCGACGGGCAGCGGAAAATCGACCGCGATCAACCTCGTGCCCCGCTTTTACGATGCGACGGAGGGCGAGGTGCTCGTGGACGGCGTGAACGTAAAGGACTACACGCTCGCGGCGCTGCACGACAAGATCGGCTATGTGCCCCAAAGAGCGGTCATGTTTTCGGGCACGGTGGAGAGCAACGTCGCGTACGGCGAAAAGACGGGCATGGAATTCGACCGCGACAAGGTGAAAGAGGCGGTGCGCGTGGCGCAGGGCAAAGAATTTGTTGAGAAAATGGACGGCGGCTATTCCGCGCACATCGCGCAGGGCGGCACGAACGTATCGGGCGGGCAGAAACAGCGCCTTGCCATCGCGCGCGCCGTCTGCCGCGAACCGGAGATCTATATTTTCGACGATTCGTTCTCCGCGCTCGACTATAAAACGGACAGGTTGCTGCGTTCGGCGCTGAAAGAGGAGACGGGGAACGCGACCTCCCTCATCGTCGCCCAGCGCATCGGCACCATCCGCGACGCAGACCTCATCGTCGTTCTGGACGAGGGCAACGTGGTGGGCAAAGGCACGCACGAAGAACTTCTCAAAACCTGCAAAGTATACCGGGAGATCGCGCTTTCGCAGCTTTCGGCAGAAGAGCTGGGAGAAGACATTGTGAAGGAGGAGGAAAGGAAATGAGCGATACAGCCGCAAGGCGTCCCGCGGGCGGCCCGCACGGGCCGCACGGCCCCGGGCCGAGGGTCGCCGAAAAACCCAAAAATTTTAAAAAGTCGATGGAAAAGCTCATCGCTTTCGTAAAACCTTTCTTTATACCCGTCATCGTCGCGCTCGTCTTTGCCGTGGGGGGTACGGTGCTCAATCTGCTCGGGCCGAACATCCTGAGAGACCTGACCAACCTCGTCAGCGATTCTTTTACCTATCTGCCCGCGCAGGGCATAGAGCTGGTCTTTGATATCGACATGGCGGGCGTGGTGCGCCTGTGTTATACGCTGGTCATCATCTACGGCGCGGGGCTCGTCTGTTCGTACGTGCAGGGGCTGATCATGGCGACGGTCACGCAGAAAAATTCCAGGAACCTGCGCACGGCGATCTCCGGAAAGATCAACCGTCTGCCCCTCAAATATTACGACTCGAACAGCATCGGCGACGTGCTTTCGCGCGTGACAAACGACGTGGATACGATCGGGCAGACGCTCAACCAGTCGGTCACGACCTTTGTTACGGCGATCGTCATGCTCATCGGCAGCATCGTCATGATGTTCGTCACCAACTGGATCATGGCGTTTACGGCGATCGCGGCGAGCCTTGTCGGCTTTGCGTTCACCTTCCTCATCATGGGCAAGTCGCAAAAATATTTTGCCCGCCAGCAGGCGTATCTCGGCGAGATCAACGGCCACATCGAGGAATCGTACGCGGGGCATAACGTCGTCAAAGCGTACAACGCAGAGCACAAGGTCAAAAAAGTATTCAACGACATCAATTACAGGCTGTATACGAGCGCATGGAAGTCGCAGTTCCTTTCCGGCCTTATGATGCCGCTCATGAGCTTTATCGGCAACTTCGGTTACGTCGCCGTGTGCGTCGTCGGCTCTGTGCTGGTTGCCGAAGGGCACATCGCGTTCGGCGTGGTCATCGCGTTCACCTTGTACGTCCGCCTGTTTACCTCGCCTTTACAGCAGCTTTCTCAGGCGTTTACGAGCATGCAGTCCGCCGCGGCGGCGAGCGAGCGCGTGTTCGAATTCCTCGAAGAGGCGGAACTTTCCGACGAGATCGGCAAAACGCGCGTTCTGCCCGCTTCCGAAGTCAAAGGCGACGTCGCGTTCGAGCATGTGCGCTTCGGCTACGACCCCGGCCGCATGATCATACACGATTTTTCCGCCGAGGCGAAAGCGGGGCAGAAGATCGCCATCGTCGGCCCGACGGGCGCGGGCAAGACCACGATGGTCAACCTTCTGATGCGTTTTTACGAACTGGACGGCGGCTGCATCAAAATAGACGGCATCCCCACAAGCGATTTGACGCGCGAAAACGTGCACGATCTGTTCTGCATGGTCTTGCAGGACACGTGGCTGTTCGAGGGGACGATCCGCGAGAACGTCGTGTACAGCAAAGAGGGCGCGACCGACGAGGACGTCGAACGGGCGTGCAAAGCGGTGGGGCTGCACCACTATGTAATGACCCTGCCCAAGGGGTACGACACCGTGCTCGACGACAAGGCGAACCTTTCCGCCGGGCAGAAACAGCTCGTGACCATTGCGCGCGCGATGATCGAAAACGCGCCGATGCTCATCCTCGACGAGGCGACGAGTTCCGTCGACACCCGTACCGAAGTACTCATTCAGCGCGCCATGGATAAACTGACGGAAGGCAGGACTTCCTTCATCATCGCGCACAGGCTTTCGACCATCAAAAACGCCGATCTCATCCTCGTGATGAAGGACGGAGACATCATCGAAAAGGGCAATCACGAAGAACTTCTGGCGAAAAACGGCTTCTATGCCGATCTTTACAATTCACAGTTCGATCCCGCATAGGCGGGGCGGCGGG
>DWXC01000031.1 GCA_019119395.1 Candidatus Borkfalkia stercoripullorum | reverse complement strand
GGGTTTCGGTTGATTCCCCGCGGGGCTGCATCCAACATCTGAATAGACGGCCTCATGGTCAAGCGGTTAAGACGTCGCCCTCTCACGGCGAAAACCGGGGTTCGCGCGAGCGCAGCGATGCTCAACCGAGGGGGCCCCTTCAGGGGTTTCGGTTGATTCCCCGCGGGGCTGCATCAAACATCTGAATAGACGGCCTCATGGTCAAGCGGTTAAGACGTCGCCCTCTCACGGCGAAAACCGGGGTTCGCGCGAGCGCAGCGACGCTCAACCAAGGGGGCCCCTTCAGGGGTTTCGGTTGATTCCCCGCCCGCCACAGGCAAAAGCCTGTGCTATCTTTTTGGTTTTCCGCAGGAACCGCGAACTCCGCAGGGGGTTCGCGCGAGCGCAGCGACGCTCAACCGAGGGACTTTTTATTTGTCGCAAGCAAACTCCCCGCACTTTTCATGCAGGCCGCTTTCCGCAATAAATGCAGCATCGCTTCCAGAAAACAACGTTACGAGCACCCGTTCCTCCCCTTTTTCCACATACTCTAAACGGAGAGATCTCGGCCCGAATTCTACAGCACCTATATTCCATTCATGCCAAACGCCGACTTTCAAAATACTGTCCCAGGTTATTTCACGCATCAGCGAATTTTTACGATATTGACGTATACCTTTGCCATCGAAAATAAAATATCTGCCGTCAAATCTGCTGACTATAACATAGACGGCAACACCCGAAATAATTCCCGCCGCTGCACAGGCAAGCATAATAAGCGAATCGCGCAAAGAATCATACATTCCGCCCGTTAAATATCCGGCCAAACAGGCGACCAAAAAAATCGCTTCAAACAAAGCGACTGCCGTTTTTTGAGCAGGACGGTTATACCAAACGATGAATTCCATAATAAAGAATAAAGTGCGCTTTGAACGAACCCGTTCAAAGCGCACGAACATTTTTATATTTCATTTTTGAAATTTTTCGATCATGTCGACGATGTCTTTGACCGTTTTGACGCCCGCGATGTCCTCTTCGGGAATGGAGATGCCGTAATCGTCCTCCAACGAAATCAAAAGTTCCACGACGTCGAGCGAGTCCGCGCCGAGGTCTTTGATGATGTCGCTTTCCAAAGTGATTTTCTCCGCCGGCAGATTCAACTGCTTTGCGAGCATCGCCCTTACCTTTTCAAACATAATAACCTATCCTCCTGCGTTATGAAACTATTTTACTAAACGGCGCGGGTTTTGTCAATACTTTTTCGAAAATACACCTATATCCCGACAAAAAAATTGCATTCGCCGCCGCACCGCCATACCTGCGCACAGATTTACTGCGCTTTGGCTTTGGGCCTTTTCATGGTCAGGCCGATGCGGTTCTTTTTGACGTCCACTTCTTTGACCCAAACGGTGACCGCCTGCCCCACCTTCAAAACATCGGAAGGATGTTTGATATAACGGTCGGTGATCTCCGAAATGTGAACGAGCCCGTCCTGATGCACGCCGATATCCACAAACGCGCCGAAGTCGACGACGTTGCGCACCGTACCGGCAAGCTCCATGCCGGGCGCGAGGTCGTTGATGTCCATGATGTCCGAGCGGAGCACGGGTTTGGGAAGCGCGTCGCGGATGTCTCGGCCGGGTTTCACGATCTCGGCGACGATGTCCTTGAGGGTGGGAACGTCCAAACCGACTTCGCCCGCGGCTTTCTCTTCGCCGTACGCCTTCACCTTTTGGGGCAGGTCGGAAATTTTACCTTCCTTTACGTCCTCTTCGGTATAGCCGAACAATTCGAGAAGTTTTTCCGCCGCCGCGTAAGATTCGGGGTGCACGGCCGTGTTGTCGAGGATGTTGTCGCCGCCGGGGATGCGCAGGAAGCCCGCGCACTGCACGAACGCCTTTTCGCCCAATTTGGGAACTTTGAGTATCTCTTTGCGGGAACGGAACTTGCCGTTATCCTCGCGGTAAGCGACGATATTTTTCGCGATGCCGGAATTGAGCCCGGCAACGTATTTCAAGAGAGAGACGCTCGCCGTGTTCAGGTCGACGCCGACGCTGTTCACGCAGTCCTCCAATACGCCCGAAAGCACGCTGTCGAGCCGTTTTTTATCCATGTCGTGCTGGTACTGCCCGACGCCGATGGACTTCGGATCGATCTTGATGAGCTCCGCAAGCGGGTCTTGCAACCTGCGCGCGATGGAAACGGCGCTGCGCTCGGCGACGTCGTAATCGGGGAATTCTTCCGCGCCCAAGGGGCTTGCCGAATAGACGGAAGCGCCCGCTTCGGACACGACGATGTATTCGACTTCCCTGCCCGTCTCTTCCTTGATCTCTTTGATGAGTTCGGCCACGAAGATCTCGCTCTCCTTGGAAGCGGTGCCGTTGCCGATGGAAATGACCTGAACGCCGTATTTTGCGATCAGTTCTTTGAGTTTTGCTTTCGCCGCGTCAATGTTCTGTTTGGGGCCCGGCGTGGGATAGACGACCGTTTTGTCGAGAACTTTGCCCGTACCGTCCACCACGGCGATCTTGCAGCCCGTTCTGTATGCGGGGTCGAGCCCGAGGGTAACTTTGTCTTTGACGGGCGGCTGCATGAGAAGGGGTTTGAGGTTGACTTCGAACATCTTGATCGCCTGTTCGCTCGCAGCTTCGGTGAGCGCCGCGCGCACTTCGCGTTCGATCGAAGGATAGATGAGACGGTCGTAACCGTCGTCGACTGCCTCCTTTACGAGTTGTGTTGAATACCCGCCGTCTTTGAGATACCCCGCGCCCGCGATGCGCTTTGCGATCTCTTCGTTGAAGAGCACCTTGACTTTGAGGAAGCCCTCTTTTTCGCCGCGGTTGACCGCGAGCACGCGGTGGCTCTTGATCTCGGGCACGAGTTCGCTGTAATCGGCGTACATTTCGTACGTCTTTGCCTCGTCCTTGTCCGCGTTCACGAGTCTGGTCACGATCTCGCCGTTTTTCATGAAGAGGTTACGCAGCTTTTTTCTGACGTTCGCGTCGTCGGAAACGATCTCTGCGATGATGTCTTTCGCCCCCGCGATCGCATCGTCCGCGCTCGCGACGCCCTTTTCTTCGTCGATATATTTTTCGGCCTCCGCTTTCACGTCGGCATTTTTATCCTGCGCGAGAATAAACTCCGCCAGGGGCTGAAGCCCCTTTTCGATGGCGACGCTCGCGCGCGTCTTTTTCTTTTGTTTGTAAGGGCGGTATATGTCCTCCACCTCGGTCAGGGTCGTCGCGGCGTCCAACGCCTTTTGGATCTCCTCCGTCATTTTGCCCTGCTCGGTGATCGCCCCCGCGACCTCTTCCTTCCTCTTTTCGAGGCTGCGAAGATAGGCGAGCCTGTCATTGAATTCGCGCAGCACCTGATCGTCGCAGCTGCCCGTCATCTCTTTGCGGTAACGCGCGATAAAGGGAATGGTGTTGCCCTCGTCGATCAGGTTGATGATGTTCTGAACCTTGTCCGGTTTGACGGCGGGAAATTCTTCCGTCAGCTTCTTTACGATGTCCATGATCCTCTCCGTGTTATAATAAAAAGGTTGCCGCGGCCCTGTTGCCGCAACATTGTCAATATTGTAACACATTCCGAAAAGATTTTCATTACTTTTTTAAAAGTTTTAAATAATTTTTTTGTTCTTCGGTCAGCCGATAACTTTCGCGCGCTTTTTGGATTGCTTTATTCACCGTTTTCGCTTCGAGCGGGCAATCTTTCAGATAGGCGGCGCCCTCTTCGTAAAATTTTACGAGCACCTCCGCGATCAGCCACGCCGCGCCCATGTGCGTGTAGTAAAATTTTGTCTGCGCCTTTGCGAGCAGGGCAAAAATTTCGGAAAGATATTCCCTCTCCATATAACAGCCGAGCAGCATGATATACCCGAAACGCTGGGAGTACTCCGTCCCCTCGTCTATGTATTTTTGAATTTCGGGCATAAATTCTTCCCTGTGCTTTTTGACCTCTTTCAGGGTGGAGCAGAACAGGTCGCACACCGCCCAGCCGTCGATGAACGGGACGCATCTTTCTATGTATTTGACCTTTTCGGGAAAAGGCATTTTCGTATAGCCTACGGCAAAACATTTCAAAAGCCTGATCTCGAAAACGTCGTTCGGAAAAGCGAGCAACGCGTCAAGATCGAACCCTTCCCCCTTGACCAGCCCCTTTCCGTAATCGCGCAAGAGCGGCGTCCTCACGCCGACGCTCGTGCCTTGCGGAATATTGACGATGCGCTCGTTGAACGCCCTGTATTTTTCGTCGCGCATCGCCGCAAGCTCGGCGATGACCTCGGCATAACTCTTCATTTGCAAACCCCACAAAATATGTATATTTTTAATTTTTTTGCATAGATGCAACACGATCCGTCCGCGGCTCTTTTGCCTTACTTCGCGGACTTATTCCGATCGGCAAATACTTCCGAAAGAGCGGCAAACCAAACGCTTTTGTCATAGCGAGGATTCGCGGGAGAAGTGGAAGGCATGAGCAGATATTTCGTGCCGATTCCGCCGAAGCGCTTACTGAAAATTTCATAGGCCTTTTTGCCGTTGAGAAGGATCAGCCCGATCTTCGGCGCGGCGGCAAGCACTTTATCGACCGGCGCGGCGCGGAAATTTCTGATCGAGGAATCGGAAGAGCCGACGATCCCGCATTCCGAAACGACGTCCCACAAAGCGACGCCGTGGCCCAAAACGAAATCGCGCCGGGAAGCCGCGCTCTCCCCGATCTCCTCTCCGAAAAATTCGGAGAGCATTTTCCAGAACCTGTTCTGTTTATTGCCGTAGTAAAAGGCAACCTCCCGGCTCTTTACGGACGGGAAGCTCCCCAATACGAGCACGCGGCTGTCCGCGTCGAAAACAGGCTCAAAACCATGTATTATATCTGACATAGTACTTTTAAAAACCGATTAAACTACAAATTCAGGCGCAGAAATCAAATTCCTGCGCCCGACCGCTTATCTGATCGTAAGCGGCTTATCGATACGCCCGACGGCGGAAGCCGCCATCTTTTCGGGGTTGAAATTCATGGCAAGCGCCGATTCGCACTCCTCTTTCGTCATCGCATTGATGTCTGCGATCCTCTTTTCGAGGTCGAGGATCTCCCCGGTAAACAGTAAATGTTTGCCGTATGAGACCATCTGCGACGCAGTGTTTTCCTGCGCCATGATGACGGAGGATTTCAGCTGCTCCTTCCCGCGCAGGAACTCGTCGTCCGTGAATTTGCTCTTGCAAAATTCCCCGATCGTTTGGAAGATCGCCTCCTGCGCCTTCTGCACATTGGCGGGATTCACCCCCGCATATACAGCGAGGATGCCGCCCTCGGTGAACGCCGAAATATACGAATAAACGGTGTATGCAAGCCCGAGTTGTTCGCGCACTTTCTGGAAAAGGCGCGAACTCATCCCGCCGCCCAAAACCGTGTTCATGACCAGCGCCGCATCCATGAGTTTATCCTCTCTTTTGAGCGAAGGATAGGCGAACGCGATATGCACTTGCTCGATATCTTTTGTTTTGAAAAGGCTCTGTCCGCAAAGCGAAATCTTCTTTTCACGGGGCGCAAAAGCGCGGCGGGAGATCTTCTCTTCAAAGTATTTTTCGACCAGCTCTTCGGCAAACGCGGGCTCGATGTTGCCCGCAAATGAGATGACGACGTTTTCGGGCGCATACCGTTCGGAAATGTAATCGAACAGGTCTTTGCGCGTAAAGCCCTTCACGTTGTCAGCCGGGCCGAGGATCGGGCGGCCGTACCCTTCCTTGCCGAAATATGCCTCCGCAAGGACGTCCAGGCACAGGTCGTCGGGCGTGTCCTCGGTCATGGCGATCTCTTCGAGGACGACCCCCTTTTCCCTGTCCATTTCCTCCTCGGGAAAGACGGAATCGAGCACGAAGTCGGAGAGGATCTCGAACGCCTCCCCCGCGTGTTCGGAGGTGGCCTTCGCATAATAACACGTGATATCTTTCGACGTGAAGGCGTTGACCTGCGCGCCGATGCGATCCATCGCGTCGGAAATTTCAAAGGCGTTGCGCCTGTTCGTACCCTTGAACATCATGTGTTCGATAAAGTGCGAAATGCCGTTTTCGGCCTGCGTTTCGAAGCACGAACCCGTGCCCACGATCGCACCCATGCTGACGGACAGAAGCCCGTCGATCTTTTTCACGACCAACCGAAGGCCGCTCGGAAATTTTTTGTAATAAGCCATTTTCGTTTTTCTCCGTTATGTATATTTGAATCCGACCGCCCGCCGCGATCAAGGCCGAACCGCCCGTTGCGGCGCGATTTCCCTTTCCGGCATGCGCCGCGGTCAGAGGGCGAGCGTTTCGGACACTTTCGATTGCAGCAGATCGTTTTCTTTATAATACGCGAGCACGGAAGGAAGCGCCGCCGCGGTTTCCTTCGTCGGGTGCATCAGAACAAGGTCGCCGCTCTCCGCGTTTTCCGTCGCGCGGGAATAGATGAGCGTCTGGTCATGGTCGCGCCAGTCGATCGTGTCTTTCGACCACATGACCACTTTATAACCGAGCGCCTCGGCGGCGTTGACCGTATTTTCCGAATACGCGCCCGACGGCGGGGCAAACAACTGCATTTCGACCCCCGCGAGCGCCTTTACGAGGTCGTGACAGCGCACGATCTCTTCCTTGTTTGCCGAAAGAGACAATTTGTCCTGGTCTTTATGGAAATACCCGTGATTGCCCAGCTCGTGCCCGCGCGAGACGATCGCGCGGAGCGTTTCGGTATGATCGTCCGCCCAGCATCCGCCGATAAAGAAAGTCGCCTTCACGCCGAAAGCGTCCAACGCGTCGAGTATGGACGGGATATAATCCGCACCGCCGTACACGTTGAACATGAGCGAAATGCGCCCGCTCTCTTTGCTTCCGCTGTAATACACCCTGTCGCTCACCTTGCCCGCCGTGGTTATGCCGAGCGGAAAAAAGCACACCGCGCCGACGATTATGACGAGCAGAAGAAGGATTGCATTTGTAAAAACAGCGATCCTGCCCGGCCGCACCATATAGTTTACCTCATTTCCGATTTACTTTGCAAAGAATTTCTTCCTTTCAATATATTCGGAAAACGGGAAAGATATGAAAGCGCATCAGCCGTTCAAATCTATCCGATACAAGTTAAAATTCACCCATATCCCCTTCGGCTGCCAGAATTCGGGATATGTGCGCACGTACCGCATCCCGCATTTTTGCATGACGCGGCCGCTTGCGGGGTTCAAAACGTCGTGCGTGGCGGTCGCATAGCGGAACCCGTCCGCTTTCAGCCGCGCGATCAGCGCTCCGACCGCTTCCGTCATCAAACCCTCGCCCCAATATTCGCGTAAAAGCCCGTAACCGATATCGCCGCACCGCTCTTTTTCGTCTATCCCCGGCAGGGACAAATAGCCGATCGCCTTATCTTCCCCGCGCGGAACGAGCGCGTAACGGTACGCGATCTCTTTCCGATAATCGGCAAAAACCGAATTTTCGAGAAATTCCGCCGTCTCTTCCCGCGATTTATGCGGAAACCACGGCAAAAAGCGGTTGACTTCCTCATCCGAAAGTATGCGAAAAAGCGCGTCGGCGTCCTGCCTTTCGAATCTCCTTAAAATCAGCCGCTCCGTTTCCAGACGCGGCGTATTGCTCCCGAACCGCACGGTTTCCTCCTATTTGAGCTTTACGACGGTAACGCCCGCCTCGCCCTCGCCGTACTTGCCCGAACGGAATTCCGCGACGTTTTTATGCTTCCGCAAATGCTCGCGTATGCCGTCGCGCAGTTTGCCCGTGCCGACGCCGTGCACGATCTTCACCTCTTCCAGCCCCGCAAGGACGGCGCGGTCGATGAAAGCGTCCGTCTCCTCTATCGCTTCGGAGACGGTCATGCCGAGCAGATTGATCTCCGTCTGCACCGCGCCGGTATTTGAAGAGATGTTGCGCACGACCCGGACTTCGTTTTTGGGACTGTCCTTCTTTTTACCGCCGACGATCCTGAACAGATCGCCCGCCTTGACGTTCATGCGTATGCTTCCGACGAGCACTTCCGCCTCTTTTTTGCGCGCGTTGACGGACACGACTTCGCCCGCACTCTCCATCGCGCCGACGAACACCTTGTCCCCCGCTTTAAGCGTTGCCAGATCTGCGGGGACGCGCCGCTCGGGCTCGTCCTTTTCAAACTCCATTCCGTACGCCTTGTCCGCGATCTTATTTTTCAGCGTGCGGGCGCGGATGAGGTCGGCGGGCGTCAGCTCGTTCTTCGCGGCGATGTTTTCGATCTCTTTGAGAAGTTCCTCCGCCTCCTCCGCACGCTCGTTGACGATGCGGCGGCTCTCCACCTTTGCGGAAAGATACAGCTTTTCGCGCTCTTTTTTAAGTTTTTCGCGCTCCGCGTTGACCTCGGACAGTTTCTGCTCCCACTCCGCGCGCAGGCGCTCCGCCTGTCTTTTCGCCTCTTCCGCTTCGATACGGCTCTGCTCGGCGGTGCGCACGATGTTTTCAAACTTCCTCGCCCCCTCCGAAAGGTTGGAGACGGCGTCCCGCAATATCTCTTCCGAAAGCCCCAGCCGCCTGGATATAGCGATCGCGTTGCTGCTTCCCGGCACGCCCGGGCTGAGTTTATAAAGCGGCTGCAGCGTGGACATATCGAACTCCATGCTCGCGTTTTCGATGCCGTCTTCGGAATAGGCGAATTCTTTGAGCGAAGTGTAGTGCGTCGTCACGATGCCGCGGCAGCCTCTCTTCAAAAGAAAGGACAAGACCGCCTTCGCGATCGCCTGGCCCTCGTCGGGGTCTGTGCCGCCGCCGAGCTCGTCGATGAGCACGAGGCTCTTTTCGTCCGCGCCCTCGGTGATCCCGATTACGTTTTTGATGTGGGAGGAAAACGTAGACAGATTTTCTTCGATGCTCTGCGCGTCGCCGATGTCGCAAAACACCTTTTCGAACACGGCGGCCTCGCTCCCTTCGGCCGCGGGAATGAACAATCCGCAGCAAGCCATCAGGCAAAACAGACCGCACATTTTGAGCGTGACCGTTTTACCGCCCGTATTCGGCCCGGAAACAAGCAAAAGCCTGTAATCCTTTCCCAGCGACACCGTAACGGGGACAGCCGTCTTTGCATCCAGAAGAGGATGTCTTCCCTTTTCGATCGAAATCACGCCGCGGTCGTTGATCGCGGGACGAACACACTTGTTTTTGTAAGAATATTCGGCTTTGGCGTAGGCTGCGTCCATCTCGGAAAGGCGCTCCGTATCCTCACGCAGCTGCGCCGCCATACCGCCGACCCGGCGGGAAAGCGCTGCCAAAATACGCTCGATCTCCTCTTTTTCCGCGGCGGCGAGTTCGCGCAGTTCGTTGTTCATTTCGAGCACTTCCTCGGGCTCGATGAAAAACGTCGCGCCGCTGGCGGAACGGTCGTGCACAAATCCTCGCACCTGCGATTTATATTCCGCGCGGACGGGAAGGACGTAACGGTTGTCGCGCATGGTCACGATGCCTTCCTGAAGATATTTGGCACTGTTCCCGCCGAGATATTCGGAAAGTTTGCCCCGTATCCGCTCGTTGAGCCGTCGGATGGAAACGCGTATATTATAGAGCGCGTCGCTCGCAAAATCGCTGACCTCCTCCTCGGACAAAATTTTGTCGCCGATGTCACGCTCCAGAGACTCGTCGAAATACAGCCTGTCGGCGATCTCGCGCATATGCACGATCCGCTCGTCGGAAACGCTCTTCACCCCGTTGTAAGCCACGCGCGCCGAACGCAGAAGCGCCGCCACGGACAAGAGTTCCCCGCAGGAAAGCGCCGCGCCCTTTGCCGCCCTCTCGGGCTCATCGTCGATCTCGGGATACGCCTCTATCCTCCCCGTGCCGAAGCGGAACAGTAAAAGATCCGCCTCAGACGTAAGATCGAGAAAGTATTTCGCTTCCCCGATCTCCGATTCGGGCATCGCGCTTTCCAGCGCCGCCTTTGTCTGCGGCAATACGGCAAAGGAAGCGACGGCTTTCAATATTTTATTCAGTTCCAGTTTTTCGATCGTTTTTCGATCCATTTTCTCACGCCTCCATGCCGAAAACAATTTCAATTTTGATGCGCATTTTCTTAACATGTTTTACCGATTTCAGGATACGCCCGAAGAAGCCAGCCCCGCAGTATAAGAGCCGCCCGCCCTGCCGCCTCCTGCACAGGCGCGCCGCTCCTCGTCCGAAAGCGTGCGCAAATCGAAAAGCGCAAAATCCGCCGCAGAAGGCGCCAGCCCTGCGCAGTTAAAAAGTTCGAAGCGGCATACGGAATTTTCATAGCGCCGCAAAGGGAAAGCGCGCCCCTGCTCGTCCGTCAGTATATATTGCGGCCGCCTGTCACAGTCAAAGCACCTTTTCCCGAACAGACAATGCCCCAGCTCCATGACCTTGATCGCCCCGCCGGAAAGTCTGAACACATTTTTCAACACAGACGATTCTTTTGCGGAAAGCTCTTTCGAGCAGGCGGCGGCGCGCACCGCGTTCTCCCCCGCAAGGACGGAAAGCGAAACGCCGTTAAAGAGATTGAACCCCGTTCCCGCAAAGAGCGCCATGCCGCTCTCCCGGCACAATTCCAGCGCCCAAACGCCTTCCGCATACACACCGTCGAACGAATGCATGCATCCGCGTACGGCGTCTATGTCCGCATCGGTCATAAACGCGGGCAAATATAGCCATTTATGCCACGCATAGTACTCTGATTTTTTAATAAATTCGTCAAATTCTTCCGTATTTCTATAATTTTTCGGCGAAAATATTGCGGCAACCGATCGATCGCCGATCGTCTCCGAAAAACCGAACTCATCCGAAATAAATGCCTTTTGAAAGGTCGGCCGCGCCAATACGGCCCCGCCGAAAGAAATCTCTTTCGGCGAAAGCACTTCGCGTTCCCCCGCA
This sequence comes from Candidatus Borkfalkia stercoripullorum, assembly GCA_019119395.1. Lineage (GTDB taxonomy): Bacteria > Bacillota > Clostridia > Christensenellales > Borkfalkiaceae > Borkfalkia > Borkfalkia stercoripullorum. The sequence continues at coordinate 31,659 of DWXC01000031.1, read as the reverse complement.
AGAGCCTTGAAAACGTCGGCATAGACATCCCGCCGAAACGCGTTCAGCAAAGATTTTACCGCAAAGGGCGCGCCTGTAATTTCAATTTTTTCTATACAGACGGCGAAGGGATAGGCGTCCGTTTTCAGAAAACAGTCGGCCGCCTCGCTTTCGGAAAGCGCGCGCGTTTTTGCTCTTTCCAAAACAAAACCGGCGGTGTACTCCCGCTCGCCGAACCTGCCGAAGACCGTCGCGCACGGCGCTTTCCCTTCCGCCAGTTTCAGAAAAATGCGGACGGGCGTGAACTTTCTGCGTTCCGCGACTTTTGCCGAAAGAGCCGTGTCAAGCGTCAGATAAACCCCGTCGCCAACGCGGAATTTTCCGCCGTGCGCAAGGTAAAAACCGCCGTACGCTTTCGGAAAAGCGGAGGAATACGTTCCCCCTCCCGCTTCGTTCCTATCGCGGATAACTTTGAACCCGTCTCCGTCGGAAGGAACATAAGAGGAACGCACGAATGCGTATTTTCCTGACTTGTGTATCTTTGCGATCTCTCCGATCTTTTCCCCTTTATGGCCCTGGATCGCGGAAGAAACGAGGTTTTTGTCCTGACCGAAAGCATACCCTTTCGTATAGTCGCCTCGGTTATAGGCGCGTTTCAGATCGGAAAAATCCGCCCGAAGATCTCCCGTTTTATCGAGAATGTCGCGGTAATACCTGACCGCCGAACCGACGTATGCAGCCGAACGCATTCTCCCCTCTATCTTGAAAGAAGAGACGCCCGCCTCGGCAAATTTTTCAACGTCCACCCCGACGCACAGATCGGAAAGGGACAATTTGTAGGACAGCCCGTCAAACCCGTTTCGGTCTATGGAATACCTTTTCCGGCAGGGCTGTTTGCACGCGCCCCTGTTGCCGCTGTTGCCGCCGATAAATGCGGAAAGATAGCATTGCCCCGAAAAGCAGGTACACAGCGCGCCCTGCACGAACACTTCCGTCTCGATCTCTTTTGCGATCGCCGCGATGCTTTCAAAGGGCGTTTCCCTCGCCAGAATGACGCGCGAAAACCCGTACCTCTTTGCAAGGCGCGCGCCGTATAAATTACAGACGCCCGCCTGCGTGGAAAGGTGCAGAACCATACCGGGATATGCCTCTTTGAGCAGTTTACCCAAAAACACGTCCTGAATGATGAGCGCGTCGGCTCCGGCGTTCCACGCCCCGAGCGCGCTTTCGAAAAAACGCCCGACCTCGCCGTCTTTGACGAGGGTATTGAGGGCGACGTACACCCGAACGCCCAGCGCATGCGCGTATCCGATATGCGTCCGCAGATTTTCAAGAGAAAAATTCGCGGCGGAACGGCGCGCGGAAAAATCGGTCAAACCGAGATAGACCGCGTCCGCGCCCGAATTTATTGCGGCATAAAACGCCGCGCTGTCCCCTGCGGGAGCTAAAATCTCACACATGATTCTATTGTACCATGTTTTTCGTTTTTTGAAAAGGGAAAAACGCCATAAAAATTTCACACGGGCCGTGCACTTTCCCCCGCGAATGCCGTATACGCAAAAAGCCGCGGCAACGCCTGCGGCTTTTCAACCATTCATCTTATTCCGCGACGTCCAGCCCCGCGACGACGGCGCCGTAATCCCCGATGCGCTCGCCGAGTTCGGACGGCACGATGCGTACGGCTTCGAGCGCGTGCGGCAGGCATTCGCGCTGCATGACGCGCAGCATTTCATCCTCCAGAAGATCGTGCGAACGCATAAACACGCCGCCCATGACGATCATCTGCGGATTGAGAACGTCGACGAGGATCGAAAGCCCCGTACCGAGCCGCCTGCCCGCCTCGCGATATACTTCGGCGGCGTCTTCATTGCCGCCGCGCGCCGCTTCGGCGATCTCCTTTGCGGAAGGATTTTCCTTGCCGCCGATCGGGTAAGGTTTGCCCGACTGTGCGCGCTCCTCCGAAAGAATGCGCGCCAACCGGGCGATGCCGCTCCCCGAACAATACCCTTCGAAAGAGCCGCGCTTTCCGTAACCGACGGGCCCGTCCCCGCCGATGCGCACATGCCCGATCTCGCCCGCGCTCGAACAAGCGCCCTCGTACAATTTCCCGTTTAAGATCAGCCCCGCGCCCATGCCCGTGCCGAAGGTCAGAAAGATCACGTGCGAAAGCCCCCTGCCCGCCCCGTATTTCCATTCCGCAACGGCGCACGCGTCCGCGTCGTTCATCAGCCGCGCGGGTATCCCCCAACGGCTGCGGAAAAACGCGCAGACGGGAACTTCGTCCCAACCGGGCAGATTCGGAGGCGATAAGATCAGCCCCCGTTCCGCGTCCAGCGGCCCGCCGCAGGAGATTCCCACGGCAGCAAGGTCAGAGATCGGTATTCCCGCTTTTTCCGCATTTTTTTCAAGATCGGCGGCAAGCCTTTCCAAAACGTTTTTCCAGCCGCCGCCCGTCGGAAACTCCGTACGGTTCAAAAAACGTACGCTTTCCTTTGTCACTTCAGCCAAAATAGAGGCGCATTTCGTACCGCCGATATCCATTCCCGCAATATACATTTCAGCCCGCCCCCCGTAAAAATTTTATACGCGTTTCAGTTTTTTTCGTGCAGAAGCTCTTCGCTCAACTTCAAGATTTCGGGCGCATATTTCTTTTTCAGACGCCCGAATATGAGTTTATAGAGCGGATACGCCGCCGCAATGAACAACGCACCCACGACCGAAACGGCGATCCCGCCGGCAAGCATGTCCCACTCCAACAACATCGCCATGCCGCCGCCGAACGCAAGCGTCCCGACAATCCCTATAGAAATCGCTACTGCGGACGGGACTTTCTTTACGAAAGCATCCAGCCTTTTGATCTTTGCAAACGCGCTTTCCGGTTCTCCTTCCGGACGATAACGGCTGCGGATATCCTCTATTTCTCTGCGTTCTCGCTCCGTGGGCGCGGAATATGTGTACGAAAATTTCGCACCCGATCCCTTTTCCTCCATTTACAATACCTCCGAACCGCCTTGAAACGGCGTGTTTTCATCATTGTCCTCCGCAACAGCCCCGACGGACGTTTCCGTGCGTTCGGCGCTCTCTTCCGCACGCGCGGGGATGAAACGGCGTCTTTTCAGCAAAACTCCGGCGCGTACGATCATAAATACGCCCATACCGATCGTCGCCGCGCAAACGATCGCCCCGACGGCGATGTTCAAAGCCGTCATGTCCCCTTCCCCTTCGGAATAGAGTGCGATCAAAGTCGTCTGCAATGCGAACAGGGAAACGAGCGCGTCCGTCAGGCCGATGTTTCGCAAAGACTGCACGAGCGGGTCGCGTATTTTTTTCGCTTTAAAAAGATTGACGACCGCAAGAACGATCTTATAAAAAGCGTATGCGACGGACGCGATCGCCATGATCTCGCCGTGCGTCGCAGAAGAATCGGAAAGCACCATCTGCGCGATCGCGGGCGCAAGCGCCAATTCCAGAACGAGCAGGAATATCCCGCAGGCACGGAAAATGCGCAGTTTATATTCGTACAGCGATTGCGCGTTTCCGTTCGCACGCTTCGAAGCGCGGTATCCGCCCGCCAGAACGCCCGCACGGGCGACGCTCAAAAAGATATAATATCCCGCCAAAGCGCCGTACCAGACCGAATGCACGACGATGCCGAATATGCCGTAAAAAACCGCGTACCCCACGTTGATCGTGAACGATACGACCGAAAAAACGATCGTGCGGAATCCGTAATTTTCAACGAAACGGCGGGTGATCTCCCTCTTTTTCAGTTTCTCAACCGTGCTCTTTTTGATCGTACCGGCAAACCGTACGATCAGATATACGGAATACCCGAAGCTGAGCGCCGCCAGCACATAGACGATATAGGAAACAAAACCCGTATACGAGACCGCGACAAAAAAGATCGAGCAGGCAACCGTACCGACCGTCAAAAGGCAATGAAAGATGAGAAATATCCCGCCCGGATTTTTCAGAAAAGAGAGAAAACCGTTTTCCTTTTTCATTCTTCCCCCTTTCTGATCCTTACAATGAAAGTACTGCCTTTACCCGGCTCGCTTTCCACGGAAATCTCGCCGCCGATCAGATCGATGACTTTTTTGACGAGCGCAAGCCCCAGTCCGTTGCCCTCCTGCGCGTGAGAGGTATCCCCCTGATAAAATTTATCGAAGATATGCGCGCCCGTTTCCGCATTCATGCCGCAGCCGGTGTCGCTCACTTTAATGACCGCCCTGTCCCCGTCGTCTTTGAGCGAAACAAAAATTTTACCGCCCTCGGGCGTGAATTTGATCGCGTTGGAAAGAAGATTGTTCCAGATAATATCCAAAAATCCCGGATCCGCGACGATCGAAACGTCATCGATGTCGCATTCCAGATCCAACCGTTTTTCTTCGATGATCTCTTCGAACCCGAGCACGCATTCGCGAAAATCTTCGCCGAGCTCCATGCGGCGCACGTCGGGGAATATTTTCTGGTTTTCCAGTTTATTGAGTTTGAGTATGTTTGCGATCAGTTCGGAAAGTTTTTTCGCGGCAGATGAGATCGTCGCCGCACACTCGCGGCGGATCTCTTCGGGAAGACGCTCGTCTTCGAGCGCGGCGGCATAGTTCTGAATGACAGCGAGCGGCGTTTTGATCTCGTGCGAAACGTTGGCGATAAAGTCGGACCGAAGCACTTCCGTACGGGAAAGTTCTTCCGACATCCGATTGAGGTTTTCCATGATCTCGTCGTACATATTGAACTTCGCATAGATATGCGCGGGTTCGAGCCGTACGGAAAAATCGCCCGAAGCGATGCGCCCCGTCGCGTCCAATATCTTTTTTACGGGTTTCTCCACAAAAACCTTGCGCCGCAGGATATCGTACACGGCAAAAGCGACGGATAAAAACGCGATCAACCCGAACAGGATAGCCGCAAGATCCCATTTGCTCAGGTCTCTTCCCGCGATCAGCCAGACGACCAATGCCGCGGCCACGACGGCGGCGATCACGATAATGAACAGCGCATACCCCCCGATCGCCCGCCACAACATGCGGCGGGAATGTGCCCGGCTCTTCATCGGAGCACCGCCTTATAACCGAGCCCGTGCACGGTGACGATGTCGAACCCGTCGCACGCGGCCGTTTTTTCCCGCAATTTCGCCATATACACGTCCACCGTGCGGGAAGTCGCGGAAGAATCGTAGTCCCAAAACAATTCCATGAGCTGGGAACGGGTAAACGTCTTTTTCGGATAGGACAGCAATTTGAAGAGGATGTCGAATTCTCTCACGGTCAACGGGATCTCCTCGCCGCAAACATATGCGGTATGTTCGTCCGCATCCATCACGAGATTGCCCGCCTCCAGCCTGTTGCTCCCCGCGATGTTCGCGCGGCGCAAAAGCGCCCCGACGCGCAGGAGCAGCTCGTCGGGATCGAAAGGTTTTACGACGTAATCGTCGATGCCGATACGGTATCCTCTCTGTTTGGCGGTCATATCGTCCCGAGCGGTCATGAAAAGGATCGGGATCTGTTTATCCGAAGCCCGAACCTCTTCCGCAAGGCGAAAACCGTCCGTCTTCGGCATCATGATATCGGTAACGATCATATCGTATTTCGCTTCTTCCAGTTTTTTGAGAGCCTCTTCGCCGTTCAAACAGCCCGTCGCCTGATACCCGACGCCCGAAAGATATGCACAAACTATATGATTGAGTTTCTCATCGTCTTCAACGACGAGTATGCGCGCCAGAGCCATACCCTTTCCCTTCCTTTACATTCTTTTCCGCTATTTTACAATACCGATGTTAAAGTTTTGTAAACCGAACGGGCTGTAAGCAAAAAATCCGAAAAAAACCTCGAAACCTGCGGGTCTGCGCCACCCGACGCTCAATCCAGCGGCACTTCGGCAAGTTCCTTGGGAGGGACTTGCTGCACGGAACTTTCGACCGTCTTTTTGACGAGCGCAGCCGCCTTATTGATCGGGATGTTCGTACCCGCGCCCGCAACGCATCCGCCCGGGCAGCCCATGCCTTCGATGAGTGCGCCGTTGAGCCTGCCCATCTTTGCAAGGAGCAGGATTTTACGGCAGTCCTCCAGTCCTTCGACGTGCTGGATGTTCATCTGCGTATCGGGGTAATATTTTGCGATGCACTTTTCGATCGCGCCCGCAACGCCGCCGGCGACGGCATACCCCCTGCCCGCGCCCGTGGCGTCGTTCATTTCCGCTTCCTTATCGAAAGTCGCAAAATCGATCCCTCTCGCCTCGAAAATGGCGGAAAGCTCTTCGAACGTAATGACGAAGTCGACGTCGCTGCGCACAGACCTGCGCGACGCTTCCAGCTTTTTCGCTGCGCACGGCCCGATGAATACGACGCGGTAGTCGGGATATTTTTTCTTTATGGTTCGCGCCGTTGCGACCATGGGCGTGAGCGTGTTGGAAATTTTATCTGCCGATTCGGGGAAGTAATGTCTGATCAGCATTGCCCAGGAAGGGCAGCACGACGTGAGCATGAAAGGCTGTTTGCCCGTCGCAACGCGTTCCGCGTAGTGTTCCGCTTCCGTCGCCGCCCCCATGTCGGCGCCGAGCGCGACTTCGTATACGTCTTTGAACCCCAGCTCCAAAAGCGCCGCCTTTACCTTGCCCGGCGTGGCATTTTCGCCGAATTGCCCCACGTACGAAGGCGCGACCTCCGCGACGATGTTGTCGCCCCGCCTGATCGCGCGGATAAGCTGGAAAAACTGCGACTTGTCGGCGATCGCCCCGAACGGGCAGTTGACCATGCACATGCCGCATGAAACGCACTTGTCGGGATTGATCTTCGCCCTGCCCAGATCGTCCGATTCGATCGCTTTCACGCCGCACGCTTCCGCGCAGGGGCGGAGCTGATGCGCGATCGCGTCGTAAGGGCATACGCTTTTGCACTTTCCGCACTTGATACAGCGGCTCTGGTCGATGACCGCCCTGCCGTTCACGACGGAAATACACTGTTTTGGGCAGACCGCCGTGCAGGGGTGCGCCACGCAGCCGCGGCAGTTGTCCGTCACCTGATATTTGTTGGGCGGGCACGCCGCGCATGCGGACGGGATGACCTGCATCAACGGCGGTTCGTAATACTTGTCGGCAATGTCGCTGCCCGAAAGCCCGCTCGTGACGTGCACGGGCGCATCTTCGGGGCGAAGGGATAATCCCATCGCGAGCCGCACGCGCTCCGAGCAGATCGCGCGTTCGCGCCAGATGCTCTCGCGGTACAGCGGTTTGTCTCCCGGGGTGATCTTGTAAGGGATCGCCTCGATGTCGTCTTTGATCGTGTCCTTATTGCTCTCGAACGCGACGCGCGCGAGCTCCACGAAAACCTGCCTGCGCAACTGTTTCAAAGGGGTCAAAAGTCCTCTTTCCATTACCTGTACTCCAAAAAATTATTCTCAACTTTCCCCTGTTTCTTTTATATCCTTCCGTACCTTCCGATCAGCCGCAAAAGGCCCTCCGCCGTTTTTTTATCCGGCAGCGCGTCCAACCGATACCTCCAGTTCCCCGAAGGGACGGACGGCGTGTTCATGCGCGAATCCGACCCCAGCAGCAGGATATCCTGCATCGGGAGCACGCAGAGGAAGGATCTTACCGACAAGGCCAACTCCGCAGCTGCCTTTGCGGCGCTCTTCGCGCCCGAAACGCGCGCCGCTATGCCCTGTTTTTTGAGCGCGGCGCGAAGCCTTGCGCAAAAACCTTTTCTCCCGTTTTCGTCCAGCCCCGCAAAATAGCCGAGCATGGTGTTGTTGTCGTGCGTGCCCGTATAACAGACGCTGTTTTCTCCGATGTTTTCGGGCAGATACGGGTTTTTCGGATTGCCGTCGAAGGCGAACTGTATCACCTTCATGCCGGGATAACCCGTCCGCTTCATAAGGCGGTACACGCCCGCGTCCAACGTGCCGAGATCTTCCGCAATAAAATCGAGATCGCCGAGTTTTTCCTTCACGCAATCGAACAGCGCCGCGCCGGGGCCTTTGCGCCAGCGGCCGCCAACCGCCGTCTCCGCGCCCGCGTCGATCTCGAAATACCTGTCGAAACCGCGGAAATGGTCGATCCGCACGGTATCGTACAGTTTAAAAGCGCGGCGGATGCGCTCGCACCACCACGAATAGCCTTCCGCTTCGTGCGCTTTCCAGTCGTAGACGGGGTTGCCCCACAGCTGCCCCGTCGCCGAAAAGTAATCGGGCGGCACGCCCGCAACTTTTTTGGGCTTCAAACCGGCATTCAGCTTGAAAAGGCGAGGGTTTGCCCACACGTCCGCGGAATCCGCCGCGACATACAGCGGCATGTCTCCCATGATGCGGATGCCCAGCCCGTTCGCGTAGCTTTTGAGCGCCTGCCATTGCCGCAAAAACTCGTATTGCACAAACTGCCAGAACAAGTATTCGCTTTCATGCTCTTCCTTAAACGCGGAAAGCGCCGCAGGATCGCGGAATTTATACTTCTTTTCCCAAAGATCGAAACTTTTGTTGCCGCTCTTTTGTTTGATCGCCATATACACGGCGTAATCTTCAAATTCCCCGCCCGCGACGAAGGCGCAGAAATCGGGATCGTTTTTATCGAAACGGGAAAAGGCGCGGCGCAGTATCCTGTACTTTTCTTCGTACAAAAAACCGTAATCGATATCCTTGCGGCAAACGGGCAAGATCTCCCGCTTTTTCAAAAGCCCGCGCTCCGCAAGCGCAAACAAGTCGATAAAATACGGATTCCCCGACGATGCGAACGCGGACTGATAAGGCGAATCGCCGAAGCCCGTCTGCACGAGCGGCAGGATCTGCCAGTATTTTACGCCGCTCTCTTTCAGCCAGTCCGCAAAGCGGTAGGCACTCTCCCCCAGCGTTCCGATCCCCTCTTTGCCGGGCAGCGACGATATATGCAAAAGCACGCCCGCCGCACGTTCTCTGCGCTCCATGATTTTCCCTCCGGATATATTTCCTTTCTATTTTACCACAAATCGGCCGTTTTGCAAGGGTTTTTAACCGAAAGTACGGATAAACGCACATAAAAATCCCCGCAGAACGCAGCGCACCGCAGGGATCGAACGATTTTTTATTTTGAAAACAGAAGTCTGAGCCTTTCCGCCGCCTCTTTGGTCGCTTCTTCCGAAGCGAAAGCGGTCAGGCGGAAGAATCCCTCCCCGTTTTTGCCGAAGCCGCTGCCGGGCGTTCCCACCACGTTCGCCTTTTCGAGAAGATAGTCGAAAAACTTCCAGCTGTCCGAAAAACCGGGGCACTTCATCCAGATATACGGAGAATTTTTGCCGCCCGTATAATGGATGCCGAGAGAATCGAGGCATCCCGAAAGCACGGCGGCGTTGCGGCGGTACACTTCGAGATTTTTCTGCACCTGCGCCATGCCTTCCGCGGTGAACACCGCTTCCGCGCCCCGCTGCACGACGTAGGAAACGCCGTTGAATTTTGTCGTCTGCCTACGCAGCCACAGTTTGTTGAGGGACGCCCCTCCCCGCACCAGCGCGCGGGGAACGACGGTATAGCCGCACCGCGTGCCCGTAAAACCCGCCGTTTTGGAGAGAGAACAGAACTCTACGGCGCATTCCTTTGCGCCCTCCACCTCAAAAATACTGCGTGCGAGCCCCTTTTCGCTCACGAAAGCCTCGTATGCCGCGTCGTACAGGATGACGGCGCCCTTTTTCCGCGCGTACGCCACCCACTCGGCGAGCTGCGCCGACGAATACGCCGCGCCCGTCGGGTTGTTTGGCGAACAGATATAGACGATGTCCGCGTCCGTCTTTTCGTCGGGCATGGGCAGAAAGCCGTTTTCCGCAGTCGCGTCCGCAAAGACGATCCTGCGCCCAGCCATGACGTTCGTGTCCACATACACGGGATAGACGGGGTCGGGCACGAGCACGGTATTGTCCGTATCGAATATGTCGAGGATATTCCCAACGTCGCTCTTCGCGCCGTCGGAAACGAAAATTTCGTCCTCCTCGAGAGATATCCCGCGCGATGCGTAATAGCCGCGAATCGCCTCTTTCAGGAAGGGATAGCCCTGTTCGGGGCCGTAGCCGCGGAAAGTTTCCTTTTCGCCCATTTCGCCCGCCGCCTTTCGCATCGCCGCAACGACTGCGGGCGCGAGCGGCTGCGTCACGTCGCCGATGCCCATGCGCAAAACTTTTTTATCGGGGTGCGCCTGCGTATAGGCAGCCACCTTTTTTGCGATGGTGGAAAACAGGTAACTTTCGTTTAATTTCAGATAATTGGCGTTGATCTTCATTTACTTTTCTGCTCCGTTTGCTTTCTCATGCATTCTGACCGCCGCCCCGACAAACTCGCGGAAAAGCGGATGCGCCGCGTTGGGGCGGGATTTGAATTCGGGATGGAACTGCACGCCGACGTAAAAATCCTCTCCGGGAAGTTCCACCGCCTCCACGAGCATGCCGTCCGGGGAGGTGCCCGAAATTTTCATGCCCGCCTTCTGAAAGGCGTCGCGGTATTCGTTGTTGAATTCAAAGCGGTGGCGGTGCCGTTCGGAGATGAGCGGCTGCCCGTACGCCGCATACAGTTTGCTGTCTTTTGCGACCTTGCAGGGATACGCGCCGAGGCGCATCGTGCCGCCCATTTTTACGCCGAGCTGGTCGGGCATGATGTCGATGACCGAGTGCGCCCCGTCGGGGTCGAATTCGGAAGAGTTTGCGTCGCGAAGCCCCAGAACGCCGCGCGCGTATTCGATGACGGCGACCTGCATGCCAAGGCAGATTCCGAGGTAAGGGATATGATTTTCCCTCGCATATTCCGCAGCAAGGATCTTCCCTTCTATCCCCCTGCCGCCGAAGCCGCCGGGGACGAGTATTCCGTCCGCCCCGCAGAGATGTTCCCCGACGTTTTCGGGGGTAAGGTTTTCGGTGTCCACCCAGTCGATCCCGACCTTCGCCGCGTTTTCAAAGCCCGCGTGCGTGAGAGCTTCCGCCACGGAAAGGTACGCGTCATGCAGGCGCACGTATTTGCCGCAGAGGGCGATCTTCACCGTCTTGCTGCGCCCGTGCGCGCGTTCGAGCATTTTATTCCAATCGGAAAGGTCGCTTTTTCGCGCATCCAGCCCCAAAATGCGGCACACGATCGAAGAAAAATTCGCCTTTTCCAGCATGACGGGCGCCTCGTACAGATTGGGCAGCGTTAAATTTTCTATCACGCAGTCCGCCCCCACGTTGCAGAACATGGCGATCTTCTTTTTAATGTCGTCGGGAAGCGGCGCGTCCACGCGGGCGACGATGATGTCGGGCACGATGCCCATGCCCTGCAATTCCTTGACCGAATGCTGGGTGGGCTTGGATTTGAATTCGCACGAACCCGTGATGTACGGGACGAGGGTCACGTGGATAAAACAGCAGTTGCCCCGCCCCACTTCCATGCTGACCTGGCGGATCGCCTCGATGAAGGGCTGGCTTTCGATGTCGCCGATCGTGCCGCCGATCTCGGTGATGACCACGTCCGCATTGCTGTGCCTGCCCACGTTGTAGATAAACGACTTGATCTCGCCCGTGATGTGCGGGATGACCTGCACCGTCTGCCCGAGATATTCGCCGTTGCGCTCTTTGTTGAGCACGTTCCAATACACTTTGCCCGTCGTGAGGTTGGAAAATTTGTTCAGGTTTTCGTCGATGAAGCGCTCATAGTGCCCGAGGTCGAGGTCGGTCTCCGCGCCGTCGTCGGTCACGAACACTTCGCCGTGCTGATACGGGCTCATCGTGCCCGGGTCGATGTTGATGTACGGGTCGAGTTTCTGCGAAGCGACTTTATAGCCGCGCGATTTCAAAAGCCTTCCGAGGCTCGCCGCCGTGATGCCCTTGCCCAGTCCCGAAACGACGCCGCCCGTCACGAATATGTATTTCGTCATAATTCGACCTCTCCCGTAAAAACTTCTTCCGCGGGGCCGGTCATATAGACCGTTTCGCCCACCCGTATCGTCAGTTCGCCGCCCTTCAAAACGAGCGTTATGTCCTCGCCCGCGTCGCACAGCCCCAAAGCGGCCGCTGCCGCCGCCGTGGCGCAGGCGCCCGTGCCGCACGCCATCGTTTCGCCGCTGCCGCGCTCCCACACGCGCATTTTCAGCCTGTTTTTGCCGAGCACTTTCACGAACTCCGTATTCACGCGTTCGGGAAAGATCGGCGCGTTTTCAAAGAGCGGGCCGACTTTTTCCAGCTCGACGACGTCGGGGTCTTCGAACACGACGCAGTGCGGGTTGCCCATGGAAACACAGGTTATTTTATGCCTGCCGCCCGCAATTTCCGCTTCCTTTCCGATGACTTCCCCGTCCGAAATCACGGGTATCTTTTTCGGGTCGAACTCCGCGCGCCCCATATCCACGCAGACGGACTTCACTTTCCCGTTTTCGGTGTTCAGCCGCAGTTTTTTGACGCCCGAAAGCGTTTCTATGTGCAGCTCCTCTCTGCGGGCGACGCCGTGATCGTACAGGTATTTCCCCACGCAGCGTATGGCGTTGCCGCACATTTTGCCCTCGCTCCCGTCGGCGTTGAACATGCGCATCTTCGCGTCGGCGATATCGCTTTTGCAGATCATGACGATGCCGTCGCCGCCGATGCCCTTGTGCCTGTCGGAAAGGCGCACCGCCGCCGCGGACGGGTCGGCAAGTTCTTCCGCAAGGCAGTCGAAATAAATATAATCGTTGCCCGCGCCGTGCATTTTTACAAATTTTTTCAGCATGAAAAGCCTCCTCATAAACGGCCGCGGGCCTTTAAAAAGGCGACAGCGGCGCATAATAAACGCCGCTGTCTGCAAAAAAAACTATTTTTTTGTCCCGCGCAAAACCGCGCCCCGCTTTACAGTTCGATATAAGCGTCGCGTTCCGCGCCGACGGAGACATACCTTATCCTGCACTCGCACGCATCCTCTATAAAGCGGATGTAATCGAGCGCCTCTTTGGGCAAATCTTCCTTTTTGCGGCATTTTGAAATATCTTGATTCCACCCTTTGACCGTTTTGAAAACGGGTTTGCACTCGTCCAGAACGTCGGTGAAAGGGAATTCGGTCAGCGTTTCGCCGTTCAGCTCGTAAGCGACGCACACTTCGATCTCTTCATGGCCGGAAAGTATGTCCAGCTTCGTGAGCGCGATCTCGTCCGCGCCCTGGCAGCGGATGCCGTATTTCGACGCGACCACGTCGAACGGGCCTACCCTTCTCGGTCTGCCCGTAGCGGCGCCGTATTCACCGCCCGCGTTGCGCAGTTTTTCCGCCTTTTCCCCGAAGTATTCCGCCGTGAACGGGCCTTCGCCCACGCAGGAAGAGTACGCCTTCATGATGCCGACCGTCTTGTCGAGCTTCAGATTGGGCACGCCCGCCCCGATCGGGCCGTAAGCCGCGATGTTGTTGGACGAAGAAGTATACGGATAGATGCCGTAATCGATGTCGCGGAGCGCGCCGAGCTGCGCTTCGAGCATGATCTTTTTCCCCTCTTTGTTCGCTTTATTGAGGAACAGCCCCGTGTCGCAGATGTAGTCTTTGAGAGGCGCGCCGTATTCCTCGAAATAGGCAAGCATATCCTCGGGCTTTACCGGCTCTGCGCCGTATGCGTTGACGATGGTCAGGTTTTTCCATTCCACGATGTCGGCAAGGCGCTTTTCGAGCAGGGAAAGATTTTTGAGTTCCCCCATGCGGAAAGCCTTTTTCAAATATTTGTCCGCATAAACGGGCGCGATGCCGCGCTTGGTCGAACCGAATTTTTTATCGGCGAGGCGCTCCTCTTCGAGGCAGTCCTGCTGAACGTTATACGGCATGGTGATGACCGCGCGGTCGGATATTTTCAGGTTTTCGGGCGTGATTTTTATGCCGGCTTCGCGCAGGCGCGCCATCTCCCCCGCGAGGTGTTTGATGTCGATGACCATGCCGGGGCCCATGACGCATACGACCCCTTCGCGCAATATGCCCGACGGCAAAAGATTCAAAATAAACCTGCCGCGCTCGTTGATGACGGTATGGCCCGCATTGTTCCCGCCCTGATAGCGGCAAACGATGTCGTAATCTTTGGATAAAAGATCGACCATCCTGCCTTTGCCTTCGTCTCCCCAGTTGATACCGACGATCGCTGTCAACATTTTTATGACCCTCGCTTGATAAAGAATAATATTTTCCGGATCGGAGCATCAAACGCTCCCTTTTCATCACAGATTCTATTATACCTTATTTTTCGCTCCATGAAAAGCGAAATCGGGCAAAAAATACAAATTTCCCCCGATTTTGTGCGAATCGCGCGGCCCTTGCGGACGAGGCATGCAAAATCTTTCTTTTATTATATCCCGAGCCCGCCCGCGGGTCAAGCGCGGGCGGGAAAAGTGTTTTTTCACGATTTCGAATAGCTGCTATAAGCTGAAATTATCTTCGCGGACATCAAAAAAAGCCCCCGCTTGCGCGGAGGCTTTCCCTGCGGCGTATTTTATTTTGTGATGACGTCTTCCCCGTCGGGCGCGTCGAGTTCGTCGAGGATCTCTTCGCAGATGTCGAGTATGCTTGCCGCAAACACGTTGGATACGACGAGCAGGCTCGCCTGGTCGATGATATCTTCAACAAGTTCCCTGACCTTTTCTTTATCCATTGTCCCCTCCGTCAAACGCTGAAAAGGATATCCGCATAGGTCGGGAACGGCCAGTATTTTTTCGCCGTATAACCTTCCATGTCGTCGGCGAAAGAGCGCATCTCCTCCATGACGGGAATGACCTTTTCGGCGAAGAATTTCGCCTGCTTTACCGCATCGGTATGCGTCTTTGCTTCCGCAAGCAGATTTTCGATCTCTTCCGCTTTGGCAAACATCGCCTCGTTGTCCGCGCTCAAACGCTCCGCGACCTTTCTTTCCGCCGGCGCTTTGCAGGCGGAAGCAGGCTTTTCACTGCGTTCGACGACCTTGCACAATTCCTTGTGTTCGATGACCTTGCACAACTCCAAAATGTATGCGTTTACGGCGGGGTAGATCTCCTGCCTGCCCATCTCGACCATCGTCTGGCCCTCGATGGAGAGCACTTTGCAATAATTGTCCAGCATGATCTCCATGCGGGAACGCACTTCTCGTTCGGTAAAAACTTTATTGCGCTCGAAAAGTTCGACGTTCTTTTTGTCCGCAAAGCGCGGAAGCGCTTCGGCGCTGTTTTTGAGGTTCAGAAGCCCCCTCTTTTCCGCTTCCTTCGTCCACTCCTCGGAATAATTATTGCCGTTGAAGATGATGCGCTTATGTTCTTTGATCGTTTTCACGACTAAATCGTGCAGCGCGGCGTTGAAGTCTTCCGCCTTTTCGAGTTCGTCGGCAAACTGCCTGAGTTCGTCCGCGACGATCGTATTGATGATGATGTTCGGCCCCGCGATGGAAAAAGTGGAACCGGGCATGCGGAATTCGAACTTGTTGCCCGTAAACGCGAAAGGCGAAGTGCGGTTGCGGTCTGTCGTGTCTTTCGGAAGTTCGGGCAGGGTGTCCACCCCGAGTTTCATGATCTGTTTGGTCTTGCCCTTATATTTCACGTCATGTTCGAGCGCGTCTATCACTTCCTGCAATTCTTCGCCGAGATAAATGGACACGACGGCGGGAGGCGCTTCGTTTGCGCCAAGCCTGTGGTCGTTGCCCGCGCTCGTGACCGTGAGCCGGAGAAGATCCTGATAATCGTCCACCGCGGCGATGACGGCCATTAGGAAAAGCATGAACTGTCCGTTTTCCGCAGGGGTCGAACCGGGATCGAGGAGATTCACGCCCTTGTCCGTGCTCATCGACCAGTTGTTGTGTTTGCCCGAACCGTTTACGCCCTTGAAAGGCTTTTCATGCAGCAGACAGTACAGCCCGTGGCGGCTGGCGACTTTTTTCATCGTCTCCATGATCAGCTGGTTCTGGTCTGAAGCGAGGTTCGTAACCGTGAAAATGGGTGCAAGCTCGTGCTGGGAAGGCGCGACTTCGTTGTGCTCGGTCTTGGCGAAAATGCCCAGTTTCCAAAGCTCTTCGTCGAGCTCTTTCATGAACGCGGAAACGCGCAGCTTGATCGGCCCGAAATAGTGGTCTTCCAGCTCCTGCCCTTTCGGCGGCTTCGCGCCGAACAGCGTCCTGCCCGAAAGCACGAGGTCTTTGCGGGCGTCGAACATCTTTCTGTCGATGAGGAAATATTCCTGTTCCGCACCCACCGTCGGATACACCCGTTTGACGGACGTATTGCCGAACAGCCGAAGGATGCGGAGCGCCTGTTCGTTGAGGGCGCGCATGCTGCGAAGGAGCGGCGTCTTTTTATCGAGCACTTCGCCGCTGTACGAAAAGAAGGTAGACGGGATGCACAGAGTGCCGTCTTTGATGAATGCGTAAGACGTGGGATCCCATGCGGTATAGCCGCGCGCCTCGAACGTGGCGCGCACGCCGCCCGAAGGGAATGAGGACGCATCGGACTCGCCCACGACGAGTTCTTTGCCCGAAAAGTCCATGATGACCTTCCCGTCTTTGGTGGGAGAGATGAAACTGTCATGCTTTTCGGCCGTAACGCCCGTCATCGGCTGGAACCAATGCGTATAATGGGTCGCCCCTTTTTCCACAGCCCAGTCCTTCATCGCGTTCGCGACGACGCCCGCGATGTTCGGATCGAGCATCGTACCTTTTTCTATCGTTTCCTTCAGGGATTTGAAAACCTCTTTCGGAAGTTTGTCCTGCATGACTTTGAGGTCAAAAACATTTTCGCCGAATATCTCGGGCACTTTCATATCGTTCGACTCCTTTGTCGGATTTTTCCGTTCGTAAAACGGAGCGCACCGCCGCGCCGTTCAGCCGTCTATATGAATTATTATATTCTTTTATGCGGAAATTGTCAATGATTTACAAAGAAGCGCCCTCAATTAAAACCTGCCGTTTTTTGTGTATCGGTTGACAAAACTGCAAAGAACGTATATAATGAAAATATAAAAAGACCGGCTTTACCGTACGATCGTATTCAAGGAGGGATTATTATGGCAAAATACGGAAGAGGCTATCTCAACCTGGGGCTTCCCTGGATCATCAACATTATTCTGGCGATCATCCCCGTAACGAGCTGGATCCTCGGCGGCATCACGCGTATCATCCGCGGGCATTGGATCATGGGGCTTTTGCAGCTTCTGCTCATCGGCGAAATCGTTTTCTTCTTCGTCGACCTGGTAACCGTCATCATTTCCAAAGACCTGCGTATATTCGCTTAAAAACGAAAAAGCCCCGCGTTTGCGGGGCTTTCGTTTTGCGTTCACGGCGCCGCCTTTCCGGGCGGCGCCTCTTTGTTATGCGGCTTTCCTGTGTTTCCTGTTGTACAAACGGATAAATATTTTGGATATTTCCACCGCGACGAGCGGGAACAGCGACAACCCGATGCAGATGAGCCATTCGCGCCAACTGATATACACGAGGTCGAACAGTTTCATCAGCGGCGGCACGAACACCACGAGCGCGACGATCGCCGCCGACGCCGCGAGCGCGATGAGCAAAAATTTATTGTGCCCCTGACCGTGTTTGAAGATGGATTCGGTGTTCGAGCGCTGGTTGAGCGCGTGCGAAAGTTGCGATATCGAAAGGACGATAAAGGTCATCGTCATCGATTCGTCATGATTTTCGTATACGAGCATGCCGATCCAGTATGCGGCCAGCGCCGCGGCGCAGATGAACAGACCGTGCAGGACGATGCGGTAGACCATGCCCTTTTCGAACAGCGTGCCGCTCTTTACGGGCTTGTGCTTCATGACGTTCGGGCTTGCGGGATCGACGCCCAAAGCCACCGCAGGCAGAGAGTCGGTCGCGAGGTTGATGAGCAGGATATGCACCGCAAGGATGGGCATTTCCCAGCCGAAAACGACGGCAAGGAGCAAAATGAGTATCTCCGCGATGTTGCCCGCAACGAGGAACTGGATGACCTTCTGGATGTTCCGGTACACCCTGCGCCCTTCGCGGATCGCATACTCTATGGTCGTGAAATTGTCGTCGAGCAGGATCATGTCGGCGGCATCTTTCGCGACGTCCGTGCCCGTGATGCCCATGGCGACGCCGATGTCCGCCTCTTTGAGCGCGGGCGAATCGTTGACGCCGTCGCCCGTCATGGCGGCGACTTCGCCCGTGCGTTTGAGCGACTGGATGATGCGCAGCTTGTCCGACGGGGAAACGCGCGCGAACACGACGCAGGTCTTGACCGCTTCGTCGAGCTGCTCGTCCGTCATGTCGTCGAGTTCCGAACCGGAAATGACGGTGTTCCCCTCGCGGAAAATGTGCAGCTGTTTCGCGATCGCCATGGCCGTGACTTTATGGTCGCCCGTGATCATGATGACGCGGATGCCCGCCTCGTGGCAGGTCTCCACCGCCTTGATGACCTCTTTGCGGGGCGGGTCGATCATACCCGTGACGCCGATAAAGGTCATGTCGTATTCCACGTCCGCCGTTTCGTCTTCGGGGACGGCGTTCCACTCTTTTTTTGCAAAACCGAGCACGCGGAGCGCTTCGGAACTCATTTTATTGCAGAGCGCGAGGATCTTTTCCCTGTCGGCGTCCGTCATGTCGCGCACGCCGTCCGCTGCCTGAAATTTGGTGCAGAGCGGCAGCATTTCGTCCACCGCGCCCTTCGTATAGGCGATCAGTTTCGGCGCGCCGCCCTCTTTTTCGGCCTTCATTTCGTTGATGACCGTCATGCGCTTCCTGTCGGAATCGAAGGGCTGCTCGAACATACGGGGATTTTCGTCATCGAATTTTTCGGAATCCACGCCGAATTTTTCGGCAAAATATACGAGCGCGCCTTCCGTCGGGTCGCCCAAAATATTGCCGGGGTTGTCGGGGTCTTTTTTCGCGTTGACGCAGAGCGCGGACGCGGCGACGATGTCGCCGTAAATTTCTTTGCCGAACTTTGCCGAAAGCGCGTCTACGGGGGTCGCGATGCCTTCTTCGAAATCACCCGCGAGCGCGACGTGCGTGACCGTCATTTTATTGAGGGTGAGCGTACCTGTCTTGTCGCAGCAAACGACGGTGGCGCTTCCCAGCGTTTCCACGGCGGGCAGGCTCTTGACGAGCGCGTTCTTTTTCGCCATGCGCTGTACGCCGAGCGCCATGATGATGGTGCTCGTGGCGGGAAGCCCTTCGGGGATAATGGAGATCGCGAGGGAAATCGCGATGAACACATAGTTTACCCACGCAGACCAGCCGTCGCGGATCAGGCCGATGGCGAAGATCACCACGCATACGATGAGCCCGACGAGGCTCAGAATTTTGCCGACGGAATTGAGTTTGCGCTTCATCGGGGTGTCCGTTTCGTCCTGCTCGTCGAGCATATCCGCGATTTTGCCGACTTCCGTATTCATGCCCGTGCCGACGACGATGCCCGTCGCGTTGCCGTACATGACGATGGACGAACTGTAAGCCATGTTGACGCGGTCGCCCAAAGGAGCGTCCTCGGGAAGGACGGTCGGGCCGTCTTTTTCGGAAGGCACGCTTTCGCCCGTGAGCGCGGCCTCCTGCACCTTCATATTGGAATCCTGAATGATGCGCATGTCCGCGGGGACGATGCACCCGTCTTCGAGATAAACGATATCGCCGGGCACGAGGTCGCTCGCGGGAACGACGCTCTCCTCCCCCTGGCGCAGCACGCGCGCCGTCGGGGCGGTCATGTTTTTGAGCGCCTCCAAAGCGTTCGCCGCCTTCTTTTCCTGAATGACGCCGATCGTCGCGTTCAATATGATGACGACGAAGATGACGATGCTTTCAGCAAGCCCCTCGCCGTCTTCGAAAAACGACATCACAAGCGAAAACACCGCCGCAATGATCAGGATGATGACCATGACGTCGGTCAGCTGTTCCCAGATCATCTTCCAGATGCCTTTCTGCTTGTTCTGCCTCAAATTGTTCTTGCCGTATTTGGCAAGCCTTGCCGCCGCCTCGGCATCGCTCAGGCCTTCTTCCGAGGTATCGAGAACTTTCTCCACCTCTTCGTAAGACATCGCGTGCCAAGGCCTTCGTTGTTGCTCTTCCATAAAAGGACAAAGCACCTCCTAAAATAAATTATAACACAAAAAGACATAGCCTATACGGTTATGCCTTAAAGCCGAATATTAAAATGGTTTGGGTTATCGGCGGTACTGTCGCCGTCGTCGCCGGACATTTTTGCTCCCCTTAACGAATTGATACATTTATCATATCATATCGCAAGAGAAAAAGCAACCGCATGGCATATGTTTTTCAAAAATATATGCTTTTATTTTCCGCCGAGCAGCCGAAGCGCGTTTTCCGCGTATATGAGCGCGTACTCTTCGTCCGAAAACCGCATTTTTTTGAGGAAGGCGAGGGTGTTTTCGGGCGTGTCCCACGGGCAGTCGGTGCCGAACAGCACGCGGGAGAATCCGAACGCGCGGATACAGTCCTTCGCCTCGTGCAAGTCGGCGGTTTTGGCGGAAAAACTCACGTCGATCATCGCGGGCGAATCTGCGAGATATTTCACGGAATCGGCGATCATGTCCTGCCCGCCGAGATGCGCGACGACGAACTTGCCGTCCGGCACCGCATCGATCGCGCGGCGCATGCGCTCGGGCGCGGTTTTGACGGGCGGGGCAAAGCCCCTGTCCGCGCCGCCGTGGAAAAGCATGATCAATCCCCTTTCGGCGCACGCCCTGTATATCCGCACCGCCTTCGGGTCGTCGACGAAAACGTCCTGATATTCGTTGTGGAATTTGATTCCCTTCACGCCCGCCTCTTTCAGCCTGTCCAACTCGGCAAACGCGTTTTCCGAATACGGATGCACGGAACCGAACGGTATCACGTTCTCTTCCGAAAGAAGGGAGATTGCGAAATCGTTGACGTGCCGCTCCGTCCTCGGCGAGACGGCGATGTTGAGCGCGACGAATTTGTCCACGCCCTGTTCCCGCATGAGTTTTTCGGTCGCGGAAAGCGTGCCGTCGGTATACGGCGTGAAATGCGCCTTTTCCGCGAGCGAACGCACCGCCCCTTTTGCGAGTTTATCCAAAAACACGTGCGTATGAAAATCGATCAGCATTTTTGCTCCTTTATTCTTCCAGCCTTTTCATTTTATCGGCGGCAGTCCTCCTGTCGCGGCGGTAGGAAAGATATATATATACAGTCGCCGCAGCCGCAGATACGGCGGTAAGCGCGAGGTTCAGCGCGAAAAAGACGGTGCCCCGCCCGCCCGCAAGCGCGGCGTCGAACAGGTTCTGCCAGCCGCCGCCCGCTTCGCGCGCGTCCATATACAAGCCGAACACGAGCGCCGCGAGCGAAAGAACAAGTCCCGCCGCACCGGCCCATGCGACGGAAAACAGTTTCTTTTTCGCGCCGAATTTGCGGTACAGGTAAAACCCGAGCAGGATGCCGACGGGCGTGCCGAGCGCGCCGATGCCCCACCAGGCATAAGTCAGCACGAACACGACCGCGCCGAACAGCGCGCCCAAAAAGCCCCCCAGCATGCCGAGCGGCTTTTTGTCGGGCTTTGCCTCCTCTTCCGCGGCTTTGCGCTTCGCACCCGCATAGACGCGTTCAAAACATTCTTCGTGCGCGCGGAAGGCGATGTCCGACTCGGTGGTGAGGATGCCCGCTCCGCCGAGCGGCTGCCCGCAGTACGGGCAAACGTCCGCGCCCGCGATGCCGATCTTTTTGAGTTGCGCGCAGATCTTTTCCAGCACGCTCTCCGCGCGCGCGAACACCTCGCCCGTCATTTTGGGGCTGACCATCAGCCCGATGCCGATGACCCCGAAATTGGAAATTCCGATATCGCGCCTGTGCGAATCGAGATATTTTTCGACCGCCGCTTTCTGCTTTCCCGCGATGTGCGCGGCGACGGAGATCAGGCAGCGCGGATTGCCGAACGGCGAATAATCCACCTGCACGCGATAGCCTTCGAAAACGCCGTAAACGCGACCCTTTGCGAGCGTCATACCGTGTTTTGCGGCAAAATCTGTCATTTTATACTTCACTTGCGTCTCCCTTGGTTCAATCTCCCTCAAAAGGCTCCATGTCCGGCTCTCCGTCATCCTGCGAGGCAACTTCTCCGTCCACCCCTCCGGGGCGCACCAGCCGTTCGCCGCGCACGTCCATGGAGAGCGCGGAACGGTCTTCAAACATAATGCCCCGCTGTATCTTGGAATAGCCGTATTTTTTGCGTATTTCGTCCACCGCCTTTTCGGCGCGCTCCTTCTTTTCGTACTCGCCCGAAAGGTCGTCGAGCGTCATCTGCCGCACGCCCTTGTCGAAGCCCGAAACGGTAACGCCCAGCCCGCGCACCGCGCGGCGGGTTTTATATTGCGTTCTGAACAGCGCGTAAGCCGCTTCGGCGATCTCCCCGCACAGCGCGGTCGGCCGCACCTTTTTCTGAAAGGAATAATTTTCCAGTTCCTTATCCCTGACCCAAAGATGCACGGTATCCGCCTTGCCGAGGCCCGAATCGTTCAGCCGGGCGGCAACGCTTTCGCTCAGAACATACAAAAGGCGCTTGACGTCTTCATAATTATAAATATCTTCCCTGTACGTGAGCGAATTGCCGATGGATTTGAGATCGGCGCTCTCGTTCATGTGGCGGACGGGAGAATTGTCCTCTCCGCGCGCGTATGCCGAAAGCGTTTCGCCCCATTTGCCGAGGAATTTTTTCAAAAACGACGGCTCTGCCGCCGCGAGCCGGCCGATCGTCGAAATGCCGACGGAGGAAAGTTTTTTCGCGGTCGCCTTCCCTACGAACAGCAGATCCGAAACGGGCAGAGGCCAGATCTTCCCTCGCACTTCTTCCCGCCCGACAACGGTGACCGCGTCCGGTTTTTTGAGATCGCTCGCGAGTTTTGCGAACACTTTGTTGAAACTGACGCCTACCGATACCGTCAGCCCCAGTTCTTCCCTGACCTCCCTGCGGATGCGCTCGGCGATCCGTTCTCCGTCGCCGAAAATCTTGCTGTGCGTCACGTCCAGCCAGCATTCGTCTATGCCGAACGGCTCGATGAGGTCGGTATAGCGCGCATAAATATCCCGCACGGCGCGCGACCACCGCACGTATTCGCGAAACCGCGCGGGGCGGATGACAAGCCCCGGGCACTTGCGCTGCGCCTCCCAGATGACGTCGCCCGTCTTTACGCCGAACTTTTTCGCCTCTTCGCTCTTGGCGAGAACGATGCCGTGGCGCGCCTCTTTATCCCCGCAGACGGCGATCGGCTTGCCCGCAAGTTCGGGGTACAGCTTTCGCTCCACGGTGGCGTAAAAGTTATTCAGATCGGAATGCAAGACCGTCCTGTCCATCTTCCCGCGACGTTATTCCCCCTTCGGAACTCTCCGCAAAATGTCGCCCGCGCACAGTTCGTGCGGGCAGAATATCCGCAGTTTCTGTTGTACGAGTTTCGCGTCCGCAACGCTCTCGCCGTCCTCGCCGCGCATCTCTTCCGCGATAAAGCGTTTGCCGAAACTGCCCGACGGCGAAAGGATCTCCAATTCGTCCCCCAAACGGAAACGGTTGCGCATCTCTATGAGCGCCGCCCCGCCCGCCTGCGCGCCTTCCAATACGTTCGCCGTGTACACGCGCGTGCCCGCCGTCTGCGAATCGGTATAATTGACCGTTTTTTCGTTGCCGCCGAAGGCGTATGCCTCCGTATAGTCGCGGTGCGCGGCCGTATCCAGTTCGCGCGCAGCCTCTTCGGCGGTCATTTTTCCGTCCAGAAGCCTGCGGTAGGCGTTGACGACGGTCGCCACATAATATGCGCTCTTCATGCGCCCTTCGATTTTGAACGAATCGACGCCCGCGGCCGTAAGTTCGGCAAGATGCGCGGACAAATTCAGGTCTTTACTGTTGAAAATGTACGTGCCGCGGCCGTCCTCTTCCGCAAAAATCTCCCCTTCCCTGCCCTCGGCGCGGAGACGGTATTTCCACCTGCACGCCTGTACGCACTCGCCGCGGTTGGAATCGCGCCCGGCAAGATAATTGCTCAACAGGCACCTTCCGCTGTAAGAGATGCACATCGCGCCGTGCACGAACGCTTCCAGTTCCAGATCGGGGCAGAAATCTCTGATCTCCCGCACTTCGGCGACCGAGAGTTCGCGCGCGAGCACGACGCGCTCCGCACCCTGCTCCCGCCAGAATTTTGCGGCGTATTTGTTGGTCGTGTTCGCCTGCGTGGAAATGTGCAGGGCAAGATCCGGCGCCGCCTTTTTCGCGAGCGCCAGAACGCCCGCGTCCGTCACGAGCGCCGCGTCCGCTCCGATCTCCCGCAGATAGGAAAAATAGTCCGCCAGCGCCGCAAAGTCGGCGTTTTTCGCAAAAATATTCGCCGTGACGTACACCTTTTTCCCTCGGGCGTGCGCGTATTCCACGGCTTTTTTCATTTCGTCTTTGCCGAAATTATCCGAAAAAGAGCGGAGAGAGAAACTCTTCCCGCCCAGATATACGGCGTCGGCGCCGAAGTACAGCGCCGTTTTCAGTTTTTCGTAATTGCCCGCGGGCGCGAGCAGTTCGGGTGTTTTTTTCATAGTTATCCGCCGCGCTCGCCGCGCGGGCTCTGACATGTTCCGTACTTCGGCGGCCGTCACCGCCTCTTTACGCTGACGGCTACGCCTTCGCCGATATCGAGAACCGACGTGATGAGATCTTCGTCCTTTGCGAGCGCCGAAAGATAGTCGCGGATGCGCTCGGCAAGGGAATGCCGCTTTTGCGGCACGGGCACGCTCCCGTCCACCCAGCCGTACAGCAGGACGTCGTCCGCGACGAGCACGCCGCCGCCGCGCAAAAGCCGTTTCAGATCGGGAAGGTAATGCACGTACTGCGCCTTCGGCCCGTCCAGGAATATCAGATCGAACGGCCCTTCGAGCGCGGGCAGAACGTCCGCCGCGTCGCCCAAAATACAGCGCGCGCGTCCGTCAAGCCCGAGCGACGCGAAATTTTCCTTCGCGGCCGCAAACCGCTCCTCATCGATCTCTATGGCGGTGAGGCGCGCGTGCGGCGCCTCTGAAAGCATTGCCGCGCCCGTAAGCCCTTCCGCCGCGCCGATCTCCAGAATGTTTTCGGGAAGAAGCGCGCGCACCGTCAGCAAGAGATAATTCAACACATCGTCGGGGCAGACGGGGTCGCGCCTGTCTTTGCGCTCTTCCCGCATTTTCACGATCCGCCCGTCGGCGCGCGGGCCGAAGAGCGAACGGATATTTTCCGCGCTCATACCCTCGTGATGAGCGCCATGACGACGGGGTTCTGCTTGGTCTTTTTATAGATAAAATTTTTGACCGACTTTTTGATCGCCGCCGCAAGTTCGGTATTGTTCACGTCCGCGCGGACGTTCGTCTGATCGACCGAATTGACCACGATCTGTTTTATATCGGAAAGGTAGTCCGCGTTTTCGGGCATGACGAAGCCGCGGTTGACGACCACGGGGTCGCTCAAAAGATCCCCGCTCCGCTCGGAAACGCAGGCTGTGATGACGAAAATACCGTCCTCGGAAAGGTGCTTCCTGTCCTTCATGACGATGCTGTTTTCCCTGTCCTCGAGGCTCGCCCCGTCCACGAGGCGGGAACCCGACGACACGCTTTCGCCGAACTGCATGCCCGTTTTGGAAAGTTCCACGCAGTTGCCGATGTCGGGCAGGAGGATATTGTTCTCGCTCATACCCAGCTCCACGGCGAGCTGCGCGTGGCGCTTCAAGTGCCTGTACTCGCCGTGTACGGGGATAAAATATTCGGGGTCGAGCAACGAATGCAGGATCTTCAGTTCTTCCTGGCAGGCATGGCCCGAAACGTGTATTTTTTCGAGCGTTTCGTAGACGACGTTCGCGCCCTTCCTGTAAAGGTTGTTTATGACGCGGTAGACCATCTTTTCGTTGCCGGGGATCGGGCTTGCCGAAATGATGATGGTATCGTTCTGCCCGATGGTGACCTTATTGAATTCCCCGGCCGCCATGCGGGTGAGCGCGCTCATCGGCTCGCCCTGGCTGCCCGTCGACACGATGACGATCTCGCGGTCGAAATAGTTTTTCGACTTTTCGACGTCGATCAGCACGCCTTCGGGAATGGACAGTTCGCCGATTTTGCTCGCCGCGTCCACGACGTTGAGCATGCTCCGCCCCGAAAGGGCGACTTTACGCCTGTATTTTACGGCAAGATCTACGATCTGCTGCAAACGGTGCACGTTCGACGCGAACGTGGCGACGATGATGCGCCTGTCCGTGTTTTCGGAAAAGAGGTGATCGAGCGTCGTCCCCACGACCGTTTCGCTCATCGTGTAGCCGGGGCGCTCGACGTTCGTGGATTCGCAAAGAAGCAGTTTGACCCCCTCCCTGCCGATCTCCGCGATCCGCGCGAGGTCGATCGGCTTGCCCGCCACGGGGGTCAGGTCGATCTTGAAGTCGCCGCTGTGGAAGATCCTGCCCTGCGGCGTATCGAGGCAAAGCGCCACCGCACCCGCGATGGAATGGTTCACGTTGATGAATTCCACCCCGAAGCAGCCGAGCTTGATCTTGTCGCCCGGCTTTACGCAGACAAGATGCGCCTTGTTGATTCGCTGTTCGCGCAATTTGTTGTCCGCAAGCGCCAAAGTCAGCTTTGTACCGTAGACGGGCGCTTGAATTTCCTTCAATAAATATGCCAGCCCGCCGACGTGATCCTCGTGCCCGTGCGTGATGAGGATGCCGCGCACTTTGTTCTTGTTCTGAACGAGGTAACTGATGTCGGGGATGACGAGGTCGATCCCGGGGAGTTCTTCGTCGGGGAATGTAAGCCCCGCGTCGATGACGACGATGTCGTTGCCGTACTCGATCGCGGTCATATTCTTGCCGATCTCCCCGACGCCGCCGAGGAAAATGATCTTGACGGGATTCCTGCCCCGTCTGCCCTTTTTCGCATCTTTTGCGCCGGTATTTTCTTCTTTCCGTACCTGCGTTTTGGCGGCCTTCGGTTCACGCCCTTTTACGGATCCGGCCCCGAACTTTCCGCCTTCCTGCTGTTGCCTGCGAACGGCGCTTTCCTTCGCCGCGCCGCCCTGTTTTTCGGTCTGCCTGGCGTTTCCGATGAACCGTGGCGCGATCCGCCCCGTTCCGCCTTTTACGGTCTGCGGCGCATTGCCGCGTTTTTTTTGTTCCAAAATACACTCCTTTTCGCCTGCCGTCAAAAACAAAAGGCTGAACGGAACATCAGCCTTTCGTAAATTTTCGTTTCCGCTCCGTATCGGCGGGACGGCCTTTTGCGAGGCGGCTTTTCCGCCGCCGTCTTGTTATTTTATCGGGCTTCGCCCTATAATTTCAAATTCTCACGCCGCGTCAGCGCACGCGGCTGTTCGCGATTTTGAGCGCCAGCTCCTCCACCAGTTTTTTGGAGAGGGAATCGGGATTTTCGTCCGTCATCTTGATGCTGCGGCGCACCGTGCGCAGGGGCTGTTCCGTCTTTTCCGTCTTATTGTCTTTGGACGAGACGGCGGGCCGCAGGACGCGCGGCTTTTTGACGGAAATATTCGGCTTTTTCGCCGCGAGGGAAGCAAGTTTCCCGCTTTCCGCAAGGGGCTCTGCGGGAGCCGCCGCGGCGGCGGCCGCAGGCGCGGCTGCCGCGGGCACGGAATTGCCCAAATCCCTGATCGCGTCGAGGATGGCTTCCGTATCCACCGAGGGGGCGGGCGTTTCCTGCGCGATCGCGGGCGTCATGTCTATGAAATAAGAAAGGTTGAAAGACATCAGCTCCTTCTTGAGTTCCGTAAGATCCGTAACCTTGTCTTCGCCGGGCGCTTCCCCTGCCAAAGATTCGCGTACGGCGGCCATTTCCGCGAGCGTTTCTCTGTCCATGATCCGCTGATCGGCGTCGTTGAACAGCGCGTCCTTGGCGCGCGCGACTTTCCCCGCAAGTTCGTCGTCCGCAAGCGCCGGCCCCTGTTCGAGTTCCGCACAGGCGTCGGAAAAGGCTTTAAACGCTTCTTCCGAATAAGGCACGGGAAGTTTGTTCGTCCTGATCGCGTCGTTCACCGCGGCGAGCGCGCTCGCGCCCCAGACGTTCACGCGGGTAAGGCGCATGCGCAGATCGGAAAGCATCGTTTCCCCGCGCAGGTTGTTGCCGCTCACGATATAACGGTTCGCCGTGTTTTTGATCGATTCCGCCGTGACGAGAATGTCGGGCAGAAGATCGTAAGAAAGCGTTTTGAGGTATTCGGCGATCAGCGCGTCCAGTTTTTTGAATTCGGGGAGCTGTTTTACGCTCACCGCGCCGGTGAGGGTGCGCTGCACTTCCTCGATCTTGTTTTCCACGGAAGCGAGCTGCGCGCCGCTCGCGGCCGCCGCCCCGCCCGTGACGAGCGCCGCCACTTTACCCGCAAGCACGTCGTAATCGATGTGCTCGGGCATGAATTTTTCAGCCACCTTTTCGGCGAGAACGTCGTAATCGAGCGGCTGAAGGTTATCCAGCTTATCCGCGAGGACGGCAAGCATCTGGAGAGGTTTGAGTTTTTCCTCCAAAGAAGCAAAGTCCATTTGCTTGATCGATTCGATCTTATCCGAAAGGTCGTCGTAGATCGCCATATCCTGCTTGTAAGTATACTTCATCTCCTGCAGGATATCGTCGCGCATCTTTTCGATGTCCATGGAAAGCCCCGAATACATGCTCTCGATCGCGAGGGCGTTGTCGCCCTGCATGAATCCGCTGACGGCGCTTTCGGGCTTTTCGGCGGGCGCGTTCGAAGCGCGCACCGCAGGAGCCGCGGCCGCGGCGGACGCGGGCCGCTTATCGGGAACGGACGCCGCCTTCTTTTTTGCGGAAGCCTCGCCCGCGGCGATCTCCGCGAGGATGCTCTCTTTCTGTTTTTCCAGCTCTTCGATCATGTTCATGACGGAAGAACGTTTGTATCCCCCCACCTCGTCGGAGGCAGGCTGGCCGCTCTTGGCGCGGAATGCCGCGATCTCGTCCATCTGGATGAGTATGCCGCGCATTTCGGACAAATACTTGTCGGTCACTTTAAGCCGCTCCACGGGAGAAAGGCCGTTTAATTTTTTGTTGAAGGATTCAGACATAGAGAGCCCCCTGTGCCGAAGCGTTGCGCTTCGCGCGAAATGGATTTACAGTTTTCCTTCTATCATTTTACACTATTTCGGGAAAAAAGTAAATACTTTGTCCGATTATTTTTTGACATTCGCCCGAACTTTTTATACCCTGCAAGAAAAAATTCGCCAACTCGCCCGATTTGTGCGGGAAACACTTGTCAAATCGTCCGCTTTATTATATAATATTTGGGTATAGAATCAACACGGGCTTTACCATAAAGCCACGCAGTCAAAATCGAAGGAGATATTGATTATGAGAGTTTACAACTTTTCCGCAGGCCCTTCCATGCTTCCCCTCGAAGTACTCGAGGAAGCACAGAAAGAGTTCCTTGACTTTCAGGGAACGGGAATGAGCGTCACGGAGATCAGCCACCGCGACAAGGCGTTCGCGCCGATCGTGGAGGAAGCCGAATCTCTGATGCGCGAACTGATGAACATTCCCGAAAACTACTGCGTGCTGTTCGTGCAGGGCGGTGCGAGCCAGCAGTTCGCCGCCGTACCCCTCAACCTGATGCACACCGGCAAAGCCGATTACATCGTGACGGGCAACTTCTCCAAAAAGGCATGGCAGGAAGGCCAGATTTACGGGGAAGCGAGAAAAGTTGCCTCTTCCGAAGATAAGAATTACACCTATATCCCCGACGTGGACAAGATCGCTTTCAACGACGATTCCGATTATGTGCACATCTGCTCGAACAACACCATTTTCGGCACGCGCTACGTCAAATTCCCCGAGACGAAAAAGCCGCTCGTCTGCGACATGAGCTCGGAGATCCTCTCCCGCGAAGTAGACGTGACCAAATTCGGCGTCATCTATGCGGGCGCGCAGAAAAACCTCGCCCCCGCGGGCGTGACCATCGTCATCGCGCGCAAAGACCTCATCGAAAACCCGCTGCCGATCTGCCCGACCATGCTCAAATGGAAAACGCAGGCCGACAACGGCTCCCTCTATAACACGCCCCCCTGCTTCTCCATTTATATGGCGAACCTCGTTCTCCGTCACCTCAAAAAACTGGGCGGCATCAAGGAGATCAACAAGGTCAACGAATATAAGGCGGGGCTGTTGTACGACTTCATCGACAATTCCAAACTCTACACGAACGGCGTGGAGAAAAAATACCGCTCCATCATGAACGTGCCTTTCGTGACCGGTTCCAAAGAACTGGACGAAAAATTCGTCAAGGAAGCGAAAGCGGCCGGCCTGGTCTCCATAAAGGGCCATCGCCTCGTCGGCGGCATGCGCGCTTCCATTTACAACGCGATGCCCGTGGAAGGCGTGAAAGCGCTCATCGAGTTCATGAAAAAATTCGAAAAAGAAAACGCCTGACCGAAGGCGCGTGAGATAAGGAGAAAGCGATAACTATGCCTCAGATACTCAAACTCAACGAAATCAGCCCCGTAGCGGACAAACAGTTCCCCGCGGGCTACACCTTTACGAAAGAAGCGAAGAACCCCGACGGCATCATGCTGCGCAGCTTCAACATGCACGAATACCCCTTGAACGACGGGTTGCTCGCCGTGGCGCGCGCGGGCGCGGGCACGAACAACATCCCCATCCCCGCCTGCACGGAAAAGGGCATCGTGGTGTTCAATACCCCCGGCGCGAACGCGAACGCCGTCAAAGAGCTTGTCATCTGCGAGCTCTTCCTCGGCGGCAGGAAGATCACCGACGCGATCGACTGGGTCAAAACGCTCAAAGGCACGGAAGGCGTCGGCAAAGCCGTCGAAAAGGGCAAATCCAAATTCGTCGGCCATGAAATTTCGGGCAAAACGCTCGGCGTGATCGGCCTGGGCGCGATCGGCGTGATGGTCGCGAACACCGCGGTCGATCTCGGCATGAACGTCGTCGGCCACGACCCCTACCTTTCCGTTGCGGGCGCCCTGCACCTCGACAACAGGGTCAAAACGGCAGACCTCGACACCCTCGTCAAATCCGCCGACTTCATCACCGTACACGTTCCCCTCACCCCCGATACCGAAAAGATGTTCAATGCAGACACCTTCGCCAAAATGAAGGACGGCGCGGTGCTCATCAACAATTCGCGCGGCGAGCTCGTGGATACGGGCGCGGTGCTCGCGGCGGTGGAAAGCGGCAAGCTGGAGCGCTACATCACCGACTTCCCGTCCGACGAACTCATCGGCGTACCCAACGTCATCTGCGTGCCCCACCTCGGCGCAAGCACGCCCGAAGCGGAGGACAACTGCGCGGAAATGGCGGCGAAAGAGCTCGTCGATTATATCGAAAACGGAAACATCACGCACAGCGTGAACTTCCCCGACGTATGTGCGCCCCGCACGACCCCCGCCAGGATCGCCGTGATGCACAACAACGTGGAGGGCGTCATCTCCAAGGTGACTTCCGTCATTTCGGAAAACGGCATCAATATCGCAAACATCATCGATAAATCCAAAAAAGACAAGGCATACATGATCGTAGACCTTGACGCGGACGTACCCGAAAAGGTCGTCAAGACGATCGAAAGTTTCGATTCGGTCATCCGTGTGAGAGTATTTCAGTAAACAGCAATTTCGCTAAACTACGCCCCGCGCATATTGCGCGGGGCGTAGTTTATGTTCTTGGTGAATTATACTATTAAGTGCAACAGATGAGGGAAAAAAAGGAGTTCATACAAATCTGTGGTAAAATAGAGTTGCGAAACAAATTTTACACCAAAGGAGATCTGTATGAACTACCACCATTTTACCATAG
>DWXC01000030.1 GCA_019119395.1 Candidatus Borkfalkia stercoripullorum | reverse complement strand
ACAGTCAGGACGAGTCCTCTTACAAAATAGAGGACGGAAAATTTATCGCCCTGAAACAGCAGGCAGAGCTTGAAGCCGCCGCGCTGCGCGCGCGGCGCGAGACGGAATGTTTTTCGGTCGTGGACAGGGGCAGGTTCTGGTACGGCAAACTGACGGAGGAACAAAAATCGGAACTTTCGGCATGGTACGAAGCGTGGCTCGACGCGCCGGCAACGGGCGTCGCGCCGCAAAAGCCCGAATGGCTCGGAGCGGAACCTCGGTTTTGTCCTGTCAAAATTCACCATAATAAAAATGTCGCGGGCGGGACAGACGATGAACAGGAGGTAACGCAAGAATACGCGCAGGCGTGGGAGGTTCAGGCATGAAGGTCATACAACTCAAACGATACGGCATAGGGCGGTACAGCGATGTATCGCCCTTTCCTTTGGGCGATCTCGAACTCGTGTTCGAGGGGATACCGAATACATCGTCCTCGTTCCGCATGGTCGCGGCGTGCAACGGGAAAAGGATCGCCGAAAGCAACGTGTCCTGCGTTTTGAACAACGTAAAAATACCGCGGGAAAAACTTTTTGCGGGGCGGTTTTCGGTCGAGGTGCAGCAGTACGACAAGGGCGTGCTGACAAAAGTTTTCAAAACGGAAGACCTTCTCGTCACCGATTTGGAAAGCGGAGCGGAAGCAGACCCCGAAATCGCGCAAATGATACGCAAAATCGACGCGCTGGCGGCAGAAAACGCGTCGCTCGCACAAACAGTCGCGGAACTCAAAGCGGCCGTAGAAACGGCTCAAACAGAGCGTGAAGCGCTGGACAAGCGCCTTTCAACGCTGGAAGAAAACAAC
Organism: Candidatus Borkfalkia stercoripullorum; assembly: GCA_019119395.1. GTDB lineage: Bacteria > Bacillota > Clostridia > Christensenellales > Borkfalkiaceae > Borkfalkia > Borkfalkia stercoripullorum. The sequence continues at coordinate 51,133 of DWXC01000030.1, read as the reverse complement.
GATCTATTTATAAACGAAGAAGGAGAATAAAACAATGGAATGGCTTCAGAATTTTTGGGCGGAATACGGCTCTGTGGTAACGGCTTTTCTCGGCACGGGGTTCGGTGCGGCGGTCATGGCGTTTATCTCGCGGCTCGTCGCGAACAAGATCACGCGCAAACTCGACGTGAACAAGATCGTCGCGGAGGTGACGGAACGCGTCACGCAGAACATCGCAAAGAGCCTGACCGGCAGCGTGCTCGACGTGGATATTTCCGAAGTGGTCGAAACGAAGTTGGACGAGGTGCTCGGCGAGATCACCGTGCAGGTGAAAGAGGTAAAGCAGTCGGTCGAATCTATGAAAGAGTGCTCCGCGCTCACCGCAAAGGCCGTGGGCAAATCCAAACTTTTGGATAAGGCCGAACAGGCGGCGCTCGTTGCCGAGGCTGAAAAACTATCCGAGAGCGTCACGCGGGAGAATAAGCCCGTGACGAAGATCAAGATACAGGCGAAAGAGGATAAGGCGGTTGCGGCAGATCCCGCAAACAACGTTTCGTCTTCCGTATTGCGTCTGTAAAGGCGGTGGTCTTGTGAACAAAAAGAAGATCGCGTTCTCCGTGCTGGAAATACTCTTCGTGCTCGTCGTGCCGCTCGCGCTCGTCATCGTAAACTATACGTCCTGGGGCGAAGAAGCGTCCGCGTTCAAGATCGCGTTCACGGGGATATTGCTCGTGTTCGTCGTGCTGTTCATCGTCAAAAAGGTGATACTCAATACCTACCTCGAAAGGGCGCGGCAGACGCTCACGCAGCACAAAGCGGATCTGAAAGTGGAGACGGACAATGGGAAGCGGGAGAACCTTGTGAACGCCGTAAAGCGCGGACAGATGCTGGAAACGGTTATCACGTATGTTTTCCCGTTCCTGCTCCTCGGCGGGCTGTACGTCCTCGCACAGGCCCTTGAAACGGCGGCTGTGCAGCTTTCGGGTACGGTGGGGCTGATCGCCGCGTCCGTGCTCGTCGGATTCCTGTTCGGCCTGCTCGCCGCCCGGGAGGTGAAGTGAAATGGAAAAGAAGATATCCTCTTCTCGGCTGAAAGTATTGACTCTCGCCGTTCTCATCATCCTTGTCACCGCCTTTTCGGTACTCATCGATTTCATCAACGCGCAGTTCTCCACCTCGATATTCACCGACGCTTCCTATTGGCTGAATACGCTTTCGGTGCAGGTCTCGGTCATCGTCCTGATCTTTGTGTCCCGTTCTCTCGCAAAAGAAAAAGAGCGCGGCGCAAACCCCGTCTATAAGACCTTACAGGAAGCGATACAGAATGCTTACGTGACCATCAATGCCGACAACCTGAACGGCGCTTTCAAAGAATACATAGCGGCGGACAATCATGCGAGGAAACTGAAATCGTATCTTATCAAACTCAACGCCAAAGCGGTCGGATATAAGGACAAGATCAAGCGCCTGGAACTGAAAAAGGGGCGGTGCGACGTCCGTGCCGGGGCGCACGGCAAAGTCGCCCGAGGGCCTTTATATGCGCTCATATGCGCAGGCATACGCCGGGCGGAAAGCAAACTCGCTTTTTGGGAGGGGAAGATCGAAAGAGCTCCCGAAGAGGTGGACTTCGTCAGGCACGTGCGGTATGCGAAGTATTCTTATTCGATCATCTTCAACGACGCCAAAGAACGCGCGAACGAAGAGGACGACCCTTCCGTGCATGAGGGGAGAGATATTGCCGCCATACTGTTCACCAAGGCGCTCGGCATCTTCGCTTTCGGCATCATCGCAACGTCGTATATCGTGTTCGATCTCGCCTTTTCGTGGGACATGGTCTTGAAAGCGCTCGTCAAACTTTTGCAGATCGTTTTCGGTCTGTACACGGGCGGCGTGGCGGGGCAGGATTTTATTCGCCATAAGATGTGCGCGAAACTTACCATCCGCGCAAATTACGTCAAACAGTTCATGGAAAAAAGGAAAAGCACCTCGAAAAACGGGGTGCTTTCAGCCGATGTCGGCAAAGTGTCAAACAACGTGGCGGCGCTTTGACTACAATATATTGTATATTATTTTTTATATCAAACACAACATCTTGTGTGTGGTAAGAATGGCATTCAAGAGGTGGACGGTTCGAGTCCGTTTATCTCCACCAAAACGGAACTATCCGAACCTTTCGGGTAGTTCTTTTCATTTTGGTTTGACTGTGTAGTTTCTGTCCACCAACGAAAGAGGGGGAGCCCGAAGGGGGGCTCTCCTTTTTCGTTGGCTTAAACGGACGGGCAGGAAAACAAGGCCATATAGTAGGGGGGGCTAAGCTTTAAGCGGCAATCCGCCCGTTGACTTTTGTGAGGCGCTATGCTACGATAGTCGAAACGAAAAAATCAAAAAACGAAGGGAATAGAGAACTGCATACTTTAAATTGTAAAGTAGTTAAAATATATAAATTCATTTTGCATCAAGCCTTGATTTTGAAAAAAAAGTTTGGTATAATTAATTAAAAATATTATAAATTTGAAAATTAAATAATAGGAGGGGAGAGATGCTTTTTACAGAAGAAAACGTTAGAAAATTATTTGGGCATGAGGCTGCAGAAGATGATGATGAAATTAATTTATGCAATTTTTATGTTAAAGGTGCCGCGTATGAAACATTAAAGAGTTCATTGCCGCTATTTTTAATTGTTGGACATAAAGGAACGGGGAAATCTGCTTTATTAAGGATTCTTGAAGCTGAAGAACGGGCGAATAATAATATTCCTATTTCTATTCGTCCGGATGATATATTTGAGCAAACAGAAACCGATATAAATCGTATGATTAGAATTTGGCAAGAAAAACTGTCAAAAATTATTTTTGATAAGCTTATTCAAAATATATTTATTATAAATAAGAATAGCAAGGATAGAGGTTTTAAAGATTGGTTAGGTAGCTTTTCTAGGCTAACTTTTGCTGTGCTAGGGAAAAAGTATGCGGATATTCATAAGCTAGGGATTGACTTGTCATATAAAGATTTTTTAGTTTTGTTTAAGGATGGGATTTTTAGAGAAAGAAGGGTAACTGTTTTTATTGATGATTTAGATAGAGGATGGAAGAATGGTGAACATGAAATACGAAATATTTCTGCAATGTTAAATGCTTTACGGACAATAACTAGAGAGGTCCCCAATATTAAATTTAGGGTTGCACTTCGCAGTAGTGTTTATTATGCTGTGCGGACTTCAGATGAGTCTACAGATAAAATAGAAGGATCTGTTGTGTGGCTCAAATGGACAAATCATGAAATACTTGTCATGCTTGTCAAACGTGCTGTTCTATTTTTGAAACAGGAACAAGTCGACGAAAGTGAGTTGATAAGTAAAAGCCAGCGAGAATTGAGTAGATTTTTGAAAGATATATTTGAAAGCAATTTTCAAGGGAAAGGGCATTGGGAGAACGCCCCAATGTATAGAGTTCTATTGTCGTTAATAAGGCAAAGACCAAGAGATTTAATAAAGTTATGTTCTCTTGCGGCGCATGAAGCTTTTGCAAAAAAGCATACTAAAATTTTAACAGGAGATTTGGAAAAGATTTTTAAAAACTATTCGAATGGACGACTTACGGATACGATCAACGAATATTCATCAGAGCTAAATGAAATTACATTAAAAAAAATATTATTAGAAATGAAACCTTCGTCAAAAAAAGAAGGAAATGCGTTCTTATATACTCCACAGGAATTAAGAGTAAAGATGAAACACACTATAGATCACGTTGGACAGGCTAGATTTAGTAATGGTGATTTAGTGGATGAGAAAAAGCTTTCTGTTTTTTTGTATAAAATTAACTTTTTTACAGCACGGAAGAATTCAGATAAACAAATTATTCGCTACTATTTTGATGAAAATAATTATATTCTCAGTGAAGATATTGATTTTGGTTTTAATTTTGAAATTCATCCTGCATATCGTTGGGCATTACAACCAAAAGGGTTGCAAGAGATTTATAGCGATATAGATCTTGTAAACGAGTAGGAAATATAATTTTTATATTCATATATTAAGTAGGTTTATGCTTTATAAAAATTATTCTTCAAAATGAGACGATAGCGCAGAACCATTTTTTCGAAAAATGGAACATAGGGTTCGAATTTGTATGGTTTCTGTCCACCAAACTAGCCTTACTCGAACTTTTGTTGTTTCCGCGGCGGTTTCGCCGTGGCGGTTCGATTAGACGGCTGCAAAAAAAGAGAGGTTATCCATTGACGGATAACCTCTCTTTTTTGTTAAGCAGCCAAAGAGACATTCGTAGATTCATACTCTTTTAAAAGTATAAGACATTTCAAGCCTTGTACCGCTAAATTCTGCAAGACGGGATTGACATTCAAAGACATTTGGACTAAAATAAATATAAGGTCACGAGAGGGGCGGGGAGAAAAATGAATTCCTCATTTTACGAAAAAGAAGCGGATGCGGCAAATTATATTTATTTCCAAAAAAACGTGATTACAGAATCGTGCAGTCCGCAGATGCTGCCGCATTTTCACGACAGCATCGAATTCGTCTTTATGCTCAAAGGGGAATGCCTGGTGCATATCAATACGGAAGAACGAATCGTACGGCAGGGCGAAATCACGTTCGCGCGCTGTTTCGAACCGCATTTTTATATACCGAAAAGCGGTGCTGAATATTACGTCGTTCTGATCAGTTCAAGATATCTGAAATCGGAGTTCGATTTTTCCGGCAAGACGTTCCCTTCTTTTATGCCCGAAAACGGATACAGCAAGAAAATTTCGCAGCTGTTGGACGTGTTCTATTCCGTTTGGGACGGCTCCGACGATCTGTTGAAGAGCGGGCTTTCGGACACGATACTTGCGGTCATGCGCCGCGCGCATCCCATGACGGAAGTGCGGGGCAAAAAGACGACGCAGACCTTTGTCGAGATCCTGAAATTCATCAACGGAAATTTCAGGGGCGAAGTGACCCTGGAAGGCCTTGCCGATACGTTCGGGTATTCCAGAACGTATCTTTCGGGATTGTTCAATCAATTTACGGGAATGAAGCTGCGCGATTACGTCAACCGGTGCAGGATCAACGAATTTTATAAATTGCGGAGAGAACAGCCGCTGGCGCCCGTTTGCCGCATGGCGGAGGAGGTCGGGTTCAACAGCCTCAACACTTTTTACAGGGTCTTGCACAAGTACGGGGATAACCTGAATTTTTGACAATGTCAACGTAACCTGCGGGATTGCCCCGCAGGTTATATTGTGTTATGATAAAATAAAAACGGAGGCAGTGCATGAAGATCGGGGTCATCAGCGAAAGTTTCCGCAAGCCTTTTCCTGAAACGGTACGGGCTGCGAGGGCGCTCGGGGCGGACGGCATACAGGCTTATGCGGGAAAGGCTTTCCCGTTCGAAGCGTCGGGTAAAGAACTTTCGGAGATCAGGAAGTTTGTGGAGGGCGAAGGGCTTTGTTTTTCGGCGATCTGCGGCGATTTCGGCTGCGCCATGTATTACGAGCGCGACCGCGTCATGATCGACCGCGAAAAGCGCATCCTCGAAGCGGCGAAAGAACTCGGCACGGATATCGTGACGACGCATATCGGGGTCGTTCCCGAAAACAAAGATTGCGTTCAGTATGAAAGCATGCACGAGGTCTGCAGGGAACTTGCGGATTTTGCGAAGAGCCTCGGCGGACATTTTGCTGTGGAAACGGGGCCGGAGAAAGCCGCGGTCTTAAAGAGTTTTCTGGACGGGCTGGGCAGCGACGGGGTCGCCGTCAATCTCGATCCTGCAAACCTGGTCATGTGTGCGGGCGACGATCCCGTGCAGGCGGTTTATACCCTGCGCGGATATATCGTGCATACGCATGCGAAAGACGGCGTGCAACTGAAAAATTTCGACACGCGCGCGCTGTATGCGCCGCAGTATTTCGGGTTAACGCCTTGCGGGTGGGATGTGATACGCGAAGTCCCGCTCGGTCAGGGCGGTGTGGATTGGAAGAGCTATCTCGCCGCGCTCGAAGAGATAGGATACGGCGGGTATCTGACGATCGAGAGAGAATGCGGGGAAGATCCCGCAAAAGACATAGGAGACGCCGTGCGTTTTCTGGATTCCTACGGAGTAAGAAAGGAAAGGAGATAAAAGATTTGAAAAAGATCAAAGTGGCCGTAATCGGCACGGGGAATATATCGAATTCGCATATTCCCGCGTATCTGAAAAACGAAAACGTCGAGCTGTATGCCCTGTGCGACATAAACGAGGAAGTTTTGCGCAAGGCGGGTGAGCGCTACGGGATCGACAGGCTGTATACGGACGAAGCGGAAATGTTGAAGGCTCTGCCCGAGATAGACGCCGTAAGCGTATGCACATGGAACAGCGCGCACGCGCCGTGTACGATCATGGCGCTCGAAGCCGGGAAAGACGTCCTTTGCGAAAAGCCGATGGCGCTCAATGCGAAGGAAGCGCAGGCGATGCTCGACACCGCCAAAAGGTGCGGCAGGAAACTGATGGTCGGGTTCGTGCGGCGGTTCGGGAACGATACGGCCGTGATGCAGGATTTTATCAATGGCGGCGCCGTCGGGGAGATATATTACGCAAAGGCGACCTACCTTCGCCGCAACGGAAATCCCGGGGGCTGGTTCGGCGACAAGAGCAGGTCGGGCGGCGGCCCGCTCATCGACCTCGGCGTACACGTCATAGACCTTACCCGCTATCTGATGGGCAACCCGAAACCCGTGTCCGTATACGGGGCGACGTTCAGGAAACTCGGCGACCGCAGGGGGCTGAAAGAGAGCGTGGCGTATTCTTCCGTTTCCAAATCGGAACAAGACGTCTGCGACGTGGAGGATTTTGCGACCGCATTGGTGCGTTACGAAAACGGCGCCGTATTGAGCGTGGAGGCGAGTTTTTGCCTGAATCTGAAGCGCGACGTCGGCAAAATAGAACTGTTCGGCACGCGCGGCGGAATGAGCCTCGATCCCGAACTGGAAATTTATACGGACAGCTGCGGTTACCTGACGGACGTAACGCTGAACAGGTCGACGGCATTGAGTTTTAACGGCCTGTTCGAAAAGGAGATCGATTATTTTGTGGACGCGGTCGCAAACGGCAGAGACCTTTCTTCCATCGCGGAGGACGGGGTCACGCTCATGAAAATACTCGACGCGATTTATAAGTCCGCGGAAACGAAAAAAGAAGTGCGGATCTGACGCGGCGCCGCTTTTTATGGCCGCCGCGAACGCATCGGGCGGGGAGATGCAAAATCTGTTGACAAAACAGGGTTTTACAAATATAATATAAAAGATGTTTTTCGGGGGAGAGGAGCATTCGCGCGGATCCGTTCGTCTTTGAATGTAAAAGCGGCACGGATTTGTCCGGGAACTGTCCATCGAAGCAAGGGCGGTGTTGATATGATACCGTCCTTTTGTTTTATATTTTTCGGGCGGGGGAAAACAACGAGGGAAAGGGAGAATATCGCCATGATAAGAGAATACACGGCCGCGCCGTGCTGCGGAATTGCGGCGGACGTGCGCAAAGGCCAGACGGTGACCGTGATCGACGCGGAGGGCGGGCAGGTGGCCGACTTTTTTGCGGAAATGCGGGGAGACGCGGACGAATTTCTTTCGACGGGCGTGACCATCGACTGCAACGAGTCTCTGCGGCTTCGCGTCGGGGACACCGTTTATACCAATTTATACAGGCCGATGTTCCGCGTCGTGTCGGACGACGTGGGGGAACACGATCTGCTGCATCCTTGCTGCCGTCCCGAAATGTACGACTTTTTTTACGGCAACGGGCAAGGGCATCCCAACTGCCTGGACAATATCAACCGCTGCCTGAACAAAACGAGGCCGATCATTCACCCCGTCAATCTGTTCATGCACACGAAGATCGGAAAAAACGGGAAGATCGAGGTCTGCCCGCCCGTTTCGAAGGCGGGGGATAAGATCGTTCTGCTCGCGTTGGAGGACGTGCGGCTGGGCGTTGCCGCATGCAGCGTTTCCGAAAGCGCGTGCAACGCGGGGCGGTGCGGCCCGATCAAAGTGATCGTCCGCGATTTTAACGGGCAATTCGAATGAAAACGTGAACGGCGCATGAACGGCGGGATTCTGCCGGTTCATGGCGAAAGGAACGGCTCCGAAACCCTTGAGAAGTCGGGCGGCGACGAGGGGAAAGCCCCCACCGTCGATAAAACGGTGCTGTACGGATACCGCTACGTCGTGACGTATATCCGCACCGAAGTGTACGAGGGGAACGTCGTCCCGTCCAAGGCGGACAAACTGACGAATTTTTCGGAAAAGGCGAAGGAAGGCGGCACCGTCGAAATGCTGTACGTCGGCGACAGCATCGGCGAGGGCGCGGGCGGTTCGGGAAGTTTTTCCGACCTGGCGACGATGACGGCGCGCGGCATTGAAGAGAGGACGGGCGCCACGGTGAACCTGACCAACTGTTCTGTGGGCGGCATCGATTCGCAGGAATATATGTATGCGGTCAACGGGCAGATGGACATGGTCAATCACCCGAACATCATGGCGAACCTGCAAAACAAGTACGCGATGATGGAGCGCAAAAAGGCGTATGCCGACATCGTGTTCATCGCCCTCGGCACGAACGATTCTTCCGCCGACCGCTCCGCGAGCGTGTACGGCATCAATATCGAAGTGATGATCGACTATTTCCGCGCCGCCAACCCCGACGTTTCCGTCGTGCTCGTTTCGCCTATGGAGATCAACGAAAAGATCCGCCGCAATCTCGAAACGGACAAGCGCGACCTGCGCATCCACGACCTCGCGGAATATGCGGAAACGCTCGCTTCTTTCGAAGACCGCTACGAAAACCTTGTGCTTGCCGACGTGCATACGGCGCAGGCGTCCGTTTTGGAGCGCAAGTACACCGAAGACGTCATCGCGGACAACCTCAACCACCCGTCCGACTACATGTCGCGCCTGTACGCGCAGTTCCTGATCGCCACGATCCTTTGATGGAAGGAGAAAACCGATGAACGAAAAGAAAACGCCCCCGTTCTTTTTGGAGGTCGAGGGGTTCGAAGCCGGGCACAGCGCCGCGGAAAGCCTCACGAACAGCGCGCAGACGGCGGCTTGTGAACCGTCTGAAAACGGCGGCTTTATGCACCGCGCGAGCGGCCTTCGGGTCGAGTGCCCCGAAAACGGGTTTGCGGATGCGCCGTTTATTGTTATGAATGCGGGGCGGGGGACGGTCACGGTCAATCATTTTTCGCGGTGCGTGCGCTTTCCCGTCGATCCCGCGCGGCCGCGCGATTACCTCATCCATTATTTCGGCTGCTGCTGGCAGGCGGAGTATCAATACCATTGCGTTTCGTTTGAAGACGCCGACCTCGTGCCCGCGTCCGTGCATCCGATCGTCAAGAGTTTTTCTCTGGAATCGCACGGCTCGTATACGACCTGCGCCTTTTACCCGTTCGCGGCGGTGGAAAACAAGTCGAGCGGCAGGGTGCTTTGGCTGGCCTTCGAACCGACGGCGGAGTGGCGCATCGAGATCGGCGTGCAGGGCGGCTTCGCCTATATCGCGGCGGCGGAGATCGACGCGCGCCGCTTGGGCACGCCGCTCACCCTGAACGCGGGGGAGCGTTACGTTTTTCCGCGCGCGCTTGCGGGGATAGCGGAGGGAGGCAGGGACGGCGCGTTCGCCGCGCTTTTAGAGCTGCGCCGCGGCCGGTCGGTCGCAAAGCCCGCGCCCGCGGTGTTCAACGATTACATGAACTGCCTTTGGGCGCAGCCTTCCGCCGAAAAGGAATATCCTCTCGTAGACGCCGCGGCGGAGGCGGGCGCGGAGGTGTTCTGCATAGACGACGGCTGGCAGTACGAGGCGGGCGCGCCCCGCGCGAACCGTTTGGGCGACTGGCAGGATTCGCGCACGCTGTTCGGCGAAGAGGGGCTTGCAGGCATTGCGGCGTATATCCGCAAAAAGGGAATGCTCCCCGGGCTTTGGCTGGAAATGGAAGTCGCGGGGGAAAATTCCGAGATCTATAAAAAAGGCGACGATTGGTTTTTGACCGAAAACGGCGTCCGCGTCGGCGGCGGCGCGCGCGTCTTTCTCGATTTCCGCAACCCCGAAGTCTGCGGATATATCCGCGGCAAAGTGCGCCGTTTTTACGATATGGGCTTCCGCTATATCAAAAACGACTACAACGACTGCATACAGGGCAGGGGCGCGGAGGGCATCGCGTACACCCGCGCCGTGCGCGCTTTCTATGAAAGCCTGCGGAAGGAATTCCCCGATCTGATCTTCGAAAACTGCGGCTCGGGCGGGCTTCGCAGCGATTACGGAATGCTCCGCATATTCGACGTGCAGAGCACGTCCGACCAGGAGATCGCCGCGAACTATCCGTCCGTATTGCAGGGCGCGCTCGCCGTTATCCCTCCCGAAAAGGCGGGGATATGGGCGTATCCCTTCCCGCACTTGTACGACGATTTTTACGGCGGCAGGGCGCTTCGCCCCGAACGCTGCGGGGATGAGAGCGCCGTGTTCAATATGGTTTCGGGTATGTGCGGGGCGATGTGCCTTTCGGGCCGCATCGACAGGGCGACGGAGAGCGGCAAAAAATATATTGCCGAGGGGGTCGCCTGCTACAAGCGCATACGCGCTTTCACGGCTTCGGCGTACCCGTCATTCCCGTGCGGCATTTTGCGGATATCCGAAAAGCAAAAGCCCGCCGTCGTGCTGTATAAAAGCGCCGACGGGCGCGAAGGGCTTTTGTTCGTGTGGCGGCTGGAAGGAGACGCGCGCATCGAAGTGCCCGTTCGGGCAAAGAGCGCCGAGTGTATTTACCCCGCGGGCGGTGCGTCCGCGTCGTGCGGCGAAACGCTCGCCGTCACCTTGGAAAATCTGTACACGGCGCGCGTGTTCCGCGTCGCGTTCTGAACAAGTTGATATGCGGCATAAAAAAGCGCAGGAGCGGATGAATCCGCTCCTGCGCTTTTTATTTTTTTTCGAATTTCGCCGCCGCGGGGCGGATCGTCACTCGAACGACACGCCGTTGTCGGCGCAGTATTTTTCGAATTTCGCCTCCGCGTTCGCGCTCGGCTTGCCCACGCCCTTCATCCAGTTGTGCATCGCGCCCTTGGATACCCCGATCGCCGCGGCGAGATCCTGCTCGGAAATGCCCTTGTCCTGCATCACCTTTTTCATCTTTTCCAAAACCGTCATGACTGTTTCCTCCTTTACGGGTTTTGCGATTCTATTATAATATATGCGCGGGCGCGTGTCAACCCTTCGGAAAACAAAATGTATATAGAAAATAATTTTTGTATATATAGCAAAATAAAACATAAATCGGCCAAAAAAGGGAGGATAAAAAGGCTGTTCGGCAAAAAAGTGAACGTTTCGCTCATTTTTTGAAAAAAAATATAATAAATTTTTGTTCATCTATTGCTTTTTCCGCAGATTTTCATTATAATTATATGCAGAAATACTTCAAGGGAAGGGAAGATATGGCCGATAACGTAAAAAAACTCATTCAGAGCGGCAAAACCGCCCTGGGCATCGAATTCGGTTCGACGAGGATCAAGGCGATCCTCGTGGACGAAAACAACAACCCGATCGCATCGGGCGCGCACGACTGGGAAAACCGCTACGAAAACGGGATATGGACGTATTCGCTCGAAGATATCTGGACGGGCGTGCGCCATTGCTATCAGGAAATGGCGGTGGACGTCAAAAACAAATACGGCGTGACCCTCACGACGATAGGCGCGATCGGTTTTTCCGCCATGATGCACGGGTACATGGTATTCGACGGGAAGGGTGAGCAGCTCGTCCCGTTCCGTACCTGGCGCAACAACAACGCCGCGCCCGCCGCGGAAAAACTCACCGAACTTTTCAACTATCATATCCCCGCGCGCTGGTCTGTCGCGCACCTGTATCAGGCGATCCTCAACGGAGAGGAACACGTCAAAAACATCGCCTTCCAGACGACGCTCGAAGGGTACGTGCATTGGAAGCTGACGGGCAGAAAGGTCATCGGCATCGGCGAGGCGTCGGGCATGTTCCCCGTCGACATCAAAACCAAAAAATATAATCCCGCCATGCTGAAAAAATTTGACGCGCTCATTGCGGAGATGGGCGTCCCGTTCAAAATCGAGGACATCCTTCCCGAAATTTTAGTCGCGGGCGAAGAGGCGGGGAGGCTGACCGAAGAGGGGGCAAAGCTCCTCGACCCTTCGGGCAACCTCTGCGCGGGCATTCCGTTCTGCCCTCCCGAAGGGGACGCGGGCACGGGCATGGTCGCGACCAATTCGGTCAGAAAGCGCACGGGCAACGTATCGGCCGGCACTTCCGTCTTTGCGATGATCGTTTTGGAAAAAGAACTTTCCAAAGTGCATCCCGAGATCGACCTTGTAACCACGCCTGTGGGCGATCTCGTCGGCATGGTGCATTGCAACAACTGCACTTCCGATATCAACGGCTGGGTAGACGTGTTCGGCGAGTTCGCGAAACTGTGCGGGCTGGACATGAGCAAGTCCGAACTGTACAACAAGCTGTATTTCGAATCGGAAAACGGGGATAAAGACTGCGGCGGGCTCCTGGCGTATAACTATGTTTCCAACGAGCATATTACGAAGGTGGACGAGGGCCGCCCGATGTTCGTGAGGACGTCGGAGAGCAGGTTCAATCTCGCCAATCTCTTCCGCGCACATCTTTTCGCCGCGCTCGGCGTGCTGAAAGTGGGCTGCGACATCCTGCTGAAAGAAGAGAACGTGAAGCTCGATTCCATCACGGGGCACGGCGGGCTGTTCAAAACGCCGCACGTGGGGCAGAGCTATCTCGCCGCGGCCATCAACGCGCCCGTCACCGTCATGAAAACGGCGGGCGAGGGCGGAGCGTGGGGCATCGCGATCCTCGCGAATTACGTGATCACCAAAGAAAAGGGCGAAACGCTCGAAGAGTATCTCGACCACAAAGTTTTCGCGGGGCAGGAGGGGGTCACCCTCGCGCCCGATCCCGACGACGTCGCGGGGTTCGAAGCGTTCGCGAAGCGGTACGTGAAAGGGCTGCCGATCGTCAGGCAGGCCGTTAAAGATATGGATTGAAGGAGAATACCGAAATGCTGGAAAAATTGAAGGAGAAAGTATTGCAGGCAAACCTCGACCTCGTAAAGCACAAACTCGTGCTCTTTACGTGGGGCAACGTCAGCGAGATCGATCGTGAAAGCGGGCTCATCGTCATCAAACCCAGCGGGGTCTCGTATGACGACATGACCGCGGACGACATGGTTGTCGTCGACCTCGACGGCAAAGTGGTGGAGGGCAAACTCCGCCCCTCGAGCGACACGCCGACGCACGTGGAGTTTTACAAGGCGTTCCCGAACGTGGGCGGCGTCACGCACACGCACTCCACCTTTGCGACCTCGTGGGCGCAGGCGGGGCGCGACATCCCGTTCTACGGCACGACGCACGCCGATTATTTTTACGGCGATATCCCCTGCGCGCGCTCGCTCACCAAAGAGGAGATCGAAGGGGAGTACGAAAAGAACACGGGGCTCGTCATCATCGAACGTTTCAAAAAGGACAACCTGAACCCGATCGAAGTGCCGGGCGTGCTCATCAAGAGCCACGGCGTGTTCGCCTTCGGCAAAGACGCCGACGGTTCCGTATACAACGCGACCGTCATCGAAGAAGTCGCAAAAATGGCGTTCATCACCGAGCAGGTCAATCCGAACGTTTCGCGCGCGGATAAGTTTATGATGGATAAGCATTATTTGCGGAAACACGGCAAGAACGCGTACTACGGACAAAACCGCGGATAACGGCACATCTCGCGCCTTTGCATCGGCTGCACGCGGCGGTCATGTACGTCTTTGTACACTCCCTTGCGTTTGCCTTGCAAAAACACGATCTGCACCGTTCTGCACGGTTTTGAAAGGTGCACGTTGCTTGGGCACGCCATAAGACGCGCACCGCATTCACCCGCTGAGGCGCAAGCGTGCGTAAATTTTGGGGACGCTTGCCTTTCTCATATAAAAAAACAAAAAATAAAAATCAAAAAAAGGAAGATATTGCCATGAAAGAAAAAGTCGTTTATTGGATCACCGGTTCGCAGACCCTTTACGGGGCAGACGTGCTCGAACACGTCGCACAGCACTCCGAAGAGATGGCGAACTACGTCAGCGAGCGCATGCCCGTCACCGTAAAATACCTCACCACCTGCAAGAGCTCCGACGAGATCGAAGCGGCCGTCAAAAAGGTCAACGCCGACGACGACTGCATCGGCATCATCACCTGGTGCCACACCTTCTCCCCCGCGAAAATGTGGATACGCGGGCTTTCCAAACTGCAAAAGCCGATGTGCCATTTCGCGACGCAGTACAACGAAAAGCTGCCTTACGACACCATCGATATGGACTTCATGAACGAAAACCAGGCCGCCCACGGCGACAGGGAATTCGGCTACATCGTGACACGCCTCCGCATGGACAATAAAGTCATCGTCGGCTATTATAAGGACAAGGAAGCGCTCAAACAGCTCGCCGACTGGTGCAAAGTGGCTGCCGGTTACGCCTTCTCCAAAAAGGTGAAGGTGTGCCGCTTCTCCGACAACATGCGCGACGTCGCCGTCACCGAGGGCGACAAAGTGGAAGCGCACATCGATTTCGGCTGGCAGGTCGACTATTATCCCGTCGGCGACCTCGTGGAATACATCGGAAAAGTCACCGACAAGGAAGTGGACGCCCTCATGGCGGAATACGCCGAAAAGTATACCATGGGCACCGACCGCATCGACGTCGTGCGCGAGCAGGCGAAGTATGAGATCGCCATCGACAAGTTCTGCAAAGAAAAGGGCGGTTACATCGGTATCGTCGACCATTTCGGCGCGCTGCACGGGCTGAACCAGCTCCCCGGGCTCGCCATTCAGGATCTGCAGAGCAAGGGCTACGGTTTCGGCGCGGAGGGCGACTGGAAGATCGCAGCGCTCGGCGCCGTCATGCAGTACATGGCGGATCAGAAGGGCACGGGCCTGATGGAGGACTACACCTATGACCTCAAAGACGGGCTGTGCCTCGGCGCGCACATGCTCGAAGTATCCCCGCAGTTCGCGGCTACCAAGCCCGAAATACAGGTGCACCCGCTCGGCATCGGCGGTAAGTCCGATCCCGCGCGCCTCGTGTTCGAGGGCATTTCCGCCCCCGAGGCGATCGCCGTTTCCATGATAGACATGGGCGACCGTTTCCGCCTCATCGTGCAGAAGATCGAACTCGTAAAATACCCGCACAAGATGCCCAACCTCCCCGTAGGCGGGTTGATGTGGAAATACAAACCCAACTTCAAGGACGGCGTTGCCGCGTGGATCTATGCCGGCGGCGCGCACCATACCGTCGTTTCCTCGCAGGTCACGGCGCAGCAGATGATCGACCTCGGCAACATGTGGGGCATCGAAGTCGTCGTCATCGACGAGAATACGGAGATCAATCAGTTCAAAAAAGACCTGATGTGGTCGGATATCGTATGGAAAAGAAAATAAGCCTCGGCTGAACAAGGATATCCTATAAGAACGGGAGGGGGCGGCATTGCTTCGGCAATGCCGCCCCTTGCATAAAAACGGCATAACGACGCGAACGGAAAGGAGGCCCGTAAAATTTATGCTCTATAATAAATACACTTTCGGAGATACCGACGTATACTACGCACAGGCGGAAGGCTTCGGCGCGGGGCTGATGCTCTTCCCCGCGGGGACGAAGATCGATCCCGACGCGCTCTGCCCCGACTGCATGGTGCAGGTCGCACTTCGCGGCGCGCATAACCTGATCGACTATACGCAGGGGGTCACCATGCGCAACATGTCGAGTTCGCTTTTGCACATCGTTTCGCAGGAAGCGGACGGGAGCGGGGTCGTCACCCGCCTTTCGGACGGCGCGGGCAACGATTACGAACACACCCTCTGCCACGATGCGGAAACGGGGGTGTTCACGGTGCGCGCGGAATACTTCAACAACAGCGGAAAAACGCAGGTTCTGGAAAGTTTGCAGAGTTTTTCGATCAGCGGCATTTTCAATCCCGAAAGGGAGGGGGTAGGCACGGAGGGGCTTCGCCTTACCCGCATGACGAGCGCGTGGAGCCGCGAATGCCGCCTGACGTCGGAAGAATTTTCCGCGCTGGGGCTGGACATGAGCTGGGCGCGCTACGGCGTGAAGTGCGAGCGGTTCGGACAGGTCGGAAGCATGCCCAACCGCGGGTATTTTCCCTTTGCGATGATCTCGGGCGGCGGCTGTTCGTGGGCGGTCATGGCCGAAGCGCCGTACAGCTGGCAGATCGAAGTGTATAAAGAGCGCGAAACGTGCGCGCTTTCGGGCGGGCTCGCCGATTTCGAGTTCGGCCACTGGTGCAAGGAGATCCCCGCGGGCGGCGGCTTCAAGACCCACCGCGCGTACATCCGCGTAAAGGGGACGGAAAACCCCGACGAAATCTGCAACGACTTCGTTCGCTTTCAGGATAAGCGCCTTTCCGTGCCCGAAAGCGAGGAGAGCATGCCCGTGCTGTTCAACGAATACTGCACGACGTGGGGCACGCCGAGCGAGGAGAACATCCTTGCCATACTGGAAAGCCTCAAAGGGCTCCCGATCGGCATATTCGTCATCGACGCGGGCTGGTATCTGCCCGAAAACTGCGGCTGGTGCAACGCCATAGGCGACTGGAACGAGAGCAAAAAACTCTTTCCCCGCGGTATCGAAAGCGTGGTTTCCGCCGTCAACGCGGCGGGCATGCGGGCGGGCGTGTGGTTCGAATTCGAAAACGTCGGGCGGGACAGCAAAAAGTTTTACGACGAGAGCGCCGTTTTAAAGAGGAACGGGGTGCCGCTCACGTCCAAAAACAGGCGCTTCCTCGATCTTCGACGGGAGGACGTGCAGGCGTACCTGAAAGAAAAAATGCTCGGCTACCTGGCGGCAAAGGGGTTTGCGTACATCAAGATCGATTACAACGACACGTTCGGCCTCGGCGGCGACGGCGCGGAGAGTTTCGGCGAGAGCGGGCGGCAGATCACGGAGATCAGCCTGGATTACCTTGCCCGCCTCAAAGAGGCCGTTCCCGGGATCGTGATAGAAAACTGCTCTTCGGGCGGAAGCCGCATCGAACCGCTCCGCATGAGCATGGTGTCCATGTGCAGTTTTTCGGACGCGCACGAATGCAAGGAGATCCCCCTCGTCGCGGCGAACGTGTCGCGCGTCGTTCCCGCAAGGCAGAATCAGGTCTGGGCGACCATCCGCAGGGACGACACGGTCGACCGCATCGTATGGTCGATGACGGCGGCGATGTTCGGGCGCGTGTGCCTTTCGGGCGACGTACACCTCATCGACGGCGCGCAGAAGGCGAAGATCAGGGAAGGCATCGACTTTTACAACGCGGTCAAAGACGTCGTCCGGTCGGGCTATATCGCCGAAAGTTTCTGCAACGTCCGGTATTTCCGCGACCCGAAGGGCTGCCAGATCTACAAAAAAGTGTCCGAAAACGGCAGGCGAATGCTCGTTTTGGCGCACTTTTTCGAGCGGCCGCACGAACGGTTCGGATGCGACGTTTCGGGGTATAAACTCGCGGCGGCGTATACCACGCTCGACTACGAGGTCAAAAACGGTTCTCTTTCTTTCCGCCCCGCGGGGGAATACCAGGCGGGGGCTTTCCTCTTCGAAAAGGAAGAAACGCAATAATTTTTATCGGCGCGCGGCATATGCCGCGCGCTTTCGTTCAAAAAATGAATATCCCGAAAAAAGATTATCGGCAAAATACGGACAAATCGGACTTTCGGTGTTATAGTTATACGCGCGGGGCAGTTCCGCAAAACCGCGGCAAAGCACCGAAAGCAAAAAAGAGAGGAGGGAGGCAAAATGAACGGGGTCGATTTCAAAGAGGTAAAGATCGGTGACGGATTCGTCAAAAAGTTGCAGGAGCTGAACGCGGACGTCTCCGTTTACAACGTGTATAAGCGTTTCGAGGAGACGGGCAGGTTCCGCGCGCTGAAACACGAGAGGGACGACGCGCACAAACCGCATATCTTTTGGGACAGCGACGTTGCGAAATGGCTGGAAAGCGCGGCATATATCCTCGCCGCGCGCGGGGACGAAAAACTCAAAGCGATCGTGGATGAGACGGTGGACGATATCTGCGCGCAGCAGATGCCGTGCGGCTATTTCAACTCCTATTATCAGGTGTACGAGCCCGAAAACATATTCAAAAACCGCACGGAACACGAGTTGTACTGCGCGGGGCATCTCATCGAGGCGGCAGTCGCGCTCAAAGAGTGCGGCGCGGGCGAAAAACTGTATGCGGCGATGAAAAAGTATGCCGACTATATTTACGAGCGCTTTTACGTAAAGCGGGATACGGCTTTTACGACCTGCGGCCATCCCGAGATCGAACTCGCGCTCGTAAGGCTGTACGAGGTATCCGAAGAGGAGAAATATCTGACGCTCGCGCGGTTTTTCGTGGACGAGCGCGGCACGCGCGAAGAGCCGTGTTACCCTTGGGCGAGCCGCCCTTACGACCAGTCGCACAGACCCGTGCGCGAACAAAAGGAAGCCGTGGGGCACGCCGTGCGGGCGCTGTACCTGTACTGCGCCATGGCGGATCTGGCGCGCATCGGCGGCGATAAGGGGCTCGAAGAGGCTTGCGGCGCGCTCTTTTCGGATATCGTGAACAAAAAGATGTACATCACGGGCGGCACGGGTTCGAGTTACCACGGGGAAGCGTTCACCTATCCGTACGATCTGCCAAACTTTTACGCGTACAGCGAAACGTGTTCGGCGATCGCCCTCGCCATGTTCTGCCTGCGCATGGCGAAACTGAAAAACAAAGCGGTGTACCACGAAGTGTTCGAGCGCGTGTTTTACAACAACATCCTCGCGGGGGAAAGCAAGGACGGCAAAGGGTTTTTCTACGTCAACCCGCTCGAAATGCACGAGGCGGCGGTCGATTTCAATAACGGGCTCAAAAGCCGCCGGCATTGCCCGCTGCCCGAACGCGTGGAGGTGTTCGGCTGTTCCTGCTGCCCGCCCAACCTCACCCGCTTCATCGAGAGCGTGGGCGGATGCATTTACGGGGAAGAGGACGGCAATATTTACGTCAACCAATACATCTCTTCCGAAACGCAAGCCGCGGGCGCGAAGATAACGATAGAATCGGAAATGCCCTACGGCGGCAAGGCGCGCGTGCGCGCGGAAGGGCAGGCGTCGCTCCGCCTGCGCGTGCCCGCATGGAATGCGGGCGTCACGATGAAAGTGAACGGCAAAAGGGTGGAGCCGTCCGTGCGCGAGGGGTATATTTCCCTGTGCTGCGACGGGGATATCGAGATCTCCCTCGATTTCCACATAAAACCCCGCTTCGTGTACGCGAACGAGAACGTCTGGCAGGACAACGGCAGGAAGGCGGTGCAGTACGGCGCGCTGGTGCTGTGCGGGGAAAGCGCCGACAACGGCAAAAACCTCGGCGCCGTCCGCATAAAGAGCCTTGCGGGCGCGAAGGCTGCGCAAGGGGAGTATTTCACGCTCGACGTAAAGGCGGAACGGTTGAAAAGTTCTCCCGCGCTCTATTCGTACGAAGCGCCCGAACCCGAGCCGTTCACGCTGCGGCTGATCCCTTATTTTTCGTGGGCGAACCGCGGCAAAGGGGACATGCAGATCTGGTGGCTGTGACCCGCGGCAAAGGGGCGGCGGAAAATCGTTTGCGGCCATAAAAAGGCGCGCTCGCGTATATTATACGGGATGCGCGCCTTTTCGCGCGCATTTTACGGATTTTTCCAAAAAATTTGCGCAAAAAACGGGGAAAAATCGGGTTTCGACACGAATCGACAAAACTAGTGCCGCTTCGGCAAAATCAGTGCCCGAAAAAAGGGGAAGTTCTGTTGCTTTGCGTCGGAGGAAGGGGTATAATATTGGCATGACCGAAAAAGAACAAGTTCGGAACGGTGCGTCCCGTTCCGCCGCCAAAGGCGCAATTTTGTCGGTTGAATGCGGTCTGTCCGGTCAAATCACGATACGAGGTGAAAAACAATGGAAAAGCAGGAACTTTGTCCGAATGAGAATGCAAACGAGTACATAACTGCGGACGATCTCGCAGACGATCTTTTCAGATTCGTAAAGGAGTACTACTGCGGCCGCGCGGAAAAACGGGGCTGCGGATTTACCCTTGCGGACATCAACGGAAAAACGTATGAGGTGAGCGTCAAAGAACGCGCGTAACGCGCATATATCTCGATTCAGAAAGAGGCTTCGGCAATGCGTCCGAAGCCTTTTTTGCTTTTTATCAAAATATTTCGGGCAAAGACGGGGGAGGGAATGATCATACAATTTACAAATCCGGCGCGATATGTTAAAATACTATGCGTTCCAATCAGAAAAAGGCGGTAAAAAATATGGCGGTCAAAATTTCGCTTGCGGGCGATCTCGGCAGCGGCAAATCCACGGTCGGCAAACTTCTTGCCGAAAAATTCGGCGCGCAGATGTACTCCACGGGCACGATCCAGCGCGAACTTGCGGCAAAAATGAACATGACCACGCTCGAACTCAACAAGTATTCCGAAACGCACCCCGAAGTGGACGACATGATCGACGACGGTCTCCGCGCGCTCAACGAGAAGGACGTTTCCGTCGTCATCGACTCGCGCATGGCGTGGCACTTCGTACCCTCGTCCTTTTCGGTATACATGTCTGCAGACCCCGCCGTGGCGGCGGCGCGCATCATGAATGCGGGCAGGGAAAGCGAACCGTTCAAAAGCCTGGACGAGGCGGTGCGTTCGATCGCCGAACGCAGGCAGAGCGAACAGGCGCGCTACATGCACCTTTACGGCGTGGACATCAAAGACCTCAAAAATTACGACTTCGTCATCGATACGTCTGACATTTCTCCCGAAACGGTCGCCGGGCGCATCGCGGAAGCGTACCTGAAGAGCGGGAAGGCGGCAAAATGAACCGCTGCGGCGAAATCGAGCGGAGCATCATCACCACCTACCGCAAGACGATCTGGAGCCGCTTCGTGCGGGCTGTCAAGGAATACGCGCTCGTTTCGGAGGGCGACAGGATCGCCGCCTGCATTTCGGGCGGGAAAGATTCGATGCTGCTCGCAAAATGCCTGCAGGAACTGCAGCGGCACGGGGAAGCGGGGTTTTCCCTCGAATTTCTCGTCATGGATCCCGGTTACGCGCCGGCGAACCGCGCCCTCATCGAAGAGAACGCGCGCCTTCTGGAACTTCCGGTGCATATCTTCGAAACACAGATCTTCGACGCGGTGACCTCCGTGCAGAAAAACCCGTGCTATCTTTGCGCGCGCATGCGGCGGGGGTATCTTTACGAAGAGGCGAAAAAACTCGGGTGCAACAAGATCGCGCTCGGGCATCACTTCGACGACGCGATCGAAACCATTCTTCTGGGCATCTTTTACGGCGGGCAGATGCAGGGGATGCCGCCCAAACTCAAAAGCACGAGCCACCCGGGGATGCAGCTCATACGCCCTCTGTATTACGTGCACGAAGAGGACATCGTGCGCTGGAAAAATCACAACGGGCTGAACTTTCTGCGCTGTGCGTGCAAATTCACCGAAAACTGCGCCGTGCACGAGGAAGATTCCAAGCGCTACGAAATGAAAAAACTCATCGCGGAGATGAAAAAGACCAATCCGAACGCGGACATCAGCATTTTCCGCAGTGCGTGCAACGTACACGTCGACACCCTCATCGAATACGATTCCAAGGGGAAGCGCCACCCGTTTTCGGAGCGCTTCGACGAAGAATAGAGAACCTGCCGCGCGCCTTTTTGTCGGCGCGCGGCAATTTTTTTTATCGGAAAAGCGGGAAAAACGCTCTAATGTCTTGACAGATGTCGTTTTTTTGTGTATAGTTTCATGGATACAAAAATCAGGCAGGTATATTATGGCAGACATGGCGGAAGAAGTCCGCGCATTGAAGAGAGAGAAAAACGCGGTCGTCCTCGCGCATTATTATGCGCCCGAAGAGGCGCAGGCGGCCGCCGACTTCGTGGGAGACTCCTTTTACCTCGCGAAAGCGGCCGTGCAGACGGACGCGGATACGATCGTGTTCTGCGGCGTGCATTTTATGGGTGAGAGCGCGAAGATCCTCAACCCCTCCCGCCGCGTGCTCATGCCCGACCTTGCGGCGGACTGCGCGATGGCGCACATGGCGGCGGAAGAGCAGATCGAAAAACTGCGCGCGGAGATAAAAGATCTCGCCGTGGTCTGCTATATCAATTCGACGGCGAAGATCAAAAGCCTTTCGGACGTGTGCGTCACTTCGTCGAACGCAGTGAAGATCGTGCGCGCCCTTCCCGAAAAGAATATTTTGTTTATACCCGATCAGAACCTCGGCGGCTTCGTCGCAAAACAAGTTCCCGAAAAGAACTTTTACTATTCGGGCGGGTATTGCCCCGTACACGCAGTCCTTCTGGCGGAGGACGTGCTCGGAGAAAAGCGGGCGCATCCCGCGGCGCGGGTGCTCACGCACCCCGAATGCACGGAGTCGGTGCGCGCCGTGTCCGACTATATCGGCAGCACGGCGGAGATCATCGCCTATGCCGAAAAGAGCGGCGCGGAGGAGTTTATCGTATGCACCGAGCCGGGCGTGCTGTACGAACTCAGAGCGCGCTGCCCGGGCAAAAAGTTTTACCCCGCCGCGCCCGAATGCCTCGACATGAAGCGCAACACCCTTGCGGGCATCAGGGAATGTCTCCTGCGCGGCTGCGGCGAGATCGTGATGGACGAAGCGGAAATGAAGGGCGCGGAGCGCCCCCTGCGGCGCATGCTGGAACTCGCGGAATGAGGGGATTATGCCGACGATAAGAGAAAAATACGACGTGCTCATCGCCGGAACGGGCGTTGCGGGGCTCAACTGCGCCCTGCACCTTCCCGCGGACGCGCAGGTGCTCATGCTCACGAAATCAGCGGCGGACAGGAGCGATTCCTTCCTCGCGCAGGGGGGCATCTGCGTTCTGAAAGAGCCGTCCGACTACAACAAATATTTCGAGGACACCATGCGCGCGGGGCACTACGAAAACGATCCCGCCGCGGTGGAGCTGATGATCAAAAGTTCCCCCGCGCTCATCGGGGAACTCGTAAATTACGGCGTGCGGTTCGCGCGCGACGCGGCGGGAAATTTCCGCTATACGCGCGAGGGCGGGCACAGCGAGCCGCGCATCCTCTTCCATGGCGACGTTACGGGCAAGGAGATCACCTCCCATCTTTTAGAGGCGGTCAGAAAGCTGCCCAACGTGCATATCCTGGAAGAGTGCGAACTTCTGGACGTGATCGCCGGGGAAAACGAGTGTTTCGGCGGCGTCGTGCGCGAAAACAAAACGGGCAAGGTCTTTGCGGTCTATGCGGACTACACCCTGCTCGCGACGGGCGGCGTGGGCGGCCTGTGGGAGAATTCCACAAATTACCGCCACTTAACGGGCGACGCGCTCGGCATCGCCCTGAAAAACGGGATAGAACTCGAACACATCGACTACGTGCAGATACACCCGACCACGTTTTATTCGGAAAAGCACGGGCGGAGGTTCCTCATCTCCGAATCCGTCCGCGGCGAGGGAGCGGTTCTGCTCGATAAAAACATGCAGCGGTTCTGCAACGAGCTTTTGCCGAGAGACATCGTTACGAGCGCGATACGCGCGCAGATGCAGAAGGACGGCACGAAGCACGTCTGGCTGGATATGCGCCCCATCGGGGAAAAGACGGTCAGGGAGCATTTCCCGACCATATACCGCCGCTGCCTCGACGAGGGGTACGATGTTTTGCGCGTTCCCGTCCCCGTCGTGCCCGCCCAACACTATTTTATGGGCGGCGTGAAGGTGGATTTAGACGGCAGGACGAGCATGAAGCGGCTGTTCGCGGCGGGGGAGACCGCCTGCAACGGCGTGCACGGAAAGAACCGCCTTGCAAGCAATTCGCTGCTCGAAAGCCTTATCTGGGCGGAGCGCGCGGCGAAGGCGATGGCTGCGGAAGGGTTCGGCAAAGATGCGCCGCGCCCGAAGGCAGACCTTTTTGCATATTCCGATTACGAAACGATCAAAAAAGATTACGCAGAGGCGATCCGCGAAGAAGCGGAAAGGGAGGAGTACTGTGATTGACGAAGTATCCATGAAACTGCGCGCGGACGAACTCATCCGCATGGCGCTCGCGGAGGATGTGACGAGCGAAGACGTTTCCACGAACAGCGTTCTGAAAGATTATACCTTCGGCGAGGCGGAACTGATATGCAAGCAGGACGGCGTCGTCGCGGGGCTTGCGGTGTTTGCGCGCGTGTTCGAACTGCTCGGCGAAGGCGCCGACGTCCGCTTTTTCGTAAAGGACGGCGACTCCGTGCATAAGGGGCAGCTGCTCGCGTCCGTCGCGGGAGACATGCGCGCGATCCTTACGGGCGAGCGCACGGCGCTCAATTATTTGCAGCGCATGAGCGGCATCGCCACCTATACGGCGAAAATGGTGAAACTGCTCGAAGGGAGCGGCCTGCAACTCGTGGATACCCGCAAAACCACGCCGAACATGCGCATATTCGAAAAGTATGCGGTGCGCGTGGGCGGCGGCGGAAACCATCGGTTCAATCTTTCGGACGCGGTGCTGCTCAAAGACAACCACATCGGCGCGGCGGGCGGCGTAAAACAGGCGGTCGCGGCGGCGAAGGCGTATGCGCCCTTCACGATGAAGATCGAGGTGGAAACGGAGAACATGGGCATGGTGAAGGACGCCGTCGAAGCGGGGGCGGACATCGTTATGCTCGACAACATGACGGACGACGAAATGCGCGAGGCGGTCAAATATATCGCGGGGCGTGCATTGGTGGAAATTTCGGGCAACGTTACGGCGGAAAACGTATCGCGGTTGAAAAACATCGGCGCAAACGTCGTTTCCTGCGGGGCGCTCACCCATTCCGCGCCCATCCTCGACGTTTCCCTCAAAAACCTGCATCCCGTGGACGTTTCCGAATTTTTCGACGGGGAGTAGATGCGAGGGGGAAACATGAACGGAGAGGAAAGGCGCAAAAAGATCGCGTCGCGCATCGGGAGCGAGCCCGTTCCCGCGGCGCGCCTCGCGGAAGAGTTGGGCGTGTCGCGCCAGGTCATCGTGCAGGACGTGGCGCTTTTGCGCGCGGAAGGGACGGACATCCTTTCCACCCACCGCGGCTATGTGGCGGGGCGAAAAGGCGCGCATGTGCGCATATTTAAAGTCCGCCATTCCGACGAGGACACGGAAAGCGAACTGTTTGCCGTGGCCGACGAGGGCGGGTGCGTGGAAAACGTGTTCGTGCATCATAAGGTGTACGGCACGCTCACCGCATATATGGGCATAGACAGCCGCCTCAAAGCCCGCAAATTCATGGAAAAAATTAAGAGCGGCAAATCGGCGCTTTTGAAAAACGTGACGAGCGGATACCATTACCACACGGTCAGCGCCGAGAGCGAAGAAGTGCTCGACGCGATCGAGGGAAAACTGCGCGCGCTCGGCTTTCTGGTAGAGCGGGCGGAAAGCGCGGCGGAAAAATAAGGCAAATTAAAGCAAAAAAAGCAAAAAAAATGTGCGCGCTCCGCTTGACAAACGGGGCTCGCGCAAGTATAATTTTTTGCATAGACAACATAATAGATCCGTGAGGGAGTAGCAGGCGCAGAGCATTTTGCGGGGCAAGTCTTCATCCCGTATCCGAAAATCGGATACAGGCTTGCCTGAAATTGCGAGACTCATATAATGGCGGCGCAGCCGCGCTTATATGGTCGGAGTCTGTCCCTTGCGTTTTACGGGGTTTCGGCCGCGGGCGCATTGTGCCCGCGGATCTTTTTTTGTCGGAAAAAGTCGGGAGGTTACGGGTTTGAAGTTTTACGAAAAGAGCGCGGAAGAGATCGTAAAAGAGTTCGGTTCGGACGCGCACGCCGGCCTTACGTCGGGGCAGGTGCAGGAAAACGCGGAAAAGTACGGCAGGAACGTATTTTCCGAAACCAAAAAGAAGTCCCTTTTGAGGAGGATATGGGAGGCCGCCACCGAGCCCATGCTCATCCTTCTCTTTTTCGCGTGGATCATCACCATCGCGGTGAACGTCGTCAAAGAGGTACAGACGGGCGACGGCGATTTCATCGAATGCGTCGGCATACTCGTCGCCATCGCCATTTCCGTGGTTCTCACCGTCGTCATGGAGGGCAAGAGCGCCAAGGCGTTCGAGGAGCTGAACAAGATCAAAGAGGGCATCGAGATCAAGGTCGTGCGCGACGGCATCGTGCAGTACATACCGCAGAGCGAACTGGTCGCCGGCGATATCGTATACCTCGAAACGGGCAACAAGGTGGTCGCCGACGGCAGGCTCATCGAGAGCGTTTCGCTCACGAGCGACGAATCTTCCCTCACGGGCGAAAGCGTACCCGTGGAAAAGAACGCCGCCGCGCAGCTTTCGGGCGACATCCCCGTAGCCGAGCGGACGAACATGGTCTTTTCCGGCTGCTTCATCACGGGCGGCACGGGCAAAATGGTCGTCACCGGCGTGGGAGACAATACCGAATTCGGGCTGATCGCGCGCGAGATACAGAGCGGCGGCGAAGGGCCGACGCCCTTGCAGGAGAAGATGGGCAAACTCGGCAAGGTCATCACCGTCGTCGGCGCGGTGTGCGCGGCGCTCATTTTCGTTATACAACTCGTGCACATCCTCGTAGCGGGGCCGATCACGTTTGAAACGATCAGCAACGCCTTCATCGAGAGCATCGTCCTCATGGTCGCGGCGGTGCCCGAGGGGCTTCCCACCATCGTGGCGATCTCCCTGTCCATCAACATAGCGAAAATGGCGAAGCAGAACGCGCTCGTCAAAAAGATGATCGCCTGCGAAACCATCGGCTGCATCAACGTCATCTGTTCGGATAAGACGGGCACGCTGACCGAAAACCGCATGACCGTCGTGGATGTGTATGCGGACGGGGCGTATCGCGACGTTTCCGCGCTTTGCAGCCTTCCCATGTTGGAAAACTACTGCGTCAACAGCACCGCCGATCTGTACGAAGAGAGCGGCGCGGTGCGCTTCGTGGGCAACCCCACGGAAGGGGCGCTGCTCGTTTCCGCGGGCAAATGCGGCGTCGATTACAGGCAAAAGAGGGAGGGGGCGGATATCGTCGAAGTGTACCCCTTCTCTTCTGACACGAAAAACATGACGACCGTCGTGCGGCGGGAGAATTGTTTTGAAGTCTACACGAAGGGCAGCCCCGAAAAGATACTTTCCCTTTGCAATGTTCCCGAAGAGGAGCGGCAGAAGTACGAGGCGGAGATCGTCGGGCTGCAAAAGCGCGCGCGCCGCGTGCTCGCCTTCGCGCACAAAGAAGTTTCCGCAAAGCCCGAAAGCCGCGAGGATGCGGAAAGCGGCATGATCTTCGACGGGTTCGTCGGCATCACCGATCCCCTGCGCGCGGAAGTGTACGACGCGGTACACGCCTGCAAGGGCGCGGGCATCGACCTGAAAATGCTCACCGGCGACAACATCGTCACCGCGTCCGCCATCGCGAACGAGCTCGGCATTCTCGACGACGATCACATCGCGGTGGAAGCCTCTTATCTGGAAGGGCTTTCGGACGAGGAGTTTTCCAAAGTCCTGCCCGCCGTGCGCGTCATCGCGCGCAGCACGCCGCTTTTGAAAATGCGGGTGGTCAAAGAGCTCAAATCCAAGGGCAACGTGGTCGCCGTCACGGGCGACGGCATCAACGACGCTCCCGCCCTCAAAAACGCGGACGTGGGCATCGCCATGGGCATTTCGGGCACGGAAGTTTCCAAAGAGGCGGCGGACATCGTCCTTCTGAACGACTCTTTCTCCACCATCGTAACGACGGTCAAGTGGGGGAGGGGCATTTACGAAAACTTCAAGCGGTTCATACAGTTCCAGCTCACCGTGAACGTCGCGTCCGTCGCCATCATTTTCCTGTGCACGGTCATCGGGCTGTTTACCGCGTTCGAAAACCCGTTCAACGCGCTCGACCTGTTGTGGATCAACATCATCATGGACGGCCCGCCCGCGCTCACGCTCGGCCTGGAACCGATACGAGACGATCTGATGAAGCGCAAGCCGACCGCGCGGGGCGAGAGCATCGTTTCCGCGGAGATGATGGTCAAAATCGCCGTCAACGGCATATTCATGTGCGTCGTGTGCCTGGCGCAGAAGCAGTGGAACTTCCTCGGCATTCCGATGGAAGGGGAAAGCGCGGAAGATATCTCCAACACCGTCATATTTACGCTGTTCGTGCTGTTCCAGCTCTTCAACGCGTTCAACTGCCGCGAACTGGGCGACAGGAGCGTGTTCCCCAACTTTTTCAGGAACAAGCTCATGCTCGTCGCGTTCGTCGCGGCGTTTGCGCTGCAGGTGGTCATCACGCAGTTCGCCGGCCCCGTGTTCGATACCGTGCCGCTCGGCATTCTCGATTGGGTGAAGATCGTGGCGCTCGCGTTCTCCGTCATCCTGCTCGACGAAGCGATCAAGCTCGTCCGCAGGGCGGCCGGAAAATCAAAAGCAAACGGATAATTTTATATACGGGTAAACGGCGGCGGGCGGCAGATTTTTCTGCCGCCCGCTTCCTGAAAATCCCTCGCTATTCGTTTTGAAAAACCGTTGACTATCCGCGCGATTTATATTATAATATAAATCGATAAAAAAATATCGATTCATCGTCTGAAAAATTTGAATCTGATGTGTGAGGTTATTGTTATGGTCGTTAAAGTGTGTGTGGGCAGTTCCTGTCATCTTCGCGGGTCGTACGACGTGATCGAAGAGATGAAGCGGCTCGTCAAAAAGTACGGCGTGGAGGATAAGGTGGATTTGCAGGCAAGTTTCTGCATGGGCAACTGCCAGAACGGCGTCAGCATGCTCGCGGACGAAGTGCTCGTCCATAACGCGAACAAAGACAACTGCGAAGAGCTCTTCCTCACCGAAATTTATCCTCGTCTGAACCAATAACGCGTGCGGGAGGGGAACATGATCAATTATCTCGATTTTAAGGATGCGCGCTGTAAGGACTGCTACAAATGCCTGCGCGAATGCCCCGTCAAGGCGATAAAGGTAGTGGATCATCACGCAAAGATCATTGAAAGCCGCTGCATTCTGTGCGGGCACTGCACGAAGGTGTGCCCGCAGAACGCGAAGAGCGTGCATACCGAGCGCGCCGAGGTGGAAAAGCTGTTAAAGACGGGCAAGGCTATCGCCTCCGTCGCGCCCTCTTTCGTGTCCAGCTTCGACGTGCAGGACTTCAACGTGATGAAACTCGCCCTCGGCAGGCTCGGCTTTGCCGACGCGGAAGAGACGAGCGTCGGCGCGCGCGAAGTTACGGCGCAGTATAAAAAGCTGCTCGAAGAACATACCTTCAAAAACTTCATCACGTCCTGCTGCCCCGCGGTCAATACGATGATCGAGCTGTATTACCCGAAGGCGCTCTCTTACCTCGCGCCGGTGGATACGCCGATGATCGCGCACGCCAAAATGATACGCAAAAAGCGCCCCGACGCGAAGGTCGTGTTCATCGGCCCCTGCATCGCCAAAAAGAGAGAGGCGCACGAGAGCGGCGTGGTGGACGGCGTGCTTACCTTCGAAGACCTCGCGGCGATGTTCGAGAACAAGGGCATCGTCCTTTCCGAAATCGCGCACATTCCTTCGAAAGCCTCGGGCGGCGTCAACCGCGCGAAGTATTACCCGATCAGCCGCGGCATCATCAAGTCTTTCGAAAATTACATAGACGGCTACGAATTCGTCGCCGTGGACGGCGCGGAAAAGTGCAAGGAAGTTCTGGAAAACATCGAAAGCCTTTCGGGCATGTTCATCGAAATGAACAGCTGCGATTCCGCCTGCGTCAACGGGCCGTGTTCGCTCGCGCTCAAAGCGGGCGCGCTCAAAGCGAACGCGGATATCCGCAAATACGTCAGCCGCGACCTCGCGGAAAATCAGTCCGTGCCTTACGAAGAGGCGAAGGACATCGATTTTTCCTGCGTGCACGAGCGCAAGCGTACCGAAGATTTTGTGCCGACGGACAGGCAAATCAACGAAATTCTCGCCAAAACGGGCAAAACGAAGCCCGAGGATATGCTCAACTGCGGCGCGTGCGGCTACAACACCTGTTACGAAAAGGCGTGGGCGGTCGCCAACGGCTATGCGAACATCGACATGTGCGTGCCGTACATGCGCGCCCGCGCGGAGAGCATGTCTTACGAAATTATTCAGACAAGCCCCAACGGCATCGTGCTTTTGGACAACGATCTCAACATCATGGAGATCAACGGCAAGGCAAAGGAGCTGTTGGGCATCAAAGAGCCGGACGTGAAGGGGAAGGGCATATTCCATTACTTCAACCCGACCGAATTCGTGCTCGCGCAGAACGACAAGAAAAATATCTACAATAAAAAGGTCTTCCTCGAAAAGACGGGCTGTTATATAGAGCTGACCATCATCGTCCTGAAAGACAACAAGGGCACGTACGCGGTGATGAAGGACATCACGCAGGAGACCAAAAACGAGGAACAGCTCGGCAAGGTCAAGCTGGAAACGCTCGCCACCACAGACGAAGTCATCAAAAAGCAGATGCGCGTCGCGCAGGAGATCGCGTCCCTTTTGGGCGAAACGACGGCGGAGACCAAAGTCGCCCTTCTCAAACTCAAAAAGACGCTGCAGGACGGGGGCGAAAAGTAAGATGGCGCTCTGTCTCGAAAGCGGCTACACGTCGCTCAACAAAAAGAACGAAGAGCTGTGCGGCGACAGGGTGGAGAGCATCGTTTCGGGCGGCTATACCACGCTCGTCCTTGCGGACGGGTTGGGCAGCGGCGTAAAGGCGAATATCCTTTCCACGCTCACGTCCAAAATACTCTGCACGATGGTGTCCAACGAAATAGACATCGAAGAGTGCGTGGAGACGATCATTCAGTCCCTGCCCGTATGCAAGGTGCGCGGCGTCGCCTATTCCACCTTTTCCGTCATCCACATGAATAAGGAAGGGAAAGGGTATCTGTTCGAATTCGACAACCCGCAGGCGATTTTGATACGCGGCTGCAAGTGCGGCGATTTTCCGCGCGAGGGCATGAACATCCTCGGCAAAACGGTATACAAAACGGCGCTCGACTTAAAGGCGGGCGACGTGATCGTCGTCATGAGCGACGGCGTGATCCACGCGGGCATCGGCATGACGATGAACCTCGGCTGGCAGCGGCCGGAAGTCATGGAGTTTTTGGACGACAACGTAAAGCCCTCGATGAGCGCGCGCGCGGTAGCCTGCCTGCTTGCGGGCGTTTGCAACGACCTGTATCTCGGCACGCCCGGCGACGACACGACGGTCGCCGCCGTAAAGGTGCGCGAGGAACTGGGCGTCAATCTCATGATCGGCCCGCCCGTAGACAAAAGCAAGGACGACTTCTACATTTCGCGCTTTCTTGCGGGAGAAGGGAAAAAGGTGGTCTGCGGCGGCACAAGCTCGCAGATCGTGGCGCGGCACCTCAAAACGAGCGTGCGCGCGTCCTTCGACTTCCCCGACAAAGACGTGCCGCCCATCGGGTTTATCGACGGCATCGACCTTACGACCGAGGGCGTTCTGACCATGCGCAAACTTTTGGAGCTTTCCGAAAAGTACGTCGACGTGCATGACCTTACGCCGAAAACGTTCACAAAAAAAGACGGCGCGTCGCTGCTCGCGCAGATGCTTTTCGAAGAGGCGACGAGCGTGCACTTTTTTGTGGGGCAGAGCATAAACGCGGCGCATACGGGGCTTCCCATCGACATCACGATGAAACTCAAACTCGTCGAAAGCCTTGCGGCGAACCTTCGGCTGATGGGAAAAGAAGTCGCGATAGATTACGATTAAAAGATTCCGCGCGCTGCCGACAGAGAAAGATTTTCGGGAAAATGATAAAAAATCAGGTAAGTAATGAGAGGATTGGTATGGACAACAAGAGGATCTTCGATACAAATGTACAGAAACTCAAATACGACGTATTGAAGGCGATCATCCGCAACGAGTACGAACACTGCTACGACAACATTTACATCGATATTCCCAAAGAAATATCTCCCGGGCCGAAGGCGACCATGCGCTGCTGTATCTTCAAGGAGCGCGCCATCGTGCAGGAGCGCATCAAACTCGCGCTCGGCGGCGATAAAAACAACCCTAACGTCGTGGAGGTCATCGACATCGCCTGCGACGAATGCCCCATCGGCGGTATCTTCGTAACTTCCGCCTGCCGCGGCTGCATCGTGCACCGCTGCCAGGAAGTCTGTCCGAAGGGCGCTATCCAGATCATCGACCACAAGGCGGTCGTGGACAAATCCAAGTGCGTCGAGTGCGGCAAATGCACGCAGGCGTGTCCTTACGGGGCGATCCTGCACCAAAAGCGCCCGTGCGTTTCTTCCTGTAAAGTCAAGGCGATCACCGTCGGCGAAGACAAAAAGGCGGTCATCGACAACAACAAGTGCATCTCCTGCGGCGCGTGCGTATACCAGTGCCCGTTCGGCGCCATCGTCGACAAATCCATGATCATGGAGAGCATCGACATCCTCAAAAAGTCGGAAGAGGGCAAAAAATACCACGTTTACGCGGTCATCGCGCCTTCCATCGTCAGCCAGTTCAAGTATGCGAAGATCGAACAGGTCGTAACGGGTATCCGCAAACTCGGCTTCCACCAGGTGGTGGAGGCGGCGCTCGGCGCGGACATCACTCTGTACCACGAGGCGGAAGAATGGAAGGAAAAGGGCGTGCTCACGACCTCCTGCTGCCCGTCTTTCGTCATGTTCGTGGAAAAGAATTTCCCCGACCTTGCAAAATACGTATCGCATTCCGTTTCCCCGATGGTGGAGGCTGCCATGCTCATCAAGCGCACCGACCCGACGGGCAAAGTCATCTTCATCGGGCCTTGCGCGAGCAAAAAACTCGAATATAAACTTCCCAAAACGCAGGGCGCGATCGACAGCGTGCTGTCCTTTGAGGAGCTGCAGGCGTTTTTGGACGCGCGCGGCATAGACGTCGGCTCTTTGGAAGAGACCTCGCTCGACAACGCTTCTTTCTACGGCAGGATATTCGCAAAGAGCGGCGGCATCGCGCAGGGGATCTCCGACGTTGCTGCGGAATACGGCATCGAGGGCATAAAGCCGCTCGCTATGAACGGCATAGACGAGTGCCGCGCCGCGCTGATGAAACTCAAACTCAACCGCGCCACCGAAAACTTTTTCGAGGGCATGGCGTGCGACGGCGGTTGCCTGAACGGCGCGCTCTGTCTGAACCACGGCCCGAAAAACGTCGTCGACGTGGATAAATACGGGGCATCGGCAAAGGAAAAGACCATTGACAATTCGGTCAAACTTTATAAGTTGAGCATCGGCGATACGGGCGCCGATTCGTAACGGCTCTGCATTGCGGGCGGGACGGCAGTCCCGCCCGTTTGTTATGAACAGATGTTCGCATAATTGTGGATAAAATTTTTTGACATTAAGCGCGTGATTTGTTGAAAACGGCTGAAAATTGTCGAATTGTGGGAAATTTGTGGAATAATGTTCTCAAATTGTGGATAACTTTTACTGACTTTGCACGGCGTGCAAGTTTTATGCGAGATAACGGTGCAAACCATGTGGATAAGTGCGGGTTATCCACAATTATGCACAGGGTTGTGCACAATTGCATGCTTCGACGGACAAATTTGTATAAAAGTTGTAAAAAAATCCATTGTTTTGCGCGAAATTGTGGATAAAAATACAAGGATGCGGGCGGGAACGCGGTCGGCTCGGTATAACTTCGGGGCGGCCGCCGAAAATCGTTGTATTTTTTATAAAATGGTGTTATAATATTGCCGTACGGGCGAAGGGCGCCGGTTTTCGGCGTGCGTCTTTTCCGACCCGCGGTACTGAAAAAATTTTAATGGAGGAGATAGATCATGGCAAAGATCACGGCGGACACGCTCATCGTGGATTGCCTCAAACTCAATCCCGATTCGGCGCAGATCCTCATGTCTTACGGCATGCACTGCCTCGGCTGTGCGATGGCTCACGGCGAGTCGATCGGCGAGGCGGTCAGCGTGCACGGCAAAGACCTCGACGAACTTCTCGAAAAACTCAACGAGGGTATCGAAGATTGAAAAGCGAGCCCTTCCGCATGCGGCGGAAGGGCTCGCTTTTTTTGTTGAATGCCGTCTATTTGGCGCGGAAAACTTCGGTGGGGGGCTTGTCGTAGTACTTCGAAAAGTTGCGGTAAAAGGTGGTCATGGAGTCGAAGCCGTTGGCGAAAACCAGTTCGGAGAGGTTGGGGTTCTCCTGCTTTTTGGCTTCGGCGATGAGGTTTCTTACCCGCACCGCGTTGATGTAGCCGTTCAGCGATTCCCCGATATAGGTGTTGAACAGGCGGGAAAAGTAATATTTGTTGTAGCCGAACTCGTCTGCAAGTCTGTCCAACGAAAGGGATTCGCGGTAGTGGTCGTCGATGTAGTTGAGCGCGGACACGATGATGCCTATGTTCGGCGTGGGGGGAACGGGCACTTTTTCGTAGTGTTCCAAAAGATTGCCGATAATGAT
The DNA here is from genome assembly GCA_019119395.1 of Candidatus Borkfalkia stercoripullorum. Classification (GTDB taxonomy): domain Bacteria; phylum Bacillota; class Clostridia; order Christensenellales; family Borkfalkiaceae; genus Borkfalkia; species Borkfalkia stercoripullorum. The sequence continues at coordinate 16,664 of DWXC01000030.1, read as the reverse complement.
GTCGATATACCCCTTTTTTACGAGTTCGGAAGAGCTTTTTCCGCTGTCGAGCGCGCGGAAGTGGGGCAGAAGGGTACGGTTGAAATCCTTGTCCGCAAGGTGCGCGGGCAACGTTTCGGTTTGAAAGATCCCCGCGAAATCGTCCGAATAGCGCGGGCCGATGATGAGTACGTAATCCACGTAATTGGGCGCGGGCATGAGCGCATGCGCGCCGCACTTGTGCACGAATACGATCTCGTCTTTTCCGCAGCGGAAATTATCCCCGTTCACCTCGCAGTCCACGTTTCCGCCGATGATGTACAAAATCTCTATGCAGCGGTGAAAGTGTGCCGGGGTATCGGAATCGCGGCCTTTGAAAAATTCTACGCGGTCGGCCTTGTCGTGGCGCAGTTCATAGAAGGGTAATTTTTTCATAATGTCAATTTTCGGTAGATATATATAAAAATTTGCGTGGAAATGCGCAATTTTTAGTGTTATTATATCATTGAAAATATTGTATGTCAACTTGGGGAGCGAAAAACATGAAAATTGCGATCATCGGATACGGCGGCATGGGTTCTTTCCATGCGGAAAATTTGAAACATTACGCGGAAACTTCCCCCGAATACCCGCTCGAACTCGCTGGCATTTACGATATAGATCCCGCGCGTGCGGCTGTTGCGGAAAAGAACGGCATCCGCGCGTATGCGGGCGCGCGGGAGATCCGGGAGGACAAGTCCGTCGGTGCCGTCCTCATCGCGACGCCCAACGATTTTCACGCAGGGTATGTAAAGGAAGCGGCGGAAGCGGGCAAGAACATCATCTGCGAAAAGCCGATCGCCCTCACCGAAAAACAGGCGGAGGAGATGTACGGCTATGCCGAAAAGGCGGGCGTGCTGTTCGAAGTGCATCAGAACCGCCGCTGGGACGACGATTATCTCACCGTCAAAAACATTTACGACCATCCGGAAAACATAGGCGGCGTGTACCGCATCGAGTCGCGCGTCATGGGCGGCAACGGTATCCCCGGCGGCTGGCGCAAAAAGGCGGCGCAGGGCGGCGGCATGATGCTCGACTGGGGCGTGCACCTCATCGATCAGATGCTGCAGATGGTCAAAAGCACCGTCGTTTCGCTCTACTGCGAATACAGCTATATCTACGGCGAAGAAGTGGAGGACGGCTGCCGTCTGAGCGTAAAATTCGAAAACGGCGTGGAATACCTCGTCGTCGTTTCGACCGATTGTTTCCGTTCCCTCGCCCGCTGGCAGGCGTACGGCACCGAGGGCACGGCTACCGTGCAGGATTGGGATCTTTCGGGCGGAATGACGCGCGTTCTGGTCAAACATGACGACAACATCGCCGGCATCCGCGCGGGCAACGGGTTCACGCGCACCATGGCGCCGCGCGTCGGCAACACGGTGGAACAGAAAGCCCTTCCCGTCGTGCACGCGGAACCTTTCGCTTTCTATAAAAACTTTGCGGCGGCCTGCGCGGGCAAAGAGGAGAAGCGCATCAAAAAAGAGGAGGTGCTCCGTGTTTTCCGCATCATGGAAGCGGCGGCGCGCTCCGCAAAGGAAAATATCGTCATCAAAGAGAGGATCTGACTTCGGCGGAAAACCGCGCGGAGCTAAAATAATCTGAAAATAAGGAGAATAAAGGAAAATGAAGATTAGCGTTGTGAGCGGCATTCTCGGAGATTACAGCCTCGACGAGAGCCTCGCGTACCTCTCTTCGCTCGGCGTAGACGAATTCGAGCTGGGCGTGGGCGGGTATCCCGGCAAGGCGCATGCGGACGCGCTCGTTCTGAGCAAAGACAAGGCCGCGCGCGAAAAACTTCTCGACACTTTCAAAAAGCACAACATGGGCATCTCCGCCCTGGCCGTGCACGGCAACTGCGTGCACCCGGACAAAAAGACCGCCGCGGCGTTCGAGGCGGACTTCGAAGCCGCGTGCGTGCTGGCGGGGCAGATCGGCATCGACCGCATCGTCACCTTTTCGGGCTGCCCCGGTTCCGACCCCGACGCGAAAGCGCCGAGCTGGATCACCTGCGCGTGGCCGCCCGATTACCCGAAGGCGCTCGAATGGCAGTGGAACGAAGTGCTCATCCCGTATTGGAAAAAGGCGGTCAAATTTGCGGCGGACAACGGCGTGAAGAGGATCGCGCTCGAAATGCACCCCGGCTTCTGCGTGTATAACCCCGCTACCTGTCTGCGCCTGCGCGACGCCGTCGGCGACGTGATCGGGGCGAACATCGACCCGTCCCACCTCTTCTGGCAGGGGATGGACATTCTCGAAGTCATCCGCGAACTGGGCGAAAAGAAGGCGATCCATTACTTCCATGCGAAGGACACGCAGATCATGGACAGCGTCGTGCGCAAGAACGGCGTACTGGATACCAAGTCCTTTACCGAAGCGGGGGGACGCTCCTGGATCTTCCGCACCCTCGGTTACGGCCACGGAGAAGATCTGTGGAAGCAGATATTCTCTCTCCTCAAGATCATGGGGTACGACGATTCCATATCCATCGAGCACGAGGACGGGCTCATGTCCCCGAAAGAAGGGCTGGAAAAGGCGATCAGGCTCGTAAAAGAGAGCATCATCAGAGAGAGCAACACCAATATGTGGTGGGCGTAAGGAGGATAACGGTATGAAATTCGGCGTGCAATTATACAGCCTGCGCGAGACTGCGGAAAAAGAGGGCGCGGAAAAAGTGCTTTCCCTCGTTTCCGAGGCGGGTTACGACGGCGTGGAGTTTGCCGGGTTTTACGGCAAAACGCCCGAAGAGATGAAGGCGCTTCTGGAAAAATATAAACTGACTGCCGTATCCGCGCACATCGGCGCGGCGGCGGTGGAAGAAAACCTGCCGTATATCGACGCGCTGGGCATCAAATACGTATTCATCCCGTGGGCGGGAACGGATACGTTTACTTCCCCCGAAAAATACGCGGAACTTCTGGAAGAGACCAAAAAAGCGAAAGCGCTTCTCGACGCGCGCGGCATCGTGTTCGGCTACCACAACCACGCGCACGAATACGAGGGCGGCAGCGACTATATCGGCAAAATCACGAAGGACGCGGGCATCAAGGCGGAACTGGACGTGTTTTGGGCGACGGTCGCCGGCAAAGACGCGGTCGCGGAGATGAAACGGCTGACAGGCACCCTTTCCCTCGTGCATATCAAGGAAGCGGCGGAGAAAGACCCCGCGCACAACCCGCAGCCGATCGTCGGCGAGGGCGCGGTGGATATGAAAGGCGTTTTTGCCGAGGCGAAGGCGCAGGGCATCTCCTGGGCGATCCTGGAAGTCGAACACTATCCCTGCGGAGAGGCGGAATATCTCAAAAAGAGCCTCGACAACATGAAAAAACTTGCAAAATAACGGGTGCGTTCCCGAAAAAACGCGACACAATCAAAAAAGGAGAGTAAGGGAAATGGATAAAAAAGTACGTATCGGCGTCATCGGGTGCGGCGGCATTGCCAACGGCAAACACATGCCTGCGGAAAAGCGCAATCCCGCGGCGGAAATGGTGGCTTTCTGCGACATCATCGAGGAACGCGCACTCAAAGCGCGCGAGGATTTCGGCACGCCCGAGTGCGCCGTGTATACCGATTATAAACAGCTTCTCAAAGACAAGAGCATCGACGCGGTTCTGGTGCTCACCCCCAACAACGAGCATTGCCGCATCACCGTGGACGCGCTCAACGCGGGCAAACACGTTCTGTGCGAAAAGCCCATGGCGATGAACTATGCCGAGGCGAAAAAGATGCTCGACGCGCGCGACAAGTCGGGCAAGATCCTCACGATCGGCTATCAGAACAGATTCCGCCCCGATTCGCTGTATCTGAAAAAACTTGCGGACGACGGGATGTTCGGCGACGTGTATTATGCGGAAGCCATTGCGATCCGCCGCCGCGCCGTTCCCACCTGGGGCGTTTTCATCGATAAGGAAAAGCAGGGGGGCGGCCCGCTCATCGACATCGGCACGCACGCGCTCGATCTGACGCTCTTTATGATGAACAACTACGAACCCGCTTACTGCGTGGGCAAAACTTTCCACAAACTCAACAACCAGAGAGAGACGGGCAACGCCTGGGGCGACTGGGACGTGGAAAAATTCACCGCCGAGGACAGCGCTTTCGGCTTCGTCGTCATGAAGAACGGCGCGGTCATCTATCTCAAATCCAGCTGGGCGCTCAACATGGCAGACCCGAAAGAGGCGATCACCACGATCTGCGGCGACAAGGCGGGCGCGGATATGCTCGACGGGCTGCGCATCAACACGGTCATGGCGGGCAAACAGGTCATGATCAAGCCCGACCTGAACGCGGGTTCGGTCGCTTTCTTCGAAGGCGCGGCGAGCGGAGAGCCTGCCGACCTTGAAGCGGCAACGTTCACCAATGCGATCCTCAAGGGCGCGAAACTCTATGTCACGGCCGATCAGGCGGCGGTCGTCACCCATATCCTCGAGGGTATTTACAAGAGCGAAGAGACGGGCAAACCCTACTATTTCGACTGATCGGAGGAGACAGGGATTATGAATATTACCGTTGTATGCGAGCATAACGCGTCCATGGATTCGGAAGAGGGCAAAAAAGCATATCCCGAAGGGCTGGGCGCGTGCCTGAAAAATCTGATGGAAGAGACGGGCGGCTCCGTTTCGCTCGTCCGTATGGACGAGAACGGTGCGGGCGCGCTCACCGACGAGATCATAAACGGGACGGACGTCATGGTCTGGTGGGGGCACTGGTATCATCAGAAGGTGTCCGACGAGATCGTGAACAAAGTTGCGGACAGGGCGCTGCGCGGCATGGGCATGATTTTCCTGCATTCCGCGCACGATTCCAAGATGATCAAAAAACTTCTGGGAACGTCCTGCTCCCTCAAATGGAGGGAAGACGGCGAGCTCGAGCGGCTGTGGTGCGTAAATATGGCGCACCCGATCGCGCGCGGCCTGGGGGAATACATCGATATCCCGCAGGAAGAAATGTACGGCGAACCCTTCGACATCCCCGCGCCCGACGAGCTGATCTATATCGGCTGGTTCAGGGGCGGCGAGGTGTTCCGCGGGGGCTGCGTGTTCAACCGCGGCAGGGGCAAGATCTTCTATTTCAACCCCGGCCATGAAACGTACCCGACGTACAAACTTCCGCAGGTGCGGCAGCTTCTGAAGCAGGCGTGCGCCTACGTCTCGCCCGGGATTCCTCTCAAAGAGGACGTAAATTGCGTGCATATCCCCGAATGGAGCATTAAAAACTGAACAAACACGGCAAAACAAAGCAAAAAAGCGGCGCAAACCTGCGCCGCTTTTCATGTGCGGGAAGTTTATCGTTCCGCATCGCTTTCGGCGGAAGAGATCGCGCCGCCCTCTGAGGAAAACAATTTTTTGCGGAAAGAGAGCAGGAGCGCCGCGCCGGCTGCCGCCGTGAGCGCTTCCGTCGCGGGGAAGGAGAGCCAGACGCCCGTCATGCCCCACAGCGCCGAAAAGATGAACACGGCGGGAAGGATGACGGCGAGCCCGCGCATAAGGGAGAGGATGTGCGAGGGCAGTGGGTTTTCCATGGCAGCAAAAAAGGAGCACAGCACGATGTTGACGCCCGCAAAAGGGGCGGCGATAAAGTACAGCCTGAGACCGCGCGCGGCGATCCCGCCCAGCTGCGCGTTGTTTTCGCTGTTGAAGATTTCCGCGATCGGCAGTGCGAAAATAAAGATGACGGCATAAACGAGGGCTGAAAACACGATCGCGGAAAGGAGCGCATAGCGCAGAAAACTGCGGCAATCCCGCGTTGCGCCTTCCCCGTGCGCGCGGCTCACGAGCGGCTGTGCGCCCTGCGCGATGCCCGTAAATACCGAAAGCACGACGAGCGAAATGTTCGCCACCACGCCGTACGCCGCGACCCCCGTATTGCCGAGAATTTTCATGATGACGGCGTTGAATGCGACGATCACGACCGCGGAGGAGAGCTGTTCGACGAAAGAGGGGAAGCCGAGCGCAAAGTCCGCGCGCATGTTCTGCCGGTTCGGCTTTCCTTTAACGGGGCGGAAACCGTTCTTTTTGCGCATAAAGCGCGTCGACGATACGAGAATGCCGATCACCGGCGCCAGCCCCGTGGCGAACACCGCGCCGAACATGCCCATTTTGCACGGAAAAATAAAAACGTAGTCCAACAGGATGTTGGAAAGGCTGCCCGCAAGGGTCGCAAGCATCGCGAGGGGCGGGTCGCCGTCGTTGCGGGTAAAGCAGATAAGCACGTCGTTCAGAATGAATGCGGGGGAAAACAGGAGCAGTACTTTCAGATAGGTGTCCGTCATGGAATATACGTTGCCTTCCGCGCCGAGAAGAGAAGATATCTGCCCCGAAAGGAACGCCCCGACGAGGACGAATAAGACGGCAAACGCCGCCGAAAGGTATAAGGTATCGGTAAATACGCGGTCGGCTTTTTGTTCTTCGCCGCGGCTCTTGTATACCGAAAATTTCGTCGCCCCGCCGATGCCGAGCATCAGCCCCACGCCGTGTATCACGTTATACGCGGGTATGGCGAGGTTGAGTGCGGCAAGCCCGTCCGTGCCCAGCCCCTTGGAAACGAAAAAAGTGTCCGCGAGGATATAGCAGGACATCCCCACCATGCCGAGCACGCTCAAAGAAGCGTACTTCATAAACGATGAAAAAAGATTTTTTCCTTTCATAGCCGATCTCTCCGCAATAAAAAAGCGCGGGCGTTTTGCATCTTCAAAGGCCTAACGATGCAAAACCCTGCGCACGATCCGCCCGGCGGCGGTTTGTTCGTTTATTTTTCAAGAGGATAGCATATCCGGGCGCGGTATGTCAACCTTTTGCGCCATTTTTTCTTTTTTCGCGCCGAAATTTTTTATTCTCCCTTGACAAATCGCCCGTTTTGGTGTTTAATGGAAGAAAAGGGGCGGAAGCGCATTGCGGCTTGTACGCCCGAAAGGGGGCAACATGAATAAAGTCATTACGGTCAGCCGTCAGTTCGGCAGCGGCGGAAGGGAGTTCGGCATAAAACTTGCAAAGGCGCTCGGTATTCCCTTTTACGATAAAGATCTCATTTCCATGGCGGCGGAGAACAGCAACCTCTCCGAGGAGTTCATGCGCCATTACGAGGAGAGCGCCCCGGGCATCTTTTCGCGCACGCTGTACTCGTATTATCAGATGCCGATGAACGACCAGATCTACATCGCGCAGTCCAATCTCATACGGCAGCTCGCCGACAAGGAGCCGTGCGTGCTTATCGGCAGGTGTTCGGACGTCATCGTGGAAAACAGCGTCAAAATTTACGTTCACGCGCCGCTCGCGTTCCGCGTGCAGCGGAAACTCGCCATGGAAACGGGCGTGGCGCCCGAAAAAATGGAAGACCATATCAAGGCGACGGACAAAAAGCGCAAAAAATATTACGAGTATTACACCGATAAAAAGTGGGGCATGGCGGAAAACCACGACCTGTGCATGGACAGCAGCGTCGCCGGCATAGACGGCTGCGTGGAAACGGCGCTCGCTTTCATCAAAAATATCCGTGAAGACGTAAAATGAAGTTTGCGTTTATCATTATGGGCGATTTTTCCTCGCCCGGCGAATGCGCGTCCGTTTCCCGCGGGGAAGCGCGGATCGCGGCCGTTTCCGGTTTGCGTGAAGCGTGCGTATTTGCCCGTAAATTTGCCGAAGAGGGGATCGGGTGCATAGAATTCTGCGGCGCATTCGGGGAAGAGGGTGCAAGGGCGGTCGTTTCGGCCACGGAGGGGAAAATCCCGGTCGGCTACGTCACCCGCCTTCCCGAGCAGGACGCGCTCTATCGGGAGATTTTCGGGGATAAAGGTAAATAGCGTTCGCCCCGCGGCGTTCCGCGGGGCGTTTTTTATTGACATTCCTTCGGGTTTCGCATTATAATAAGGAAAAATTACGCGAAAGGATCGGAAACGTTTTGGAAAACAAAAAAACGGTCGTCGTCGGCATGAGCGGCGGGGTGGACAGTTCGGTCGCCGCCCTGCTCTTAAAGAGGCAGGGCTACGACGTGATCGGCCTGTACATGGTCAACTGGGAAGAAGAGGGCGAAAACGGCTGCTGCACCGCCGAGGCGGACTATGAGGACGTCAAGCGGGTGTGCAACAAGATCGGCATTCCGTATTTTACCGTCAACTTTGCAAAAGAATACACGGAGCGGGTCTTTCGGTACTTCCTCGAAGAGTACGAGCGCGGAAGAACCCCCAACCCCGACGTTTTGTGCAACCGCGAGATCAAGTTCGGCCCGTTCAAACGTCACGCGCTCGCGCTGGGGGCGGACTATATCGCCACGGGGCACTACTGCGACATCCTGCACGAGGGCGGCAGGCATTACCTTCTCAAAGCCGCCGACGAAAACAAGGATCAGACGTATTTTCTCAATCAGGTCACGCAGGAACAGTTCGAAAACGTGCTTTTCCCGCTCGGGAAGATGAAAAAGGGAGAGGTGCGCGCCATTGCCGAACAATACGGGCTTTCCACCGCGAAAAAGAAGGACAGCACGGGCATCTGCTTTATCGGCGAGCGCAACTTCCGCAATTTCTTAAAGACCTATCTCCCCGCCAGGCCCGGCAAGATCGTCACGACGGACGGAAAGGAAGTGGGGGAGCACATCGGGCTCATGTACTATACGTTGGGGCAGCGGAAAGGGCTGGATATCGGCGGGCAGAAGGGCGACGAGGGCGGCCGCTGGTTCGTGATCGAAAAAGACATGAAAAACAACGTTCTGTACGTCGCGCACGGAAGCGAGGAAAAGCTGTATTCCAAGGGCTGCACGGTCACGGGGTTCAACTGGATCCCCGCCCCGCCCGAGGAAAAGGAGTTTTCCTGCACGGCGAAGTTCCGCTACCGCCAGGGCGAACAGGAAGTGCGCGTGCTTTGCGGGGAGGACAAACTCACCGTTCTGGCGAAAGAGCCGCAGCGCGCGCTCACGCCGGGGCAGTACGCCGTTTTGTACCGCGGCGAAAAATGTATGGGCGGCGGCGTGATAGACGAGATCATCCCGCAATAAATTGCAGTGAAAGCGCCCCGCGGCAGTTATGCCGCGGGGCGCTTGTTATAGGTTTTGTTTAGCTGAATTTTTTTGCGATCGTCCCTTTGAAGAAGCATACGAGCGCGCCGAGGACGGAAAGGATACCCGCAACGATCGGGCCTACGGCAAGCTTTTCTTCAAACGCTATTAAAAGCATGTCTTTTGCATCCTGTCCGCCGAGGCTGATCGCCGTAAAGCCCGTCGTGCTGAACAGGAAAACCGCGCCGACGACGAAGCACGCCGTCGTGATGATTTTGGTGACCAGGCCGTTCTTGAACAGCAGCGCCAAAATACCGCCGACGAGCGGCAATATGAACGCGAGCGTGGTCATGATGTTGAATTCGAGCGCGTCTATCGAAAATCCGGAAACCACTTCGATTTCTCCGCCGAAGGCAAGCTTCATGCCGGAAATCGAAAGAGAAGCTTTCCCCACAAGTTTATCCGTGTAGGTCACGCCCGTTACGAACATCATGCAGAACGCGACGATACCGAGAACCAAAGCGATCGCTCCCGGGATGAAAAGTTTCAGATTCTTTTTTGCCATATCATATCCTCCGATAGGTTATCGTTAATATAATTTTAGCATGCCGCAACCGAAAATTCAAGTTTTTTGCGCATTTTTATTGCCTGTTATGCAATTATCTACTTTTAATGAACATATGTCGATTATTTTTGGATATATGCACTGGGCTTCGCGTGCCTGCACCGTACGGTTATGCGGGGCGTTTTGTCGAAAAAAGAAAATTTGTGCCGCCATGCAAAAAGCGGCCGAAAATGGCTTGACATTTTTTTCCGTTTCGGGTAAAATATCGGCGTTGATTAAGTGCTTCGGGCGAAGGAGGGTTGAGAGGAATGTCTACGATCAGAGTCGGCGAAAACGAATCTATCGACAGCGCGCTGCGCCGTTTTAAGAGGAAGTGCTCCCGCGACGGCATCATCGGAGATCTTCGCCGTAAAGAACATTACGAGAAGCCTTCCGTGAGGAAAAAGAAGAAGTCGGAAGCGGCGAGGAAAAGAAGCAACAAAAACTGACACAAAAGCCTGTTATTGAAAGATAACGGGCTTTTTGTTTGCGCGAAAATTGACGAAAAATCAAAAAATATGCCGAAGGAGAGGAAACGATGTCGAAGAGCGAACAGAGGAATTTCAGAAGCGTTGCCAGGGAAGCCAAAGCGAGGCTGAAAAAAGGATTTTGGGAAAATTACCGGCAGGATCTGGCGGGCGAACTTGCCCGCGCGCGTGAAGAGGGGCTGAACGAGAGCAAGGTCGAGCGCTACTTTGCGGGCAAGGTCACGTATACCATCCGCGGCGGCGAGGACGACGGCTTTTACGAAAAGGTCAAGGCGCTGCTCCTTTCCGAAGGGGAAGTGAGCGACGCGATCGGCCGCCTCACCGACAAGGAAGAGTTCTCCAAACTCAATTACGAGGAAAAACAGCGCTACACCCTGCGCCTTTCCGAAAAGTATTTGAAAGCGCTCGAGCGTTTCCGCAAAGAATGCGAATTTGAACGGAGAGGGTGATTTTCTGCCCCTCCGCGCTTGCCGTTTGCGGCAAAATGTGCTATACTGTAAGGGAATCATATAAAAAAGAATAAGAGAAAGGGCGCGCCCGCCGAGCGGGCGCGCGTTGCATAAGATGAATCACATACTCGACAAACTCAATCCCGAACAGATCAAACCCGTGCTCGACACCGAGGGCGCGGTGCTCGTGCTCGCGGGGGCGGGCAGCGGCAAAACGCGCGTTCTGACCTCGCGCATAGCCTACCTCGTGGAAGAAAAGGGGGTTTACCCCTCTTCGATCCTCGCCATCACCTTTACGAACAAGGCGGCGAACGAGATGAAGGAGCGCCTTTCGCGCATGGTCGACGGCGCGGAAAAAATGTGGATATGCACCATACACAGTATGTGCGTGCGCATCCTGCGCCAGTATGCCGAACGCATCGGCTACAACAAAAATTTTTCCATTTACAGCGAAACGGAACGCAATAACGTCGTCAAAAAGTCCTTCGCGGAATGCGGCTTCGAGGACGAAAAGCTGCTCAAAAACACGAAATTCCACATCGCGAACGCGAAGATGCTCGGGCTTTCCCCCGAAGATTACGAAAAGCGGAGCGCGGACGTAAAAAATATCCGCGAGATCTGCCGCGTATATGCCGCCTATCAGGCGCACCTGAAGGCGTACAACGCGCTCGACTTCGACGACCTGCTCACCCAGACGCTGCGCCTCCTCGAAACGGATAAAGACGCGCTCGAATACCTTTCGGGTAAATTCCGCTACATCCACGTCGACGAGTTTCAGGATACAAACGGCGTGCAGTACGAGATCGTGCGGCTTCTTTCCTCGGTGCACGGCAACCTGTTCTGCGTGGGCGACGACGACCAGAGCATTTACGGCTGGCGGGGCGCGAAGATCGAAAACATCCTCGGATTCGAAAAGGATTTCAAGGGCGCGAAGGTCTACAAACTCGAACAGAATTACCGTTCGACCCAAAACATATTGAAACTTGCCAACGCCGTCATCAAAAACAACGGCAGGCGCAAGGAAAAGGAACTGTGGACGGAGAACGGCGAGGGCGCGAAGGCGGACTACTTCCAGGCGGAAACGGAATCGGAAGAGGCGCTGTACGTGGCGCGCGCGATTTCCGACCTCATGCGCAGCGACGGTTACGGTTTTTCGGATTTTGCCGTGCTCATGCGCATCAACGCGCTCACCCGCTCGTTCGAGCAGGAATTTTCCAAATACAACATCCCGTTCAAGGTGTTCGGGGGCTTCCGCTTCTATGAGCGGAAAGAGATCAAAGACCTTCTGGCGTATCTTCGCATCATCAACAACCCCTTCGACAGCGAAGCCGTCTCCCGCGTCATCAACGTGCCCAAGCGCGGCATCGGCGCAAAGACGGTGGAAACGCTGGAAGAGCACGCCGCGCGCACGGGGCTTTCCGTATACGACGCCGTGCTCGAAGTGGACGAACTGCCGCTCACGGCGGGGAGCAAACAAAAGGTAAAGGCATTCGGAAACCTGCTCAAAAACCTCGTTGTCAAGGGCATGGAGGAGAACGCGGGCGAACTCGTGCGCGACGTCATCAACGACAGCGGCATTCTCGCCATGTACGCCGACGATTCGGACGAGAGCATCAACAAAAAGGCGAATATCGACGAATTCGTCAACTCCGTAGACGAATTTTTCAAACTCAATAAGGGCGCGACCCTCGCGGATTTCCTCAATCAGGTCACTTTGAGTTCGGATACCGACGAGATGGACGAGAGCGAATACGTGACCCTGGCGACCATCCATTCGGTCAAAGGGCTGGAATTCAAAACGGTGTTCGTGGTGGGCATGGAAGAGAACATCATGCCCGTATCCCGCGCGGCAAACAGCGACGACGACCTCGAAGAGGAGCGGCGGCTGATGTACGTCGCCATCACGCGAGCGCGCGAACACCTGTATCTCACCCGTTCCAGGAGCCGTTACCTGTACGGCAAACGGGAGATGACGATGCCCTCGCGCTTTATCGGCGAACTCGGGTTCGAATCGCCCCGTTCCCCGTACGAAAATTACGCGCGGCGGGCGGCGGACTCGTATTCTTCCTATTCGCGTGGCGGGTATTCGGGGTATTCCTCTTACGGCAGAAAATTTTCGCGTCCGGCAAACGGCGACGACGACCTCGGGTATTACAGCGACCTGCCGCCCGAACCGCAAAAGGCCGCGCCTGCGTTCAACGCCGCCGCGGCATACAGGCAGGCGGCGCGGCCGGCGCCGTCTACAGACGGCGGGAAGGACTATTCCGCCTATAAAGCGGGCGTGAAGGTGCGCCATCCCAAATTCGGGGAGGGGCTGATCGTCGGAACGAAAGGCCAGGGCAGCGCAATGGTCGTCAGCGTCAGTTTCCCGGGGCTGGGCATAAAGGCGCTTTCCGCACAGCTTGCGCCCCTCACGCTCATCGGATAAGCGGTTTTTTGCGGCAACGCACGGTATAAAACTTTACGGCAAGGAGAAGATCATGGACAGAATGCGCGCCCTCGTGGATCAACTCAATCGATATGCGCACGAATATTATGTGCTCGACGCGCCCACCGTGCCCGACGCCGAGTACGACCGCCTCTACGACGAACTCAAAGAACTCGAAGCGGAAACGGGCGTGCGCCTGCCCGATTCGCCCACGCGCCGCGTGGGCGGCGAGCCGATCAAGGCGTTCGCAAGGCACGAGCACATCGCGCGGCTGTATTCGCTCGACAAAGCCGTCACCGAGGACGAGATGAACGCCTTTTTTACCCGCGTGTCCAAGGCGGGCGAGGCGACGTATGTCGTCGAATACAAGTTTGACGGCCTCACGATCTGCCTCACGTACGAAAACGGCGTTTTCGTACGCGCAACGACGCGCGGCAACGGCACCGTCGGCGAGGACGTGACCGCACAGGCGCTCACGATAAAAAGTTTTCCGCTCTCCATAAGCTATAAAGGTACGCTGGAAGTGCGCGGCGAAACGGTCATCCGCCTTTCGGTTTTAGAAGAATACAACAAGACGGCCGCCGAGCCGCTGAAAAACGCGCGCAACGCCGCGGCGGGCGCGGTGCGGAACCTCGACCCCGCGGTGACCGCCGCGAGAAAACCCGAGATCCTCTTTTACGACGTAAATTACATGTCCGAAGAGATCGTGCATTCGCAGGAAGAGGCGATCTCGTTCCTGGAAAGGGAAGGCTTCAAAACGTTCGGAGTCACGCGCCTTTGCAAAACGCCCGAAGAGGTGTTCGACGCGATTTCCGAAATAGACGTGAACCGCAAAAAGATAGACGTGCTCACGGACGGCGCGGTCATAAAGGTCAACGAATACTCCGTGCGGGAGAAGATGGGCTATACCGACAAATTTCCCCGCTGGGCGATCGCGTTCAAATTCGAGGCGGAAGAGGCGGTCACGACCGTCGAGGACGTCACCTGGCAGGTCGGGCGCACGGGCAAGCTGACCCCGCTCGCGCACGTCGCGCCGGTAGAACTTGCGGGGGCGACGGTGCGCCGCGCCACACTCAACAACCTCGGCGACATCCGCCGCAAAGATATCCGCAAGGGGAGCAAAGTCCTCATCCGCCGCAGCAACGAGGTCATACCCGAAATTCTGCGGGCGGTCGAACACACGGGCGAAAGCGTGGACATCGAAAAGCCCGAATCCTGCCCTTATTGCGGGAGCAAACTTGTTGAGGAGGGTGCGAACCTCTTCTGTACCAACAAAAACTGCCGCCCGCGCGTCGTGGCGCAGCTCGCGAATTTCGCGAGCAAGGGCGCGATGGATATAGAAGGGTTTTCGGAAATGACTGCGGCGCTCTTTTACGACGAACTGGGCGTGCGCGCTTTTTCCGACCTGTACGCGACAGACAAGCAGAAGTTATCTCAGTTGGAAGGCTTCGGCGATAAAAAGGTGCGAAATCTCCTCAGGGCGGTGGAGGCGAGCAAAAACGTGCCGCTCGACAGGTTCATATTCGCGCTCGGCATCGGCGGGGTGGGCAAGGTCGCGTCGAAAGACCTTGCGCGCCGTTTCAAGAGTATAAGCGCTTTGGAAGCGGCCACGGCGGAGGAACTTACCGCCATGGAAAACATCGGAGAAAAGACGGCAGCGGACATCGTCGGCTATTTTACGGACGAAGACAACCGCGCGGAGATCGGAAAACTGCTCGCGGCGGGGGTAAAACCGTTCGTGAAGGAAGGGCAGGCGGTCGGCGTTTTTACGGGCGAGAACGTGGTGCTCACGGGCACTTTGCAGAAGTTCAAGCGGAGCGAAGCGCAAAAACTGATCGAGGATGCGGGCGGCGCGTGCCAGAGCGCGGTCACGCAAAAAACGACGCTCGTCGTCGCGGGGGAGAGCGCGGGAAGCAAGCTCGACAAGGCGAGATCGCTCGGTATCCGCGTCGTCGGGGAAGAAGAATTTGTAAAAATGTTGGAGGAAGGCGGAATCGCGGCAAAATGAGTTGAAATTTTTTGCGTTTTCTGCTATAATGCAGGTTGCAGAAAAGCGGGATTTTTTCATCTCGAAAGAACGGCTTGGCGCGAGAACGTACGCAAGGAGTTTTCTCATGTTCAGCATGACAGGCTACGGGAAAGGGGAATATAAAGCGGAAGGCATCGACATGACGGTGGAAATAAAGACCGTCAACAACCGCTATTTGGATATTTCCGTCAAGAGCCCGAAAATTTTCAACGCCTATGAAGAGGTCATCCGTTCGGCGGTGCGCAAAAAACTTACGCGCGGCCATGCGGATATCTATATCAATCTCGTGGACAAGCGCGAAAAGCCGAAAAATCTGTACGTGGATATGCCCGCGGCAAAAAGTTGGGCGGAAGCGGCCGAAACGCTGAAAAAGCAGTTCCCCGCGCTCGATAACGATTTTACTTTGAACGCATTGATGAAGTGCGCGGACGTCGTGCGGCAGGAGGAAGTGCAGGGCGCGGACGAGGCGCTCGTTTCCGCACTCGTCGCCGCTTTGGACGGCGCGCTCGAAAACCTGAACGCGATGCGCCTGAAAGAGGGCAAAAAACTCGCCGAAGACATGCTTTCGCGCATGGATACGATCGAAAAATTCGTTTCGGATATTTCCGCGCGGGCGCCGCTCGTCGCGGAGGAATACCGCAGAAAACTGGAAGACCGCATGAAGGAGATCCTTTCGGGCGTGGATTTCGACGAAGGCAGGCTTTTGACGGAAGCCGCCGTGTTCGCCGACAAATCCAACATCGACGAGGAACTCACCCGCCTTCGCTCGCACATCGTGCAGTTCCGTTCGATCTGCAAAGAGGAGCGCGTGGGCAGGAAACTGGATTTTTTGGTGCAGGAATTCAACCGCGAGGCGAACACGATCTGTTCCAAGAGCAACGACCTCGCCGTAACGGGCAGCGGGCTTGCGCTGAAAAACGAGATCGAAAAGGTGCGCGAACAGGTGCAGAATGTAGAATAATCTGTTCACAAAATTCTCGGCGAGCTGACGCCTGCGAATTTTCGTGATTTAAGGGGAAACCCGAACGGTTTTCCCCTCTTTGCGGCACTTTTAAGGGCACGCAAATTATACAGTGCCGCAAATTCACCCTTTCCGTGAGCCAAGGCATTGGCAAATTGAGTGAAAAAGCAAAAAGCGTCGTTTTCGCTTTTTCGCGATATCATTTAAATAGTCATTTGCGTTTCCGAAAATCGCCATTTTGGATAAGCGCACTCAATTTGCCGTATGCTTGCGGTCTCAACGGGTGAATGCGGCGCGCATGATATGGCGTGCCCTCAAAAAGCGCGCCGCAGAGGGCAGAGCCCTCAAAATCACGGAAAAATGATTTGTCTGCTCAAATCATTTTTCGTGAATACAAGTAATTTAAGGCGCGTTTGAAAACCGCGTTTTTCAAAAAGCGCACTCGATTTGCCGCATACTTGCGGTCTCAACGGGTGAATGCGGCGCGCATGATACGGCGTGCCCTCAAAAAGCGCGCCGCAGAGGGCAGCGCCCTCAAACTCACGGAAAAAGGATTTGTCAGCACAAATCATTTTTCGTGAATCAAAAAGATTTAAGGCGCGTTTGAAAACCACGCTTTTCAAAAAGCGCACACAATTTGCCGCATACTTGCGGTCTCAACGGGTGAATGCGGCGCGCATCATTTGGCGTGCACTCAAAAAGCGC